>DATEDI010000027.1:0-65939 GCA_035281745.1 Rhodanobacteraceae bacterium
CATTATCCTTTCGTGTGGTGGTTGGATGAAGGCCGCTCTGCGGCTTCGCCAAAGGTCGGTATCGGGTGCCCACTCGTCGGTGATGCGACCTCGGCGCCAGCCTTCGTGAATGTTTTTCGGCGCGACCCAGGATTTCTTTAGGGCACATCGAATGGAACTTTTTGTCACGCTTCCTGCGCAAGCCGGATGGCGTGTGCAGGATTGCAAGCGCGGACGTTGCATTGGCGCGCTGCGTATTTGCCGCGATGCGAACAACGAAGAGAGCGATCGGCCTCTTTGCGTGTTTGGCGCCTGATGCTTGCTTCGGATCCCGACATGTTCGTCTGGTTGCGCGTCGCTATTGTCGGATTCGCTCGCCCACTCAATTCAAAGGCGCGCAGGTTCACGCGGCGGCAATCTCATGTGCGCCGGCTCACCAGGACATCGCGCCATCCGCTCAAGATTTTTGCCCCGCGGTCGATATGGCCAGCGAAGCCGGGCGCGAATCGGGTCCGGTCGACAACTTGCATGCAACGCGCAAGACGCACGGGCCGGCACGGCGCTGCGTGAATCGCGCACCGCGTCCGACAGGGGGAAGACACATGAAGCAATCCATGGCGATTTTCGCGAAGCTGTCGAATCTGTCCGTCAAGACGCGCCTGGTCGGCGTGCTCGGGATGCTCGGATCGATGCTGATCGCGGGCACGTTCGTCAGTCTCGGCACGATGGCCTGGCAGAACGAAGGCATGCGCCGCAGCTACGAGGAAGGCATGACGCCGGTGCAGTTGATGGGCGAACTGCGTTCCAAATCTCTGCTGAATTTCACGGTGCTGGGCGAAGCCGCGGGGTCGATCGGCAACCCCGATCAGGTAAAGCAGAAGATCGCCGAGTCGAAGCGGATCGAACAGGGCATTGCCGGCCTCAACAAGCAGCTCGCCGCGATACCCATGGGTGCGGACATCGCCGCGAAGTACAAGGAGTTTCGCGCATCGGATGCGGACTACCTGAGCGGCCTCGGCGACATCTACGACGCGCTTGGACAAAATGACAAGGGCACCAGCGACATGCTGGAGATGCAGGTGCGTCCGCAATTGATGATGCGGCTCGACGCGCTCAACAAGCTGATCCAGGCGCAAGGCGACGCGGTGAAGCAGATTTATGAGGCGCAGGTGCAGCGTTACCAGGCGGTGCGCACGGCGGTGCTGGCCGCGCTTGCCATCGGCCTCCTGATTGCGGCGCTGGTCTCGACGTTGCTGGTGCGTTCGCTGAGCGGCACGCTGAAACACTTGGCCAAAGTCGCCTATGCGATCGCCGAAGGCAAGCTGGGCCATCGCATCAGGGTGACGCGGCGCGACGAACTCGGCCGGGTGCTCGATGCATTCCGTGTGATGGACGAGCGCCTCAGCTCGATCGTCGACGAGGTGCGCCAGGGTTCCGACGCGGTCAGCAGTGCTGCGCAGCAGATCGCGCGCGGCAACGACGGCCTCAGCCAGCGTACCCAGGAACAGGCGTCCAGCCTCGAGGAAACCGCGTCGTCGATGGAAGAGATGACCTCCACCGTGAAGCACAACGCCGACAACGCCAATCACGCGAACCAGCTCGCGCGCGGTGCACGCGAACACGCCGAGCGCGGTGGCGAAGTGGTGCGCGAAGCGGTGGTCGCGATGGCCGAGATAGACGCGTCCAGCCGCAAGATCGGCGACATCGTGCGCCTGATCCAGGACATCGCCTTCCAGACCAACCTGCTGGCGCTGAACGCGGCGGTGGAAGCCGCGCGCGCGGGCGAACAGGGCCGCGGTTTCGCGGTGGTCGCGAGCGAAGTGCGCAGTCTTGCGCAACGCAGCGCGGACGCTGCAACCGAAATCAAGCAACTGATCGCCGACAGCGAGGACAAGGTGCGTACCGGTTCCACACTGGTCAACCAGTCTGGCGAGGCGCTCGCGCAGATCGTGGAGAGCGTCAAGAAGGTCACCGACATCGTGTCCGAAATCGCCTCGGCCAATCAGGAACAATCGGTCGGCATCGATCAGGTCAGCCACGCGGTCGCGCAGATCGAGGAAATGACGCAGCAGAATTCTTCGCTGGTCGAGGAAGCCTCGGTGGCCGCGCGCGCGATGCAGGACCAGGCCGTGAAATTGTCCCGCCAGGTCTGTTTCTTCCAGCTTGCAGGCAAGGCCGGGCACGTCGAACGCGACGGGGGCGAGTGCGAGCCGATCCCGGATGTCGATCGCGCCACCGAGGCCGTGTTCGCGGCGGTGCGAAAGTCCGCACCGCGTGCGGTCGCGGCCGAAGACGCCGACGCCTGGAAGGAATTCTGAGCGCGCCAAAGATTCGGCGCCAACCGTTGCGCCTCGCAGTTTTACCCTTCGGTAGCCCCTCTCGTGCTCACATCCAATGAGCAGGAGAGGGTTTTTCGCGGGGCGACGAAATCGGAATAGGCGCCGGATGCCATCTCAAGATGCGTGCGGTGGCGCAACGCGAATCTTCCCCCATCGCTCTTCGACGGGAGAGGTGGCCATCGGCCGAGCGCGTAGTGCCAACAGTGCGCACGAAGGCAACGCGCCACCGGAGGCTCACGCAACCGATGACACCACTTCGCGCAATGGCGCGATGTTGCAGGAGGTAATGCCGCATGGCCGACGCGACACGCGTCGGCGATTCACGAGGTCAGGTGCCGTACCCGGGAGGCAGACTCACCAGGCGCGCACGCTGACGATGCTGATCGCGAACGACTGCATCTCCGGGCTGTAGTGGATCAGGCGGCCCAGGTCGAAGCTCACCGACTTGCCGGGCGAGATGTTGGAGGTGCCGGCCGGCCACGCGCTCTTGCTGGCAACGACATTGCCGCTGGCGTCTTTGGCGATGACCTTGAGCTGCGCCGCGGCCGGGGCCGCACAACTGTTCACCAGTTCGCCGCTGAGCGCGATATGCCGGTTTATGGTGCTTCCGCTGACCTCGGTCTTGAAATCCTTGACCGAAAAATCCGTCGCGGAACAGGCGGCGTGGGCGCCGAACGGTACGACAAGCAGCAGCGCCGACGCAATCAGGGTCTTCATGGAATCCTCGTTCGCAATCATGTCGCCGTGGCGACGTCAGTTCGGCTATCGGCCGTACCGGGCGCAGCTTTAGAAAGCGCCTGAAGATTTTGTCGAACCGTTCGCGGTTGTCGCGAGATCCACTGCACATCGCGCCTGGCGGCGAATGCCGTCGAAGCCTGCGTAACAATTCTTAAGAATCGCAAATGCACCGATTTCCGTCGCACTGCGGTGCGCAGACCGGCACCAGCCCGGTCGTGAAACGCAGGCGCGGCGCGATCCTTCGTCATCGCTGCTGCCCCGAATGAGGTGCGCGTCACGCTTGCCGGTCTGCTCAAGCTCGCTGCCGAATGGCCGATAGATGCAGCAGACAAACCCGGGTGGGGAAGGATTGCGTTGTGTTGACTTTTATCGGACTCGTTGTCGTCATCCTTTCCGTCTTCGGGGGCTACGCCATTTCGGGCGGCGCCCTCGGACCGCTGTACCAGCCGGCCGAAATCCTCATCATCGTCGGCGCCGCGTTGGGCGCGTTCGTCGCCGCCAACAACGGCAAGGCGATCAACGCGACACTGCGCGCCGCCTCGCGCCTCAAGCACACCAAGAAGTACAACAAGGCGTTGTACATGGACTTGATGTCGCTGCAGTACAAACTGCTCACCAAGATGCGCCGCGAGGGCATGCTCGGCATCGAGAAGGACATCGAAGACCCGGCCAGCAGTCCGCTGTTCACCGAGCATCCGCAGATCGCCAGGGACCCCATGATCATGGGGTTCCTCACCGATTACCTGCGCCTGATGGCCAGTGGCAGTGTCGATCCGATCGAGCTGGACGAGCTGATGACGCACGAAATCGAGGCGATGGAAAGCGACGCGCACGTGCCGGCCGACGCGCTGTTCAAGGTCGGCGACGCGCTGCCGGCGTTCGGCATCGTCGCGGCGGTGATGGGTGTCGTGAAGGCGCTCGCGTCGGCCGGTGGCGGATCGACGGAAATGGGCGAGATGATCGCGCACGCGCTGGTCGGCACCTTCATGGGCATCCTGCTTGCCTACGGCGTGGTCAATCCGATCGGCAGCCGCATCGATCGCCAGGTGCGCGAGGCGGTGCGGATGCTGCAGTGCATCCGCGTCACCCTGCTAGCGACGTTGAACGGCTATGCGCCGCAACTGGCGCTGGAATTCGGCCGCAAGGCACTCAATTCCGCCGAGCGCCCGAGCTTCGATGAACTGGAAAGCCACGTCCGCGGCAAGCGGTCGGAAGGGAGCGAGGCGGCATGAAAGAGGGCGGCCACCCCCGCATCATCGTCCGTCGCAAGAGCGGCGGACATGGTGGCCATCATGGCGGCGCCTGGAAGATCGCGCTTGCCGACTTCATGACCACGCTGATGGCGCTGTTCCTGGTGTTGTGGGTGATCGCGACCGCCACGCCCGAACAATTGCGCGGACTCGCGGATTACTTCAGCACGCCACTGGCGCAGGCCGTCGCCGGCGGCGACCGCGACACCGCCAGCGACAGCGCGATACCCGGCGGCGGCCCGGATCACGCCTACAACGAAGGCGAGCGCGCGAACATGCACGTGCAGGCGCAGCCACGCCCGAGCGAACAGCGGCAGCGCCTGCGGCATCTTCGCGACAAGATCATGGCGGCGGTGCAGGCCAACAAGCAGTTGCGCGACGTGCGCGACCAGTTGCGGTTCGAGATGACGCCGGAAGGCCTGCGCATCCAGATGGTGGACAGCGACCGGCGGCCCATGTTCGAACTCGGCAGCGACAAGCTGGAGCCGTACATGCGCGACCTGCTGCACGCGATGGTGCCGTTCCTCAACGAATTGCCGAACCAGTTGAGCATCTACGGCTACACCGACGATCGCCCGTTCCAGAGCGGCGAGAACGGTTACAGCAATTGGGAACTATCCGCCGCACGCGCCAACGCGTCGCGCCGCGAGCTGGTTGCCGACGGACTCGACGGCAGCAAATTGCTGACCGTGACCGGCGTGGCCGATCGCATCCCGCTGGCGGGCGCCAAGCCCAGCGACCCGGCCAACCGCCGCATCGAACTCCTGGTGCTGACGACCAAGGCCTCGCAACGCATCAGCGATGGCGCGCCGCTGTCGCAACAGGACGCACAGGCCGACCACGAGCTGCCCGACGTCGGCGACCCGGTGCCTGCCGCAAACCGGGCCGCCCTGGTGGCGCCCGCCATCAAGCTGAAGCAGGGGAAGTGACATGGACGTTTCCGAATTCTACGAGTCGTTCTTCGAGGAAGCCGGGGAACTGCTCGACGGCATGGAGGCGCAATTGCTGGCGCTGGATCTGGCGCACCCCGATCCCGAGCAATTGAACGCGATCTTCCGTGCCGCGCATTCGATCAAGGGCGGCGCCGGCACCTTCGGCTTCGAGGCGCTGCAGCGCACCACCCATCTGCTGGAAAACCTGCTCGATGCCGCGCGTCGCGGCGAACTGACGCTGCGCCGCGACCTCGTGGATATCTTCCTGGAAACCAAGGACATGCTGGACGATCAACTCAACGCCTACCGGCAGGGACAAACGCCCGATCCGGAGGCGCTGGAACGCATTTGCGCCGTACTGCAACGCCTCGCCAACGAAGAGATCGGGGGCGCCGCGGGCGCCGCAAAGGCCGGAGCCAAACCAGCCAAGCCCGCCGCCAGCAAAGCTATCGCGAAAAAATCCGCGGTCGCAAAGCCGCCGAAGAAATCCGCTCGGAAAAAAACCGCGCAGTCGCCGGCGAGCGGCATGCCGGCGTATCGGGTGATGCTGCTCGGCGTCAACGACAAGGACCGCGATCTCCTGATCGAGGAACTGGGCCGCCTGGGGCAGATCGAAAACCGGCACAGCGAAGGTGATCGCCACGAAGTGGTGTTGGTGTCGTCGGAGAGTGCGGCGGACATCGAAGCGGTGATGTGCTTCATCGTCGAGCCGGAGCAGTTGAAGATCGAAGCCCTGGCGGCGGAATCCGCGACGGAAACCGAGGTGCCCGCGCCGAAGTCGGTGGCGGAGCCCGAACCGGTCGCGAAAGCGCAGGCGCCCATCGAAGTCGAAACCGTGGTTGCCGCGACGCCCGCTGTCGACGCGAAAAGTGCTGCGCGGCCGGCGAGCACGCATACCGAATCATCGCTGCGCGTCCCCGTCAACAAGGTCGACCACATCATCAATCTGGTCGGCGAGCTGATCATCACGCAATCCATGCTCAATCAGGCGGTCGGGAAGTTGAACGCGTCCGTGCACGCGAACCTCGTCGCCGGCATCAACCTGCTCGAACGCAACGCGCGCGACCTGCAGGAAGCGGTGATGTCGGTGCGCATGGTGCCGATGGACAACGTGTTCAGCCGCTTCCCGCGGCTGGTACGCGACCTCGCCGCCAAACTCGACAAGGATGTGGAACTGGTCACCGAGGGCCGCTCGACGGAGCTGGACAAGAGTCTCACCGAGCAGATCGTCGATCCGCTGACGCATCTGGTCCGCAACAGCCTCGACCACGGCATCGAGCATCCGGACGAGCGCGAGGCCGCCGGCAAACCGCGCACGGGCACGCTCACGCTTTCCGCCGAACACCAGGGCGGCAACATCGTGATCGAGGTCAGCGACGATGGCGCCGGGCTGAGTCGCGCGAAGATCCTGGCCAAGGCGCGCGAGCGCGGCATGAACGTCTCCGACGCGATGAGCGACGAGGACGTCTGGCAGTTGATCTTCGCACCCGGCTTCTCCACCGCGGCGCAGGTCAGCAATGTGTCCGGGCGCGGCGTAGGCATGGACGTCGTCAAGCGCAATATCGAAGGCATGGGCGGGCACGTGGAAGTGGTGTCGCGCGCGGGCCGGGGCACCACCACCCGCGTGGTGCTGCCGTTGACGCTCGCGATCCTCGACGGGATGTCGGTGCGGGTCGGACGCGAAACCTTCATCCTGCCGGTCACCGCGGTGATCGAATCGCTGCAGCCGCGCGACCGTGACCTGCACGGCACCGCCGGCGGCGACCTCCTGCTGAAGGTGCGCGAGGACTACCTGCCAATCGTGGCCGTGCACGAAGCGATGGGTGTTTCCGAAGCCTGCGTCGATGCCACCCGCGCTATCGCGGTGGTGGTGCAGGGCCGCGGCCGACGTTACGCGCTGCTGGTGGATGAACTGGTGGGCCAGCAGCAGGTGGTCGTGAAGAACCTCGAAACCAATTACCGCAAGGTTCCCGGCGTATCGGCCGCGACCATCATGGGCGATGGCAGCGTGGCGCTGATCCTCGACGTGAACGACCTTTGCCAGATCACCGCCAGCCAGAAAGAAAACGGCGTGTTTGCCGATAACGTGTTTATTGATGATCGGGTTGCGCACGCATCACAAAGGAGTTCCAGCCACCATGAATCCCGCAGCATCCATTGAAGCCCGCGTCGGCGACAACACCGGCAGCCGCCAATTCCTGGTGTTCTCGCTGGGCGAAGAGGAATACGCCATCGACATTTTGAAGGTGCAGGAAATCCGCGATTACGACCACGTGACGCGCATCTCCAATGCACCGGACTTCATCAAGGGCGTGGCCAACCTGCGCGGCGTGATCGTGCCGATCGTGGATCTGCGCATCAAGTTCCGGATGGAAAACGTGGCCTACGACACCAACACGGTCGTGATCGTGGTGAACATCGGCAGGCGCGTGGTCGGCGTCGTGGTTGATCGCGTTTCCGACGTGATGACGCTCGCGCCGGAACAGATGAAGCCGGCGCCGGAATTCGGCGTCGGACTGCCGCTCGCGTATATCCAGGGCTTGGGCGACCTCGGCGGCCGCATGCTGATCCTGGTGGACATCGAGAAACTCCTGACCAGCCGCGAGATGGCGCTGGTCGATGAAACCGGCGAGAGCCGCGCGGCGTAAGTGCAGGGACCCGTGAATCTTCAACATGTCGATGTGCGGCAAGAAGCCGCGGACGTAATTCGCGACCCGCTGCGGCCGGTGACGGTGGCTGATCGCGCGGATGCGCTGTCGGCGCGCGACGCGCAGCGATCCGCGCGTTTCCTGCCGCGGCGTGCGGCTGCCAACCGGGTCTGCAGCATCGCACTGGTGCGCGATCTCGAATTCGACGACCACGATCTGGAACGCATCTGCGCATTGATCTACCAGCGCGCCGGCATCGTGCTGGCCGCACACAAGCGCGACATGGTCTACAGCCGCGTCGGCCGCCGCGTGCGGCACCTGCATCTGACACGATTCTCCGATTACCTCGCGCAGCTGGAAGGCGATCCCCGCTCGGCCGAATGGGAAGCCTTCACCAACGCGCTGACCACCAACCTCACGTCGTTCTTCCGCGAGGAACATCATTTCCCGCTGCTCGCGCGGCACGTCGCCGGACGCGCAGGGCCCGTGCGCGTCTGGTGTGCGGCGGCTTCGACCGGTCAGGAACCGTATTCGATCGCAATGCAGCTGGTGGAAACGCTGGGCGAGCACGCCGACGTGCGCGTGTTCGCCACCGACATCGACACCCAGGCGCTGGACGTCGCCGCGGGCGGCGTGTACCCGATGACGCAAGTGGAGAAACTGGACGAGAAGCGCCGCAAGCGTTTTTTCCAGAAGGGCGGCGGTCAGCGCGCGGGCTATGCGCGGGTGCGGCCGGAACTGGCCGCGCGGGTCACCTTCCAGCCACTGAATCTGGTCGCCGGCAACTGGCCCAAGCATGAACTCTTCGACGCGGTGTTCTGCCGCAACGTGATGATCTATTTCGACACGGAAACGCAGGCAAGGATCCTGAGGCGATTCGTGCCGCACATGAAGCCGGATGCGCTGTTGTTCGCCGGCCATTCCGAGAACTTCACCTATATCAGCGACCAGTTCCGCTTGCGCGGACAGACGGTCTACGCACTGCGCTGATTCCGCAAGGGGGCTGCGCGCCCGGCAACGTCGATTGCGTCACGCTGCCGACACGCCGAAGCATCGCCGGTACCGCACCGGCTAAAGCCGCAATGGCCGGCGCCGATAAATGCAGCGAGACGAGTGCTCGACATGCCGTGGCGAAAACGTCGTGGCAGACGGGAGATCCATTTTGGCCACGCACAAAATCAAGGTGCTTTGCGTCGACGACTCGGCGCTGATCCGCGGCCTGATGTCGCAGATCATCAACGAGCACGAGGACATGGAAGTGGTGGCCGTGGCGCCGGACCCGCTGGTCGCGCGCGACCTCATCAAGCAGCACAACCCGGACGTCCTGACGCTGGACGTGGAAATGCCGCGCATGGACGGGCTGGATTTCCTCGAACGCCTGATGCGCCTGCGGCCGATGCCGGTGGTGATGGTGTCGTCGTTGACCCGGTCCGGTTCGGAAGTGACGTTGCGCGCGCTGGAACTGGGTGCGGTGGATTTCGTCGCCAAGCCCGAGATGGGCATCCGCGGCGGCATGCTCGATTACAGCGACGTCATCGCGCAGAAGATTCGTGCCGCGGCCGCGTCACGGCCCAGGCGGCAGCAGCAGGCCGACAAGCCGCGCACATTGCTGCGCCAGCCGCTGGTGTCCAGCGAAAAGCTGGTGATCCTGGGCGCGTCGACGGGTGGCCCGGAAGCGGTCCGCGCGGTGCTGGAACCGCTGCCGCCGAACAGCCCGGCGATCCTGATCGCGCAGCACATGCCGGCGGGGTTCACCAATTCGTTCGCGCAGCGCCTGAACCGACTGTGCCGCGTCGCTGTGAAGGAAGCGGAAGACGGCGAACGAATCCTGCCGGGACACACCTACATCGCCCCCGGAGATCGCCATCTGAAGCTGGCGCGCAGCGGGGCCAACTACGTGGTGGCACTGGATTCGGGCGCGCCGGTGAATCGTCACAAACCGTCGGTCGACGTGTTGTTCCACTCGGCGGCGGAGCAGGCCGGCCGCAACGCGATCGGCGTGTTGCTGACGGGCATGGGCAAGGACGGCGCGCTCGGCCTGCGCGCGATGCGCGAAGCGGGCGCGACGACCTTGGCGCAGGACGAAGAAACATCGCTGGTGTTCGGGATGCCGCGCGAAGCGATCGCGGTGGGCGGCGCCAGCGAAGTATTGGGACTCGAAGAGATCGCCCCGAGGCTGATGACGCTGGTCGCGGCCGCGGGACGCGCGCAACGGGTGTAGGCAGCGGTTCGCGCGCACCATGCGCACCCACATACGGCTTTTCAGAGAGACACGAACATGCAAGCGATCCACAACATGAAGATCAACACGGGAATGGTGGCGGTGCTTGCCATTTTCACGGTGGTGATCGCCACGGCCATCGGCCTCGGCCTGCAGGCGGGCCAGCAGATGGACGGCTACCTGCTCACGATCAAGAACGTCAACATCGACCAACTCAACCTGGTCAACGAGATCAACAACGAGCAAAGTTACGTGCGTTCCCGGGTGGTGGGCATGCTGGACGACGTGCTCGCCCACCGGCAACCGGATCGCACCGAACTGGGCGCGGTCGCCAACACGCTGGACGGAATGGATGAGTTGCTGCAGAAGTTCAATGCCGTGCAGAAGGATCCGGAACAGCAGAAGCTGGCCCAGGCGATCAGCGGCAGTGCCACGGATCTGATCAAGGTGATCCGCGGCCAGAAGGACGCGATCGGGAAGGGCGACCTCAACGCCTTCAACGCCCTCAATGAACAGCTCGTGGCGCCCTCCCGCCAGTTCCATGACAGCGTTGCCGCACTGGCGCACTACGCCAATGTGCACAACACCGGGATCGTCAAGGACTTCGAAAAAACCGACAGCGTGTTCAAGCGCGTGTACATCGGGTTGGGCCTGGTCACGCTGGTATTGCTGGTGGCCGTGTACATGGGACTGCGCCGGCTGGTGGTGATTCCGCTGACGGGCGCCGTCAAGCGGCTGGACGCGATCGCACGCGCCGATCTTTCCGAACACATCGGCGTGACGGGTGACAACGAAATCAGCCGGCTGTTCGCGGCGATGCGCCGCATGCAACAGAGCCTCGGCAAGATGGTGGGCGAGGCGCGCGGCAGCAGCAATTCGATCTACGTCGGATCGACGGAAATCTCGCGCGGCAACACCGATCTTTCCGCGCGCACCGAGGAACAGGCCGCCTCGCTGGAAGAAACCGCCACCAGCATGGAAGAGATCACGGCCACGGTGAAGCAGAACGCCGACAACGCGCGCCAGGCCAGCAGCCTCGCCAACGATGCGTCGGCCACGGCCAGCCACGGCGGCGAAGTGATGGACAAGGTCACCGCCACCATGCGCGGCATTTCCGACAGCTCGAAGAAGGTCGCCGAAATCACCGGCATGATCGATTCGATCGCGTTCCAGACCAACATCCTCGCGCTCAACGCGTCGGTGGAAGCCGCGCGCGCGGGCGAGCAGGGACGCGGCTTCGCGGTGGTCGCGGGCGAGGTGCGCAACCTCGCCGGGCGCAGCGCCGATGCCGCGCGCGAGATCAAGCAGTTGATCGAAGGCTCCGCCCGGCAGGTCGGCGAAGGTTCCGCGCTGGTGGAGCAGGCTGGCCACACCATGCGCGAGGTGGTGACCGCGGTGAAGCGCGTTACCGACATCATGGATGAAATCTCGGCCGCGTCGCAGGAACAGTCGAGCGGCATCGAGCAGATCAACCAGGCCGTCAGCCAGATGGACGAGGTCACCCAGCAGAACGCCGCGCTGGTCGAACAGATCACCGCCGCGGCTGCCTCGCTGGAAGAACAGGCGCGCCGACTGGAAACGTCGGTGGCGGTGTTCCGCCTGCCGGGCGCCGCGCAGCAGGGCGACGCAACGCGCGAAAGCGTTGCGGCCAAGCCCGCCGCGTCGCCCTCCGGCAATGTCTCGGCGATGACGCAGCGAATCAAGCGCCTCGCCACGCAGCCGCAACCCCGCCGTGCAACCAAGTCCCCACGTCCCGAAGCGGCCACCGCCGACGAAAGTTGGGAAGAATTCTGATGATTCGTCCGGGCGCCGACGTGGCGCTCCGGTTCGGCCGCAAACGCGAGAGCAAGCCATGATCGACAAAAGCATGAACGTCCTGGTAGTGGACGACTTCCCCACGATGCGGCGCATCGTCCGCAGCTTGCTCAAGGAACTTGGCTTCAACAACGTGGATGAAGCGGAGGACGGGCAGGATGCACTCGGCAAGCTGAAGTCCGGCGGTTTCCAGTTCGTGATTTCGGACTGGAACATGCCCAACGTCGACGGGTTGGACATGCTCAAGCAGATCCGTGCCGACGGCAATCTCGGCTCGACGCCGGTGCTGATGATCACGGCTGAAGCGAAGAAGGAGAACATCATCGCCGCGGCCAAGGCCGGCGCCAACGGCTACATCGTCAAGCCGTTCACCGCCGCCACGCTGGAAGAAAAAATCGGCAAGATTTTCGAGAAGCTGGGCCATTGACCCGCGTGCATCCAGCCTGACAGGGGAACGACTATGCAAGGCAACGCTCAGGTGGCCCAGATTCCGGGCACGACGGACGGCGACGAACTGGTGCGCCGGATCGGCCAGCTCACCCGCATGCTGCGGCAAAGCATGCGCGAACTCGGCCTCAACAAGGAAATCGAAAAAGCCGCGGCGGCGGTTCCCGACGCACGCGACCGGCTCAATTACGTCGCGAAAATGACCGAGCAGGCGGCCGAGCGCTCGCTGAACGCGATCGATCGCGCGCAGCCGCTGCAGGCACAACTCGGCCGCGACGCCGAAGCGCTGGACGCGAAATGGCAAGCCTGGTTCGCGCATCCGGTGGGACTGGACGAGGCCCGCGACCTGGTCAAGCTCACCCGCGGCTACCTGCAGAACGTCCCCGCGGTGACGCAGAAGATCAATGCGGAACTGCTGGAAATCACGATGGCGCAGGATTTCCAGGACCTCACGGGCCAGGTCATCAAGAAGATGATGGACGTGATCCACGAAGTCGAACGACATTTGTTCCAGGTGCTGCTGGACAGCGTGCCCGAAGGCGGCGAGCGCGAAGAAATGCGGCACCGGCTGGAAGGGCGCTGGCTCCCCGGCGTGGTGGAGGAGGCGGGGGCGCTCACCAACGGTCCGCAGATCAACACCGAAGGCGATGGCGTGGTCAGCAGCCAGGACCAGGTCGACGCGTTGCTCGATGAACTGGGTTTCTGAACACATTCACGCTAAAGGCCTGGCCATACGGGCCGATATTGCGGAATAGAGGGGCTTGAAGCGGCTTTTTCCGCGGCTGGCGCCCTCCACGATGCGACCACAATGTGGTCCGCTCGCCACTGCACCGGGAGGTGCGTCGGCAGCGGGCAACCTGCAGAAGGCTGAAGGAGTTCGCCGGTATGACAGCAATCACAGCGCTTGGAGTGGGCTCGGGTCTCGACCTGAACGGCCTGCTGGACCAGCTTCAGCAGGGCGAGAACCAGAAGCTGACGCCGATCACCACCCAGAAGGCGAGCTATGAGACCAAGATCTCGGCATTCGGCAGCCTGAAGAGCGCGCTGTCGAGCCTGCAGGATGCGATCCATGCGCTGGCTGATCCGACTGCGTTCCAAACGGTGAAAAACACCGTTTCAGGCACCGCGCTGACCGCCACGACCACCAATGACACCCCGCCGGGCGATTACCAGATCCATGTGGCCCAGCGGGCGCAGGCTTCCAGCGTGGCCACGCTCGGCGTCGCCGACAGCACGACCAATCTCGGCGACGGCACGGTGGATTTCACGCTGGCCAACGGCAGCACGATGAGCGTCGCGATCAGCGCGGGCAGCAGCAGTCTCCAGAACGTGCGCGACGCGATCAATGCCCAGAACGGCCCGGTGCGCGCTTCGTTGATCAACGACGGCAGTGGCCAGCCGTATCGATTGGTGTTGCAGGCGGCCGACACCGGCAGCGCGGCTTCGGTCAGCAGCGTCCAGTTCACCGGGAACCTCGGCAGCAGCCTGCAACTGGATGCAGCCACCCAGCAGGCCGGCCAGGACGCAAGCCTGACCATCAACGGCATCGCCGTGCAGAGCGCGCACAACACGGTCGAAGACGCGATCCAGGGCGTGACGCTCAACATCACCGGGGTCGGTGATTCCACCTTGCAGGTGACGCGCGACAACGACGCGATCACCGGGGGGGTGAAGAAGTTCGTCGACGCCTACAACGGCCTCGTCAAGACGCTCGGTGGCCTGACCAGTTACGACGCATCCACGCAGACCGCCGGCGCCCTGCTCGGCGACAGCACGGTGCGGTCGGTGCAATCGCAGTTGCGCAGCGTGCTGGGTGGCGAGGTCGACAACGGCGGCGCATTCAAGGTGCTGAGCGATGTCGGCGTGACGCTGCAACTGGACGGCACGCTGCAGATCGACGACGACAAGCTCGGCAATGCCGTCAACAACAGCCTCGGCGCCGTGACGCAGTTCTTCGCGGGCGGCGGGACGACCGACGGCATCGCCGACCAGCTCGACACGATGATCGGCAACATGACCAGCAGCACGGGCCTGATCGGCAGTGCCACCGACAGTCTCAACCAGAGCGTCAGCCAGCTGAATGACCAGTACACCCGGACGCAAGCGCAGATCGACGCGACGATGGCCACGTACAAGCAGCAGTTCACCCAGCTGGACGCCATGATCGCGCAGATGAATTCCACCAGCAGCTATCTCACCCAGCAGTTCGACATGCTGGGCAAGATGACAACAGGCAGCAAGTGACGCAGACAGCATCGCGAGGAATATTCGGATGAGCCCCAGGACAGGTGCTGGCGCGTACGCCAGCGTTGGGGTGGAGAGCAGCGTCTTGACGGCCTCTCCCCACCAGCTGATCAACATGTTGTTCGACGGCGCCGGCGTGGCGATCCGCACGGCGGGCATGCACATGCAGGCCGGCCATACCGCGCGCAAGGGCGAAGCCATTTCGCGCGCGCTCGACATCGTCAACAACGGCCTCTTGGCGGCGCTCGACGTGCAGCGCGGCGGCGAACTGGCGCAGCGGTTGGCGGGTCTTTACGAATACATCGCGCGGCGCCTTTTGAGCGCCAATCTCGACAACGACAAGGCGGCCCTCGACGAAGCCGGGCAACTGCTCGAGGAAATCGGCTCCGCCTGGCGTGATATCGGGCCCCGTGCGGGCCATCCTTCGACATGATTGCGGAATACACAACCATGACCAAGTGCGGTCGCAAGATCATCGGCGTTTATCGCGAACTGGAAAGCAAGGCTTCGCGCATGGTGGCGCTGGCCCGGGCGCAGGATTGGGAAGCCATGATCTGCGAGGGCGAGGAATACGTGAATGCCGTGGCGGCGCTGGCCGACATGGAAAAGGATTGCGAACTGGATGAGCATGAGCGCAGCGCCAAATTCCGGGTGCTGGAGCGCACGCTCGATTACGATCTGGAAATCCGGACGCACCTGCTGGAACATCGCGAAGAGCTTTCCCGCCTGATGGCCTTGTCGCGCCGCGAGCGTGCGCTGTCGCAGGCCTACGGCACGACCTGACCGGTGCATAGCCAGCGCCTCGACGAGTAAAGGCCATCGTGAGTGGTATCACGCCGATCCTCGACACCTTGTTGCACCAGGTATTGGGCCGGCGCGATACACCGGTGGATCGGCCGCTGCCCGACCAATTGATCGCGCCCGCGCGCGCGGGCCTGCCGCCGCAATCCGCGCACAGCGACTCGCGACTGGACCCGCGTCCATTGCCGACGGCGCGCACCACGATCGGTCGCGGCGACAAGGTGAATGTCGAACCTGCATCACGCGGCGCCACGGCTTCCGTGCCGGAGCCGGGCGGCGCCGTCACCACCCGATTCAGCACGGCCGCCCGCATCATCGCGGATATCCTGATGCGTTTCCCCGCTTCGCCCGCAGCCATTCGCGCGCAGGTGCCGCTGCTGACGACGCGCGAGCGCGTGCATGTCGCGGAGTTGGCCGCGCGATTGCGCGACAGCATCGAATCCAGCGGATTGTTTTACGAGGCGCACCTGCTGCGCTGGCGCGGTGGCACATTTCCGCTGGCGCAGTTGCTGCGCGAGCCGCAGATGCTCTGGAGCGGCCGCGGCGGCACGCCGCCGCAAGCACTCCCGCCGCCACCGCAAAGCGATGCACCCGCGGCGTCTGCGGCGTCGCCAGCCAACGCTTCCGGTGCATCACCGCCGCACGTTCCCGTCGTCCATCCCGCGTCTTCGTCGCCGAATGCGGCGGCCGTTGCTTCACCGGCTTATGGCGCCGACGGAAAACCGGCGGCGGGTGCATCCGGGGGACACGCCGATGCTCCGGCCCAAGCCTCGCAATCCGGCCTTTTGCCGCTGGCGCTCGCACGCGGCGATCAGCCGGTGCACCCCGCGCTGGAAGGCCTGTTGCGACACCAACTGGACATGCTGGCCGCGCCCGTGTTGCGCTGGGAAGGCGCACCGTGGGCCGGTGCTTTCATGGCGCTGACGCTGCAGCCGCCGCCGCACCAGCCCGAACGGGAACGTCCGGGGGATGAACATCGATCGCGGCAGGATGGCGACGCGCCATGGCAAACCCATCTGACCTTGCGACTCGCGCGTCTGGGCGAGGTGAAGGTCAACCTGCAACTCGGCGCGGAGCACGTGGCGCTGGACCTTCAGGCCGAACCAGGGTCGGTCGAGCGCATGGACGCCGCCAGTGACGCGTTGCGCGGGCGGCTTGGTGCGCTGGGATTCCAGAGCGTGGCGTTGCGCATTCACGACCACGATGTTTCGGACAATGCGCATGTCTGAGCGAAAGCGCCGTCAGGCCGTGGCGCTGGCCGGTTCCGAAGGCGGCGAAGCCGCACGCGTGATTGCGAAAGGCTACGGCGATCTCGCCGAGCAGGTGATCGCCGAGGCGCGCCGCCACGGCATCTACGTGCACGATTCGCCGGAGCTGGTGGGTTTGCTGATGGGGCTCGATCTCGATCAGCGCGTACCCGACCGGCTGTATGACGTGGTCGCGGAACTGCTGGCCTGGATGGCAAAGATGGATGCCCAGACCGTGCCTTCGTCAGCGATCGCGACCCGGTCCCCCGAATAGCCGGGCCAATCCCGCCCTTATCGCGGGATGGGTGCAGGTGCCGAGGCTCGACAATGGCAGTCGAGAAACTGCCCGAGAAAGGGCCTGCCCCGCGCCGCATCCAGCATGTCCGAAGAATCCGACGATCAGGAAAAGACCGAACCGGCCACCCTTCGCCGCCTCGAAAAGGCGCGCGAGGAAGGGCAGGTTGCGCGCTCGCGCGAGCTGACGACCTTCCTGTTGCTGGGCGGCGGGCTGCTGGGGCTGTGGGCGATGGGCTCCAAACTGTCCCGGCAACTGGGGATGGTGATGGAACAGGCGTTCCTGTTCGACCGCACCCAGGCGTTCGACCTGCATGTCACGATGAGCCGGGTGTTCGAGCTCGGTTCGCACAGCCTGCTCGCGATCGCGCCGTTGCTGCTCGGATTGGTGGTGATGGCCCTGATTTCGCCGCTGCTGCTGGGCGGCTGGTCGATGTCCAGCAAGGCGATGGCGCCGAAGCTTTCCAAGCTCAATCCGATCCAGGGCTTCAAGCGGATGCTTTCCGCCCAGATGTGGACCGAACTCGGCAAGGCGATCGTGAAGTCGCTGCTGATCGGCGGCGTGGCGGTTTGGTTCCTGATGCGTCATCGCGGTGACTTGATCGCGCTGATGGGCGAACCGGTGATGCAGGCCATCCCGCACGCGCTGAAACTGGCGGCCAGCGCCAGCGGGTTGATGGTGCTGGCGTTGCTGGTGGTGGTGGGGATCGATGTGCCATGGCAGTTGTTCAGCCACGCCAAGAAGCTGCGGATGACCAAGGAAGAAGTCCGCCGCGAGAACAAGGAAACCGAGGGCGACCCGCATGTGAAGGGCCGCATCCGTTCGCAGCAGCAGGCGATGGCCCGCGGACGGATGATGAGCAAGGTGCCCGAAGCCGACGTGATCGTCACCAACCCCACCCACTACGCGGTGGCGCTGCGCTACGACGAAAAGAAGATGGGCGCGCCGCGCGTGGTCGCGAAGGGCGCGGGCGAAATCGCCGCGCGCATCCGCGAACTCGGAAGGGAACACCACGTGCCGCTGCTGGAAGCGCCGCCGCTGGCGCGCGCGCTGTATCGCCACGTGGATCTCGACCGGGAAATTCCCGGTCCGTTGTACAACGCCGTCGCCGAAGTGCTGGTGTGGGCGATGCGCCTGAAGCGCGCCCATGTCGATGGCGCCACGCCGCCGCCCGAGCCCATTGACCTGCCCGTGCCCGAAGGCATGGACAAGATCGACACCGATACAACCGATACAGGGGACAACGCATGAACGCTGCCGTGATGGGCCTGAACCGCAACTGGTTCAAGGACCCGCGCCTGAAGCTGCTGACCGGCCCGGTCTTCATCATGCTGGTGATGGCGATGCTGATCCTGCCATTGCCGCCGTTCGTGCTGGATTTCTTCTTCACCTTCAATATCGCGTTGTCGGTGATGGTGCTGCTGGTCAGCATGTTCACCCAGCGCACGCTGGAATTCGCGGCGTTCCCGTCGGTGCTGCTGTTCACCACCTTGATGCGGCTGTCGCTGAACGTGGCGTCCACCCGCGTGGTACTGATGGAAGGCCACCACGGCGCCGCCGCCGCGGGCAAGGTGATCGAAGCATTCGGCCATTTCATCGTCGGCGGCAATTTCGCCGTGGGCCTGGTGGTGTTCATGATTCTGGTGGTGATCAACTTCATGGTCATCACCAAGGGCGCGGGCCGCATCGCGGAAGTCGGCGCGCGCTTCATGCTGGATGCGATGCCCGGCAAGCAGATGGCGATCGACGCCGACCTCAATGCCGGCCTAATCAAGGAAGACGAGGCCCGCCGTCGTCGCGCCGAAGTGGCGACCGAAGCGGATTTCTACGGTTCGATGGACGGCGCCAGCAAGTTCGTGCGCGGCGACGCGGTGGCGGGGCTCGTGATCATGGGCGTCAACATCGTCGGCGGCCTGCTGGTCGGCATGTTGCAACACGGCATGTCGTTCGCGGAAGCGGGCCACACCTACACGCTGCTGACCATCGGCGACGGCCTGGTTGCGCAAATCCCGGCGCTGGTGATTTCCACCGCGGCCGGCGTCACCGTATCCCGCGTCAACACCAATCAGGACGTCGGCGAGCAGGTGGTCGACCAGTTACTCTCCAAGCCGCGCGTGCTGTGGCTGGCCGCCGGTGTGCTGGGTTTGCTGGGCTTGGTGCCCGGCATGCCGAATGCGATTTTCCTGTTCTTCACCGTATCGCTGGCGGGCTTGGCATGGTTCCTGGCGCGTCGCGAAGGCCGCAAGGCGGCCGAAGCGCAGACGCAGGAAAAGCCCGCGTCGGCGCCGGAAGCCCCCGAAGCGAGCTGGGAGGACGTGCGCCTGATCGACGTGCTGGGCCTCGAAGTCGGCCACCGTTTGATTCCGCTGGTCGACTACAACCAGCAGGGCGAGCTGCTCGGCCGCATCAAGGGCGTACGCAAGAAATTCGCGCAGGAAATGGGCTTCCTGCCGCCGGTAGTGCACATCCGCGACAACCTCGAAATCAATCCGAATCGCTACGTCGTCACCCTGAAGGGGGCGCGCGTCGGCGGCGGCGAGGCGTATCCCGGCAAATGGCTGGCGATCGATCCGGGCCAGGTGACGGGGGAACTCGAAGGCGCCGCCACCACCGATCCGGCGTTCGGATTGCCCGCCAAGTGGATCGAGGCCGACAAGCGCGAGGAAGCGCAGATCCTCGGCTACACCGTGGTCGACGCCAGCACCGTGGTCGCGACCCACCTCAATCACCTGTTGCACCTGCACGCCGGCGAAATGCTGGGGCGCCAGGAAGTCCAGCAATTGCTCGACAAGGTCGGCGCGGAACACAAAGCGCTGGTCGAGGACGTGGTGCCCAAGACGGTTTCGCTGGCGGTGCTGCAGAAACTCCTGCAGAACCTGCTGGACGAATCCGTCTCGATCCGCGACATGCGCACCATCCTGGATACGCTGGCCGCGCAGGGCGGCGAGCAGACCAATCCGGCGGAGCTGACCGCGCGGGTGCGCGTGGCGCTGGGCCGCGCGATCACCGACCAATGGTTCGGTGCCGAACGCGAATTGCGTGTGATCGGGCTGGATACGCAGCTGGAGCAGGTACTCGATCAGGCAATCCACGGCGGTGGCGCGATGGAGCCGGGCCTGGCCGACACGCTGATGCAGGAAACCGCCAAGGCGCTGGCACGCCAGGAATCCTCGGGCGAACCATCGGTGCTGGTGGTGGCGCCGGCGCTGCGGCCGTTGCTGGCGCGCTTCCTGCGCCGTCGGTTGTCGCAACTCGCGGTGCTGTCGCAGGCGGAAATTCCCGACGAACGCGGCTTGCGCGTCACCACCCTTGTCGGCGCGATGCATTGAGGATGAAGAGCGCTCGCCGATGCATCGAGGGCGTCTCGGCCGGCGTCATGGCGCTGGCGTCGTGCGCGGCATTGGCCGCAGCCGGAAGTTGGAGCGGCACGATGAACGGACCGCGCGTAGCGGGGGCCGGCCGGTTCTACACCAGTGCGCCGCTGGCGGGCATATCCGTGGCCCCCGGCGCGAAAATCCGCCGCGTGCGCTGGCGCATTGCGTTGCCGCCCGGCCGCACGCTCGTTGCCGAGTTGTGCGTGGATCGGCGCTGCATTGCCGTGAAGGGAGCCCGTGGCACCAGCGAAGCGTTGGCCGGCCAGCCCGCCGCTGCGCCGCTGCAATTTCGTTTCCGTCTTCCGCCGGGCCAGCGCGCGCCCGTGCAGGTGGGTGCCATCCAGTTGCTGGTGGACTACCAGTGAGTCCGCGCCGTGCGCGGTTTCGATCACCCAAAAAGCCGCCGGGATCGGCGCCTTATCGCGGCATCCCGATTCGCCCACCCGGCCATAATGGGCTCACGTGACTATGATGTCCGGAAACTCCAGCCGTTCCTGACTCCGACCGAAGATGTATACCGCACAGGGAAAAATCGACCAGAACGAATTGCTGAAGCAGCATCTGCCCGCCGTGCGCCGCCAGGCGTTGGCGTTGCAGGTGAAGCTGCCGTCAGGCGTCGAACTGGATGATCTGATCCAGGCCGGCACGCTGGGGCTGCTGGACGCGATGGGCCGCTTCGATCCCAAGGCCGGTGCCAGCTTCGCGACCTTCGCGAGCCAGCGCATTCGTGGCGCGATGATCGACGAGCTGCGCAGCCGCGACTGGTTGCCGCGCAGCGTGCGCCGCCAGGCGCGTGCGATGGATGCCTGCGTGCACAAACTGGAACAGCGCAATGGCCGGCCGGCGGAAGAACCCGAAATCGCCGCCGAGATGGGCATCAGCCTGACCGAATACCAGCAGCTGCTCGCCGACACCAATTGCGGCTATTTGCTGCCGTTCGAGGAAGTGGTCGAAGAACAGGGCGAGCCGGAAGACAATTCGGAAGGTCCGCAGTCGCCGATCGCGCGGCTGTTGGGCGAGGAACACCGCGAACGCATCAAGACCGCGATCGAGGCCCTTCCCGAGCGCGAGAAGTTGATGATCACCCTCTATTACCAGGAAGAACTCAACCTCAAGGAAATCGGCGCGGTGCTGGGGGTGTCCGAATCCCGGGTTTGCCAGTTGCACAGCCAGGCGATCTCGCGGATACGCGCGCGGCTCGCCGATTGACCCACGGGGCTTTTGATGTCGCGGCCGGCAAAGAAAAACGCCCGGAGACGAATCCCCGGGCGTTTCAGCAGATGTGGCGGCGGAACGGCTTCAGCGCATGCCGGCAGCGCGCTTCGGTCGCGGTGCCGGCACCGCCTCGGCGTCGTCGACGCAATGTACGTGCGGGTCGAGACTGACGACAACCGCGTCATGTTCCGCAGCTTCGTGCGCCTTGGCGCGCGCCTTGCTGGTCTTGCCGGCGCGCGAGGGCGGGCGGCAGATCCCGCAAACGTAATCCTTGCAAGGCGTGTGTGCGTGCATCACGAAACGTCCGTGGCAACTGGTGCATTCGGCCAGTTCCAGCAGACCGCTTTCGAAGAAGCGCAGCAAGGTCCAGGCACGATTCAGGCCCAGCACCGGCTCGCTGTCATCCAGCATCACCTGTTCGAGATACAGCCGGTAGGCCTTCACGAACGCATCGATGCGCTTGCAGCCCTGCTCTTCGGTGAGCCGCTGGTAGATGCCGTAGAACAGCGACGAATGGATGTTGGGCGACCAGGTGAGGAACCAGTCTGTGGAGAACGGCAGCATGCCCTTGGGCGGCGAGATGCCGCGCACTTCCTTGTACAGGCGCAACAGGCGGCCGCGGCTCAGGTCGGTTTCGGTTTCCAGCACCTGCAGGCGGGCGCCCAGTTCGATCAGGTTCACTGCTAGCTGCACCTGGTGCATCCTGGCGACGAGGCTTTTTTCCGGGTTTTCCATTTGTCCGCCCTCCTCAGGCGTGGCCCGCGGCGGCGCGGGACATCAAAAGGGAGGCGTGGGTCTGCATCATCGCCGAATCGCGCTTCTCGCCGACGATCTTCTGCACCTGATCGGCATTGTCGAAGCACAGGCGGAACAGGAACTGGTTGGTGCGGGCCAATCGGCTGAGTTGCTTGGTCGAAAGCGACATCAGCAGCTTGGCCATGTCGTCGTCGAGCTTCAGACGGAACTGGGCGGCGGCGTAATCCTCTTTCAGCAGCCGCTGCGCGAGCATGAGATAGGTGAGATTGGTGTCCTGGATTTCTTCGAGCAGTTCTTCGATATTCATTGGTGTCCACATCGGGCGCCTGGTGTGGCGCCTCCTCCCCTTTCTAGTTGGTATGAATGCCGTACGACGAGTTGAAACGCTCAAAACCTTGCGTGATCCGATGTCGAGTCTGCGCCTCCTGCCACATGAGATCCGTCTTGCCGGTTGCCCCTCGAACACGCACAGACAAAGCACGCTTCGTACCAGAAAGTGGATTCATGAAGGACTTGTGACAGTCCGATTTGCAAACTGTCGACTGGTTCGCGCACCAGGGTGAAGGTGGTCCTCAAGTTCGCGCGATGTCGGCCGATAGCGCGCCGAAGAATTCTTGACGCGGGTCAGCTCGCGCGCATCGGTGATGGCAGACGCTTCACCTCGGTGTGTCGTGCCGCGGCATATTCGGACTCCCGCAGGTTTCGCGGATGTGTCCGTGGATGCTGCGCATCGTAGCGGGCGACTTCGCATTCCATGACTTTCGGCAGGGGTGCGGTTGAACAACACGCACTCACGCACGTTTTCAGGGTGCATGAATCACCACAGCGGTCGATGCGATTCGCTGCACGGTCCGGATATCCCGTGCCAGCGAGTGCCGGGGGTCGCTCGAAACGAATGGTCGTTCCGATCGCCATTGCTGCATTCAAGTCCGCCGCGCAGCGGCCGATACAGCTTGGGAAGCCCGACCTCCGGCCAAACCGGAAGGAGTCATGAACATGCCTCGCGATGCCGTTGCCGTCGCGGCCGAGCGGGATGCCGTCGCAGTCGGCGGCGACATGGCCCCGCTCGCCGAGCCCGAATTCCGGTTCCTGCGCGAATTCGTCCGCGATCGCCTCGGCATTTCGCTGGGCGAGCACAAGAGCCAGCTCGTGCAAGGGCGACTGGCGCGGCGGCTGCGTGCGCTGCACCTGCCGGACTACGCGGCGTATTGCGAACTGTTGCGCGGGGATCCCGAGCGTGAACTCGGCGAGCTTGCCAGCGCGATCAGCACCAACGTCACCTCGTTCTTCCGCGAGCCGCACCATTTCGACCTGCTCGCCGACCAGCTGCTGCCCGACTGGTTGACGCGCAAACGTCGCAGTGAAGACCGCTTGCGCATCTGGTCGGCCGGCTGTTCCACGGGCGAAGAGCCATACGCGATCGCGATGGTGCTGGCCGAGGCACTGGAGCGCCATGGCTTGCGGCAGGTCGACGCGAAAATCCTCGCCACCGATATTTCGCCCCGCGCGCTGGCCACTGCACGCAGCGGGCTGTATGCCGCGGACAAACTCGATGGCATCAGCGAATCGCGTCGCCGGCGCTGGATGATCCGGGACTCCGGCGAACAGGCCGGTCACGCCTCGGTGCATCCGCGCCTGCGCGAGCTGGTCAGCGTGCGCCCGCTGAACCTGATGCATGAGTGGCCGATGCGCGGACCGTTCGACGCGATCTTCTGTCGCAACGTGGTGATCTATTTCGACCAACCGAGCAAGCAGCGACTGTTCCGGCGCTTCGCCGACATGCTGCCGGCGGGCGGCCATTTGTTCCTTGGCCACTCCGAGTCCATGCATGGCGCCGATGCCGGTTTCGAACTGGCCGGTCGCACCGCGTACCGGAAAAAAGACTGAAAGACTGATGGCCGACGCATTCACCGATCGCCGAATCGCCCCCGCTCCCCTGCAGCCCATGGCGGGATTCGAACACGTGCGGAGGTTCTTCGACCCCAACCAGAACTGCACGGTTGTGAAGGTGCTGCCCGGCGAAATCTACGTCGGTTCGCAGGAGGAACAGGTGGGCACCGTGCTGGGTTCGTGCGTTTCCGCGTGCATCCACGATCCGGTGCGCGGCCTCGGCGGCATGAATCACTTCATGCTGCCGGCGCCCGCCGAAGGCGGTTCTGACAACTGGGCCGCCGGTTCGGGGCGCATCGCCCGCTACGGCAGCGATGCGATGGAACAGCTCATCGACGCGGTGTTGAAAGCCGGAGGCAAGCGGCCCGACTTGCGGGTGAAGATTTTCGGCGGCGGGCGGGTGCTGCCGCAGATGAGCGACGTCGGCCAGCGCAACATCGAATTCGTGCGCCGCTACATCGCGCAGGCAGGTCTGCAATTGCTGGCGGAAGACCTGGGCGATATCTATCCGCGCCAGGTGCAGTTCTATCCACGGAGCGGGCTGGTGCGCGTGCGCAAGCTGCGCCGCCGCGACGACGTGGCGCTGGTGGCTGCCGAATACGATTACCTGAAGCGCCTGATGGCGCGGGGCTGAGGCGGCCGGCATGCTGGCCGCCGGAACGATCGAGCGGCGGTGCGGCGGACTGCAGGATCATCGCACGCGGGTCAGGCGGGTCGCCGCGAACCGCAAAAGAATGGTGGCTAGGGGCGGAATCGAACCGCCGACCTCAGCATTATGAGTGCCGCGCTCTAACCGTCTGAGCTACCTAGCCGAACCCGGTGCGCCTGCTCGATGGGTCCGGGATCGCGGGTGCGGAGGCCGATCGATTCGCCCGAATGCCCGAGCGTGGCGCAGCGAGCCGATCAGTCTAGCGAATGCGGTATGGCTGTCAAGCACAACGCGGCCCATGGCTATACTCCCCGGTTTCGCCATGCGAGTTGCCCCCACGACCACGCCTCCGCCAAGCCCGACCCGCATCCGGCGTTTCCATCTGGCCGAGCCGCTGGTGATGTTCGCGACCGTCGTGCAATGGCTGGTGTTGTCGATCTTCACCGGCGCACTGGTTGGCGTCGGCTGCACGATTTTCCTGCGGGCGTTGTTCGCGACCGCCGGGCGCGCGTATGCGGCGCCGCTGTGGCTGCAGATGGCATTGCTGCCGCTGGGCGGCCTGGCCAACGGATTGCTGCTGCACTACGGCTACAAGCTGCGCCGCAGCACCTTCAATGACAACGCGATCATCGCCGTCAACGAGCAACAGGGCAAGCTGCCGTTCCGCACGATGTGGATCAAGCCGGTCGCCGCGCTGATCACGCTGGGCTGCGGCGGTTCGGCCGGCAAGGAAGGTCCGTGCTCGCATATCGGCGCAAGCCTTGCGGCGACGGTCGGGCGCGTATTGCACCTGAATCCGGAAATGCGCAAACGGTTGCTGGCATGCGGCGTCAGCGCAGGTTTTTCCAGCGTGTTCGGCACGCCGATCGCGGGCGCGATCTACGGCGTCGAGATGCTGGCGATCGGCCGCATCCGCCACGATTTCCTGTTTCCCGGCATCGTGGCCGGCGTCACCGCGTTCGAGATGTCGCGCTGGCTGGGCGTACCGTATCCGCAATATCACATCGCTTTCGTCGGCGATTTCACCGAATGGCTGTTTCTGAAAACCGTAGTGATCGGCATCCTGTGCGGCGCGGTGGCATGGCTGTTCGTGGAATTGCTGCATCAGTCGAAAAAAGCGTTCGGCTGGCTGCGCGCGCGCTACGCACTGTGGCCGCCATTGCTGCCACTGCTCGGCGGCGTGGTGCTGGCGCTGCTGATCCTCGCAATCCCGAACCAATATCTTGGCCTCAGCCTGCCGCTGATGGATCGCGCGCTGCAAGGCGACGCGATGCCGTATCTCGGTTTCTTCTGGAAAGCGTTGCTGGTGGCGATCACGCTGGGGTCTGGTTTTTACGGCGGCATCGTCACGCCGCAGTTCGTGATCGGCGCCGTCACCGGTGGTGCGTTCGCGCATCTGCTGGGATTGAAAGCCGCACTCGGCGCCGCAGTCGGGCTGGTGGCGGTGGTGGCGTCGGCATCCAACGCGCCGATCGCGGCGATCCTGATGGGCGTGGAACTGTTCGGCGCGGATTCGACGCTGTACGTGGCCGGCGCGTGCGTTGCGGCGTACCTCATCATCGGGCATCGCAGCGTGTATCCGGAACAGCAGATCGCCTTCAGCAAGTCCTCGTGGATTTTTGCGCGCACCGACCTGCCGGTCGGCCAGGAAAAGGTGCGCTTGTCCTATGGCTTGCTGCGCTGGTGGCGGATGCGGCGCAGGCGCGCGAAGCGCGACGAGGCGTGATGCTTGGGAGGGCATGACCGGACGCAACCCGAAACGCCATCAAGGGAACTGAAAAGCACGCCCAGCATGGATTTCATTGGATTCACGCAGCGCGATTGCGTGCCAGTTGTGACCACTGAGCACATGCTGTTCTGTGCGGAACATGCGCAAACTGACCAATGCTCCGTCATCTGCCGCGTTCAAGTCGCGAGGGGCCTGGCGGCGCAAATTGATTACGAACTCGTAATGGCCGACGATTCTGCAAATGGCGTGAGGTCCGCAGGGCACAATGCTTCGCGTACGCCAGCAATCACATCTGCGCTTCCAGGTTTCCCTGATTTCGCCCAAGCGAATCGTTACTGCTTCGACACGTAGTCGGCGAGCACACGCATGTCTGCTGCGCCGAGATTGTGTGCGACACCTTCCATCACCTTGTCATTGCTGGTGCCGGTTCGGATGCCGTCGTGATACGCCTTCAACTGCGTCAGCACGTACGGGGCATTCTGGCCTGCGAGGACGGGGAACGTTGACCAGGCCGGTTGCGGTGCGGTGCTGGTGGGGTCGGGGCGTGGCCCTTTGCCGTCGACGCCGTGGCAGCCTTGGCAGGGTGGCACGCCTTTCGCCGCGTCACCATCGTGGAACACGATGGAACCACGCGACGATTCCAGTGCCTTTTGCGGCGCAGCCTTGCCGGGAAGCGAGGCGAAATGCGCGGCGAGATTGCGCATGTCCTGGTCGGTCAGCGCCTTCGCGAGCGGCTGCATCACCGCGTTGACGCGCGCGCCGTCCTTGAACGCGCGCAGTTGCACGTACAGGTAGGTTTCCGATTGGCCGGCGAGATTTGGGAAATTGGGTGCGACTGCGATGCCCTTGGCGCCATGGCAAGCCGCACAGGGCGCGGCCTTGGTCGCGCCCGCTGCCGCGTCGCCGTGTACCGGGGCCTGTTTGCGCAAATCGTCGAACTGCGGGGTTGCAGCCAGCGCCAAGCCGACGACCATCGTCAATGCGATCGAGGCAACGATGGCGGCGCGGGAGGTGAAGATCACGGCGATGTCCTCACAGTTTCACGTTGAGCATCATGCCGACCAGATTGGCGCTGTAATGCGGCTGCGGTCCGAGGTCGGTATAGATCCTGTGGTCGATCACCAGGTTGTTCTGCAGACCGAGGTAGTGCCAATCGGCAAAGCTGCCGGTCTCGAAAACATCGAACACCCGCATCCCGACTATCCGTGAGAAGGCGATGTCGAAACCGAGCTGCAGGGTGTTGATGTGATAGTGGTTGTCCGGGAAGGCATTGCCGGCGGCGTCGACGAAGGGTTGCTGCGTGATGGGCAGTGCGCCGGGCGAGGCGAACACGTAGCCGATCTTGCCCAGCGCGTAGGTGTAGGTGTAACTCAAGTCCGCGCGCACGCGCCCGAAATCATGGCGGAGCGTGAGGCCGGCGTTGTAATCGCGCTCGTGGTCGAGGCTCTGCCACTGGTTCGCGAGCGGGAACAACGGTCCGCCCAGCGACGGATTGTCACGGCCCGCTTGGCCGGTGACGTCTTCGTTGTCGGCGACGTTCGAGAAATTGAGGCTCGAATCGTCGCGGCCGAGATTGGCGCTCATGCTGGTCAGCGGTGAGGGCTGCCAGTCCCACGACAAGTCGAAACCGCGATTGCGCGTGGCCTGCCGGCCGATCGCGGCACCGTAGTCGTCGCGGGTCGCGTATGCGACGGCCGACAACGTTGCGGTGTCGCCGATCGGGTAGATCAACGTCGCGTGCAGCTTGTGCTCGGTGCGGTTGCTCAAGTCGTACTTGCGCATCGCGTCGGTGGTGAAGGCGACGTTGCCGAGCGGTGGCGTCACGAAGCCGGGCAGCGCCGTCGAATAGAACGGCTCGTAAGGATCGTAGTTGTAAGGGCCGCCGTTGCGATACGCGAATTCGTAGTCGACACGCAGCGTGCCCTTGCCAAGCGCGCGGTCCACCCACGACAGCTTCACGCGTTGTTCGTTGACCAGTTTGCGTTCGCGGTATTTCGGCTGGTCGCGATCGAAGCTCCAGGTCAGGTCCAGGGTGTTGTTCTCGCTGACGCGCCAGTCGATGCCGGTATCGAACACGGTGTCGGTGTAACCGAACGGGATCGCCCGCACCTGGGTCACGTACGACGCGTACAGCGGATTGCGCGGATCGAAGATGCCGATCTGGCCGGGAATGATGCTGCCCTGCGAACCGTTCTCCGCGATGTAGCCGTACTGCCCGGTCAGCGGATTGAAAGCGAGGTAGTTGGTCTTGTTGTCCTCGCGATACCAGCGCAGGCCTGCGTGCCAACCGAGTCTCGGGGACGGGTGCAGCGTGATCTTCGCATCGAGCAGGCCGGTGTCGATGCGCGCGTTGGCGGTCTGCTGCGACAGCGCCGCGCTGGTGTTCCAATTGGCGCAGTTGAAGGTGTAGTCGGCCGACGGTGAAATGAGGATGCCTCCGGTGCCGGTGCAGGTGACGGGCGGCAGCAGCGGATCGTTCTGGCGCATGGTGCCCCACGCCGCGGCCAGCGAGAGTTGGCCGTTCCATTTCAGGCTGCGGGAAAGTTCCGCGCGCAGGTTGTGATAGTCGTTGTCGGGTTCCAGCGAAAACTGGCCCTGGTAGATATTGGCAACCTGTGGCACGCCGACCACGTTGGTCAGTGCGAACGGACTCTGGTAATCCAGCTCATCCTTGTGGTCGCGGAAAAATGAACCGGTGTAGGCCAACTGGAACTGCCAGATCGCGCCGACGTCGCGCAGCCCGATGCTGACGTCGGTGGTGGTGAAGTCGATCGGGCGCACCGTTTCCAGCGCACCGCCGTTGTCCGGGAGGATGTAGTTCAAGTACATCGGTCCGCCCCACAACCGGTCGCCCGTGCGTTTTTCGTTGACGATCGAGACGTAGCCGGTCCAGTCGCGATAGAAGTTGTCTTCGAAGCTGAGGCCTTCGCGCCTGCGCGTGAGGCCGATGGTTTGTCGCGGGCGTGTTTTATCAATAGCCGCCACTTCGGCGGGCGAACTGCCGCCGGGCACCAGTGGCGCGGGCAGCGTCAGGTTGGTGCTGCCGACGCCGTTCCACAACGGGTACGCATTGGTGGTGACGACGTGCGGAATGTTCCGATAGAACGCCTCGACCTTGTAGGCGCCGTATTGTCCGGCGCGCAGGCGGTAGTACTGGTCGTCGCCACTCAAGCGGCTGCCGCGGAATTCGAGGTACTGACCGGTTTTCGGGTTGTCCGCGTACAGTGCGAACAAGCCGAGCGCGATGCCGTCCTTCCAGCCGGCGTACTGGCGAAAGAATTCGGCTCGAGTGTCGCCGCCCAGGTGCAGATAACCCAATTGCAAAAAGCCCGAGTAGACCCAGTCGCTGTGCTTGTAAAGCGGTGAACTCTTGTCGTCGCGTTGCGGCGGGTAGGGATACAGCACACCGCTGGGGGTGCGCATCATGCCGGCATGGAGCCACGAGAATCCACGCGGATCGGCCCACGAAAGCGGCGCCCAGCCGGTAGGGTCGAGCGCATTGCCGTACTGGATGTCGCCCACGTGCGCGCTGTCGCCAGAGTCGGCCCACGCCTGCGCACCCGCGAAGGACGCGGCGATGGCGATGGCCAGCGATGTGACGAGCATTTTGCGCATGCACTATGCCGCTGCGCCGAGACGGCGCTACTTGTGGAACCTCGAACCGGATGGATTGTTGGAACCGTGGATATTGGTGTGGCAGGTCAGGCAGGCGCGGCCGATCAGCCGTTCGTCCGGTGCGGGTCCGGTCGCGAGCCCTGCCGTCGTCAACACGTCGTTGGGATGTCCCGTCATGGTGTGGCATTGCTGGCACAGCATCGGCACGGGCAGCACCAGCAGCGCCTGCTGGTTGGAGCCGTGCGGGTCGTGGCAGGTCAGGCAGTCTTTGCGGACCGGCGCGTGTTCGAACAGGAACGGCCCGCGTTTCTCCGCATGACAGGCGTAGCAGGTCTGGTTGACCGTATCGGTCTTGATCAGGTCCGCGCTCAAGGTGCCATGCGGATTGTGGCAATCGACGCAGGACATCTGCCCTTCCGGAAGCGGCATGTGCGAGCGGCGGTTGAACTTGTCGCGGATGCCCTGGTGGCAGGTCGCGCACACCTGGTTGATCGAGTTGTCGGCCAGCACGCCTTCCGGCGAGAGCCGCGCCATCGGGTTGTGGCAATCGGTGCAGGAAAGTTGGTGTTGCTGGTGCACCGAACCGATCCAGTCCTGCCGTGCGCCACCCTTGTGGCAGGCAAGGCACACGCCGGCCTGTGCATCGATCGGCGTCCTGGCGTCGCGGGTGAAGGCAATGATCAGACCCGGCTTGGTCGGATCCTTGGCGTGTGCGGAACCGGGGCCGTGGCAGGCTTCGCACGCTGCCGCGGCGCCCGTCCCGGCGGCACCGGCGCGGAACGCCTGTACGTGCAGGGAGTGGGACCCTTGCACGTTCTCCAGCGCGTGGCAGGCAACACAGGATTTGGCGCCGATCGCGATCGCATCCGGCGCCAGCGGATTCTTCGCGATCGGCGCGCCATCGAAGGAGGTGGCCTGACCGCTGTCGAGGAAGGCGTGCGCATGCGGGTGCGCGTTCGCATCCGCGTCGCTGCGCATGTCGGTGCGCGGCAACATCCGTTTGAAGTCTTCGGTGGTCAATGAACTTGCCGGCAACGGGGCAGTGTGTGGATTGCCATCGTTGGTATTCGCGGCGGCTTGCGCAGTCATCACCGGCAGGATGCGGCTGAAATCCTGTTCGGTCAGCGCGCTCGCGGCCGTGGCGGGATGGGCCACTTGCGCAGCGGCATGCCGAACGACCACAAGGCTGCCCGCCACGGCAAACAACATGAGCAACGCCACGGCAGTACGCGCGCCACCGCTTCGCATTGTTCGCTCAGACGAAGCCATGTTCTGAACCCTGGAAGTTCCGGCTGACCTGCGCGACGGCGTCGTGCGGATGCAGGCTTTCCTGGTGTTCGACGCGTACGAGGAAGGCCGCGATGTCATCGTCGGCGTCAAGCGCGCGCCGGATGCGACGGGCCGCGTCCTCGCAGAACATGGGATTCTCGGCGTTGGCCTGCGCGAAAGCCTGCTCGTCTTCGCGTTTCACGGCCGTCTGCACCGCGGTCCGGAGCGAACGCTCGATCCGGTCGATCAGGGCAACCAGATTGATCGATGCAGCATGGACGACGCGCACCCGCACGTGCGCGATGCTGCGCTGTGCGTGCGGGGTGGCGGGCATGCCGCGTTCACTGCCCAGCCACTCAAACACGGCGGCATGATTCAGCGGTTCTCCTGCACGGAAATCCGCCGCGAATTGTTGCTGGAGGAGTTGCCGCGACAGCGCGGCGGAAGCGGGGCAGGTCGAGGAATACACGACCTGCGTGGCGAGATCCAGGCGGAAGGTATCGCCGATCAGGACGGCGTCGATGGCGACCGGGTAGGCACGCCAGCCATGGTGATTGCTGCGCAAAGCCTTCCTGCGCACCAGATGCTCAAAACGGATGCCGATGCGCGCGCGGTCCGCCAGGTCATGGTGCGATCGCAGGAACGCGCGCAGCAACGATTCCAGCGTTCCCGCGTCGATGGGTTCTGCGCCGAGATGCTGATTCGCCAGCAGGTACAGGCGCGACATGTGGATGCCGCGCCGGTCCGGGCGCATCAGGTTCACGAAGGCATCCACCCTGGCGTGGCAGCACTGCGGATGGCCACCGCCGACGTCGAACAGGATCGGCATCTCGATCCCTTGCATGCCTACCCAGTCGATCGCATCGTCGCCATGCGGCAGCGTCTCGGCGGCGACATCGGGCTTCTCATGAAAGAGGTCACGAGGATTTTCCGCGGCATGCTGCCGCGCACTCGTGGACGTATCGGTTGCGCGTTGTTCGTCCAGCGCCCAATCCGTCGCGTCGGGGGTGACGGGCGCGATCGGGGCGTCGGCACTAGTCATGGTTCGATGGCGCCGCACGCCGCAGCGCAGCTACCGCCGCGGCGGCGTTCACCTGAAGCACACCATTGGCGACCGTGCTGGTGCGTGTCAGGAGATCCTGGATCGCGCGTCCGTCCAGAGCCGGATCCAGCGACATCAGCAGCGCAGCGATGCCGCTGACCTGCGCGGCGGCCATGGACGAACCGGAAGTGAAGTCGTAACCGCCGTCGGGCTGCGTCGTCAGGATGTCGTTGCCGGGGGCGTTCAGGACGCCGGGCGGGTCCATCGCGCTTCCGCTCGAGTTCACGACGATCACGCCGGGGACATCGGCAGGGAATCCATCGAGCCTGCCGTCCGGCGGCAGCGCGGCGATCACCACATGGTGCTCCAACATGCGTTGCATCAATCGCGACAGCAGCGGGTCCGCCGGGCCACCCAGGCTCAGGTTCACGATGCGGGCGTTCGTGTCCGTCACGGCGGCCAGCGCCTTGGCAAGGGTGAAGGAATTGCAGTGCGCGCCGGCATCGGAATCTGGTGGATACCAGCACGCCTTGTAAATGCTCAGCGTGGCCTTGGGGGCCATCCCCACGATGCCGATGTGGTTGTCGGCAATCGCACCGATGATGCCGGCGACCTCGGTGCCGTGGTGATCGCGATCGAATGCCGATGCGTCGTCATCCACCAGGTTGTGCACATCGCGGATCTGGCCTTTCAGGTCCGGGTGCGCCGCGTCCGCACCGGTATCCACGATGGCCACCTCGACGCCCGCACCCTGTGTCGCAGTTTGTGCGCGGGCGGCGGCCGTCTCGACGAAACCGCGCTGGAGATCGACGTAAGGATCGTTGTACTTTCGCGTATCCTGCTGACCGGAGTACACCGAAAAATTCCGCAGCGGCTCCGCGAGCTGCACCCGCCTGTCGCGCCCGAGCGCCGTGAGCAATTTGTCCCGGCTGATACCGGAAGGCGGTTCCAACACGATGCAATACAAGTCCAGGCTCTTGATGGGCCAGCCGACGAGTTGGCGCCAGCCGTAATTCCGTTGCAAGGCGGCAAGGGTGGATGCCGCGCGCTGGCCGGCGCCATAGTTTCCGGATGGCGCATAACCAATCAGGCTGGAGCCGGCGTGTGTCGGGGGCGGATCGATCGGGTTGGCGACCGCCAGCACGATGTCGCGATGGCTGTCCATCGAAACCACGGCGTTGCCGGTTTGCGCCTGTGCGAATACGCCCCATGCCAGGCACGCGACGGCGACGAAAAGCGCGCCGGATTTCATGGCGTGTTGTCGACGGGCTCCGCCAGGCGGATGTCGCGATCAGCGCGAAGTCGCCGCAGGGCAGACGCCGAAGACGAAGCGGGCTCGATTGGTACGACCGCATAGGCGCCCACGCCGTTGGGGCCGTCGATCACGCGCAATCCGAGATCGTGCAGCAATTTGTTCCAGTCAGCCAGTTTCATGCCGGTGGCGGGCACCACGCGGAGTGCGCCCGCCGGCTCGAGCAGGGCAGGCTGGCTGAGGGTTCGGTAATGCGGTGCTTGATCCGACCACAGGCGTACGCCGAGGGCGCCGATTCCGATCGCCTGCAGCACCACCGCAGCGGCCAGCGCCCGCGTCAACCGGTTGCCCGATGACCAGCGTCGAACCGCCGTCGCATCCGGCTCGGGTGCGTCGAGGCGTTCCAGCAAACCTTTCAACCCGTGCTCCGCGTCGACGGGGACATCCGTCGGCAACGACAGGGCGCAGCGCAGCCGGCTCTGCTGGGCAAACTCCCCACTGCACGCTTCGCACTGCGCAAGGTGGTGCATCAGCCATTCGCGTTGCTCGGGGGCGGCGGTGGTCTGCAGTACCCACGGCATGATTTCCCAGGCACGTGCGCAGTCCTTGCCGGTATTCGTTTGAATCGTCATGACCTGTTCTCTCGTTGCGCAGGCGGACCGCCTGCCAGGGTCGGAAGCACGTTGCGCAACTTGATGCGCGCGTGGAACAGGCGCGCCTTCACGGTACCGACGGGGGCCTGCATGATGGCCGCAACCTCTTCCAGGCTGTTGCCGACCCCGTAAACCAACTCGACCACGATCCGCTGATCCGCGGACAGGTGCTTGAGTCCCTCACCCAGCCAGTCACGCAACTCGCGATCCTCGTCCGGGTCGTGGGACGGACCGCGCCCTTCGTGCAACGCGTAATCGTCGACGGGTTCGTCGCCGCGCTGCCGCAGCGCCTTCAACCCGCAGCGGTAGGCGATGCCCATGATCCACGTGGAAACACGCGAGTCGCCGTGGAAACTGCCCGCCTTGCGCCATGCGATCCAAAAGCAATCGTTGACGATCTCCTCGATCAGATCGGCGCGCCGTGTCAGGCGCGACAGGAAGCGGCAAAGCACGCCGTGGTAGGCGCGATAAAGCGTCTCCAGCGCCGCGCGATCGCCCGCCACCATGCGCTGGAGCAGTATGCGATCGCGGGAATCGACATCGCTTGTGGATTCATTCATCGCTGCGCGGGAATGACAGGTTTACGGAGTGGGTGCCGGTTCAGTGCGTGAAGGTTGCCTGTCAGGCCCGGCGGATTCGGAGACGACGTCAGAAGGATCGGGAAAGGGTCAGGAGCCATGGCGAGGCGGCGAGGCGGCGCAGATACCTGCTCGAACCCCGATCGATGGCGACGCGATCGAGCTCGACCTGCCACGCGCCATGGCTCCAAAGCAATCCGGCTTCGCCGTAACGGTAATAGCCCACGTGATAGCGCTCGCTGGACGGGTACCCGTAAGGCACGGCATAACGCGCGATACCGAACCCGCCGGAAATGAACAAGCCCCCGGCCAGCGGCCAGTGAAAATTCAGATCGGCGGCTGGGTGCAGCCGGTGCTCATCCGCACTGGCGATATAGACGCCCGACAGACCGAAGGTCAGGACGTCACGGTACACCCAGTAAACGCCCGGCTCGTAAACGTTGGCATGGAGCCGGCCGGCGTAGTGGTAATAGACCATGTCGACCTGCATTCGCCAATTCTCGGAAAGGGTCCATGCGCGCGCGACCCGGGCCACGCTTTCGGCGACGTGACTTGGCGACCGCAGGTCGACCCCGCCCGACAAGCCCAGCGCCCAACCGGATGGCGTGGTCCAGACGATGCCACCCTGCAGGGCCGGGGTCGCTGGTGTGATCGCGAGACCACGGTCCACCAACTGGGAGGCGAGCGACACCGTGCCAGTCAAATCCCCGGCGCAGGCGTGAACCGGGGCGAGCGTGCAGACGGCGATGGTCGTGGCGGCAAAGGCCCGGGCGGCGGAGCCAACCCGTGCGCCGCGAACGGAATGATTTCGATGGCTGCAAGATGCGCTGCCCCGCCCATGTTCGTTGCAGGCGCGTTGACGCTGCCGGGTCGGATTGTCACCGTCATGCGTCATGTGACCGACGCTCCGGCAATCGACGACCAAGCCAGTCGTGGTGCACCCAACGTGCAAGCGACTCGCCATGAAGCGCTGTCGGCATTTTCGATCGGCCCTGATCCCCGCCAGCCATGGATCCAATCATCACGACCGGAAAAATGAGCCCCGGATTACAGCCGGAGTACCGGGTGCCTTCACTGGATGCAGTCGAACGCATGACTGCCGCCCTCGTCAATCGTGGACAGATTCCACTGCCGCTTCGGTGATCGTGTCAAGCCCGGGTCAAGTGACCGCGCATGCCGGCAATCGGCGGGTCCGGAAATGTTCGCGGCACAGGAGCTTCCTTCCTGCCGTTCCGTTGTGCGGCTGCACTTTGGTGGCCGCAACGGTTTGCAGCAGCAGGCGATGGCGGTATTAAACCAAAGTACATCGTGAGGACACCCATATCACGTACCTGCCATGCATTCCGGGATCTCGTGACGCCGCGCACCATGCTTGAACGAACGCCCGCGATCGAATCGCAGCTCCTCGACACGCGCCGGGCTTTCGACAGCGTGGCTGTCGATTACGATGGCCCACGCGGCAACAACGTCCTGATCCAGCGCATGCGGCGGGCGATGTGGGACGCCGTGCGCGACGAGCTTCCTCCGGGTTCGCGGTTGCTGGATCTCGGCTGCGGCACCGGCATCGATGCGGCCGAGTTCGCGCGATGCGGCTACCGCATCACCGCCACCGACTGGTCGCCGCGGATGGTGGAACGGACGCGCGCGCTCGCCGCGCACGCTGCGACGTATTCCCGGATCGATGCCCGGCACGTCGGAATCCATCAACTCGAGCAGATCGAGGGCGAATTCGACGGCATCTATTCGAACCTGGGACCGTTGAACTGCGTGCCCGATCTCGAAGCAGCGGCGGCCGAGTGCGCACGTCTGCTCCGGCCGGGCGGCAAACTGGTTTGTTCGGTGATCGGTCGGATCTGCCCTTGGGAGATTGGCCACTACGCGTTGCGCGGTCGTTTCAGACGCGCATGGATTCGGGCTGCACGCGGGCTGACGCCGGTCGGCATGAACCGTCACACGATCTGGACGCGCTATTACCTGCCGCGCGAGTTTTACCGAGCCTTTGCCGAGCATTTCTCGCTGTGCGGCTATCGCGCGCTCGGACTGTTCATGCCGCCGCCATACCTCGTGGAGTACTACCGTCGTCATCAGCGCTGGTGCGATTGGCTGGGTCGGCTCGACGATCATCTGGGCGCGGTGCCGCTGCTGCGCGGCATGGGCGATCATTTCCTGATCGTGATGAACGCTCGGTCGCGATGATGACGATCGCCGACATCACGCTGTGCGGCGCCCGGACGATCACCGTCGATGGCGAATCGCGCTCGCCCGTGGCGATCGCGGTCGGCAAGATCTGCGCTTCGTTGCCGGGGCATGCATACCGGGTCGACTTGCGCGATCAGGTGATCGCGCCAGGCCTGGTCAACGCGCACGAACACCTGCACCTCAATGCGGTACCGCCGCTGCCGATCGGTGCGCCCTTTCCGAACAGCTACGCCTGGATCGCGGCATTCCAGGCGCATTTCCGGAATCCCGCCGTCGTCGCTGCGCTGGCGGTACCGAAAACGTTGCGGTTGCGGCACGGCGCATTGAAAAACCTGCTTGCGGGTACGACCTGCGTGGTCCACCACGACCCGTGGCATCCGGCGCTCGACGCGACGGGTTTTCCGGTCGCGCTGTTGCGCGATTACGGTTGGGCCTATGCGCTTGGCTGGCCCGCCTACGGACCGCCGGTGTGGCAGAGTTTCGATGCCACGCCGGTCGATCGGCCGTGGATGATTCATCTGGCAGAAGGCACCGATGCCGCAGCGCAAGCGGAACTGGTGCAACTGGATGCGATGGGCTGCCTCGCGTCGAACAGCGTGCTGGTGCACGGCGTCGGATTGCGCGAACGCGACGTCGATCGCGTGATCGAAGCCGGCGCCGCGGTGGTTTGGTGCCCAACCAGCAATCGCAATCTGCTCGGGCGAACACTCGATCCGCGCCGCCTGCAGGCAGTCGGACGATTGATGCTGGGAAGTGATTCGCGGCTCAGCGGCGCGCGCGACCTGCTCGAGGAATTGCGCGTGGTCGCCGACATGGGCGTGTTCGGCGCGCGCGAGACGCTGGCGCTGGCGACGGCCGACGCTGCGCGCATCCTGCGATTGCCGCAGCGCGGCCATCTCGCGGCGGGTGCATGCGCAGACCTGCTGGTGGTCCCCGATCGTGGTGGCGATGCCGCGTGCAGCGTCGTCGGGATCGAACGCAGTCAAATCCGTGCCGTGGTGCGCGACGGCGTGCCGCGCATCGCCGATCCCGACTTCGCCGGATGGTTCGCGGCGACGGGTGTGGAGACCGTGCCGGTGATGCTGGACGGAAAGCCCAAACTGCTTGCAACCGCACTGGCCGATCCGGCACTCGCAGAGATGGAACCCGGGCTCGAGTTCGTCTCGCGCATGGGCCAGCCGGCGCGCGAACCCGCTTTCGCCGAAGGATGCCGCTGATGTCGTGCTTCGAGGTGCTCGAGCCGCGTGCCGCCTACGCCTTGTGGGCGGCCAGCTATCCGCCGCACGCGCACAACCCGGTGATGTGTGCGGAAGAGCGCGCGATGCTGGCGTTGATGCCGGTCGATTTGCACGGGCAATCGGTGCTCGACGCCGGTTGCGGCAGTGGACGCTACATGCTGCATGCGCTGAATCGGGGCGCGGCGCGCGTGACGGGCGTCGATCTTTCCGTCGAGATGCTGGAACGTGCCCGCAAGGAGCTGGGCACATGCCGCCGCGTTGGCGCGCTCGAATTGATGCAGGGCAACCTGGAGCATCTGCCGGTACCGGACGCTTCGGCGGACCTGGCGATCTCCGGCTTGACGATCGGCCATCTGGATCGCCTGCAAGTCGCGCTGGCGGAGCTGCGTCGCGTGACGCGGCCCGGTGGCACCATCCTGTGCAGTGACGTGCATCCGATCGGACATGCGCTCGGTTGGCAGCGTGACTTCAAATCCGGCGACGGACACTACGCCGTGCGCCACACAGCGCACTTCTACAGCCACTGGCACGCGGTCTGCGCGTCATTGCGGCTGGAAATTGCACGGGTACTGGAGCCCATGCTTGATCCTGAGGACATCTCCCCCAACGCGCATTTCGATCCGCTGGCGCTGGAAGTTCCGGTGGCATTGGTGTTCGAGCTGCGCCATCCATCCTGATCGCCTGTTTTTTGACCATGACACGTACGCCCAACACCTTGCTGATCAATCCGACCGTCACCACGCGTCCGCGCTTTCCGCTGTCGCTGCTGAACCTGTCTGCGGCACTGGACCGCTTCGGCGATAGCCAAATCGTGGACGGCAACATCGATCGGGATCTGGTTGATGCAACGCTGGCGGCCACCGGGCAACGGCATTACGACGCCATCGGCATCGGCATCATGGGCGGCCCGCAGGTGGCGCCAGCGATCGCGGTGTCGAAGGCGGTCCGCGAGCGTCATCCGTCGATGCCGATCATCTGGGGCGGTTACTTCCCCACGCTCTACACCGACACCACGCTGGCCGCACCCTATGTGGATTACGCGATACGCGGGCAGGGCGAGGCAAGCCTGGTCGAGCTGATGTCGGCGCTGGGTCGCGGCGGGGGCAATGAAGCACTGGCCAGGATCGAAGGTTTGTCGTGGCGTCGCGATGGCGAGATCGTCCACAACCCCAACCGGAAATTCCATCACGGCGACAGCGCGCCCGCGCTGCTGCCGTACGGGAAGCTGGGCGACCTGGAAAAATATTTGACCGGCACGTTCCTCGGGCGCCGCACGGCGGTGCACCAGGCGTCGATCGGCTGCCGCTTCCGCTGCACATTCTGCGGCGTGGCCGCGATGTTCGGCGGCGCCACCTCCTTGCCGCCGACCGCGCGGCTGGAGCGCGAGCTGAATTATCTCAAGTACGGACTCGGCGCCGATTCCATTCTCTTCTACGACCACAACTTCTTCGATCGCGAGCAGGACATGATCCCGTTGCTCGAAATCATGGCGCGCTTCGAGATGCCGTGGTGGTGTTTTGCGCGCGCCGATGCATTGCTCAAGCTTTCCGAAAGCACCTGGAAGCTGGTGCGCAAGAGCCGGTTGCGCATGGCCTACATCGGCGCCGAATCGCCAAGCGGCGCAATGTTGAAGGAAATCCGCAAGGGCACGCGGCCGGATCAAACGCTGGCAGTGGCCGAGGTGTGCGCCCGCCACGGCGTGATTCCCGAATTCTCCTTCATGCTGGCGCCGCCAGTGGATACCGCGGAGGAGACCGAGCGGGCGTTCGAGTTCATCCGCGAGCTGAAGCGCATCAATCCGGCGTCGGAAATCATCACGTACATCTATACGCCGCTGCCCGAAAGCGCGAAACATGAAAAGGATCGCGGCAGGCGCAAATCCACGCCCCTGCTCGACGTGCATGGCGAACCGGTGATGTTTCCCGCGACGCCTGACGGATGGACCGAACGTCGCTGGGTCGACTACGCCTGCCATGCCGATGCGCCGTGGCTGACCGACAAACTGCGCCGGCGCATCTACGACTTCGTCACGGTGCTGCGTTGCCGGTTTCCCACCGTGCAGGATCAGCGCGCGCCGCATTGGGCCAAACGCGGCATGAGCGCGATGGCGTCGTGGCGTTACCGCCTCCGGCGCTACGACCACCCGTGGGAACTCGACATCGCCAATCGTTTCGTGCAGCTGCGCAAGCCGCAAATCACGGGTGCGTAGCGATGGCGGCCCCGCACGTCGCGCAGCTCAACTTTCCGCCGGCGCCCGCAGGTCTCGGCATCGAAGCGTTGCTGGAACGCTGGCCGTCACTGGCGGACATTGCCGAGCTGGTAGCGAGTGCCGGAATCCGGGTTTCGGTGTTGCAGGCGGCATCGCATTCGGAGCGCCTCGCGCGTAATGGCGTCGATTACCACTTCGTCGACGTCGATGGAACGCGGACCGTGGAAAGCCGCGGCCGACGTTTTGCGGATGTGCTGGATGGCCTCCGTGCCGACGTCCTGCACGCGCATGGCCTCGGCTTCGTGGCGGAAACCTTCGCGATTGCCGGGCATTTGTCACCGGCATTGCCGGTCCTGTTCCAGGATCACGCGGACAGGCTGCCGCGCTGGTGGCGGCGAGCGCGCCATCGCCGCTGCTTCGCCAAGGCGGCCGGCATCGCCTTCACCTCGATCGACCAGGCACAGCCGTTTGCGGCTGCCCGCATGTTCGGTGCTTCGACGCGACTCTTCGCGATTCCCGAATCCAGCAGCCGTTTCACGCCCGGCGACCGGGCCCGCGCGCGCGCCGAGTCAGGCCTGCACGGCGATCCTTGCGTGTTGTGGGTCGGACGCCTGACCCGCGGCAAGGACCCCCTCACGGTGCTCGACGGCGTGGCGTGCGCCGTGTCGCGCTTGCCGGGTCTGCAACTGTGGTGCGCCTTCGGCGCGGCGCCGATGCTGGCCGAGGTGCGGGCGAGGATCGCCGACGATGCGCGATTGGCCGGACGGGTGCAGCTTTTGGGCAAGGTGCCGCACGCGCGCATCGAAACCTTGCTGCGCGCGGCCGACCTGTTCGTCTCGGGCAGCCGCGCCGAGGGCAGCGGTTACGCCGCGCTGGAGGCGCTCGCTTGCGGGGTCACGCCGGTGCTGACGGACATCCCCGCGTTCCGCGCGTTGACGGGCAATGGGCGCATCGGGCATTTGTGGCCGTGCGGTGACGCGGCGCGTTTGGCGGACGAGCTGTTTCTCGCGGCCACCGAACGGGCATCGCCGCAGCAAATGCGCGCGCATTTCGATGCCTCGCTTTCTTTCGAAGCGGTCGGGCACTTGTGGGCCGACGCTTATGCGCGGGTGTGCGATGACTGGCGCCGGAGGGCGGCATGAAGCTCGCGCTGGTCGTGCCGGGCGGTGTGGACCGCAGCGGAGAAATCCGCGTGATTCCTGCGCTCCTGGCCTTGGTCGAGCGGCTGTCGCGCACGCACGAGGTACATGTCTTCGCGTTGCGGCAGGAGGCTGCGGCGGCTAGCTGGCGGCTCGCGGGCGCCACCATCCACAACGTTGGCGATGGCCGGATCCACTTGCGCGTCATCGCCGCGATCAGGGCTGAACATCGCCGCGCGCCTTTCGACGTGACGCACGCCATCTTCTCGGGTCCGTGTGGATTGATCGCCGTCGCGGCAGGGAAGTTGTTGCGGGTTCCGTGCATGGTCCACGTCACCGGTGGCGAACTCATCGCGATGCGCGACATCGGTTACGGCGGACGTCTGACGTGGAAGGGGCGGCTACGCGAACGCCTCGCCTTGCGCGGCGCCGACCTCGTCACCGCAACCAGTGCGCCGATCGTCGAGCTGTTGCAGGCGCTCGGAGTCCAGGCCCGGCGCGTGCCGCTTGGCGTCGATCTGCGGAAATGGCCGCCGCTTGCCCCGCGCCAAAGCCTTGAGGGACCGGCGCGCCTGATCCATGTCGCCAGCCTCAATCGCGTCAAGGACCAAACGACTCTGCTGCAGGCGCTCGCGAGGCTTGCGAAAACGGGCGTGGAATTCGAAATGGACATCGTCGGGACCGACACGTTGCAGGGCGCGATGATGGAGCTCGTCCGCAAGCTCGGGCTGAATGGGCGCGTGCGGTTCCTCGGTTTCAAGACCCAGCGCGAGTTGCGTCCGATCGTGGAATCCGCCGACCTGCTGGTAATGTCGTCGCGACATGAAGCGGGCCCCTTTGTTTTGCTCGAAGCGGCGGTGGCCGGCGTGCCGACGGTCGGCACGGCAGTGGGACACATTGTCGAATGGGCGCCTTCGGCGGCAATGGCCGTGCCGATCGGCAACCCGGAACGCCTGGCGGATGCCATCCACACCATGCTTGCCGACGAGGCACTCCGGCTGCGCATCGCGCGCGCGGCGCAATGCAAGGCATTGTCGGAAGACGCGGATCATACGGCGCGGACATTCGAAGCGCTTTACCAGCGCCTGACCAACGGCTCTCGCGGATGAAAGGCGCCGTGCAATCACGCACGTCCGGGATCGGATTGCTGGGCGATACCCCGCAGCGAGATTATGTGCAAAAGCTGCAGTTGTTCAACGCCTTCGCGCAGCCGGAGTTGTGCGCAGCGATCGATGCGCTGTCGGTGCCCGCGGATTCACGCGTGCTCGATGCCGGTTGCGGCACCGGCGAGGCATTGGGCTGGTGGCACGCATCATTGCGCAACCTCGGAATGGTGGTTGGAATGGACTTGTCTGCCGCGCATGTGCGTGCTGCCCGCGCGATCGCGTCCAAACACGCGCGGATCGTACAGGGTGACCTGCTGAAACCGCCGTTCGCGAGTGACGCCTTCGATCTGGTGTGGGCCGTCAATGCCGTCAATCATCTGCACGATCCCGTCGCTGGCGTGTCGAGCCTGGCAACGCTGTTGCGTCCGGGCGGACGCATCGTGGTGGGACAGAGCTCACTTGTGCCGGACATGTACTTTGCGTGGGACGCCCGTCTCGAAGCGCGGGTGAACGAAGCGGTGCGCGCTTATTACAGGGAACGTTACGGGCGCAGCGAACTCCAACTTGCCGCGGTCCGCTCGCTTGCCGGATGGTTGCACCAGGCCGGATTGCGGAACGTTGTCGTTCGGACCCGGATGATCGAACGGACGTATCCGCTTTCGGATGCGGACGAGCGTTATCTGCTGGAGTGCATCTTCCGCGGCAGCTGGGGCGAACGGCTGCGGAAATACCTGGAGCCGGAGGATTTCGCCACGCTGACGCGATTGTGCGATCCGGAAGATGAATGCTGTGCGCTCCGTCGGCGGGATTTCCATTTCCTGCAAAGCCTCACCTTCGCAGTGGGGACAACGTAAAGGGCGCGAACTTGCAACCGAAGGCGCGTGGCAGGGAACACACAGGCCATGACGACATCCGCCTATCGGTTGACGGACCCGGTTTCGCCGTACCTCGCGCTGACGCGGCATTTTGCGCTGGTGGTGCAGATGGCGCGGCGCGACGTGGCAGGGCGTTACCGGGGTTCGTTCGCCGGCCTGCTGTGGTCGTTCTTCAATCCGTTGCTGATGCTGGCCATCTACACCTTCGTATTCGGCGTGATCTTCAAGTCGCGCTGGAATGCGCAGACGACCAACCCGCTTCAGTACGCGATGGTGTTGTTCGCCGGCTTGAACATCAACACGTTGTTTTCGGAATGCGCGAACCGCGCCACCACCCTCATCGTCGAAAACACCAATTTCGTCAAGCGAGTGGTGTTCCCCCTGGAGACACTGACCTGGAGCACGCTCGGCTCCGGCCTGTTTCACCTGTGCGTGTCCACGATCGTGTTGCTGGTGATTTCGCCGTTCGTCACGGGTCACCTCCCGTGGACGGCGATCCTTTTTCCGATCGTCGTCGTGTGCTTCCTGCCTTTCGTCGCCGGCACGGTCTGGTTGCTGGCGGCGCTGGGCGTGTACCTGCGCGATCTGAAGCAGGCGACAGGCATCGTCACCACGGCGTTGATGTTTCTGGCACCCATCCTTTATCCCGCGACACTGATTCCCGAACGCTACCGATTCGCGCTTTATTTCAACCCCCTGACCATCATCGCGGAAGCCTCGCAGGACGTGCTGATCTGGGGTCGGTTGCCGCACTGGGATCATCTCGTCGCGTACCTCTTGGTCGCCTCGCTGTTCGCGTGGTTCGCGTTCGCCTGGTTCGAGCAGACGCGCAAGGGCTTTGCCGATGTCGTCTGAAGATTTCAGCATTCGCGTCGAGGGCCTGTCCAAGCGCTACGAAATCTATGCGCAACCCATGGATCGGCTGAAGCAGATGATCCTGCCGCGCGCGCAACGCGCGGCAGGCCGGCCGGCACGGAATTACTTCAGCGAATTCTGGGCGGTGCGCGATGTGAGCTTCGACGTTCGCAGGGGCGAGACCGTGGGGATCGTGGGCCGCAACGGGTCAGGCAAGTCGACGCTGCTGCAAATGATCTGCGGAACGCTGAACCCCACGCTCGGAACGATCGCCGTAAACGGCCGGATTGCGGCTTTGCTCGAATTGGGCGCAGGGTTCAATCCGGAATTCACCGGCAGGGAAAATGTCCGCTTGAGCGGATTGCTGTACGGGCTGTCGGAGCAGGAATTGAACGCGCGCTTCGACGCGATCATCGATTTTGCCGAGATCGGCGAGTTCGTCGACCAGCCGGTCAAGACCTATTCCAGCGGCATGTATGTACGGCTGGCATTCTCGGTCGCAATCAACGTGGCGCCAGATGTCCTGGTTGTGGACGAGGCGCTTTCGGTGGGGGACGAGGCCTTCCAGCGGAAGTGCTTCGCGCGTATCGAAGCGATCCGCGAGAGCGGTGCCACGGTCCTGTTCGTTTCCCACGCGGCAGGGATGGTGGTCGAGCTATGCAATCGGGCCATCCTGCTGGACGGCGGCGAATTGCTGACGCAGGGGCTGCCGAAAACCGTCGTCTCCCGCTATCACAAGCTGCTGTATGCCCCCGGGCATTCGATCGCGGCGGTCCGCGACCAGATTCGCGGCGCGGAAAGCCACGTCGAATGCGAACCCGGCATCGAAAGCACGAACGCGGGGCGCAGGACACGTGCCGGAAACACGCCTTCGCCGCCGGACGAGTCTTGGCTGGACGAAGGCCTGGTCCCCCGAAGCACGCTCCGTTACACAGGCCGCGGTGCAACCATCGGGCAGCCCTGCGTCACCAACGAACACGGCCGGCGTGTGAATGTGCTGCATGCTGGCGGCGAGTATGTCTATTCGTTCAACGTGACGATCCAGAAACCAGCATTGGGTGTGCGTTTCGGCATGGCGATCAAGACGACTACCGGATACGCGCTCGGTGGTGCGACGACCGCGGCGAATGCAGGTGAAGGACTGGTAACCGGTCCGGACCAAGAGTATCGAGTGCGGTTTCGTTTTCGGGCACTGCTGGCGCCCGGCGTCTACTTCCTGAACGCCGGAGTCACGGCCGCAGAACCCGAAGGCGAAGTCTTTCTGGACCGGATCATCGATGCGGTGATGATCCGGATCATGCCGGATAGCCGTCGGCTCGCCACGGAACTCGTCGATTTCGACGTTCGGCCCGATGTCGAAATGGCGGCACTGGTTTCATGAACGCGAATGCCACCAGCGAAGCGATCCTTGTGGTGGGCATGCACCGCAGCGGCACCTCGGCTGCCACACGGGTGCTCAATCTGCTTGGGGTGGAGCTTGGCGGCAGCCTGCTGGACCCCGGCCCCGGCAACCGGCTGGGCCACTGGGAGCACAGGGAGGTGGTCGCGATTCACGAAGCGTTGTTGCGTGATTTGGGCATGAGTTGGGACGACACCCGGGCGCTCCCGGTGGAATGGACGGCTTCTGCAGCGGCGCATGCCGCCATGCAGCGAATTGCTGGACTGGTCGCGCAGGAATTTTCCGGCTCGAAATTGTGGGCGGTGAAGGATCCTCGGCTTTGCCGCTTTCTGCCGCTCTGGATCGAGGCGCTCGCCGGGTCCGGTATCGACCTGCGCGTGCTGTTCGTCGTGCGGCATCCGGCAGCCGTCGCGGATTCCTTGAAAGCCCGCGATGGGCTGGACGCGGCGGGCACGCATCTGCGATGGCTCGAGCACTTTGCCGAAGCCGAGTTCGCCACCCGGGACCTGCCGCGAGCGATCATTCTTTACGACGATCTGCTCTCGGACTGGCGCAGTGCCATGGAATGGCTGGCAGCCTGCTTCAGGTTGCGCTGGCCGGGAAGCATCGCGGCGGCCTCACCCGAAATCGATGCATTCCTGAGCGAGGGCGAACGCCACAATCTCGTTGGAAAAGGAAACGATCCCGTCGGATCGGCCCCGAGCGGAAGGTTGTACGAACTTTGTATTGCCTGCGCGCGTGGACACGGAACGTGGCGCGCCATTTCGGCAACGGTCGACGATTACCGATCGTGGGCGCCGGCTTTCCTTGGCGACATTGGTCGAAGGGCCGATGACGCCGGAAAACTGGTCGCACGGCTGCGAAACGCGGTCGATACGGTGCGCGCGAAGGATTCACGGATCGCCGCACGTGAGGCGATGATTCGTGATCAGGAACGAACCTTGTACCGCTTGCGGGAAGCAGTGCATGGCAGGGACCTCCAGATCCGGTACCGGGATGACCTCATTCGGCAGAAGGACGCCGCTGCCGCTGCCGCCGCGAAACTGGCGCATGTCAATGACGCGCAAATTGCGGCACTCCGCAAGGAAGTGGCGGACCACGCGAACGAAATCGGGCGACTCGCGCGGGAAGCGTCCTTGCTGCACGAACGCGTTGCCGCGCAGGATGCTGAGATCGCGGCCCGTGGTCAGGTGATCGAAGCCATCCAGGCCACCGTTTCGTGGCGCATCACGGGGCCGCTCAGGGTGGTGCGGCGCCTTGGATTACGCGCCGCGGAGGCCCGTGCCTTTTCCTGGACCTCACGCTCTGCCGACCTCGCGCGCGGCATTACACGCACATTCTGGAACCTTGCCCGTAGCGCCGAGGCGCGCGCGCGATGGTCGCGCACGCGGGTTCTCGGGGCGCGCGCAGGTTTGCGATACGCCCCTGCCTGCGTGCAGGAGGAAGCGCGGCCCCCACAACCGGCAACCCACTCATCCACCTTCGATGTCCGCGCATACGCCGGTCGCCAGGCTGTCATCCTGACCAGCCGCCATTGCGAATTCGTCGCCGTCTCGATCCAGCGTGCGCTTCAAAGGATCGAGGTCGGTTCCAGAATCATCTTCGGGATGCCGGAAGGCAGCTACGAGGACCTGCCGCACTTCGTGGTCTGTCCACAGATGTTCGAGCAGTTGCCCGCGCTGTATGTGGCGTTCCAGATGGAACAATCCGTCAGCGCCCGCTGGTTCGATGATCGATACATGCGCACGCTCCGACGTTCGTTCGCAGTGCTGGACTACTCCATCGCCAATATCGACGCGCTGGCCGCGTCCGGCCTGCCACGCACGCAACTCTTCCATGTGCCATTGGGATACGTCCCCGATTACCGCGACGCCGGCGTCGCGGAAAACGGCCGGTACGACGTGCTGTTCTACGGAGACATCCACAACGACCGTCGCCGGAGATTCGTCGAGGCTCTGGAGACGGTGTGCCGTGTCAAGGTGATCCATGACCTGTTCGGACGCGATTTGCGCGAGGAAATCGCCGGGGCGAAGCTGATCGTCAACATCCACTACTACGAAGATGCGCTGCTGGAAACCACGCGGCTTTGGGAATGCGTATCCCTCGACAAGCTGGTGGTTTCGGAGCGTGCGCTCAACATGGAGGAGAACCGCGATCTCGAGTCGTTGGTGGACTTCGTCGATCTGAACGACCTTGCCGGCATGGTGGCACGGGTGCGCTACTGGCTCGAAAACGATCGCGCGCGCGTCCAGCGCATCAAGGCCAACCGCAAATACGCGCGGCAATTGCCCAACCGGTTCGAGGAGTCCTTCTACCGGTTCCTGCTGGCTTTCGACAACATTACGTTCTTCCAGTTCTGGAAGCTCGCAGGAAACAGGATGAAGCTGCCGGGCGACAAGCTCTGCCTCACGCTGCCGGAATACACGCCGCGCCTGCGAAGTTTCGATCAGGACAACCGCTACGGCTTCGCGCCATTTACCGGACTACGTCATCGCCAACCATGGGTCGGCTGTGGCATGAGCTACAAGCTGATGGCGATGCTGGCGCGAAAGCAGCGTTTTCAACAAATCACGATTTGCGAGGATGACGTCGAATTCCGGCCCGGATTCGAGCGCGACTTCCAGACGGTGCTGCACGAACTCGCCGCGAGCAAGGATCCCTGGCATGTGTTCTCGGGACTGCTGGCGGATCTGCACGCCGACGCGACGATCTCCTCCGTCCGGGAATTCCATGGGCGCAAGCTAGTGCGCACCGATCGCCTGATCAGCATGGTTTTCAATGTCTACCACAGCAGCGTTTTCGGCCGGATGATCCTCTGGAACGAAGGCGATCGCGATGTTGCCACCAACCCGATCGACCGCTACCTCGAGCGCGGCAAGCTCACGGTCGTCACCTCCTGGCCGTTCCTTGTCGGCCACAAGAGCCACCTGCGCTCCACACTCTGGAACGTCGACAACGAGGAAATGGCTCCGATGATCCGGCGCAGTGAACGGTTGCTGCAGCAAAAGATCGCCGAGTTCGTGATGGTGCACGATCCGGCTGCGGCAAAACCGCCTGGCGGCGTGGTCGCGTTGTCACAAAGGAAGGCCGTGATCGCGCCAGCAGTGACCAACCCGGAGGCCGTAGCCGTTGAAGGTGGCTCATGAGCCCGTTCGGGAGCGACTTGCCGGGCCTCGACCGCGACGGTTTTCGGGCGGGCTCGACTTCGCCCGTACGGCGCTGATCCGCGACATCGAGGCAAGCTTCCCCGGCACTCGGGTGCACTCGACAGGAGGGCGTGCAGATGCGAGTCGAGCAGGATTTCTCCGGGCTGGATCGGATCGTCACCGCATTCGTGCTGGCGTTCGCGATCTGGACCGTCTATGTCCACCTGATCACCGCGAGCCACGCGAGTTTGATCACTTTGCTGCATTGGTTGCCGCTGGTGGCACTGGTCGCGACAGCTGCGACGATTGCATGGTTCCGGATGCCGCAACCGGCGCGATGGTCCGCTCCCGTAGCGAACGGTGGCCGGACCGTTGGCGGTCCGGTTGCGGACTCGGCCGGGCACCGGTCCGGTATCTGGTTTGGGCCTGCTGCCGTATTGGCGCTGGCGATCCTGTGGGTGGGGCTGCTCTCGGCCGGCATGCCTTATCCGGTGTTCTGGTGGATCGCGTTGCTGGGTTCCTTCGGCGTGTGGTTGCGGACGCTGAAGGCCACCCCGATCGCAACCGCGCCGACACCCTGCAGCCGGCGGGTCGTGTGGATCGTCGGCTCGGTCGCTGCCGCCGCGGTCTGCGTCACCCTCTTCGCGAACCGGCCGGATGCCGACGATGCCTTTTACCGCAGCATCTCGGCGACGTTGTTGCGCTTTCCCCACCAGCCGGTACTGGTGCACGACACGCTGTATCGATTGCCGAACGCCCCGATCATGCTGCAGTTCTACCGGCTCGGCAGCTACGACGTGCTGGTCGCGACGCTGGCCCGGATCACCGGAATCGATCATCTGGTGGTGGCATACCTGGTCCTGCCATCCGTGTTCGCCGCGTTTTGCGTGCTGGCATGGACCTACCTGTTGCGGCGGATCGTGCCCGCGCGCTGGCCATGGGTATTGCTCATCCTGTTCCTCTGCGTATTGGCGCTTGGTGAAGTGCACCGGGCCTACGGCAATTTCGCGTTCGTTCGATTGTTCCAGGGCAAGGCGATCCTGGTCACCGGCATGGTCCCGGCCATCGCCGGTGCGGCGTTGCTGTATGCACGGCACGGCGGCTTGCGACATTGGTTGTTGCTGTTCGCCGCACAGGTCGCGGCGCTCGGCGTCAGCGCCAGCGCGTTGTTCGTGGCGCCCGCGGCGGCGGCCTTCGGCCTGGCGGGCGGGTGGTCGGCGGATGCCCGCAGCAGTCGACGCTTTGCGGCGGGCATGCTGGCATCGGTCTACGTGTTTGGCGCGGGTTGGGCGATCGCTTCGGTCACCCACGGCGGCCAGGCGCTCGTCAGCTCCAGCCCGATGCCCGGCATTCCGCAGATACTCGATGACACGTGGGGCTGGTGCAGTACGCGGCTGTTGTTGGTGGCGTTGCTTGCCGCCTGGGCATTCGTGCGTGACCCGGTGCGCGCACGCTATTTTTCCGCCGGCGCGTTCTTCTTCTTGCTCGCGGTGCTGAATCCCTACACGGTCCGCATCGTCGCGGATCATTTCGTCGGCGTTTATACCTACTGGCGATTGACCTGGGCGTTGCCGCTGCCCCTATTCCTGGCCGTGCTGCTGCACGGATTGGTCGAACGCGCGTCGCGCATGCGGCCCGGTGTGCTGGCAGCGAGCGCCTGCGTGGCACTGGCTGCTTTCGCGGTCGTATTCGGCGGCCGCTTCGGGACGTTGCGCAGTGCGAACACCGTGACGTTTGGTCTGCCGGGCCCCAAGGTCAGTCCCGTCGAATACCAGGTGGCCGCGCGCATCGCCAAAGATGTTTCCGAGAACGGCGTCGTCCTCGCTCCGGAAGCCGTCTCCATCTGGTTGCCGAGCTTCGTTGTGCATCCGGAACTGCTGGGGGTGCGGGAGCTTTACTTGACCCGCGCGTTCTCTCCAGACGATGCAGCGCGCCGGAGTTTGCTAATGCGGTATGTCGGGGGCCAGCACCGGCCGCCGGGTTCCGCGGCGTGGTTTGCGGATGCACTGCGACGGTATGGATTGAGCGCGGTCGTGTTTGTGCACTCGGCGCCCTGGCGGGGTGAAATGGAAAACGTGCTGGAACGCCATGGATGGCGGCCGCTTTCGTCTGGAACCTATGACACATGGGTGGAAAGCGGCAGGGATGCCGCGACGATGGGTCGCACTACGGGGAAACCGTCGCAGGTACCGAATTTGGCCGGATAAAGGCCAGCTCAGACACTGCAACAAACGACTACGATTCCAGCGATGGATTCTCCGCTTCGGGCCGTATCGCTGCTGAAGAGGATGTTGGAACGCCCGTTGGCGTGTTGCTTGTTCTCGCGTGCAACCTTCTTTTCCAAAACGGGCAATAACGGTAAGCCGTGCATGAACAGGGTTGCTTCCATCACAGCGGCCGACAGGATGCATACTGGACGGCAGTACCACGAATTCATTCTGGCCTCGCGACGAGATCGGCGAGTGCGCGACTTGTTTCAGAAACTGGCGCTGGGTCTGATGCCTGCAGGAGCGGACGTGCTCGATTTCGGTGCGGGCACCGGCATCGACGCGAAACTTTATGCCGCCAACGGACATCCGACTTTCGTATACGAGCCATCGCAGGCCATGCATGATTATCTGGTGCGCCATTGCCGTGACGAAATCGCCTGCAGCACCGTCATTCCGGTCACACGACCCCTTACGCGCAAGGTGCGGGCAATCACGGCGAACTTCGCGGTTCTCAACCACATTGCGGATCACGGTTTGTTGTTCGAAGAATTCTCGCGTGTGATCGACCGGGGTGGATTTATCCTGGCCAGCATGCTGAGCCCCTACCACCTCGGTGATGCACGTTACAGCTGGTGGTGGGCGAACATGCCGAACCTTGTGCGAAAAGGCTGTTATCCCAGCCCCGGTGAAAGCCGCATCCATCGTTTTGCGCCAAACGCCGTGGCGCGTGCGGCTGCGCCGTATTTTCGGCTGGAGCGCCTGGTGCCGCGTGGCTTCGGGTTGGCCACCCATCTCTACATGTTTCTGCTCTTGCGGCGGGTATGAAATGTGGAAGGACTGGATAAGACCGTTCGTACGCCCATTGCCGCAATGGTCTCCGATTGCCGTGGCTCCGCCGCAAACACTTGTCGCCGCTGTCTTGCAATGGAGCGGCGGATCAGCCGATGTCACGGCGGATCACACCGTGGCTTCACTCAAACCACTGATGATCGCGACCAGTGTCGATGCCGGCCAAAATGCCGTACTCAAGTATCACGATCACACCACGGGAAAGCTTCTTGGCGCGTTGCGGTTGGTGCGAACGGCATCAGCTGCCGCCACAGAGGCATCACCCGTCTTCTATCACGTCGCAGCGGGCGAGCATCGCTGTCTAAGCTGGCCACGGAGATCGTGGAATGCCCGGCTTCAGAACCGGGCCATGTTGAAAAACCGCTCACCGCACAGCCCGGGTATGGAACCTGCCGCGGCCCAGCAACTGATGATCGCCTATCTGTGTCCGCGGCCGGTCGTGCTGGTTTCCGTCGAGGCTCCCGGGCACCACAATATTTTTCCGATGGACCTGATCGGTCCGCTGCAGCGAAGCGGATTCTTTTCGCTGGCGCTGCGCAGCACCAATGTATCCGCACCAATCATGCGTGAAGTACGCCGGGTCGCCCTGTCCGGCATTCCCGGCACGATGAAAACGACCGTTTACAAGCTCGCCGAGCATCACAGGCGGCCACTCAATGGCTGGGATGAGCTTTCATTCCCTGTTCGGCCCTCGCGGGAATTCGGCATCCCGGTAGTGGCCGAAGCGCTGCGCGTTCAGGAGTTGACGATCGTGCATCACCAGGAAATCGGCTCGCACACTTTCTTCCTTGCCCGAGTCGTTTCCGACGAAAATCCCGCAGCAGGCATGCAACTGCACCACACGGCAGGCTTTCATCAAGCCTGGCACCGCCGGTCGGGAACGCCGTTTACGGAAGTGTAATCACGCGAATCATCGACGACGGAAGCCATGAACGGACACCCGACCACAAGTACGCCGACGGTCTCGGTTGTGCTGTCGACCTACAACCGTTTGCCGCTGCTGCGCGAGGCAGTCGCGTCGGTCATTGGACAGACCTTCGATGATTGGGAGCTCATTGTCGTCGATGACGGTTCCACCGACGACACCCGCGCGTATCTTGAGACTATCGATGATCCTCGCGTCCGGGCGATTGGGCTCGAGCACCGCGGTATCACTTCGGCCCGTAATGCCGGTCTCCGGCTTGCGCGCGGGGAGTGGGTGGCATTTCATGATTCGGACGACCTTTGGCTGCCCGAAAAGCTGGAATGGCAACTGCGTCGGGTTGCTGCGCAGCCGACATGCCGGTGGAGTTACACGAGATATTCGTTCATCGACACCGATGGGACACCGCTGCCAGAGCGATCAAACCTTCTGCCTCTGCCGGTTTCGGGGCACATCCTCGAACCGCTGCTCAGGTTCGAGGTCTCGACAGCGGTTCCGACCATGCTCGTGCAGCGCTCGCTGATTGAAGAGATCGGCGGATTCGACGCGACGATGCTGTTCCTTTCCGACTACGATTTCATACTGCGCCTCGCTGCACGCAGTGGGGTCTGCGCCTTGTCCGAAACGCTGGCTCTGGTTCGCGAACACCCGGGCAGGACCACTGCGGGGCTGCGTCCAGCGGATCTTCATGCCGATCAGGAACACTCGTTTCGCAAGGCCGCGGCGGCGGCAACGAATGGAAGAATACGGGCGCTCTGTCTCCGCCAGTGCGCGGTGCAACTGGCGGGACAGGCGGCAGCACTCTCGCGTGAAGGGTCCCGCGGGGCTGCGTTCGCGGCATTGGTTCGTGCCGTTCGTATCACCCCTTTCAAAAAAGCGATTTGGAGAACGGCGGCGGGATGCATGATACGAGCGGTTGGAGGGTTCACACGATGATCGGGCTCACCCACTGAGCGGAGGAGCGCTGTCTGCTGGAGAGCATTTTTAGGGCAGGTGGGGAGAAGGCCTGCGGTAGGCTTCATTGCACGCGGGGCGCGAGGTCAAGCGCGGCACGCACTACGTACATGATGTCCATGCGCGGCACCTTCCGGGTCAGCCAGGTGAGGATCCGCTTTCGTTGCGTGGCCGTGACCCAGTCTCCATCGTGAAGCCACAGTTGCGTGCGCGCCATGTCTGCGCGTTCGCGCTTTTTTTCGACGGACGGTCGGATGCGGCCGGCGATGAAGCGCGCCGCTTCGGGTGCGCCACGCGACCATTCCACACCCGGAAAGGCATGGAGCCACAATTCGGAACAGGAAACCTGTGTGAGGGTCTGGCGGCGCGAAACCATCCGCAGCAGGGGTGGGCAATCGCGGGCGAGCGTGGCCGGGACGGCATCCGGGATCGCACTTGGGTAATAAGCTGCGGTCAGTTGCAGTGGCGGCAATGCCCACCAGCATGCGCCATCCTGCCACAGGAACACCCATTCCTCGGGTTGCATGCTGCGCGCCAGCAGCGCGATGTCGTGCAAATGCATCAGGCGCAGGCTGCGCCCGCAGATATTGCCCGCCGCGTGCAGCAGCAGATGGGCGAGCAGTGCGCTGCGCGACGGGTAAGGATTCAGACCGGGTTCGGGCTTGCGCGGGCGGATCCGTTCGGTGATGTCGACGACGGATACCGGTAGGCATTCGCGGATGCGGGTGTGCAGTTCGATGTTGACGGGCGTATCGCGATGTTCCCCCAGCACCGCGGGAGGCGTTCCGTGCACTGGCCTGAACACCCGATGCCGCCAATGGTCGAAGGACGGCACATAGCCGATTTCATCCATCAGTCTGCTGGCCGGATCGACATCGTCGGCATCGACCAGCAGGTCGATGTCGGCCATCGGCCTGTCGCCTGGCGCATAGACGCCGAGCGCGTGCAACGCCGCGCCTTTCAACGGCGTGATCGCCAGCCCGGCAGCGCACGCCCGCGCGTCGATGTGCGCCAGCAGCGCCGCGATCCTGGCATGGCGGATCGCGACGTGCTCGTGCTGGTTTTCCAGGAATCGCCGCCAGTGCGGGTGGGTCCAGCCAGAACATTTCCACAACATCGGCGACACGCCGTGCGCCGCGGCGGCGGCTGTCGCAAGCCGCCATTCGAGTTCATCCCAGTCTGGTGTCGTGCCGCCGGGGCATGCCAGTTGCGCGGCGATCGCCTCGGTGGTGCGGCGCAGGCCCGCCCTAATGATTTTGAGTGACGGCAACACGGCGCAGCGGCTCGACATGTCCACGAGCAGGCACCGGTACCGGAGTCGCGTCGTGGTTTCGATGGAGGTATTCGCTCGCGACCAGTGCATCCCAGCGCGCCTCGAGCGCGGCAAACGCTGGCTCGAGTGATTCGGGTGCACCAGCGTCGCGCGATTGCTGAAGCGTGACCTGTTCGTGCAGCAAGTCACGGAAGCAACGGTAGAACGCGGAGTCATAGGTGCCGCGGAACATCATGGCCAGGTCGCCGCTGTCGCGCCAGTGGGTCTTGATACCGAGCTGGGTCTTCACCTGCTCGTAGAACCGGGTGCCCGGAAGCGGATACGAAACACTGACGCCGATGTCATCGGGTGCGGCGAGTGTGACCAGTTCGCGGGTCGCGAGCAGGTCGGACAGTTGCTCGCCGAGATAGCCGAGCTGGATGAAGAAGCCGACGCGGATGCCGTGCGTGCCAAGCCGTTTGCGTGCGTCGATCAGCTTGGTAACCCGCGTGCCCTTGTCCATCCAGTCGAGTACGCGTTGACTGCCGCTTTCCGCGCCGATCCAGGCCTCCGCACAACCTGCACGTTCGAGCGCGGCGGCCATGGGTTCGGTCGACAGGTCCGCGCGGGTCTGGATCGTGAATGGCACCATGCCGTGGTTGTCGAGCAAGCGTCCGGCAAATTCGTTCACCCAGTCGCTGCGGAATCCGAAGATGTCGTCGGCGAACCAGATGTGGTCGGGGCGGAACGTGTGCTTCAGGTAACTCATTTCCACGGCGACTTCGCCGGCGTCGCGGCGCAGGTAATGGTTGCCCCAGATCGGCTTGGCGCACCAGTTGCAGTGGAACGGGCAGCCCCGCGAAGCCGTCATGTTGAGGCTGAAGTAACCGTGTCGTTCCAACCACAGCGTCCGGTAGCGATCAATGTCGATCAGGTCCCAGGCTGGGAGGCCGGTGAGTTGTACATCCGGCGGTTGCGCTCTGGGGCGGGTCGTTCGCGATTCCCCGCCGTCCAGAATGGAAACGCCGGTTATTCCAGCCACCCAGCCTTGGGTGTCGATGCCCGGGTCAGGATCCAGTCGCTGGACCAACTGCACGAGCGCCGTGATGCCTTCGCCCGTCAGTGCGACGTCAGCGCCCGCGGCAAGAAAAACTTCGGGATGATCGGATGCATCCGAACCGGCGACGATCACCCGCGCGCCGCGTGCACGCGCCAATGCGATCATCCTGCAGGCGGCCTCGCGCATGCGTCCCAGGCACATCTTGGTGAGGAAATTGAAGTTGTCCTCATAAAGGAGCACGACGTCCGGCTCGACGGACGGCAGGGATCTTTCGTACGCCTCGACGCCGTCCGCGAGCATCGCGTCGAACAGCACGACGGCGTGTCCCAGCCGCCGCAGCAGGGCGGCGACCTGGATGGTCGCGAGCGGAGGGTAAGGTTTGCCGCGTTCCCATTGCTTGGGGTCGTACTGCAGAAAGTAGGAATGGGCGACCTGAATCTTCAACATCGGCGAGGGACTCTCTGGTGGCGCTCGGCGGCGATCCGTGGCGCCTTCGCAAACAGCGCGTGGGAGTGAGTGCCGCAAGCCTCGCCGCAGGTTGCCGGGTGGAGTTCCGGTGACGTTCGCAGCGGACGCGCAACTTTTTTCACCTTGCCCGGCACCTACGGTGCCATTCGGAGATTGCGAATCCCGTGCGATCAAACCTGGAGCCTTCGATCGATCGTCACGGTGGGACTCCTGGTGGTGATGGGCATCCCCGGAAGGCGTTCCCGCCGCCCGAACCTGCTCCCCTCAGCGCAACCAAGCGGGTTCTGGGCGGCGTTTTCCGGTTCGACAGCAACAGCCGTGACCTGGTCGATCTGGTCGAGGCCGCCTACGGAGGCCTGCCGACGCAGACGTTTCCGGATGTCATTGCCGAATTCCGGGTCGAGCTGCGCTTGTCGTCGAGGCGCGCGAATCCGTGGGCGATCGAGCCACCTGCGCCACGGATACGGCAGGAAGGCGATCAGCTTCGCGCCGACATCGATGCGTCGAATTACGTGGTGATCGATCCCGGGCGCCATTGCGCGCAGGTCGTTGCATCGGAAGACATGCTCGAACATGCCTATCACTTGCGTTGCGAGCTGATCGAGTTCGCGGTATTCATCCTGGCGGCGCGCGGGATGGGTCTGGTGCCCCTGCACGCCGCCTGTGTGGGGCGGGACGGCCGCGGACTGCTGATACTCGGCAACAGCGGATCGGGCAAATCGACACTGGCACTGCATGGTTTGCTGCGGGGACTGGATCTGCTCGCCGAGGACGCGGTCTTCGTGCACCCGGCGGACCTGTTGGCGACGGGCGTCCCGAACTATCTGCATTTGAAAAGCGACGCCCTGGACTTCATTGCGGACGATGCGATTCGTGGCTGGGTCGCGGACGCGCCGGTCATCCGCCGCCGCAGCGGCATCAGGAAATTCGAGATCGATCTCCGTCGGGGATTCGGCCAGCCGGCCACGCGTCCACTGGCTTTGGTCGGTGCGGTGTTCGTGTCCGCCGAGCCCGTCGCCCATTCCGACACCTTGCTGACCCGGCTCGGCGCACGCGAGGCCGATTGTCTGCTCGAGGCCGATCAGCCCTACGCCCCGAGTCAAACCGGATGGCGACGTTTCAAGCGGGGAATCGTCGGCAAGGGCTGTCACCAACTGCGGCGTGGACACCACCCGCGCGATGCCGTCGATGCGCTCTGCCGATTGCTCGACTGACGCGTGCCCCGGGTCCGCGGCGATGGCCGCGCCGGTTTCGCGGCCACGGAGCCGACGCTTCGATCTGCCGCGTGAATTCGCGTCCGTCCTCGGACGCGCCAGCGTTGTGCGAGCTGGCGTACACGTGTTGTTGTCGTTGATCGCCGCACTGATGGGAAGCATCGCGGCCATCATGCTCGTTCCCCTGATCCAGTCCGGCCACGCACCGATGTTCGGTGGTCAGGTGTTGGTGCTGCCTGCGCGCGTCGAGACGCTGATGGTGATCTTCGTGATTGCAATAGGGAGTCACATATTGCTGCGCTGGCTCGTCTCCGTGCTGGGTGCGCGCATCATCGGCGATTGCGCGATCCGATTGCGCGGCAGGGTCCACGCACGACTGATCGGTGCCGACGCCGTCGCACTGGATGGCTCGACTTCGGCGGAAATCGCCAATGTGCTCACCGCCAACGTTGAACCGGTCACCCAGGGCGTCGGTGCGATGTTGCAGTTGCTTGTGGCAGGCACGACCACCGCGGTCAACCTCGCATTCGCGTTCTGGGTATCGCCCGTGCTCGCGCTGATCCTGCCGGCGCTGGCGGGGCTCGGCCTCGTCGCATTGCGCTGGCACGGCCGCGAGCAGTCGCGGGTCAGTCGGCAATACGTCGAGGACACGACGCGGCTGTTCTGGTTCAGCGAGGATTTTCCGCGAAGGCTGCGCCATGTCCGTTCGTTCGAACGCGAGGAAGCGGAACGCGCCGGTTACGGCATCATCTCCGCGAGGCTGGCGCGTGCCTATCGACGCCAGATCGAATTGACGGCGTCCGGGAAACTGGTCGTGGAACTGTTCGCGACGGCCGGGATGGTCGGCATCTTCCTGGCTGCCGGCCACTGGCACGGCGTCGACCAGGCATCGTTGATCGCGGTGGGACTGTTGCTCGGCCGTCTGCTGCCATACATGGCTTCGACGCGGCACAACTTCCAGCAATTGCGTCTGGCCGTGCCTGCCTTCGAACTCTGGCAACGCTATGCAAACCTGGATCAGGCTCGGCGGTCAACGCAACCTGCGACGGATACCCGCGATACCGCACGGCGCATGCGTATCGAATGCGTGCAGTTGCGATTGCCTTCGCTGCACGTCGAAGTTGAAAACCTGGAGTTGGTTCCTGGTGAGATGACCCTGGTGGCCGGTGATTCAGGCGTCGGCAAGAGCAGTCTGGTGGATGTTCTGGCGGGCATAACCGCGCCTGTTTCTTTTGCAGCGCACGTCGACGGCCGTTTCGTGGATTTCGAGACGTACCGGCAATTCGTGCGCAAGGGCGCCTATATCAGTCAGAGCGTTCGTCCATGGCAGGGCACGATACGCGAGTGCCTGCTGTGGGCGGCGCCGGAGAGTACCGACGAATGCTTGCGCCGTGCGTTGGCGGATGTTGGTCTCGACGGACGGTGGCGGGAAGCGCACGGCGATCTGGATGCGGAGTTGCAGGGCTCGTCGTCCCGCCTTTCCGGGGGGGAACTCCAACGACTGCTGCTGGCGCAGGTAATCCTGCGGCAACCCGTCATCGCCATACTGGACGAGGCGACCGGCGCGCTCGATGCGAGGACCGAAACAAACGTGCTCAAGGCGATGAAACGGCGCCTGCCCCGAACAATCCTGGTCGTCGTGTCGCACCGGTCGGGACCGCTTTGCCTCGCGGACCAGTGCCTGCGCATAGGCCGCGGCGGCGTGACCATCGTCGCCACGGGAATGGTCCGCGCGAGCGACTGCGCCAATCAGGTGTCAAGCACGGAATTTGGTGGCCGGTAGCGAATGCTCCGCGTATCCAATGGCCGTTGATTCGATGCGCCAGCGCGGCCGCCAAATACAGGCAAGCAATTGATTGGCGCGCCTGGCGGGATTCGAACCCACGACCTTCGGAGCGCACAAGAGGACGCAACGAGGACAAGGAACGGTTTCCGCCCGAGTTCTTTCTTTAGCCCTCCCAAGTCAGGGCGAAAGCTGCCTCCGATGCCAGCAAGTCGTGGTCATGCGCCACCAGCGAACTCAGACCGTACGGAATGGCCGCCGGAACGCGTACTTTCGACCAAGAGGAGTCCTTCGAGCCAATAGGCTCGAACGGCAGCTTTTCGGCTGACTGAGCGCGCGACTTCCACTTCCCTGACACAGGCAGGCCAAGCTTGGTCGTCGCGATAGCGCATTCAGGATTGGAAACGCTATGCGCTGGCGATGCTGCTGTTCAATGTGCTCGGCGAGTTTGGCCGTATATGCATTGCAACGCGTGGAGCGGTGGCTGCCATTGAATCCACAGCACTTCGGTGCAGTATCCCCCGACTCGGCAATGAACACTGCCATCAGCTTCGCCACCAATACCAACTGGCAAGGCTGCGCCGGCGAATCGACGATGAGCTATCTCATCGACATGCTGGCGTTGGCGGTGCAGAACTTCTTGTCAGCTGCGACCGGCATCGCGGTCTTGGTTCACCTGCCGCCATCGGTGATGGTTTTGATGCTGGAAGGCGATACGGTGATCCAGTTCAGTACACTGCAACATTTTTGGATTTGGCGCGTCGATCCGAACATCACCGACAATGGTTCACGATGTGCAGTTGGATGCCGACGTCGTGCCTGAGTCGCCACAGCTGCGCAGATCGCGAGGTATTAAAAACATGAACCACAAACCGGCTGTGCTCATCCTGCCGGGGCTTGGTAACTCTGGGCCTGAGCACTGGCAAAGTCACTGGGAACGGAGAGACCCGTCGCTGGAGCGCGTCATACAAGACGAATGGGAGGCTCCGCTATGCCAGGATTGGATTGAGCAGCTTAGCCGCGTGCTGTTGCAGCACAGCGCACAAGTCGTTCTGGTGGCCCATAGTTCTGCTTGTGCATTGATTGCGCACTGGGCCGCTTCTGCTTCGGAGCAGTTGCTGGAGCGGGTCTGCGGTGCGCTGCTCGTGGCACCGAGCGATCCAGAAAATCCTAACTATCCCGCGGGTCCCACCGGCTTTGCGCCCGTTCCCATGATCCGACTGCCATTTCTTTCCATTGTTGTGGCAAGTTCTGACGACCGATACGTCGACCCCAGATTGGCTTTTCGCTGCGCTGCCGCTTGGGGTAGCAGATTTGTATTGCTGGATTCCGCGGGTCACATCAACGCAGCGGCAGGCTTTGGGCCGTGGCCGGAGGGGTACGCGCTACTCGACTCGTTACGAACTGCGGAGCTCGTCGATGGCTAGAGCGATCGCTTGCGACCCATTGCTGCTGGTGACGACCGTCCGTTTTCGGTTTCGCTTGTTGGACTATTTTTCCCTTTCGAGCAGCAACAAGTAATTGTAAGACCAATTAACTTTCGGGTTGCCTGGCACGTGCGGAAGACCGCCCTCTATTCTGAGTTCCAATTTCCCGGACACACTCACGGCGGTGACGGTGCAACCGTCGTCCATGCCGACAACACTGAGTCTGTCTCCAAGGTGCAAAACGACGTTAGTTCGAGGGTTGACGATGATTGTCTTGACGGGGTTCATCGAGGTGAACAGGAGCTCGTTTATCGAGATTCTGGAGCCGTCTGCACGAATTATGGTCGCGGGTACGGCGACACCAGACGGGTCGCCTCGTGGCTTGGAGAGCTCGATCTTCACCCTCGTTCCGTCGCGTACCGCCTTTTGAACCCAGCAATTCGCAGCACGCACGGGAAGCGTTGACGCCATCAGGCACAGCCAAACGCACGTAGGCACGATTCGGTGCATGTCATACAAGCATCGAATACAGCTGCTTAAGAAGGTTACCGTCAAGCTCGATACGCCGACTTGCCAATACATCTCGCAACGACTGTATTCCCTTAGCGGCCATTCGATCACCGCTGTCGAACGTCGCCTTCTGGCCGATCAGCGACCGGCACCGCGCGACGCGAAGCGGCCGGCGTTTTCCTGCTAGTGGGAAGATCGGTCCGGCCGATATCGGCAAGGACCGACAATGCCCGTGACCATGCAATAACGGTCGAGGTCGTCGGGGGCAAAGACAGCACCGGCAAACTTCTTCTTGACGCCGCTTGCATAGGCAGCCTGGTCGGCCTTGTCCAGGGGATCGTAGTGGTAAAGCATGACTGCCTTTACCCCAGCTTTCGTTGCAAGCTCCCCGACATTGTCCGTGTCGAGGTGCTCGGAGATGAAGTGGGCCCGGAACGCCTGGGCCCGTTTCGTCGACCATTGATTCCGTGCGGCCATCGAATGGATGAAGCGGTCGCGATCTTCGCGGTCGCGGCTCGATGCTTCCGCCACCAACACATCGGCGCCCTTTGCCAATCGGGCCACGGCGTCGCTCGGTCCCGTGTCGCCCGTGAACACGATTACCCCGTGCGGCGTTTCGATCCGATAGGCATAGGATTTGAACGCCTCGCGTTGGGGAAGTGGCATCAGTGCATAGTGGGAATTTTCGGTCGCGATGACACGGATCTTGTCGTCCCGGAAAATCACGCCGCCCCGATCGAACTCGTGGGCAACGAAGGGGCTCGCGAATTGCCCGTTGACGACGTGACGGGCGGAAGGGTTTTCAGCTTCGAAGGGTCGAAAGCCGATCGTGATGAAGCGAAACGCGGCGTCCACCAGTTCCCTGGTTTGTGGCGGCCCGTAGATGTTGAAGGATGCGGTCGCCCCGAAGAGATCCGTATGGACAAAATCGTTCGCCATGACATCGGACAGGCCGAGGTCGTGGTCGGCGTGAAGATGCGTGAAGAAAATGGTCTTGATTTGCTCGGAATTGATGCCGGCCTCGATCATCCGGCGCTCGGTTCCGATTCCGCAATCAATCAAGTACTCGCGCCCGTCCACGATGAGCAGCGTGGAGGGCTCCGAGCGGTCGAGCCGTAGTGGCGGCCCGCCCGCCGTGCCGAGAAAGATGATTTCGGTAACGCGTTTCGGGGCTGCACCGGGAGCGCCTTGGGCGGCTTCAGCACCCGGCCCGCCAACAACCGACGCAAGCGCAAGCATCACGATGGCTCGAAGCGCGGCAACCAATGCGGGAACACGCATGGACGCATCCTCCGGCACCCGCTGGTGCCTGATCCTGCCAGTTCGTCCCGCCGCAATGTTACTCGCTGTCCGCGGCGCACGAACCGTCTATCAGGTAGCTTACGCCAGCTTTCTCCATGCTAAGCATTTCGCGGGGAGGCATGCCGGCATCACGACGTGCGCATGCTCCACACATGCCGGACTCGTTGTAGCGCACCCGTCACGTCGCTGCGGGTTGCTCCACTTTGGGGACTGTCGTCAAAGCAAGCTCGCAACGTCCGCTATGGGGCGATGCAACAACGGCCGCGGCCGACCGGTTGCGGCCGAACCCGACCGGCGACCCCGCCACCGCGGCAATTACGTGGATGGAGGCGGCAGGAGCAAGTGGCGACACCCTCGTCGGCGCGCTTGCGCCGGTACGGCTATCTCCTATCCGTGCCAAAGATGATCGGCATCCGGATAGTGGTCAATTTTCGTCCCGAGAAAATTGGTTGGGCACAGCGCGGGCACAAGATGGGCATTTGTGCCCAATCGAGGGCTGGCGCCCAGATCTGTATTTGGGTCATGAACAATGGTTCCGCCACGATCGACGTGAGGCCGCATCGGGATGCGCGCATCGGCCGCCTGAAGCTAAGTCTTTGATTGGCGCGCCTGGCGGGATTCGAACCCACGACCCCTGCCTTCGGAGGGCAGTACTCTATCCAGCTGAGCTACAGGCGCGTTGACCTTTTTCCACGGCGATTTTCGGCTCGATGACGCGTGCCTTCGCAGGGCAGTACTCCATCCAGCTGGGCTACGTGCGCGCGAAGCCGCAATGATACAGGCTCGGGCACGCAATTTCGTCGTGGATCAGGCGAACGACCAACACGCTGTCAGCGCACTACCGCGCGATCCCGCGCGTGTTCGTCCCACTTCGGTGCGTTTTCGATTGCGGGCAACACGTCTTCCGGGGCGGCTGCCAGGCTCCACATCTTCGCGTGTTCGGGATTCATGAAGCGCTGTTCGATCACCTGGTGCAGGAAGGCATCGAGCGGCTGCCAGTAACCCAACGTATCGAGCAGCACGATCGGGTTGAAGTAGAGGCCGAGCCGCTTCAACGTGATCGCTTCGAACAATTCTTCCAGCGTGCCGCAACCGCCGGGCAGCGCGACCACCGCGTCCGAGCCGGCGAGCAGACGATGCTTGCGTTCGCGCATGTCGTCGACGAGATCGAGATGGGTCAGGCCCGGATGGCCCCATTCGAGGTCGGCCATGAATCGCGGCAGGATGCCGATGACCTGGCCGCCCTTGGACAACGCGCCGTCGGCGACGGCACCCATCGAGCCCGCGGAACCGCCGCCGTACACGATGCTGTGGCCGTCTTCCGCGAGCAGTTCGCCGAGATGGAACGCCGCTTCGCGGTAACGCGGATCGGCCTGGTTGCTGGAAGCACAATAGACGCAGATGCGCATGCGTCGTGTCACTCGTCGTGATCGATGATCACCAGCGTGCCGTGGCTGCCCGCGGCAACTTGGTGGGGTGTGTGGGCGGGGATGATGTAGATCTCGCCTGCCGAAACGGTGACGACTTCACCGTTGATCCCGAGCTTGAGTTCGCCGTCCAGCACCAGCAGGCCCTCGGCGTAGGCGTGCGGCGCTTCGTCCGAAGCGGTGCCGTCCATGCGCAGCACTTTGACGTTGGCGCCGGCCGCGAGACCGACGACTTTGGATCGCCATGTCTCGGGCAACATGTTCGAAAGCGCCCGCAGGTTGGTTTTGCTCATGCGCGCAACCCCTGAGTCACCTGGTCATGCCGGCGCAAGCCGGGCTGCGTTTGCAGGATTGCAAACGCGAACGCCGAAGGCGGCCCGCAGGGCGAGCGCCAGGGACGGCGCGAGTAATCCATGGTCTTTTGCGCAGCGCGCCGAATCAAGAACCGATTCCGGATTCCATTCGCGATGAAATCGCGAACGGCTCCGGAATGACGAAGGGAGGTGATGCATTGCCGAACCCTGAGTCCGAATCCCGACTTTCCTCACCGCTTCATCGCGTTGAAGAACTCGTCGTTGGTCTTGGTGTTCTTCATCTTGTCGAGCATGAATTCCATCGCGGCCAGTTCGTCCATCGGGTGCAGCAGCTTCCGGAGGATCCAGATCTTCTGCAGCATGTCCGGCGGAATCAGCAGCTCTTCGCGGCGGGTACCCGAGCGGTTGATGTTGATGGACGGGTACACGCGTTTTTCCGAAATGCGGCGATCGAGGTGCACTTCCATGTTGCCGGTGCCCTTGAATTCTTCGTAGATCACCTCGTCCATCTTGGAGCCGGTGTCGATCAGCGCGGTCGCGAGAATGGTCAGCGAGCCGCCTTCCTCGACGTTGCGCGCGGCGCCGAAGAAACGCTTCGGACGCTGCAGTGCATTGGCGTCGACGCCGCCGGTCAGCACCTTGCCCGACGACGGCACCACGGTGTTGTAGGCGCGCGCGAGGCGGGTGATGGAATCGAGCAGGATCACCACGTCCTTCTTGTGTTCGACCAGGCGCTTGGCACGCTCGATCACCATTTCGGCGACCTGCACATGGCGCGAGGCCGGCTCGTCGAAGGTCGAGGAGATGACCTCGCCCTTCACGGAGCGCTGCATGTCGGTCACTTCCTCGGGCCGCTCGTCGATCAGCAGCACGATCAGGTAGGCCTCGGGGTGATTCGCCGTGATCGAGTGGGCGATGTTCTGCAGCAGCACCGTCTTGCCGGTGCGCGGCGGCGACACGATCAGGGCACGCTGGCCCTTGCCGATCGGCGCCACGATATCGATGATCCGCGGCGAGAGGTCTTTGCGCGTCGGATCCTCGATTTCCATCTTGAGGCGCTGCTCGGGATAGAGCGGCGTCAGGTTGTCGAAGTTGATCTTGTG
>DATEDI010000028.1:0-146287 GCA_035281745.1 Rhodanobacteraceae bacterium
GATCGCCAACTTCCAGCGCGCGACGATGCGTGTGCAGCACGGCCTGGTGCCGACCGTCGCCGCGGTGCGTGGGCTGTGTCTGGGCGGCGGCTGCGAACTGCAGATGCACAGCGCGCGTACGGTCGCAGCACTGGAAAGCTACATCGGCCTCGTCGAAGCCGGCGTGGGTCTCTTGCCCGCCGGCGGCGGCCTGAAGGAAATCGCCGAGCGTTGTTCGCACGCCACGACGGGCGATGATCCCTTCGATCACATCAAGCGCTATTTCGAAACCGTGGCGATGGCCAAGGCATCGACCAGCGCGATCGAAGCGAAGCAGCTCGGATACCTGCGTGAAACCGACGTGGTGGTGTTCAACGCCAACGAACTTTTGTACGTCGCGAAGAACGTGGCGTCGTCGCTGGCCGAATCCGGCTGGCGCCCGCCGCTGCCGCAAGCGACCCATGTCGCGGGCGACGTCGGCACCGCGACGATCAAGGCGCAACTCGTGAACATGCTGGCCGGGCATTTCATTTCCGAGCACGACATGGAAATCGCCAGCCGCATCGCCGACACCTTGTGCGGCGGCAACATCGAACGCGGCAGCACGGTCGACGCGCAATGGCTGCTCGACCTCGAACGCCACCACTTCATGGAACTGGCGCAGATGGAGAAGACCAAGGCACGCATCGCGCACACCATGACGACCGGAAAACCGTTGAGGAACTGAAGGCGAGAATGCATAACAGCGGGCAAAACGCATGCACCTTCCACATTCGTCATTCCGGGGACGGCCGCGCTGTGTGCGGTCGTAACCCGGAATCCAGCTTTCATACAAATACCGAGACACACATGGATTCCGGGTTCCATCGCGATGAAGCTTGCGATGGCCCCGGAATGACCACCCGGAAATTACAAGGTCGGAGAACACCATGACCAAACAAATCCAGGATGCCTACATCGTCGCCGTCAAACGCACGCCGGTCGGCAAGGCGCCACGCGGCGTGTTCCGTCACACCCGACCCGATGACATGCTCGCGCACGTGCTGCGCGAAACGCTGGACGAGTGCCCCGGTATCGACGTCAGTCGCATCAGCGACGTGGTAATCGGCTGCGCGATGCCGGAAGCCGAGCAAGGCATGAACGTGGCGCGCATCGGCGCACTGCTGGCCGGCCTGCCCGACACGATTCCCGGCATGACCATCAACCGGTTCTGCTCGTCCGGCCTGCAATCCGTCGCGATCGCGGCCAACACGATCCGCCTGGGTGAGTCCGACCTGGTGCTGGCGGGCGGCACCGAGTCCATGAGCATGGTGCCGATGATGGGTTTCAAGCCGGTGATGAATCCCGAAATCTTCAAGGACGAGAACATCGGCATCGCCTACGGCATGGGTATCACCGCGGAGAACGTCGCAACACAATGGAAGATCAGTCGCGAGGAACAGGACGCGTTCGCGCTGCGCAGCCACCAGCGCGCGCTCGCGGCACAGGACGCGGGCAACTTCAAGGAAGAGATCGCGCCCTACCCGCTCGACGATCGTTACCCCGACCTGCGCTCGCGTGGCGTGAAGGAAGATCGCCGGGTGATCGAGAACGACGAAGGTCCGCGCCGCGACACCAGCGCCGAAGTGCTTGCCAAGTTGCGCACGGTGTTCCGCCGCGATGGTACCGTCACCGCCGGCAATTCATCGCAGATGTCCGACGGCGCAGGCGCGGTGTTGCTGGCCAGCGAACGGGCGATCAAGGATTACGGCCTGACCCCGCTCGCGCGCTTCGTGGGTTTCTCGGTTGCCGGCGTGCCGCCCGAGATCATGGGGATCGGTCCGAAAGAGGCCATTCCGAAGGCGCTCAAGGCCACCAGCATGAAGCAAGCCGACATGGAGTGGATCGAATTGAACGAAGCCTTCGCCGCGCAATCACTCGCGGTCATCAAGGATCTCGGCCTCGATCCCGACAAGGTGAATCCGGAAGGCGGCGCCATCGCGCTCGGCCATCCGCTCGGTGCCACCGGCTCCATCCGCATCGCCACACTCGTTCACGGCATGCGCCGCAAGAAACAAAAATACGGCATGGTCACCATGTGCATCGGCACCGGCATGGGCGCAGCCGGGATTTTCGAGATGGTGTGACAGGGGCGCGCTTGATGGCCGCCATAGTGTCCTGACATGCCGGTTCCATTCGTGTTGGTCATGGGCGTATCCGGTTGTGGCAAGACCACGATCGGCCGCGCCCTCGCGGCGCGCCTGGACTGGCGCTTTCGGGACGGGGACGAGTTTCATGACCCGGCCAACATCGAAAAAATGCGCGCCGGAGAACCGCTTGACGATATCGACCGTGCGCCGTGGCTGGCGTCCATCGCGTGCTGGATGGACGCGCGTTCACGCGAGAGCGTAGCAGCCGTCGTTGCCTGCTCTGCGCTGAAGCGGCGCTATCGTGATTTTCTGCGCGAACACCGGCCGCAGGCATGGTTCCTGTATCTGCGTGTGCCGCGCCGCGAGTTGGAGGGTCGATTGCAAACGCGCCATCACTCGTACATGCCCGCATCCCTGCTGGACAGCCAATTGCAAGCCTTGGAGGAACCGGCCAGCCAAGAACCGCGAACAATCACGCTCGATGCCGCCAATGACGTCGAGAACGTCGTGGAGTCCGCCCTGCGCGAATTGCGCTTCCACGGCTTGCTGGAGCGGGCGTCGGTGCCTAGTGATGGCTGCGGAAGCGCCTGAGCCTCTTCCCGCAAACTCGGAATGCCCACGCCAGTACGACCATTCCAGGCATCGTGAATACGGCGCCGAGCTTGATCGTGGCGCCCATCCACAACCGGCAACAGCATCAAGCTCCCCCAGTCAGTCCGTTGCCGATCCGGCCGCGTCGCGGCGACTCTTGAGCAGGCTGGCGATGGTGGTGATCGCGAGGATCGAGAGGATGATCACCAGCGACAGCCAGGTCGGGATCGCCGGAACCACGTGGATCGGCTCGCCACCGTTGAGGAACGGCAGGCTGTTGCCATGCATCGCTTCGATGATCAGCTTGATGCCGATGAAGCCCAGCACCAGCGCCAGCCCGAAGCTCAGGTAGACGAGACGTTTGAGCAGCCCGCCGATCAGGAAATACAGTTCGACCAGTCCGAGCAGCGCGAACGCGTTGGTCGCGAACACGATGTAGGGCTCGTTGGTCAGGCCATAAATGGCCGGGATCGAGTCGAGCGCGAACAGGATGTCGGTCATGCCGATGGCGATCATCACCATCATCATGGGCGTGAAACAGCGTTTGCCTTCGACGACGGTGGACATGTTCGCGCCGTCGTATTCCGTGGTGAACGGCAGGACTTTCTGCGCGGTACGGACGAGGATGTTGGGTTCGTAGGCCTCGTCGCCATCGTGTTTTTCGAACGCGAGCTTGGCCGCGGTCAGGATCAGGAACAGGCCGAACAGGTAGAAAACCCAACTGAAGTGGGCGATCGCCGCCGCGCCGATCAGGATGAAGATCGTGCGCAGGACCAGTGCGATCACGATGCCGATCAGCAGCACTTTCTGCTGGAACGCGCGCGGCACCGCGAAACTCGACATGATGATCACGAACACGAACAGGTTGTCGATCGACAAGCTGTATTCGGTGATGTAACCCGCAAAGAATTCGACGCCGCGATCGCGGCCCCAGACCGCCGTCAGCCCCAGACCGAACAGGATCGACAGCGACACGAAGAACGCGGTCCATGCGCCGGCCTCCTTGATGGAGGGCTCGTGGGCATCGCGGATGTGGGTGAAAAAACTGAGCGCGAGCAACGCGACGATGCCGGCAACCGTGACCAGCCAGATCCAGAGTGGTACTTGCATGCGGTGAAGCTCCTTGTAGACGGCCCGAAGACGACGGGGCCTGATTCAGAGTACCAACGCCAGCACGAATGTTCCCAGCATCATGAACGCGGTCGCGAGTTTGATCGCGGTGCCGATCAGCAAACCGATCCAGGTGCCGACGCCGACGCGTGCGGCGCGTTCGACACGGCTGCCACTCGCGAGTTGTCCGGCCACCGCGCCGACGAACGGCCCAAGGGTGATGCCGGGAATGCCGAAGAACAGACCAACGATGGTGCCGATGAAGGCGCCCCACACCGCCGCCTTGCTGGCGCCGTAGCGTTTGGCCCCGTAGCTGCCCGCGACGAAATCGAACACGATCGAGAACGCCGCCAGCAGCCCCAGCAACACGATTACCCAGACGGGAATCGCTTCGAAATGCCCCACCCACGCGGCCAGCAGCATGCCGCCGAACATCACCGGGATGCCGGGCAGATTCGGGAGGATCGCGGCCACGAAACCGGCGGCGATGATGATGCCGGCGATGACGTACCAGAGGATGTTCCAGTCCATGGGCCGAGGATAGCCGCTTTGCTCCCCTCTCCCTCCGGGAGAGGAGCTGGGGGTGAGGGTTCGGTTATCGCGAATGCCAGTACAGAACCACTTTGGACCCTCCCCGTGAGCCGGATCCTCATCCGGCGCTGCGCGCCACCTTCTCCCGGAGGGAGAAGGGACAACCTGCTCCGCGGGTAAAACGAACCCGACTCACTGCGCAGACGTGAGTTGCAGCGTCAACACTTCGAACGGCTGCAGGGTGATCGTGGCCGGATGATCGGCATCGAGTGTTCTCGGGACCACGTCACCGCCCGTGTGCCAGACATCACTTACATCGAACAAGCGTGCGGCTTGCTTCGGCAGCTGCAACTGGCGCGCGACATCGAGGATCGCGAGCTGCGGCTTGCCGTCGGGATTGCGCAGCGTGATGAATGCTTTTCCGGGCGACCACGCGGCCCAGCCATACACGTCCAGCCGCCCCGGATCGCCGCCGATCCAGTGGGTGTCGCGCAGCACGTCTGCGTTGGCGCGCGACCAGTTCGCCGCTTCGGCCAGTGTGTCCCAATCGGCGTCGGTCAGCAGCGACGGCGTGATGTACATCTCCTGCAAATCGGTGCCGGTCGCGAAATAGGAATGCACTTCGTTGACGAAGTCGTGGCCGGGATCGGTATCGAGGTGCACCGCGTGCTGCGCATAAATGACCCCGTGCAGCATCAGCGAATTGATCGGGAACAGTGGACCTTTCTCCACGATATTGCGGTAGGTCTGCTCGTCGCGGTAAGTGATCCATTGTTCGCGATACGAACCCACGCCTGTGAAATTGTGGTCGTAACCATCGCGCCAGATCGAGTCGGCGTACTTCAACCAGAACGGAGATGCCCACGTGCCGGTCGTGAGGTTGATGAAGGTGTTCGGCTTGTCGGCGCGAATGTCGCCGATCAACTGGATCGCCGCCGCGAAGTCGCTGTCGAACTGGCTGCCGGGATACACGCTGTCGACGTTGCCGGTGCCGTCGAATTTGAACTGGTTGATGCAATCGTCGTTCAACAGTGTCATCACGACGTGATGGAAACGCTTCCAGTATTTGGGCGCGGACAATGCAAGGCCATCGTCGACGATGCCGTAATCGGTTTTATGTCCGTTCGCGACGCGTTCCTGCCGTGGCTTGCCATAGCCGCCCCACGGCGACAGCCACACGCCGGGCGCCGCGCCGTATATTTTTGCCGCCTTGCACAGCGGCACGAAGCCGTGCGGGAATGCCTTCGAGAAATTCCAACTGCCGCTGTAGTCGTCCCAGCCGTCGTCGAACAGGAACGAATCCATCTTGACGTGGCGCTTCTCGACCAGTTCGCGGCCGAAATCATTGATGCGGTCCAGTGCCTCGGCCTCGGTGTACGGCGTGAAATAGCCAATGTCGTACCACGAGTTGTAGTGCAGGAACGGACGATACGGATGCGCGCGTTCGCGTTCGATGTAGGTGGCGAAGTCGCGTCGCAGCTGGCCCGCGTGCGCGACGCCGATCACCGCCGAGTACGTCACCGACTGGCCTTTCGCCAACGGCAGCATGCGCGCGATCCACAATTTCACCTTGCCGCGCCAGGCGTCCGCTTTCGACATCGGGTGTTCGAAACCCAGCCAGTCGTCGTGCGACGCCACCGGCGAGCCATCGACCGAGCCCTCGACGGCCGCGTCCGGCGCATTGGCTCCGAACAGCGACACCTTGGTGATCGGCGCATCCGCGTTCAACGCGGTGATCGTGACGATCTCGCGCAGGTAATCCGAACCGTCGCGCTGAACCAGCTTCCAGTCGACGCGGAGGCTGCCTTTCGGCCCAAGGAACGTGCCTTCGACGGCCTTGCCCGGAATGCGTTCGGCCAGCCGTGGAGCAGTCGCATCAACCGCTAATGCGCCTTCTCGCAAGCTGCCCTGCAATCGAAAATCGGAAGCGGCAAGCGTGCTGCCGTCCTTGAACGTCAACGAGAATGGATCGGTGATCTCGATTTGCGTGTGGTGGCGCTGATCGGTGACAACGAGATTCGCGAGCGCGCCGTGCGCGTTCGTCCACGTCGCCACGACCACGTCGTTTCCGAATCGTTGCTGCCCTGCTTGCGCCGCGGCCGGCTCGCGGGCAAAGGCCAGCATGGCGGCAAGCACCGCCCCGCCCACCAGTATGGACATGACCCGGCCACGCCGCGTGCCCGCCGCACCCCAATATTTTCCCGGCATCAGGGTATCCCGACGTCGCGGGTCGCTCCCGCCTGCCTATTGTGCCGGAGTCGCGTTCGCGCGCTAGCGCCGTGATGGGACGAAGTCGTGTTCGGTCCGCCGCGCCGGCCGCGGCCAGGGGCAGATCATCGGTACCTGTCGGCGATATTCCCGGTATTCGGGGTGTGCCTCGATCAAGTCGCGCTCTTCCAGCAACCGTACCGCGATCAGGATGTAACCCGTGGTCGCGATCGCAAACAAAAGATGCCCGGCGGTCATGCGCGGAATGGCCCAGAACGCGACGATGAAACCCAGCATCAGGGGATGCCGGACGATGCGGTAATAGAAGCTGTCGACGAATTCCGGCGGCGTGTAGGCGATGCCACGCGCGCGCAACAAGACCTGGCGCAGCCCAAAAAGGTCCCAATGATTGATGACGAAGGTGCCGCTGAGGACGATCAGCCAGCCGAGCGCGGAAAGTCCGTACAACAACCACCATGCCCAGCCTTGGCCCACGTCCCAGATCACGCCCGGCAGCGGCCGCCACTGCCAGTACAACAGGATCAATGCGACGCTGGCCAGCAACACGTAGGTGCTGCGCTCGATCGATGGGCTCATCCAGCCCGTCAGCCACTTCTTGAAACCGCGCCGCGCCATCCCGCTGTGCTGGACCGCGAAGATGGCGAGCAGGATGGCGTCGGTCACCACCGCCTGCGGCACGCTCGCCGCGGCGAATCCCCGGTTGACGGTATGCGGCACGAAAGAAACGTCGGCGACGAACGCGATCGCATACAGAAACGTCAGGAAGAAGACGGCGTAACACAGCAGTCCGTAAAGCAGGATCAAGGCACTACGCATGGTGGCTCTCCGTCCGGCACTCAACGCTTTGGGATGGAGAACACCATTTCGCCGCGATTTGCGACATGAAACCGTCGCCGGCCGCGGCCGATCAGCCTTCCAGCATCGCCTTCCAGCGGTCCTTTGCTTCGAGCCACCAATATTGCACCTGCGCACCGAGATAACCGAATGGCCGCCAGGCGGATTGCAATCCAAACGACGCGAATTCGCGCCACCCCTCGCCATCGTCGGCAATCGCATCGGCCAGCAGTTCACCCGCGGCGCAAGTCGGCGCCGTACCGTGGCCCCCAAAGGCCTGCATCCACCACAACCCATTGCCGCGCGTACCGAGTTGCGGCATCTGGTGGCGCGCGTAGCTCATCAGGCCCGACCACGCGTAATCGATCTTCACGCCTTCGAGTTGCGGGAATACGCGCAACAGGTCGCGCATCAGGAGTTTCTTCACGCCTTCGGGTGAACGATTGCGGATGGAAATACGCCCGCCCCACAGCAGTCGGGTGTCCTTGAGCGGGCGGTAATAATCGAAGGCGAAGCGGGTGTCGTAGATCGCCGCGTCGGTATGCAGGCACTCCCGCAGGCGCGCGCCCAGCGGCTCGGTCGCCATCACGTAGGTGGCGATCGGCAATATCGCCCGGTCGACTTCGCGCTCAAGCTTGGCGAGATAGCCGCCGCAAGCCAGCACCAAGGTTTGCGCCTTGACCTCACCGCCTGCCGTCTTCACCCGCCAGTGGACACCATCGCGTTCGACGTGCCGCACCCGGGAATATTCATGAAAGCGGACGCCCTGCCCCTGTGCCGCGCGCACCATGCCGTGCAGGTAATCGATCGGGTGCAGGTGCAGCGCATTCCGTTCGAACAGGCCGTCGTGATAACGCCTGCTGTGGATCACGCTGCGAAGCCGTGCTTCCGGCAACCATTCCCATTCGACGCCGTAGGTTTCCTTCAACAGGCGCTGCCGTGCACGCAGGATCTCCGGGTCGCGAAACCAGTTCGCCCAGATCACGCCCGCGTCCACGGCATCGCACTCGATCGCGTATTTCCGAATGCGTTCGCGAATGAGATCCACCGCGCGGGTGGTGGCGCCGTACAAACGCTGCGCTCGTTCGAGGCCAAGCTGCCCGAGCAATGCATCCTCGCCCAGCGAGTAGCCGCCGAACACGAAGCCACCGTTGCGGCCGGATGCGCCATGGCCGATGCCGTGGCTTTCCAGCAGCACCACGTCGCGCACGCCGCGCTCGGCAAGACCGAGCGCCAGGCACACGCCCGCATAGCCACCACCGACGATTGCGACGCGCGCTTCGCATCCGCCTTCGAGGGGTGGCAACGATTCGAAAGGACGGCCGCTTGCGGCGTACCAGGTTTCCGGCGTCATGCGCGGAGCATAGCTTGCAAAGCTGGTGCAAAGCTGGGGTCAGAGTGCACTTTCGCGCTGGCGGTTCATGCTGCTCACGCGACCTCTTCGCGAAAGTGCACTCTGACCCCTTAGCTTCTCTCTAGCGGCCCACGAGGTGCCGCAGCTCAGGATCGGCGGCCGCGAAGTGCAAGGTCGCGCGCACCATGCCGGCCTTGTTGCCGCAGTCGAAACGAGTACCAGCGAATCGATGCGCCAGCACCGGCGTTTCCTTGAGCAGCGCGGCGATCGCGTCGGTCAACTGGATTTCGCCGCCGGCCCCGGGCGTGGTTTGTTCCAGCAGGTCGAAGATGCGCGACGGCAGCACGTAACGCCCGACCACCGCAAGGTTGGAAGGCGCATCCTCGGGCTTGGGCTTTTCCACCATGTGACGGATACGATCACCGCTGCCACCGACATCGACGATGCCGTACTTGCCGGTATCGGCGTGCGGCACTTCCTCGACCGCGAGCACGCCGGTCTTGCCGTCGGCCGCGCGTTCGGCCATCTGGCGCAGTGCGCCCGGGCCCTCGTTCACGATCAGGTCGTCGGGCAGGACGATGCCGAATGGCTCGTCGCCGACCACGGGCTTGGCGCACAACACCGCGTGACCCAAGCCCAGCGCCTGTTCCTGAGTGACATACACACAGCGCACATGCGGCGGCAACAAGCCCTGCACCATGGCCAGCAACTGACGCTTGCCGGCACGCTCCAGCGTTTCTTCCAGCTCGTATGCCGAATCGAAATAGTCGGCAATAGAATGCTTGTAGCGATTGGTGACGAAGATCAGGGTATCGGCGCCGGCATCGACCGCCTCGTCCACTGCGTACTGGATCAAGGGACGATCCAGCACCGGCAACATTTCCTTGGCGACGACCTTGGTGGCGGGAAGAAAACGGGTACCCATGCCGGCCACCGGGAAAACCACTTTACGCAAACGAGTCACGTCTTGTCCTTGATGGTTGCGATTCAAAAAAAACCCGTCCGAAACGGCTGTCGTGAAAAATCGGAATTCCGATGGCAACGATCGTGGACGATCGCACGACTAGGCAGCCGTGTCACCACCGCCCCGCTGCAGCGGCACCACATCGGCGGTCTGCGTCGGCCCGCCGGTCTCCCAGCGGAAGGCAGGCAGCAGCGCACCGACGCAATGCCGCAGGGTTTCCTCGTCGAAGCGCTGCACCGCTTCGGTGGCGCGTGCGAGTTGCGCCGCAACCAGTGCCGCGGATTGCTGGCGCGGCGCGGCTTCGAAAATCTTGGGGTGCGATGTACCGTGATAATTCTCGAGTGGGTGGAACAACTCCTCGAACAGCTTTTCGCCCGGGCGCAAGCCCGTGTAGAGGATGGAAATGTCGCGGCCGGGTTGTTTTCCGGCCAGCCGGATCATCTGCTCGGCGAGATCGCGGATGCGGATCGGCTCGCCCATGTCGAGCGCGAAGGTTTCGCCACCCTTGCCCATCGCCATCGCCTGCAGGATCAACTGGCAGGCTTCCGGAATGGTCATGAAGTAGCGCGAAATTTCCGGATGCGTCACGGTGACCGGACCGCCTTCTGCAATCTGGTCGCGGAACAGCGGCACCACCGAGCCCGCCGAGTCCAGCACATTGCCGAATCGCACGGTGACGAATTTCGTCGCGTGGTCTTCGGCCGTGATCTGGCAGATGATTTCCGCGACGCGCTTGCATGCGCCCATCACGCTGGTCGGATTCACGGCCTTGTCGGTCGAGATCAGCACGAAGCTCTCGACGCCATACCGCACCGCCTGCTCGGCCACCGTGCGCGTGTTCAGCGCATTGTTGCGGAAAGCCTCACGCAACTGGTCCTGCAACAACGGCACGTGCTTGTAGGCGGCTGCGTGGAACACGCGCTGCGGCTTCGCGAGCGCGAACGCATTGGCGCACGCGGCGGCGTCGCCGCAATCGCCGATCAGGCAGCGCAACAGCAGCTCCGGGTATTGCGCGCGCAGTTCGCGTTCAATGCGGTAGAGGTTGTATTCCGAAAGTTCCAGGATCGTGAGCTCGGACGCCCCCAGCCGCGCGATCTGCCGGCACAGTTCCGAACCGATCGAACCGCCGCCGCCAGTCACCAGCACCCGCTGCCCGGTAAGGCCGCGTCGAATCGCATTCCATTCCAGTTTCACCGGGTCGCGACCGAGCAAATCTTCGATCGCCACTTCCTTCAGTTCGTTGAATTGCGCACGACCGGAAACCACATCGTCGAGTCGCGGCACAGTACGAAACGGCAGGCCCGTGGCCTCGCACAGGCTGACCACGTGGCGCATTTCTTCCTTGTCGGCCGACGGCATTGCGATCAGGAGCATTTCGGCGCCGACGCGACGCGCCAGTTCCTCCAGCCTGTCGGTGCCGCCCAGCACCGGAACGCCGTGCAGACGCGAACCGCGCAGCGAGGTGTCGTCGTCGATGAAGCCTGCCGGAACGTAGCGCGAATCGCGGCGCAGGTCGCGTACCAGCGCTTCGCCGGCTCGTCCCGCACCGATCACCAGCACGCGATGGCTGTGCTTGGCGTGGAACAGGTCGAGTTGGCTGTCCTTCCAGTAGCGATAGGCGAGCCGCGGCGCACCGAGAAAAATCGCCAGCAGCACCGGATAGATCAGCAGCACCGAGCGTGAGATGCCGTACATCCGGTTGTACAGGAACAAGGCGAGATAGATCACCACCGCGCCTGCGACCACCGCGCGCAGGATGTTCCACAAGTCGGGTACGCTCGCGAAGCGCCACAGGCCCTTGTACAAACCGGTCCAGAAGAACATTGCGGCCTGCACGCCCAGCACGATCAGTGTCTGCCAGCTCAACAGGTCGAGTTGCTGGCCGTAGGGCAGCATCGCGTAACGCAGCGTGTTGGCCAGCCACCACGCGAGCAGCGTCACGGCAAGGTCGTGGATCACCACCGCAGAGCGTGGATGGATCCGTCCGGCGAGATCAGGCGGCTTCATGCAGCCTGCCTCCCGTGGCGGCGGCGAGACAGGCTCGCTTGCCGACATACCATGCGGCGCCCGCCAGCGCGTACGCCGCAAGTACGCACCACACGCCGTGCGCCGGCCAGCGCACCGCCAGCCACGCCAGCGGTGCGGCCACCGCAAGATTCCAGGTCATGTAAGCGACGTCCGTGCGCGCATGGCTCCAGTTTACCCGTACCAGCCACTGGTACAGGTGCTGGCGATGCGGCGCGTACCAGCGCTGGCCGCCGAGCATGCGGCGCGCAAGGGTCAGTCCGCTGTCGACCAGGAACGTCGAGGGCAGGATCACGCATCCCCACAGCAGGGGGGGATTTCGCTGGACGAGCAAAGCAGCCACCGTGCCGAGCGCAAGCCCCAGCGCACCCGATCCCACGTCGCCCATGAAAATGCGTGCCGGCGGAAAGTTGAAAAACAGGAAGCCGAGGCACCCCGCCGCCGAAGCGAACGCGAATGCGGCGAGGCCGGTCCTTCCGGCCCAGGCCGCCAGCAGGCCGTACCCCAGCATCACGAACAAGCCCTGTTGGCCGAGGATGCCGTCGATACCGTCCATGAAGTTGTGCGCGTTGATGAAGCCAACCAGCACGACGGCGAGCGGCAGCAGCGCCATCCATCCGAATGCGCCGGGCCACGGTCCGGGCGCGAGCACGGCGGCGCCGACCAGCAGCGCCGCGAGGACGTGCACCGTCAATCGTGACAATACCGACAGCGGCGCGTGATCATCGCGCCAGCCGATCAAGGCGACCGCCAGGATCGCCAGCGCAATCGCGCCGACGCGCAGCGGACTTGCCGCAGGGTCCAGCCCGTACCACGCAGACAACCCCGCCAGCACCACCGCCGCGACGATGCCGACCCCGCCACCGCGCGGCGTCGCCTGGGTGTGCGAACGTCGTTTGCCGGGCAAATCCAGCAAACCGCGGCGACGGGCGTAAACCAGCGCAAGCGATGTCACGACCAGCGACAGCATCAGCCCACCCAGTGTGCTCAGCAGTAGCGGGACGGCAACTTGCATTTGTTCGAACTGCCCCACTCGAAGCGGTTGTTGGGAAAAATCAGGCCACGGAAGGCCGTTCTGGTGCTCGACAGTTCCGAATGAACCTGTTCGCCGGTGCGTACGGCAGCGCGGCGATCAAGGATGATCGCATCATTCACTGACGACGCTGTGGATGGGACGCACCGTGCCCCAACTCTTGCAGCTCGGGCATTGCCAGTGGTGCGCCTTGGCGCCGAAACCGCAATGGTTGCAGCGGTACATCGCGCGGCCTTCCAGCAACTTGTGCGTCAGGTCGCGCAGGATCAGGAAGTTCTCGCGGGCCTCGCCTTCGGTGCGGCTCATGGTGGCGTCGATCAAGGCCATCATCCCGCGGACCGACGGCCGCTGCCGCAACTGGCCGGTCAGGAAATCGATGGCGGCGCGCTCGCCTTCGCGCTTCTTGTAAAGATCGGTCAGCGCCAGCACCGGTGTGATGCCGTGGTAGCGATCCACGACGTGCCCGAGGAATTTTTCGGCGCGATCCATCTCGCCCGCATGCGCGTAGGCGTCCAGCAGCGGCGGCAGGATTTCCGGAACGAAATCGACATCCGCATCGACGGCCTGTTCGAACGCCAACACCGCTTCGTTCCAGCGCCCCTCTTCCGCAAACAGGTGTCCGCTGATCATGTACCCGCGCACGCAGCCGGGCTGGCTGGCGAAGGCCTCGTCGAGGTAAGCCCGGGCCTCGGCGCGCGCACCGTGCTGGCGCGACTGTTCGGCCAGTTCGCACTGGAATTGCGCGATGGTCGCGGCCTGCGATTCACCGGTCATTTTTTCCAGCCGGTGCGCGTGGCCGATGGCCTTGTGCCAGTCGCGTTCGTGCTGGTAGATCGCGATCAGATGCCGCAGCGCCGAAGGAGCGTGCGCATCCATCGCGACCAGATCGTCGAACAACGCCTCGGCACGATCGAGCAAACCCGCGCGCATGTAGTCCTCGCCCAGTTCCAGCAGCGCGACGGTGCGTTCGGCTTCGGAAAGGTTGGAACGGCTGACCAGGTGCTGGTGCACGCGAATTGCCCGGTCCACTTCACCGCGGCGGCGAAACAGGTTGCCGAGCGCGAGGTGGGTTTCCACCGTGTCGCGGTTGAACTCGGCCAGCTTCATGAAAACTTCAATGGCCTTGTCCGGCTGCTCGTTGAGCAGATAGTTGAGGCCGCGGAAATAATGCGAGGATAGTTCTGTCACCCGTGCGCCCGAGCGGCGCGCGGTCGCGTGGCGGCCGATGATCCAGCCCAGCCAGCCGGCCAGTGGCAGCAGCAGGAACAACAACAGCAACGGGTCTGTGGGAAGGAAGTTCACCGATCTCTCCGGTGCCGCGTCCGGCATCCTTCGAAACCCCGTGCCGCGGCCCGGGCCCGTCTCACGGCGTGTCGTCGCGGCCTTCGTTGACCCGCTGCCGCAGTTCCTTGCCCGGTTTGAAATGCGGAACATGCTTGCCCGGCAGTGCCACGGCCGTGCCGGTCTTGGGATTGCGGCCGGTGCGCGGTGGCCGGTAATGCAGCGAGAAACTGCCGAAGCCGCGAATCTCGATGCGATCGCCGCTCGCCAGCGCCGTGCTCATCTGTTCGATCACATTGCGCACCGCCAATTCGACGTCCGCGAACGCCAGGTGTTTCTGGCGTTCCGCGAGCGCGGCGATCAATTCGGATTTCGTCATGGATGGCAACGTGCGATGACCTTGAGGACGATGGGGACGGGCTGCGCACGCGCGCGCCCATTCCACGACGCCGCCCGCGGATGCGGACGGCGCCGTCGTGTCGCAAAAAACACAAGCCCTTATATAGACTTACTCCGACTTGTTCAACTGCTCTTTCAGCAGAGCCCCCAACTTGGTGGTGCTGCGGTCGGCGTGCTGGTTCTGGTACTCGGACAGCGTTTCGGCCATCTCGTCCTCGTCCTTGGCGCGGATCGAGAGTTGCAACATCCGGCCCTTGCGATCCATGCCGATGAACTTGGCCTCGACCTGCTCGCCCGCCTTCAGATGCTGGCTGAGATCATCGATGCGGTCCTTCGAGAAATCGCGCGCCGAGAGATAACCCTCGATGCCATCGGCGAGATCGACCACCGCGCCCTTGGCGTCCACTTCCCGGACGGTGCCGTTGAGGGTCGCGCCGCGCGGGTGCGCGGCCATGAACTGGCCGAACGGATCCTGTTCGAGCTGCTTGATGCCGAGGCTGATGCGCTCGCGCTCGGGATCCACCGCCAGCACCACCGCGTCGACTTCATCGCCCTTCTTGAACTCGCGAACCAGTTCCTCGCCATTGCCCTGCCAGGAAATGTCGGACAGGTGCACCAGTCCGTCGATGCCGCCGTCCAGGCCCACGAAGATGCCGAAGTCGGTGATCGATTTGATCGCGCCGTGGACCTTGTCGCCCTTCTTGAAGGTCGCCGCGAAGGCTTCCCATGGATTCGACTGGGTCTGCTTCATGCCCAGCGAAATGCGGCGGCGCTCTTCGTCGACGTCCAGCACCATGACTTCCACTTCGTCGCCGACCTGCACGACCTTGGCCGGGTTGACGTTCTTGTTGGTCCAGTCCATCTCGGACACATGCACCAGGCCTTCCACGCCCGGCTCCAGCTCCACGAAGCAGCCGTAGTCGGTGACGTTGGAAACCTTGCCGAACAGGCGGGTGCCCGACGGATAGCGGCGGGTGATGCTGACCCATGGATCGTCGCCCAGTTGCTTCAGGCCCAGGGACACGCGGTTGCGCTCGCGGTCGAACTTCAGCACGCGCACGTCGAGCTCATCGCCCACGTTCACGACTTCCGACGGGTGCCGCACGCGCTTCCACGCCATGTCGGTGATGTGCAGCAGGCCGTCGATGCCGCCGAGGTCCACGAACGCACCGTAATCGGTGAGGTTCTTGACCACGCCGTGCAGGATCGCGCCTTCCTGCAGCTTCTCCAGAAGCTGCTCGCGTTCCTCGGAGTGCTCGCTCTCGACCACCGCGCGGCGACTGACCACCACGTTGTTGCGCTTCCGGTCGAGCTTGATGATCTTGAATTCCAGATCCTTGCCTTCGAGGTAGGCCGGATCGCGCACCGGACGCACGTCCACCAGCGAACCCGGCAGGAACGCGCGCACGTCGCGGATGTCGACGGTGAAGCCGCCCTTGACCTTGCCGTTGATGCGGCCGGTGACGGCCTCTTCCTGCTCGAACGCACTTTCCAGCTCGTCCCACACCATCGAGCGCTTGGCCTTCTCGCGCGACAGCATGGTTTCGCCGAAACCGTTTTCGATGGCGTCCAGCGCGACTTTGACTTCGTCGCCCACGGACACTTCCAGGTCGCCGTTTTCGGCCTTGAACTGCTCGATCGGCACGATGCCTTCCGATTTCAGTCCGGCGTTCACCACCACCACATCGGGGCGGATCTCGACGACGGTGCCGGAGACGATGGCTCCGGGTTTCAATTTGGCCAGCGACTGGCTCTGTTCAAACAGTTCGGCAAAACTTTCGGTCATGGGAATTCCAGGTTGGGAATGGATCGCGATGCCTGCAAGTTCCATCGGGTTCAAGCTCCACAGGCGACGATCCGCCGGTTGGGGGATGCGTACACGCATCCATGGATGAAAACCGCGCGAGCGCGGCAGATTGGGTTGCTTCAAACCTTTCGCACGACGGCGAGTACTTCGGCCACAACCGCCGGAATCGGCTGTCCGGTGGTATCGATCACCACCGCATCGACAGCCGGCCGCAACGGCGCAACCGTGCGCGACGCGTCCCGCGCGTCACGCAACTCGATCTCGTGCAAAAGGCTGGTTAGTGTAACGGCAAGTCCCTTTGCCTTCAACTGCTTATAGCGCCTTTCCGCGCGCTCGGCGGCACTGGCGGTCAGGAACACCTTGAACGGCGCGTCCGGGAAGATCACCGTGCCCATGTCGCGTCCGTCTGCCACCAGGCCCGGCGGCCGGCGAAACGCCAACTGCTTGTCCACCAAGGCTTTTCGCACCGGGGGCAAGGCTGCGATCGCCGAGGCCGCCGCGCCCGCGGTTTCGGTCCGGATCGCATCGGTGGCGTCCTGGCCATCGATGATCACTCGGGTTTCGCCGCCACCGCCGGGGTCACGGAATTCAATCCGGGTTTCCGCCGCGCAGCGCGCGACGGCTTCGGCGTCGGAAAGGTCCAGGTCCTTGAGGCCGGCTGCATAGCCGACGGCCCGGTAAATCGCCCCCGAATCCAGCATGTGCCAGCCCAATCGATCCGCCACCGCGCGGGCGATGGTGCCCTTGCCGGAGCCGGAGGGCCCATCGATGGTCAGTACCGGCACGGAATCGTTGGTGATCATCCGGCGAATTTTAGCGGACGCCGGTCTGTCTCAGGCCGTGTGCACCACCAGACCGCAACCATCTGCCAATTCGACGAAACCCGGAAACGAGGTGCCGACATTCGCGCAATCGCGAATCGTGATCGCGCCGTCCACCGCCGCGCCTGCCACCGCGAATGCCATCGCGACGCGATGATCGCCGTGCGATTCGACGGTGCCGCCATGCAACGTGCCGCCTTCGATCATCGCGCCATCCGGCGTTTCCTCGATGCAAGCACCCAACGCGCGCAGGCCGGTTGCCATCACGGCGATGCGATCCGATTCCTTCACCCGCAACTCTTCAGCGCCCCGAATCGTGGTCACGCCTTCCGCACACGCCGCCGCTACGAACAGCGCGGGGAATTCGTCGATCATGTCGGCCACGTGTGCCACCGGCACTTCGACCCCGCGCAGCGGCGCATGCCGCACTATCAGGTCCGCGACCGGTTCGCCACCCGCGTCGCGCGCATTCGATTCCATGATGTCGGCGCCCATCGCGCGCAACACGTGCAGCAATCCTGTCCGGCGCGGGTTCATGCCGACGTTGCGCAAAAGCAGCTCCGAATCCGGCACGACGCTCGCGGCCACGATGAAGAATGCCGCCGAGGAAAAATCTGCAGGCACCTCGACGTCGACTGCGCGCAGCGCATGCCCGCCCGACAGCCGCACCCTGCCCGGGCGGAATTCCACCGGCCAGCCGAACGCATGCAGCATGCGTTCGGTGTAGTCGCGGGTGGGGCGTGGTTCAGTGACGAAAGTTTCGCCTTCGGCGTACAAGCCCGCCAGCAGCACCGCGGACTTCACCTGCGCGCTGGCGATGGGCGACGCAAAGTCGATGCCGCGCAACACCCCTCCGCCCCGCACATGCAACGGTGGCGTGCCCGCTTCCGTGGTTTCGGTGCGTGCGCCCATGGTCGATAAAGGTTCGGTCACGCGGCGCATCGGCCGTTTCGAAAGCGACGCATCGCCCGTCAAAACCGAATCGAATACCTGCCCCGCCATCACGCCGCAGAGCAAGCGCATCGCGGTACCGGAATTGCCGCAATCGAGTTCGCCTTCCGGCGCGTGCAATCCGCGCACCCCGCCGCCGTGCACGACGCGTTCGCCCGATGCAGGCGCGACGATCCGCACGCCCATCTGCCCGAAGATGCGCGCAGTCGCGCGGGTGTCTTCGCCCTCCAGGAATCCGCGGATGCGCGATGTGCCCTCCGCCAGCGCGGAAAGCATGATGGCGCGGTGCGAAACCGATTTGTCGCCCGGCACGCACAGTTCTCCGCGCAAGCCGCGCGCCGGCGCAGTGACCCAATCCAGCCGTGCGCTCACGGCAAGGCTCGCAACAGGCGTCGATTTTCCGCGCGACTCCCGACGCTGATCCGCAGCGCGCGCGGCAGGCCATAGCCGCCCATCGGCCTCACGATCACGCCGTGCTCGAACAACTGGTTTTCCAGCTTCGATGCATCGCGCAACAACACGCACAGCAGGAAATTGGTTTGTGACGGCAGGCAGCGGTAGCCGTGCTCCAGCAACTCTTCGCGCAACCACTCGCGTTCCGCGCGGTTGAAGGCGCGCGCCTTGGCCAGCCAGGGCTTGTCGTCCAGTGCGGCGGTGGCACCAGCGAGCGCCACGTTGTTGACGTTGAAGGATTCCCGGAGGCGCTCGAGCACGGAAACCACGCTCGGATGCGCGACCAGGTAGCCGACGCGCATCCCGGCCAGTCCGTAGGCTTTCGAAAAGGTTCGCGTGACGACAAGATTCGGGTGCCGATCCGCGAACGCGAGCGCCGTGGACAACCCCGGCGCCTCCACGTATTCGTGGTAGGCCTCGTCCACGACCACCACAACATCGCGCGGCACCGCTGCAAGGAATTTTTCGAGCGCCGCATCGTCGAACCAGGTGCCCGTGGGATTGTTCGGGTTGGCGAGATAGACGATGCGCGTGTCGCGTCGGATCGCTTTCGCCATCGCGCCGAGATCATGTCCCAACGGCGCTGTGCGATCGCTGCGCGGCAGCGCCGGCACGCAGATCGCGCGCGCGTCGGCCGCGGCCGTGGCAATGGGGAAAACCGCGAATCCGAATTGGGAAAACACGATCGAGTGTTTGGCGTCGGCGAAGCACTGCGCCAGCAACATCAGCAATTCGTGCGAGCCGTTCCCCAGTGCGATCCGCTCGACCCCGACATCAAGATGCGCGGCCAATGCCCGCTTCAACATCATCCCGCGCGGATCGGGATAGCGGAATGTCTCGCCCAATGCCGCCCGCATCACTTTCAGCGCACGCGGGCTCGGACCCCGCGGATTTTCGTTGGAACCCAGCTCCGCGATCGCGTCGCCGAAACGTTCGCGCAGTGCCGGCAGGTCGTGGCCCGGGTCGTAGGCGCGCAATTTCGCGGTGGCGGCATTGGCCAGTCGCGCGGCGTCGAACGCGGGCAGCGCTTTGCGGAGACGAGCAGTGCTAGCCATGGCTGCGCTGGAACCCCGCCATGAAATCGCACAACTCGCGCGCTGCTTCGAGCGGCACCGCGTTGTAGAGCGAAGCGCGGATGCCGCCCAATGCGCGATGGCCCTTCAGCGCCAGCAGCCCGGCCTCCGCGGCCTCGGCCACGAATACCGGTTCCAGCGCCGCATCGTGCAGATCGAAAATCACGTTCATGCGCGAGCGTGCCGCCGGCTCCACCCGATTGCGGTAGTAGCCGCCGGAGCCATCGATCGCCGCGTACAGCGCATCCGACTTGGCGCGATTGCGGCGCGCCATTTCTTCCAGCCCGCCCTGCTGTTTCAGCCATTGGAAGGTCAGGCCCGCGAGGTACCAGCCCCAGGTGTTGGGGGTGTTCAACATGGAATCCGCAGCGGCGTGATCGGCGTAGCGGAAGATGCGTGGCAGCGGACGCGGGTGACGATCCAACAGATCCTCGCGCACGATCATCACCACCAGCCCGGATGGCCCGATATTCTTCTGCGCCCCGGCATAGATCAACCCGAACTTCGAGACATCCAGCGGGTGCGACAGGATGTCGGACGACATGTCCGCGATCAGCGGCACGTCGGCGACGTCGGGAATGTCGTGCATTTCGACGCCGTGGATGGTTTCGTTGGTGGTGATGTGCACGTAGGCCGAGCGCGGATCGAGATCCCAACTCGCGCGATCCGGGATGGACCGGTAGCCGTCCGCTTTCGAACTCGCCGCCACATGCGATGCCGCATACAGCGCGGCTTCGCTGGCGGCCTTCTCGCCCCAATGGCCATTGACGACGTAATCGGCGCGTTGGCCATCTTCCGCGATATTCATCGGGATTTGCGCGAAGTGCTGGGTGGCGCCGCCCTGCAGGAACAGCACCTTGTAGTTCGACGGGATGCCGAGCAGATCGCGCAGGTCGGCTTCGACGCGTGCCGTCATGTCCATGAACGCCTTGCCGCGATGGCTGATTTCCATCACGGAGGCGTGTGCGCCGTCCCATTCCAGCAGTTCCGCCTGGGCGCGCTTCAACACGTCTTCCGGCAACGCGGCCGGGCCGGCACTGAAATTCCATGCTCGCGACATTCGACTCACCTGAGGGGTTGGAACGGGTTTCGCGTTACCACCTGAAATACAGGAACAGCGCGATGATCACGGCCAGCAGGGCTGCTGCTGCGATCAGCCACCAGATTTCGGTGGGCGCGGACGCTGGCGGCGCGGGTGGCGCTTCGGCAACCGCTACCGGCGGTGGCGGCAGCGACGCGAGGTGTGCGGCGTATTGCAGCCCCGGCGCTTCCACCAGGAGGCGATGTTCGCCCAGCACGATCTGGTCGCCCGGCGACAGTCGCACGCGATTGCAGCGCCAGCCATTGATGCGCGGCGCGGCACTGTCGGATTCGAAGATCAATTCCTCGGCATACTGTGCGATACGGCACCCGTACGCCAGTTCGCCGAAGTGGCGGCTGCCGGCGCCCAAACGCGACTCCGGCCCCACCGCGAGCGCCTGGCCCGATGCGGCACCCGACACGATGCGCAGGACGGCCTGGCCGGCCGATGTCGTCTTGGCGTCTGCGCGATCCGTCTGCGGCGGCGCGGCATCGCTCGTCACCAGGAATTTGTTGGCGCCCAATGTCACGGTATCGCCGTGGTGCAGCAGCGCCTGCTCGCGCACCGCGCGCGCGTTCACGTACACCCGCTGACAGCCACGCAGCACCGCCAACACCAGTCCGCGCGCATCGGCGGTGATCGTTGCATGGTGCGGATCGACGCCCATGCCGATCGGCACGATGTCGTTGTCCGGCGCACTGCCGATGCGCACCGGGCCATTTCCGCAGGAAACGGGGTCACGGGCTGGATGGACGCAAACAACGCGCATGGCATGGCGTGCCTTGCCGAAAGCGCGCCAATGTAGCATGACGCAGCGCACCAACGAGGCGCAGCTTATGCCAATCGATGATGTCTGCGGCGCCATTTTGCAGGGCGAGACGGCGCCGAATTCGACCCACGCTTTCGCCAGCCGCCGCTTCGTGGCAAAATGTGCCGTTCCCCTTCACGCGCACAGCGCAGCCCATGGCCAAAGACGACGTCATCGAAATGGAAGGTACGGTGCAGGAAACCCTGCCCAACACCATGTTCCGCGTGCAACTGGAAAACGGGCACGTCGTGACTGCTCACATTTCGGGCCGCATGCGCAAGCACTACATCCGCATTCTCACCGGCGACAAGGTCAAGGTGGAAATGACGCCTTACGACCTGACCAAGGGACGCATCACCTACCGTATGCGTTGACAGCGGCTTTTCCATTCGCAAGGAAGAAAACGGCGACCAGTGGCCGCCGTTTTCTTTGATGCACCCTGGAAGTCGCGCCCTATTCGACGACCGCGGGGAGTTTCTCCGCCGATGCAGTGTCGACGGTCAATTCTCCGTCGCGTACGTCCAGGCTGACCTTGCCGCCGTCCGCGAGCTTGCCGAACAACAGTTCGTCGGCGATTGCACGTTTGACCTTGTCCTGGATCAACCGTGCCATCGGGCGCGCGCCCATCTGCGTATCGAAGCCGTGTTCGGCCAGCCAGCGGCGAGCGTCGGCGGTGACGTTCAAGCTGACGCGCTTCTCCTGCAACTGCGCTTCCAGTTCGATCAGGAACTTGTCGACCACGCGCAGGATGTGTTCGAAGTCGAGTGCCTTGAACTGCACCACCGCATCCAGACGATTGCGGAACTCCGGCGTGAAGATACGGCGGATCACTTCCATCGCGTCCGTCGCATGTTCCTGTTCGAGGAACCCGATGCTGCGTCGTGCGGCCTGGCGCGCGCCGGCATTGGTGGTCATCACCAGGATCACGTTGCGGAAATTCGCCTCGCGGCCGTTGGTGTCGGTGAGCACGCCGTGATCCATCACCTGCAGCAGGATGTTGAACAGGTCCGGATGCGCCTTTTCGATTTCGTCCAGCAGCAGCACGCAGTGCGGGTGCTTCACGACCGACTCGGTGAGCAACCCGCCCTGGTCGAAACCGACGTAGCCCGGGGGCGCACCGATCAGGCGCGACACCGAATGCGGCTCCATGTACTCGGACATGTCGAAGCGCACCAACTCGATGCCGAGCTGCAGCGCAAGCTGACGGGTGACTTCGGTCTTGCCGACGCCGGTCGGGCCTGCGAACAGGAAGTTGCCGATCGGCTTGTTGGCATCGCCCAATCCGGAACGCGCCATCTTGATCGCGGATGCCAGTGTGTCGATGGCCTGGTCCTGTCCGAAGATCACCATCTTGAGGTTGCGGTCGAGGTTGCGCAGCACGTCGCGGTCGGAAGCCGACACCTGCTTCTGCGGGATGCGCGCCATCCGCGCGACGATGTACTCCACCTCGCCCACATCCACCTTGCCCGTGCGCTTGTCCTCGGGCAGCAGGCGCTGATGCGCGCCGGCCTCGTCGATCACGTCGATGGCCTTGTCGGGCAGCAGCCGATCGGGAATGTGCTTCACGGACAAGTCCACGGCAGCCTGCAAGGCCTCGTCACTGTAGGTGACGCTGTGGTGTTCCTCGAAGCGCGACTTCAGTCCTTTGAGGATTTCCACGCTGTCGGCCACGGTGGGTTCGACCACGTCGATTTTCTGGAAGCGCCGCGCCAAGGCGCGATCTTTCTCGAACACACCGCGGAATTCCTGGAAGGTGGTCGAGCCGATGCAGCGCAGCTCGCCCGATGCCAGCACCGGCTTGATCAGATTGGAGGCGTCCATGGTGCCACCCGACGCCGAACCCGCACCGATGATGGTGTGGATTTCATCGACGAACAGGATCGCCTTCGGATCCTTCTTGAGTTGCGCGATCACGGCTTTCAGGCGCTTCTCGAAATCGCCGCGATACTTGGTGCCCGCGACCAGCGCGCCCAGATCCAGCGCCCAGATTGTCGCGTCTTCCAGCACCTCGGGCACCTTGCCCTCGACGATTCGGCGCGCCAGGCCTTCCGCGAGCGCGGTCTTGCCCACGCCGGATTCGCCGACGTACAGCGGGTTGTTCTTGCGCCGGCGGCACAGCACCTGGATCGTGCGCTCCACCTCTTCTTCACGGCCGATCAGCGGGTCGATCTTGCCCTCGACGGCGCGTTCGTTGAGATTGGTCGCGTATTCGACCAGCGCGTTGTCCTTGTCCTTGCCTTCAGGCTCGGCTTCCGTACCGGCATCGCCGGCCGCGGGCGCGGTATCGGATTCATGGCCGATCTTGGCAATGCCATGCGAGACGTAATTGACGACGTCCAGCCGTTCCACCTCCTGCTGGTGCAGGAAGTACACGGCGTGTGAATCCTTCTCGCCGAAGATCGCGACGAGGACATTCGCGCCGGTCACTTCCTTCCGGCCCGAGGATTGCACGTGGTACACGGCGCGCTGCAGCACGCGCTGGAAACCCAGCGTGGGCTGCGTGTCGCGCTCGTCGCCCGAGGGCAGCACCGGCACGGTTTCGGTGATGATCGAGCGAAGGTCTTTGGCGAGTTTTTCGATGTCGGCGCCGCAGCCGCGCAGGACGGCCGCCGCCGTGGGGTTGGCCAGCAGCGCAAGCAGCAGATGTTCCACGGTCATGAACTCGTGGCGCTGCTCGCGGGCCTCCTTGTAGCACTGGCCGATGGTGTATTCGAGGTCCTTGCTGAACATTGCTTGGGGTCTCCGGGATCTCTTTCGAAGCCCTGAACAAATCCATCCGGGATCTGTCAGGGCTCGCCGAGTCCGGCACATGTCCGGACCCGGCTTCGACGGATCAAATGCTACGGCATTCGATCCGCGTGCGGCGCATCCTGCGCCGCGCGAACCCGATCAATCAGGGTTCTCCTTATCCCCGATATGGGGACGGTTACAACTTTTCCATCGTGCAGAGCAGCGGGTGCTGGTGGACGCGCGAGAATTCGTTCACCTGAGCCACCTTGCTTTCTGCGACTTCGCGGCTGAACACGCCACAAACGCCCTTGCCCCGCGTGTGGACGTGCAACATCACCTGGGTTGCACGTTCGCGCGCCATGTTGAAAAACGTCTCCAGCACCACAACCACGAATTCCATCGGCGTGTAGTCGTCGTTCAGCAGCACCACCTGATAAAGCGGCGGTCGTGCCGCTTCCGGCCGGCTGGTTTCGACCACCACGCCATGTTCGCGTTCGGTTTCGTTGTCGGCGGTTTTTCCCGGTGTCATCGATCTTCGGTCCTTCGGCCCGAGTATATGCCTGGCACCGCAGGCAAGCGATGGCAGAACGTCACATCAGATGATGGCAAAATGATGGAATTTCCAGTAGCAGAAATTATGGACGAACCGACAACCGCGCCCGAACGGGAAGCCATCTGGTGCCCGCACGTCACCGTAGCCTGCGTGATCGCCGACGGCGACCGATTCCTGATGGTGGAGGAAGACATCCGCGGCGAGCTGCGCATCAACCAACCCGCCGGCCACCTGGAAGACGACGAAACGCTGGCCTCGGCCGCCTGCCGGGAGACGCTGGAGGAAACCGGCTGGGAAGTCGCGCTGGATCACTTGATCGGCGTGCAGCAATGGCATAGCCCGGTGCACGACCACCACATCGTGCGATTTGCCTTCGCCGGACACCCCGTGAAGCATCATCCCGAACTCCCGCTCGATGCGGGCATCACCCGTGCGCTGTGGATGAGTTACGCCGACATCGCCGCCCACGCATCGCGACTACGCAGTCCGCTGGTGCTGACCACCATCGAGGACTGGCTGGCCGGCCAGCGCCTGCCGCTCTCGACGCTGCGCTCGCTGCTGCGCCGCCGGAGCGATTGAACGTGCGCATCACGGTGGGCATGTCGGGCGGCGTCGATTCATCCGTGACTGCCCTGTTGCTGAAGCGCGCCGGTCACGAGGTTTCAGGATTTTTCATGCTGAACTGGGAAGACGATGATCCGGAGTCCGGGTGCCACGCCGATGCCGATCGCAAGGACGCCTTGGCGGTGTGCGCGAAACTGGGCATTGCGTTCCGAAGCGCCAACTTCGCGGCCGAATACCGCGAACGGGTATTCGCGCTTTTTCTGGACGAATACCGCGTCGGCCGCACGCCCAACCCGGACGTGCTGTGCAACCGTGAGATCAAGTTCGGCACGTTCCTGGCCGCGGCGCGCGCAGACGGCGCCGAAAAAATCGCGACGGGGCACTACGCAAGGAATGAATCCGTCGACGGCCGCTGGCGACTGCTGCGCGCCTGCGACCGCTCCAAGGACCAGACCTATTTCCTGCACATGCTGGACCAGGATCAACTCGGCGCGGCATTGTTTCCGCTGGGCGACCTGCACAAGACCAACGTGCGCAGGATGGCGGAGGACGCGGGCCTGCCCGTCGCAGCGAAAAAAGACTCCACCGGCATCTGTTTCATCGGCGAGCGTGACTTCCGCGCCTTTCTGTCGACCTATCTGCCGGCCCAGCCGGGCGAACTGCGTCGGCCGGACGGACGCGCGCTGGGGGAGCACCAGGGCGCGATGTTCTACACGCCGGGCCAGCGTTCGGGGCTCCACATCGGCGGCCGTGCCGGTGGCAGCGGCGAGCCGTGGTACGTGGTCGGCAAAGATGTTGCAGCCAACGTGGTCTACGTCGACCAGGGCCACGACAGCCGGTGGCTCCAATCCCGTGAGCTCAGCGCCGCCGGCACCCATTGGATTGCGGGCGATCCACCCGCCGCGTCGTTCGACTGCACCGCGATGACACGCTACCGCCAACCGCCGCAGGCGTGCCATGTCGAAGTCGAGGGCGCCCGCTGCATCGTTCGTTTCGACGTCACGCAACGCGCGGTGGCCCCCGGTCAATCGGTGGTCTTCTACGCGGGCGAGGAATGTCTGGGTGGCGCCGTGATCGAGCGTACCGACGCGCCGCAGATCGGGGGCGCGGCATGAGGGAATCGCGCGTGCTGGCGTTGGCGGGCGTGTTCCAGGCTTTGTCGCTGGTGCGCGATCTCGCGCGCGAAGGCGACTGCGATAGCGAAGCCCTGGAAGCCAGCCTCGCCAGCGTATTCAAGCTGGAATCGGACAGCGCATCCGATGTGTTCGGCGGCAATCAGGGTGTGCGCCGAGGCCTGCGCGTGCTGGTGGAACAGGTCGAAGGCAATGATCGCGACCTGCCACTGTTCCACATGCTGATCAACGTGATGAAGCTGGAACGCAGCCTGGCCCGCCATCCGGCCCTCAATCTGGGACTCGGTGAGGGACTGGCCGGCATGCAGCGCCAACTGCAGCACTTTCCCGTCACCCACCCCACCATCCTCGCGCGCCTTGCCGATCTCTATTGCGCCAACCTGTCCGGCCTGAAACCCCGCATCACCGTCGTTGGCAATCCGTTGTACCTGCAGCAACCAGCGAAGGCGCAACGCGTCCGCGCGCTGCTGCTCGCCGCGGTTCGGGCGGCGGTGCTGTGGCGCCAACTCGGCGGCAGGCGCCGACATCTGCTGCTGCGACCCAAACGCGAAGTGATGATCGCGCGGGGGATGCTGACAGGGGTGGCATTGCGCGGGTGACGATCGGGCCCGTCGAAAGCAATAATCGAATTTGCAGGCTGGGCTGACCCCAGCTCCACCGGCGGAAGCCCAACATTTCTCAACGGGTCGCCACTCATTGGGCTTCGCCGCGCTCGGCCCAACCTGCGAAGCAGCTCATGTATGCCCGCGCGCGCGAAACACCCGTTCGCGCAGCAGTTCCTCGTTATGGGTCTGCTCGTAAGGTGTGAGCAGGTCGTAGCGGGTGACGATGCCGAGGAGTCGGTGGGTATCGCGGCTGACCACCGGGATGCGGTCACGCTTTTCCACCGCCATGCGAATCGCGATGCTCTGGCAGCTTTCCTCGGGAAAGGCGACTACCGGATCACCGCTCATCAGGTCGGATAATTGCACCGCTCCGGCGCCGTCGCTTTCCAGCCACTCGCGCAAACGCGCGCGATCGGCGATACCCAGCAAGGTGCCTTCCGCATCCACCACCGGATAGGCACGATGCCTTTGTTCGGTTCCGAAATACTGGTCGTGCAGGGCTTTCACCGTGATGTCCGCGGGCGCCGTGATGACCTCGCGCGTCATTACCTCTTTCACGGTCATGTACTCGAGCCGATTGAGCGTGTACGGACGAAAGATGTTCAAGCCGCGGCGCGCGATTTTCTCGGTGAGGATGGAGCGCTTCATCAGGAACACGCTCGCGCCGTAGGCCGTGGTGCAGGTGATCAGGAGCGCCGGCAGCATGCTCGCGTTGCCGGTGAGTTCCAGCGCGAACAGGATCGACGTGAACGGCATCCGCATCACGGCGGCCAGCATCGCGCCCATGCCGAGCAATGGCCACAGCAGCGGGTACGGGCCGGGGAAGATCATGGCTTCCAGCCCGCCCAGCCCCGCGCCCAGCGCCAGCAAGGGCGCCAGCGTGCCACCCGAGGTGCCCGAACTCAGGTACACGATCCAGATCAGCGCCTTGACGATCATGAAGATGACGATCGCGCTGCCAACGATCTTGCCCGTCAACAGTTGATAGATGATGTCGTAGCCGACGCCCAGTGTCTGCGGGTCGATCACGCCGCCGATGCCGACCACCAGGGCACCGATCGCCGGCCACCACATCCAGTGGATCGGCAGCTTGCGGTAGCCATCTTCGACCTTGTAGACGAGGAACGTCACCGCCGTCGCCAGCAGCCCGGCCATCAATCCGCTGACGGCGGCCATGCCGAATTCCGCGATGTCGAGATGGAACTGGATCGCGATCGGAAACAGCGGCCCGTGTCCGATCAGGAACGGCCGCAACACCGCCGCGACAAAGCACGCGACCGCAACCGGAATGGTGCTGCGCGGACGCATCTCGAACAGCAGCATCTCGACGCCGACCAGCGTCGCCGCGATCGGCGTCGCGAAGGTTGCGGACATGCCGGCGCAGGCACCGGCCACCAGCAGCGTGCGCCGCTCGATCGAGGTCAGCGAAAACACCTGCCCGATCAGCGAACCGACCGCGCCGCCGGTCATGATGATCGGGCCTTCGGCACCGAACGGGCCGCCGGTGCCGATCGCGATCGCCGACGAGATCGGTTTCAGGATCGCGACCTTGGCCATCATCTTGCTGCGACGGAACAGGATGGCTTCCAGCGCCTCCGGAATGCCATGCCCGCGGATGCGCTCGGTGCCGTAGCGCGCCATGAAGCCGATGATCAGGCCACCGACCACGGGCGCCAGGATGATCACCCACCACGGTGCATGCAGCGCGGCCGGCTGGACGAAATCGAAGTTCCATTGCCCGGCGAAAGCAATGTGCGTCACCAGCCCGATCAGCCGGTACAGGATCCACGCGATGACCGCCGCCGCCCCGCCGATGAACAGGGCGATGAAGGAGAGCTTGATAATGCTGATGCTGGGCCGGAAGTCACCTTCGTAGAGCGTGTCGCGCTTCCACTTCTCGTAGATGCGCAGGAACAGGCGGATAGGCGAAGTCATCGGTCCAGCTTGCCCCCAGTGTCTGCGCCAACCCGGCAGCGCGGTCTCGACAAGCGCTGCGCGCGGATTCGGGCGTCCGGAACATCAGGCGTGCGACTGTAGCAGCACGCTCCTTCATCGTCGCCGAGGCGCCTGCCACCGGCAGCAAAACGGCGTTTGCGCGATAATAGGCGGTCCATTCGATGCCATCCCGCGCAAACCACGCGCTGCGCGGCCACAAGGAGAACATCATGCAAGACTCGTTCGGGATTCGCGACACCCTCAGCGTCGGCGGCAAGTCTTACCAGATCGCCAGTTTCGCGAAGCTTGGCAAGCAGCATGACATCAAGCGCCTGCCCTACTCGATGAAGATCCTGCTGGAAAACCTGCTGCGCAACGAAGACGGCATTGAAGTCACCAAGGCCCAGATCGAAGCGGTGTTGAACTGGGATCCGAAAGCCGAGCCTTCCACCGAAATCTCCTTCCTGCCGGCGCGCGTGGTGTTGCAGGATTTCACCGGCGTGCCGTGCGTGGTGGATCTCGCCGCGATGCGTGACGCGATGGTGAGCCTGGGCGGCGATCCCAAGAAGATCAATCCGCTCTCGCCCGCGGAACTGGTGATCGACCATTCGGTGCAGGTGGACGTGTTCGGCGAAGCCGACGCGCTGGCCCGCAACGCCGAAATCGAATTCCAGCGCAACCATGAACGCTACGCATTCCTGCGCTGGGGCCAGAAGGCGCTGGACGATTTCAAGGTGGTGCCGCCCGCGACCGGCATCGTGCATCAGGTGAACCTGGAATATCTCTCGCGCGTGGTGATGACGCGCGACATCGAAGGCAAGACCTGGGCGTTTCCCGATACGCTGTTCGGCACCGACTCGCACACCACCATGGTCAACGGCCTCGGCGTATTGGGCTGGGGCGTGGGCGGCATCGAAGCCGAGGCCGCGATGCTGGGCCAGCCATCCTCGATGCTGATTCCGCAGGTGGTCGGCTTCAAGTTCACCGGCAAGCTGCCGGAAGGCGCGACCGCGACCGACCTGGTACTGACCGTCACCCAGATGCTGCGCAAGCACGGCGTGGTCGGCAAGTTCGTGGAGTTCTTCGGCCCCGGCCTGCAACACCTGCCGCTGGCCGACCGCGCCACCCTCGGCAACATGTCGCCCGAATACGGCGCGACCTGCGCGATTTGCCCGATCGACAAGGAATCGCTCAATTACCTGCACCTGTCCGGCCGCGATCCGAAGCACATCGAACTGATCGAGACCTACGCCAAGGCGCAGGGCATGTGGCACGACGAAAACACGCCGCCGGCGGAATTCAGCACAGTGGTCGAACTGGATCTCGGCGACGTCAAGCCGTCGCTGGCTGGTCCCAAGCGCCCGCAGGATCGCGTGCTGCTCACCGACATGCGCCAGAGCTATCGCGCCGCGATGGACGCGCTCAATTCCGGCAAGACCGACACCCGCTGGGACAAGCAGAAGGAGCGCTTTTTGAACGAAGGCGGCAGCACCGCCGTCGGTCGCTCCGAAAGCCAAAGTGAGCCCTCACCGGAAGTGTGCCCCCACATCGAGCACTGCGAACTGGAAGACGGCTCGGTGGTGATCGCGGCGATCACGTCCTGCACCAACACCTCGAACCCCGCGGTGATGATCGGCGCCGGCCTGCTGGCGCGCAAGGCCGCGGCGCGTGGTTTGAAGCCCAAGCCGTGGGTCAAGACCTCGCTGGCGCCCGGCTCCAAGGTCGTCACGGATTACCTCGAAGCCACGGGCCTGATGAAGGACCTGCAGAAGCTCGGTTTTTATCTGGTGGGCTATGGCTGCACCACTTGCATCGGCAACTCGGGCCCGCTGCCCGAAGACGTCAGCAAGCGCGTAACCGACAATGATTTCGCGGTCGCGGCGGTGCTGTCAGGCAACCGCAACTTCGAAGGCCGCATCCATTCCGAAGTGAAGATGAATTATCTCGCCTCGCCGCCGCTGGTGGTGGCGTTCGCGATTGCCGGCACCATCGACATCGACTTGTCGAAGCATTCGCTCGGCAAGGACAAAAACGGCAAGGATGTGTACCTCAAGGACATCTGGCCCAGCAACAAGGAAATCGCCGATCTGGTCGCGCGCTCCGTCAATGCCGGCATGTTCTCCAAGAATTACGCCGACGTCTTCAAGGGCAGCAAGGAATGGAACGCGGTGGAAGTGCCCGAGGGCGACCAGTACGCGTGGGACGAGAAATCCACCTACATCAAGAACCCGCCCTACTTCGAAGGCATGACGATGGAGCTGCCGAAGCACCAGGACATCAGCGGTGCTTATTGCATCGGCCTGTTCGGCGATTCCATCACCACCGACCACATCTCGCCCGCCGGCGCGATCAAGAAGGACTCGCCTGCCGGCAAGTACCTGATGGAACGCGGCGTCCAGCCGAAGGATTTCAATTCGTACGGCTCGCGGCGCGGCAACGACGACGTGATGGTGCGCGGCACCTTCGCCAACATCCGCATCAAGAATCGCCTGCTTGACGGCGTTGAGGGCGGCTTCACGATGCACGTGCCCAGCGGCGCGCAAATGTCGATCTACGACGCCGCGATGAAGTACAAGTCCGCAAAGACGCCGCTGATCGTGATCGCGGGCAAGGAATACGGCACTGGTTCGTCACGCGACTGGGCGGCCAAGGGCACGCTGCTGCTCGGCATCGAGGCCGTGATCGCCGAAAGTTTCGAGCGCATCCATCGTTCGAACCTGGTCGGCATGGGCGTGCTGCCGCTGCAGTTCAAGGAAGGCGAAAACGCGCCGTCGCTCGGCTTGACCGGCAAGGAAACCTTCGCGATCACCGGGCTCGACGGCGGCGACGCCAAATGGGCGCACGTGACCGCGACGGCGAAAGACGGCAAGAAGACAGAGTTCGACGTGCACGTGATGCTGCTGACGCCCAAGGAACGCGACTTCTACAAGCACGGCGGCATCCTGCAGTACGTGCTGCGCGATTTGGCGAAAAAAGCGGCGTAGTCGGGGCTGCCCCGGTTTTGTCCTGCTCGTCATTCCGGACGCCGCGCAGGCGGCGATCCGGAATCTGCTTTGGCCGGAGAAAGGCAGATTGACTCGCGCCAACCACGGCGCTCGCCCTTATCGCGACCAGCTCGCGCTGTAGCACTTCCACTCGCCGCCTTCGCGCCGCCACGCGGTCGTCATCGCGTAGACGGCGGATTGGTCGGGCAGCAGGTCGCCCGGCTTGCCGCCCGTCAGCACCAGGTTGAACTTCGCGACGATGCGTTCGCCGCGGTGCTCGAATGAAACCGGTCCGACCAGCACGCCGGTCTTGTCCTGGCGCAGGGCACGCACTGCAAGCAACTGACGCAGGCCACGACGGTCCAGCGCGCCCTCGTTGCCGGTGAAGTCATCACTCACGAGATCGAGCACGCCATGCGTGTCATTGGCGCGCGCGGCCACGGCCACCGCATCGATCGCCTTGCGGACCTGCTGCTCGGCTGGCGCGCGGTGACAGCCCGCGAACGTCCATACCAGCAGTGCCAACGCCGTCGCATATGCGACGTGACGCTTACGTGCACGGAACGGCCAAGCGGGACTTGCGATGGTGTTCACGCGGATTTCCCCATGTCGAAAATGTGGCAACGCAGCTTGCCGCTTTCACCCATATCGTGTCCAATGCAATTAGTTCGCGCAACTCCGCGAAACCGCACAGGAGGGAACACATGGCCGATCCGAGTCCTTGGCTCGCCCACTACCCGCCCGGCGTGCCTGCCGAAATCGATGCCAGCGCGCATGCCTCGATCGTCGCGATGTTCGAAACGGCTTGCGCCCGCCATCCGCGGCGTCCGGCTTATTCGAGTTTCGGCGTCACGCTGACCTGGACCGAACTGGACCGGCAGAGCGCGCGCTTCGCGGCCTTCCTTGCGAGCGAATGGAAGCTCGGCAAGGGCGACCGCCTCGCGATCATGCTGCCCAACGTGTTGCAGTATCCCATCGCGTTGTTCGGTGCGTTGCGCGCGGGCTTGACGGTGGTCAACGTCAATCCGCTCTACACGGCACGCGAACTGCAGCACCAACTCGAAGATTCCGGCGCGACCAGCATCGTGGTGCTGGAGAACTTCGCCGTGACGCTGCAGGAGGCGATCGGCAATACGCGCATCGAGCACGTGATCGTCACTCCGATCGGTGACCAGCTCGGTTTTCCGAAAGGGCCGCTGATAAGTTTCGCGGTGAAGCACATCAAGAAGATGGTGCCGCGCTGGTCGCTGCCGGGCCATCTCCGGTTCGGCGACGTGCTGCGTCGGGGCGCCACCATGCAGGTGCCGACCACCCGACTCGGCCATGATGACATCGCGTTCCTGCAATACACCGGCGGCACCACCGGCGTCGCCAAGGGCGCGATGCTGACCCACGGCAACATGGTCGCGAACACGCTGCAGCTCGCCGCGTGGGTGGGTGATCTGTTCACGCAAGGCGAAGAACAGATCGTCACCGCGTTGCCGCTGTATCACATCTTTTCGCTGACGGTGAATGCGATCCTGATGGTGTATTTCGGTGGCGAGAACGTGCTGATCACCAATCCCCGCGACATTCCGGCCTTCGTGAAGACGCTGAAGAAGTCGCGCTGGAGTGCGATCACCGGCGTCAACACGCTCTATAACGCCCTCCTCAATCATCCGGATTTCGGTTCGGTCGATTGCTCGCGGGTGAAGTTCGCATTGGCCGGCGGCATGGCGGTGCAACGTGCGGTGGCCGAGCGCTGGAAGAAGGCTACCGGCATACCGCTGATCGAAGGCTATGGCCTGACTGAAACCTCGCCTGTCGTGACGGCCAACCCGCTGGACATCAAGGATTACACCGGTTCGATCGGCATGCCGCTGCCTTCGACCGATGTCGCGCTGCGCGACGATGACGATCGCGATGCCGCAGCCGGCCAGCCCGGCGAACTCTGCGTGCGCGGACCACAGGTGATGAAGGGCTACTGGAACCGTCCCGAGGAAACGGCCAAGGTGATGGACGCCGACGGCTGGCTGCGCACCGGCGACATCGCGCGAATGGACGAAAACGGCCTTCTCTACATCGTCGATCGCAAGAAAGACATGATCCTGGTCTCCGGTTTCAACGTGTATCCGAACGAGATCGAAGACGTGGTCGCGCACCATCCTGGCGTGCTGGAAGTCGCAGCGATCGGGGTGCCCGACGAACATTCGGGCGAGGTGGTGAAACTGTTCGTGGTAAAGAAGGACCCCGCGCTCACCGAAGCGGCATTGAAGCAGTATTGCCACAATCAACTGACCGGCTACAAGCGTCCCAAGTACATCGAGTTCCGCAAGGAATTGCCCAAGAGCAACGTGGGCAAGATCCTGCGGCGCGAGTTGCGCGACGAGGAAAAGAAGCGGGAGCCGAAGCGCGCCTGAAGGGCATCGTTGCGGGATACGATCGATCGCGTCGCATCGATGGCTGGAGGCCAAGGCTGAATCGTCGCCCAATTTTCGATGAACGGTCCACGACCGACCATGCTGCGCACGTCAACAACAGGTGCGGGAACGCGTTCAAAGTGTTGGGGCCAGCTTCGGCCCATTCGGAGAACTCACCGTGAAACACATCGCGACAACGTTGCTCGTTGCAGGTCTGATGGCCTCGCCCATGCTGGCGCTGCCGCCGCCCGCCCAAGCCGCTGTCAATATCGGCATCGGCATTTCCGTTGGCGTTCCGCCGCCGGTGTTGCCCGTCTATGCGCAGCCCGTCGTGCCGGGTCCAGGCTACATCTGGACACCGGGTTACTGGGCCTGGGATCCCTCGTACAACGATTACTACTGGGTGCCCGGCACCTGGGTGATGCCGCCCCAGGTCGGGCTGTTGTGGACACCGGGCTGGTGGGGCTGGTCGGAAGGCTATTACCGCTGGCACGCCGGCTACTGGGGCACGCACGTCGGATTCTATGGTGGCGTCAATTACGGCTACGGCTATTTCGGCTCCGGTTACGCGGGCGGCCGCTGGCGCGGCGATCACTTCTATTACAACCGCGCCGTCAGCAACGTGAACGTCACCAACGTCCGCAACGTGTACGTGGACAGGACCGTCATCAACAACGTGCATGTGAACCGGACCAGCTACAACGGCGGACGCGGCGGTCTCAGTGCGCGACCGACGGCCACGCAGCGTTCGTACGCCAATCAACACCGCGTGTCGCCGACGCAGTTCCAGGTGCAGCAGCGCGACAAGGCGCTGCGCGATCCGGCGCAGCGTTTCAAGTCGAACCGGGGGCATCCCGCGGTTTTCGCGACCCAGCGTGCGGGGCGTTTCGAGGGAACCCATGCAGTGACCAAGTCGTCTGCGCAGCACAGCCGCATGGTCGCGGCACCGCGAGCGCATGCAACCGTCGCCGCCCCTGGCCACGACAATCGCGCCCCGGTCAATGCGCCGCATCGCGATCGGACATCGACGCCGGCACCGAGCCGGGAACACCGCGTCATGGAAGCGCCGAACCGCGACCGCAGCAACTGGCCGGCGCCTCGGCATGCACGCGAGCAATCGATGACGCGCCAACGCGAGCAACCCGCGTCGCGACACGCGCCAGCGGTCCGCCCGCAGCGCGCCAACCCGCCGCCCCAAGCCAGTCGCGCGAAATCCCGGCAGGACCATCGCCCACCTGCCTCGCATGGCGACAACGGGCACCACGACAAAAAGAAGAACGGCAACGACCAGCATCACTGATCCACGCTCACGAAAAGAAGAGGCGGCCCATCGGCCGCCTCGTTCGTTCATGCCGTTCCGCTCAATACGAATCGGCGGGATCGGTGTCGTCATCCCACGGCTCCAGCGTGTCGGCGTAGCCTCCCAGCAGGGACCACAGCGCCGGCTGCGCCTCCTCCGGAATGCGCGCGAATGCCAGCGCGATGTGTTTCGTCGTGACGCGCACCACCTCGGCCATCACGTGGACGTTGATGTCGTCGCCGAACAGCATGTCCAGTACCCAGACCTCGCCCGCCTGGCCGTGCCATTCAGTAGGACGCGACAACCTGACGCCGGTCGCCGAGATATCTGCGAGATCGGTCTGCCACACGTCGCCGCGACGGCTCATCAACACCGCGGTCTGGCGCACCATGCGCGCGTGCCGCACGTGACCGTCGGCGGTCGGATCCAGTTTGTGGTCGCTCACCACGTCGAACATTCCCCTGTCACCTCGTCGTGCCTGCCGCCGCGAAATCGGCGGTACCCCTACCCTACACTCCCCTGTCTCCAAAGCAAGATACGGGCCAACCTTTCCGTCTCGCCCTCTGGACTTGGCGGTCATTCGGCCTTACTCTAAGCGGCGTACGGTCGGTGCGGAATTCACCGGCCCATTCGCGGCGCCGACCGCAGCCGCGACTGGCCTCGTCCAGTTGCAGTTCCTCGCTTGCGAATACGGGATTTCGGGGCTCTCCGATTCGTGACGCGCGAGACACTGACAGCACCAACCGGGTTCCATGCTGCACGAGCCGGCGCGAAGTTGCGTGCCGAGCCGGATGTAATTGGGTCTGACGTAATCCGATTCAGGGCCGACACCGATTTCGACGCGCCCGAACGACGGGCATGGCGGTTTCCGGTGGAACCGCGCCCGAGCCATAACCCGCAAGGGTGACCTTCGCAATTTCGCGGATCCGTGGCGAGCGTGCCGGCGATCCGCTTCAGACAAGTGCCGAATGAGCAGCGAACCACTGCCAACCGAAATCGCACCCAGCGTGCAAGCTCCGCCATCCGGCGCCGAGAGCCCGCGACAGCAGGAAATGCCGTTGGCGGTGGTACACGGCCAACCCGTGCTGCAGATTCCGCAGGATCTCTACATCCCGCCCGACGCTCTGGAAGTGATCCTGGAAGCCTTCGAGGGACCGCTTGATCTTTTGCTGTACCTGATCCGGCGCCAGAACCTCAACATCCTCGACATTCCGGTCGCCGAGATCACCCGGCAGTACATGGACTACATCGACGTGATGCAGGAGATGCGGCTGGAGCTTGCGGCCGAGTATCTGGTCATGGCCGCGATCCTCGCCGAGATCAAATCCCGCCTGCTGCTGCCACGGCCGCCGCAGGAGGAAGGCATCGAGGAAGACCCGCGCGCAGAACTGGTGCGCCGCCTGCAGGAATACGAACGTTTCAAGAAGGCGGCCGAAGACATCGACACGCTGCCGCGCATGGAGCGCGACCTCGACAACGCGCAGGCATTCGTGCCCGATCGCGCGGTGGTGAAGGTACCGCCCGTGGTGGACTTGCGCGAGATGCTGCTGGCGCTGCGCGACGTGCTGCACCGCGCCGAGTTGTACGGCCACCACGCGGTCGAACGCGAGCCGCTGTCGGTGCGCCAACGGATGGGCGACGTCCTGCGCAAGCTGGGCGACGGCACGTTTCATCGCTTCGAAAGCCTGTTCGAAGTGTCGGAAGGCAAGTTGGGGGTGGTCGTGACCTTCCTGTCGCTGCTCGAACTGGCCAAGGATCGCCTGATCGAGATCATGCAGGAAGCGCCGCTGGCGCCGATTTACCTCAAGGCGCTGGCCACCGCGGAAACCGCGGACTGAATGAAGTCGAGGAAAAGCGCATCGGTTCGCGAATGAGCGCGAACGAGCGCAAATGGAAAAGCTCGCCTGCACCTGTTCGCGTTTGCGTTCATTTGCGGACTTGCTTTTCGACACGCTAAAGCGAGACATCAAGTGGAACAGGAAAAACTCAACAACATCGTGGAAGCCGCCCTCTTCGCGGCCCAGCAACCGCTGACGCTGCCGATGCTTGCAGCGTTGTTTCATGAAGAAGACGGCGTCGGGCACGAAGACCTCGCGCGCGCCATAGAGACACTGACGCAGACTTGCGAAGGTCGCGGCATCGAGCTGGTGGAAGTCGCCTCCGGTTTTCGCTATCAGGTGCGCGAGGCCGTGCATCCCTGGGTCGCACGCCTGTGGGCGGAGCGCCAGACCAAGTATTCGCGCGCATTGCTGGAAACCCTGGCGCTGATCGCCTATCGCCAGCCGATCACGCGCGGCGAAATTGAGCAGGTCCGCGGCGTCACCGTCGCCACCAGCATCATCCGCACGCTGGAAGAACGCGAGTGGATTCGTGTGGTGGGCTACCGCGACGTCCCCGGCAAACCGGCGCTGTTCGGCACCACTCGCCAGTTCCTCGATTACTTCAATCTGAAGTCGCTGGATCAACTGCCGACCCTTGCGGAAATCCGCGAAATCGCCGATCCCGATCCACAACTCGCACTGGCGCCCGAACCCGAAACCGCGCCGAACGACGCCACGAACCCTTCCGATCCACCCGCCGACGCCGAGGGCGCTGCCCCGGCCGATACACCAAGCACGACCGAGGATGCCGCATGAGTTCCAACCCACGTTCCCTGCTGACCCTGAAACGGGCGGCCGCCCAAGCCGACGGCGGCGCACTGGAGGAACGCCTGCACAAGGTCCTCGCGAACGCCGGACTGGGTTCGCGACGGCTGCTGGAACAGCGGATCGCCGAGGCCGAAATCCTGGTCAACGGGCAAGCCGCGCAGACCGGCTCCAGCGTGCGTGCGGGCGATCGCGTAGAGGTCGACCGCAAGCAATTCATCGTCGCGACCGACCATCACGAACACGCGCAGGTGCTGATGTACCACAAGCCCGAGGGCGAGCTGACCACGCGCGACGATCCGGAAGGCCGCCCGACCGTGTTCGAAAACCTGCCGCAGTTGAAAGGTTCGCGCTGGATTTCGGTGGGACGGCTCGACGTCAACACCACCGGCCTGTTGCTGCTGACCACCGACGGCGAACTCGCCAACGTGCTGATGCATCCCAGCCACGAACTCGAACGCGAATACCTGTGCCGCGTGCACGGCGAAGTACCGGACGAGATGCTGGAGAAACTGAAAGCCGGCGTCGAACTGGAAGACGGCCCGGCGCGCTTCGATGAAATCCATGTGGTCAGCCGCGGCGGCAGCCACTGCTGGTTCCGCGTGGTGCTGCACGAAGGCCGCAACCGCGAGGTGCGCCGCCTGTGGGATTCGCAGGGGCTGCTGGTCAGTCGCCTGAAACGCATCCGCTACGGCAGCATCGAGTTGCCACGGGGTTTGCGCCCGGGCCAGAACGAGGCGCTCGCCGAAGACGCGGTGAAGTCGCTGCGTGAACTCGCGGGCGCGGGGCCGGTGCAACCGACGTTGACTCTGAAGCCGGTCCTGCATCAGCGCAGCGCAGCGCGCGGCGTCACCGAAATCCGCCCGACCAGCAGCACGCCGCACGCCTGGACCGGCGTGCGCCACGACGAGGCGCGCGAACTCACCGCGTTCGATCGCGTCCGTCCGGATGATTTTCCCAACCGCGGCAAGCGTCGACGCGGTCCGCCGCGCGGCGAAGTCAACGGCAACGTGCTGAAGCCCGACAAGCCTGCAAACCAGAAGCGCCGCAAGGGCCGCGGCGTGGCGCCGGGCCAGGAATTGCCTTCGGTGCGCACATGGTTTGCCGGCGACAAGCGTCCCGCCGGCGGACAGAATCGTGGTGGACCGAGCCGTGGTGGACCGAATCGCAGCGGGCCCGGTCGTGGCGCCCAGAACCGCAGCGGGCCGGGCGGCCGGAGCGGTAGTGGCCCGCGTCGTGGTGGCGGCGGCGGCAGGGGTGGCAACCGCGGCGGCAACGGCCCGTCCGGCGGTTGACCATTCCCCGGAGAACTTGCGCCATGCCTGCGAACGCAACGGTCGTCATCTGGCACAACCCGCGTTGCTCCAAATCGCGCGGTACGCTGGAACTGCTGCAGGGACGCGGCATCGCATCCGCGGTGGTCGACTACCAGAAGAATCCGCCGGGCGTCGCCGATATCGAACGCGCGTTGCAGTTGCTGGCCATGCAACCGCGTGATCTGATGCGCAAGGGCGAAGCGGTCTATGTCGAACTGGGTCTCGATGATCCCGAGCTGACCCGCACGCAACTCATCGCCGCGATGGTGGCACATCCGATCCTGATCGAACGTCCGATCATATTTGCGAACGGCAAGGCCGCGATCGGCCGGCCGCCCGAAAACGTCCTCGCGATCCTGTAACTCCCCTCTCCCGCCGGGAGAGGGGTTGGGGGTGAGGGTTCGGCGCTACCGACGCACCGCACACTCGTCAATTGTTCTTCTCGCGGAACCGAACCCTCATCCGGCGCTGCGCGCCACCTTCTCCCGAGGGGAGAAGGGAAAATATCACTTCAACTCGAACGCGTCGGCGTCCATCCACGCCGGAAACTTCTCGCGAAACGTCGCGAGCGTGTCCGGGTCGAGCGCGACCGTGACGGTTTGTTCCTGCGCGCCCAAGTCGGCCATCGTCTGGCCCAGGTAGTCCAGCACCGCGCTGTCGCCCGCATACGGCAAACTGTTGCCGTCGACGCCGACGCGATTCACGCCGAGGCAATAGCCCAGGTTTTCGATGGCACGGGCACGCAACAACGTACGCCACGCATGGGCGCGCGCGGCGGGCCAGTTGGCAACGAACAACACGAGATCGTAATCGAAGCCGCGTTGCGCGTCATGGCCGTTGCGCGAGAACACCGGGAAGCGCAGGTCGTAGCAGACCAGCGGACAGATCTTCCAGCCCTTCCATTCGACGATCAGCCGTTCGCGTCCGGCGGCGTAACGCTTGTGCTCGTCGGCGTAGCGGAACAGGTGGCGCTTGTCGTAGTACCGCACCTCGCCATCCGGCGTCACGAACAGCAACCGGTTGAACACCTTGTCGGAAGCCTGGCCATCGCCCACCCGCAACTGCACGCTGCCGGTGACCGCGGCATCGAGCTTGCGCGATTGTTCGCGCAGCCATGTGACGGTCGGGCCATCCATGGTTTCGGCGTTGTGGATGGCCTCGTTGGAGAAGCCGCTGGTGAAGGTTTCCGGCAACACCACCAGATCGGTTTGCCCCGCCAGCGGCGCTATCAGCGAGCCGTAGTACTCACGGTTGCCAGCCGGGTCATGCCAGCGCGTGGCACCCTGGACGAGCGAAACTCTCAGCGGTTGCATTCAGTCCACCACCGTAAAAAGCAATGAATTCTTCAGACACGGATAGACGCGGATGGGCACCCATCAAAAACTTCATCTGTGTTCATCCGCGCTGATCCGTGCCAAAGCTGCTTCTCATATCACAGCTTGCACAAACGTTCCGCGGCCGCCTGCAGCGTTTCGTCGTTCTTGGCGAAACAGAACCGCACCAGTTTCGCATCCGGCGCGGTTTCGTAGAACGCCGACACCGGAATCGCGGCCACGCCCGCTTCGCGCACCATCCACTCGCAGAAATTCAAATCGTCGGTGTCGCGGATCGCGGAATAATCCGCCAACTGGAAATAGCCGCCATGGACGTCGGGCAGCTTGAATCGCGAATCCGCCAGCAATTCGCGAAAGCGGTCGCGCTTGTCCTGATAGAAGCCTGCGAGATTTTGCGCGTGTTGGGGATCACTTTCCATCACCTCGGCGAACGCGCACTGCGCCGGATGGAACGTGCAGAAGGTCAGGTACTGGTGCACCTTGCGGAATTCGGCCGTGAGCGGCTTCGGCGCGACGCAATAGCCGACCTTCCAGCCGGTGCAGTGCCAGGTCTTGCCGAACGACGAGATCACGAAGCTGCGTTCGGCCAGCTCGGGGCGGCGCGACACGCTGAGGTGGGTGCGGCCGTCGTAGATGATGTGTTCGTACACCTCGTCTGAAATCACCAGCAAGCCGTGTTGCGTGGCGATTTCCGCAAGCGCATCCAGGTCGGCTTCGGTGAACACCGCGCCTGACGGATTGTGCGGGCTGTTGACCATGATCATCCGCGTCTTCGGCGTGATCTCGTCGCGCACGCGCTGCCAGTCCACGGAAAAATCCGGCAGCTTGAGCGGAATGTGCACGGCGCGCCCGCCGGCCAGCGCGATCGCGGGCTCGTAGCAGTCGTAGCAAGGGTCGAGCACGATCACTTCGTCGCCGGCATGCACCGCGCAGGCAATCGCAGCGAAGATGGCTTCGGTCGCGCCCGAGGTCACCGTCACCTCCGTGTCCGCGCTGATGCGGCGGCCGTACAGCCGATCGACCTGCAACGCGATCTGCTCGCGCAGTTTCGGGATGCCGCTCATCGGCGCGTACTGGTTCCTGCCCTCGCCCATTGCGCGAGTCAACGCGTCGCGCAGGTTGGCCGGGGTCTCGAAATCGGGAAAGCCCTGCCCCAGGTTCACCGCCTTGTGTTCCAGCGCAAGCTGGCTCATCACCGTGAAGATGGTGGTGCCAACCCTGGGGAGTTTGGTTTCGATCTGCATCGGAGTCGTTTCGCCTGGAAGAACGTTTGCAGAGCCGCCGCAAACGCGGGCCCATGCAGGGATTCCGGCGATGGTAGCACGCTGTCAGCGCCCGCCATTCAACAATTCATCGGCGCGATGTTCGAACGCATCGGCCAGGAATTCCACCAGCGCGCGCACCGCCGGCAGCATGCCGCGACGACTCGGATACACGAAGTGCAGAATGCCCTGCGGCAGACCCCATTCCGGCAGGACCACCCGCAGTCTGCCGCTGCGCAGCTCCGCTACGCAGGAGGATTCCGGCACCCATGCAATGCCAACGCCCCGCACCGCGGCTTCAATCAGCAACGGGAACTCGCCCGTCACCAACCGTGGTCGCACCGTGACGGCGGTCTTGGCGCAGGCACCGTCATACAATTCCCACGTCTGCTCGCCTTCGTGTTCGAACAGGCTCAACACCGGAAGCGCGGCAAGGTCCTGCGGCGCATGCGGCTCACCGTATTGTTCGAGAAAGCCGGGACTGGCGACCAGCACCACGCGTTTGGGCCCGAAGCCGCGCGCCACCAGTTCGGCATCCGTATCCAACTTGTCGCGCACGCGGATGGCCACGTCGAAACCTTCGCCGATCACGTCCACGCGCCGGTTGCTGGACCACACCCGCAATTGCACCTGTGGATGGCGCGCGAGGAACACCGGCAGCAGCGGCGCCAGCAAGCTCTGCGTCAACGACACCGGGCAGCTCAATCGCACCAGCCCACGCGGCTCGCCGCCCAGCGACGCCGCGTCCTCGGTTGCCGCACGAGCCTCGGCCAGCATCGCCTGGCAATGGCGATAGAAACGCTCGCCGGCTTCGGTGACCACGAACTTGCGGGTGGTCCGCTGCAACAGGCGGACGCCAAGCCCGTCCTCGAGTTGCGACACGCGCTTGCTCAGACGCGATTTCGGGACGCCAATCGCGCGGCTGGCGGCGGAGAAACCACCGTGTTCGACCACGGCCGCGAAGAAATACAAGTCGTTGAGATCCGGCAAGGTTCCGTAGGCGGCGGCCACGTTGTTCTCCACGATGAACGATGCGTTCGGGTTGCCCCATCTTATCGAAGCGGCGCCTCGTGCCTATCGTTTACGGGTTGTCGCGAAACGCGACTCAACCTGGAGACCACCATGAAACTGTTGCATATCGATTCGAGCGTCCTTGGCGAAAGTTCCACGTCGCGCAGCCTGACCGCCGCGATCGTCGCGCGCTTGCGCGCCGAACATGCGGATATCGAAGTGATCCGTCGCGATCTCGCCGCGCAAACCCTGCCACATTTCACGCCCGTGCTGGCGAACAGCCATCCCTGCGTCGCGCGCAATGCGGAAATCCTCGATGAATTCCTCAGTGCTGACATCGTGGTGATCGGCGCGCCGATGTACAACTTCGGCATACCTACCCAACTCAAGGCGTGGATCGACCGTATCCTGACCGCAGGCAAGACCTTTCGTTACACGGAGAACGGGCCGGAAGGCTTGGCCGGCGGCAAGCGTGTGATCATTGCATCTGCGCGCGGCGGCATCTACAGCGATGCGGCGGGCCAGGCATCCGATTTCCAGGAAGCCTATCTGCGCCGGATATTCGAATTCATCGGCATCGACGAACCCGAGTTCGTGCGCGCCGAAGGCTTGAACCTCGGTGCCGAACAACGCGAAGCGGGACTGGCCAGTGCGCGCCGCCAGATCGAGGGCGAATTGCGCAACGCGGCGTAAGGCGACCACGACAGCCATAAGTCCTCCCCTTAAAGGGGAGGCGGCCGCAGGCCGAGCGCGTAGCACTGGTGGGACGGGTTTGCGACGTTGCAGATCACAGGGGACGGCTACGGAACTGCCACCCATCCCCGTCCCTGCCTCACGCTGAAGGGAGAAGAAAGAAGCGGGCTCGTCCGGATAGATGCGACGAGTCGTCACGCAACAATCCGCACCGGCACCGATTTCGCAGCCGGCGTCTTGCTGTACAACGCATGATGCGACAGCGGAATCAGCGGATTGCATTCCGGGTAGTAGCCGCCCACGCAGCCGCGCGGGATGTCGAACGCGACCACGCGCAAGCCGGCGACTTCACGGTGAACCCCGTCGCCGGCATCGGACAACAGCTTCACGGTCTGGCCATCGCGCAAGCCCATCAGCGCGATGTCGTCCCGGTGCATCAGCACCACCTCGCGGGTACCCTCGATGCCGCGAAAGCGATCGTCGTAGCCGTAAATGGTGGTATTGAACTGGTCGTTCGAACGCATCGTCATCAGCCGAAAGCGGTTCGGTGCATCGTCGAACCCGGTGGCGGTCAGCGACGGTGGCAGGATGAAGTTGGCCTTGCCGGTCTCGGTCTTCCACGCCCGTTCGCGTGCGCTGTTGGGACGATGGAATCCACCCGGCCGCCACATGCGCTGGTTGAAATCCTTGAACTGCTCGGGATAGGTCTGCTCGATGGCATTGCGGATCGTGGCGTAATCGTTGACCCAGCCGTCCCACGGCACCTTGGGGTTGGGCGCGAGCGTGCGCCTGGCAAGTTCCACCACGATCCGGGTTTCCGACCGCAATTCCGGGCTGGCCGGCTCGGCCTTGCCCACCGAAGCATGGATGCAGCTGGTGGAATCCTCGGTGGACAGCACCTGCGGCTTGCCGTTTTCCTCGACGCGCTCGATGCGCCCGAGGCATGGCAGCAGGTACGCAATCTCGCCATTGATGAGGTGCGAACGATTCAACTTGGTCGCGATCTGCACCGTGAGCCGCAGCTTGTGCCACGCCTCCGCGACCCGCTCCTGCTCGGGAATCGCGCGCAGGAAATTTCCGCCCAGGCCGATGAATCCGTGCACCGTTCCATCCAGCACGCCTTCGCAGGTTTCGACGGTGTTGAGTCCCTTTTCGCGCGGCGGCTCGAAACCGTATTGATCGGCCAGGCGATCCAGCGGCACCAGCGCCGGATCGTCGGCGATGCCGACGGTACGCTGACCTTGCACGTTGGAATGTCCGCGCACCGGGCACAGGCCGGCGCCGGGCTTGCCGACGTTGCCACGCAGCAACATGAAATTGGCGAACATGTGGATGTTGTATTCGCCCAGCACGTGCTGGGTCAGCCCCATCCCGTACACGCCGATCACCGCATCAGCCGTGGCATAGGTCGCTGCCGCACGTTCCAGCTCGGCGCGTTGCAAGCCGGACGCGGCCTCGATGTCGTCCCATGATTGCGCGCGCAGCCATGTCGCGAACTCGTCGAAGCCATGGGTGTGTTGCGCGATGAACGCGGCGTCCAACACGCGCGACGTGCCGTTTTTCATGGCCTCGTCGTCGAGCGCGACCAGCGTCTTGCACAACCCCGTGATCGCCGCGATGTCGCCACCGGCCTTCACCTGCAGGTATTGCGTGGCCAGCGGCGTCTCCTTGCCCGCCAGCAACTCGACCGGACTTTGCGGGTTGGTGAAGCGCTCCAACCCGCGCTCGCGCAATGGATTGAACACCACGATCGGCGCGCCACGTTTCGCGGCTTTCTGCAAGTCGTGCAGCATGCGCGGACTGTTGACGCCGGCGTTCTGGCCGAAGAAGAAGATGCAGTCGGTCTTGGCGAAATCGTCCAGCACCACCGTGCCGACCGTGGCACCGACGCTCTTGCGCAGCGCGACGCCGGTGGCTTCGTGGCACATGTTGGAGGAATCCGGCAAGTTGTTGTTGCCGTACAGCCTCGCGAACAATGCGTACAGGTAACTCGTTTCCAGCGAGGCGCGACCCGAGGCGTAGAACACCACCGATTTCGGATCGGTTTCGCGCAGTCGCTTCAGTTCGTCGCCGATCGCATCGAACGCTTCGCTCCATCCGCAAGGTACGTACTTGTCCGTCGCGCGGTCGTACCGCAGCGGATGGGTCAGACGACCCTGCTGCTCGAGATCGTGATCGGACCAACCGAGCAATTCGGTGCAGGTGTGCTCGGCGAAAAACTCAGGCGTGGTGCGCAGGCTGGTCAGCTCCCAGGCACTCGCCTTGGCGCCGTTCTCGCAGAATTCGAATTTCGCCGGTTTCTCGGGCTGCGGCCACGCACACGACACGCACGTGAAGCCGCGCGGCTTGTTCTGTCGCCACAACTCCTTCAACGTCGAGGGAATCGGCACCTGCTCTCGCTTCAGGATCGCCGTCACTGACTTCACCGAACCCCAGCCGCCAGCGGGACCGGTATAGGGTTCGATCTTCGGTTTGCGTTCGTCGGCCATCGCGCGCTCCGAGTGCGGCAGATGTTCGACAGTGTAGAACATGGCGGAGAGGGATTGCTCGACGCATCCCTGCGCCTCGCCCCTCACTTCGCTCGGGCCAACCTTCGGTTGTCCAAATTCGTTCCGGACAAATTTGTCGAACCCAATTGGCGGAGAGGGTGGGATTCGAACCCACGGTACGGCGAACCGTACGCCGGATTTCAAGTCCGGTGCTTTAGACCGCTCAGCCACCTCTCCAACTTGTCGTCATTCCGGGGCCAACCCGGCTTCATCAGGGCAGAACCCGGAATGACGGATTCTAATGATGTTCCTGGCAAGGGAACGAATGTCGGTTACGCAATTCGCTCCACGCCACGCATGTACGGCCGCAACACTTCAGGCACCGTGATCGAACCGTCGGCGTTCTGGCAGTTCTCCATCACTGCGATCAGGCAGCGGCCGACGGCGAGGCCGGAGCCATTGAGCGTGTGCACCAGTTCTGGTTTGCCGGTCGCGGGATTGCGCCAGCGCGCCTGCATCCGGCGCGCCTGGAAATCGGTGCAGTTGGAGCACGAGGAAATCTCGCGGTAAGTGTTCTGCGACGGCAGCCAGACCTCCAGATCATAGGTCTTGGCTGCCGCGAAACCCATGTCGCCGGTGCACAGCGCCATCTTCCGATAGGGCAACTCAAGTTTTTGCAGGACCCTTTCGGCATGGCTGGTGAGTTCTTCCAGCGATCCGAACGATTTCGATGGCTCGACGATCTGCACCAGCTCGACCTTTTCGAACTGGTGCTGGCGGATCATGCCCTTGACGTCCTTGCCATAGGAACCAGCTTCCGCGCGAAAGCATGGCGTATGTGCGGTGACCTTCACCGGCAGTGCATCAGCTTCGACGATCGAGTCGCGTACCAGATTGGTCAGCGAGACTTCGGCAGTAGGAATCAGATAGCGTTTTGTTTCGCCGACAGCCGTGGAGAACAAATCCTCCTCGAACTTCGGCAACTGCCCCGTGCCCTGCATCGTTTCCGGATTGACCAACAGCGGCACGTTGCATTCGGTGTAGCCATGCTCGCCGGTGTGCAGATCCAGCATGAACTGCGCGAGCGCACGGTGCAGTCGCGCAAGCTGGCCGCGCAGCACCGTAAAACGCGCGCCCGACAATTTGGCGCCAGCTTCGCCGTCCAGCCAGCCATGACGGGCGCCGAGTTCGATATGATCCTTCACAGTGAAATCGAACGCACGCGGCGTGCCCCAGCGCGACACTTCGACGTTCCCGGTTTCGTCCTTGCCGATTGGCGTCGCGGCATCCGGAAGATTGGGAATGCCGAGCGAAATGGTCGAAAGCTTGTGCTGCACTTCCGCCAGCGCTGCCTCGTTGGCCTTCAACTTGTCGCCGATGCCGGCGACCTCGATCATGATCGGCGCGACATCTTCGCCCTTGGCCTTGGCCTGCCCGATCGCTTTGGACCGCGCGTTGCGTTGCGCCTGCAGCTCCTGGGTTTCGGTCGCGAGGCGCTTGCGGTCGGATTCCAACGATTCGATAGACGCCACATCGAGTTCGTAGCCGCGCGTCTTCAGGCGCGCCGCGGTTTCGGCGAGATGCGCACGCAGCAAGGCTGGATCCAGCATGGACGTTTCTTCATGGAGGCACGAAACCCGGCATTATCGCGGCACGCCGCCGTGCGGGCAAACCGCTATGGATCCGCCGCGTGTCGACGAAGCCATGGCTGCAGCGAGAGCCGATAGATGCCCGAGTCCCCTCCGAAGGTGATCGCGCGTCCGTCGGGCAGGACGTGAGAGCCCCAGGGGCCGACACCGTTGACCACGTCGCCGAGATCGACGGGCTGGCTCCAATGGTCGCCATCGCGGAATGCGATGCACAGGCGCCCCAGTCCGGCTGTCGTCTTGCCGTAGCCGAACACGATGCACGAGCCATCCGGTGCGATCGCCGGGTCATGCGTGCTGATGGCCGGGTCGCCGAGTTGAACACGCACCGGCGCCATGTATTTCCCATCCAGCAAACACGGGCTGAAGACGTGCATGGCGTGGTCGTCGCCGCGCCGAATGAAGTACAACGTACCGTCCGTCGCAATGCTGGTGAAACCAGGTTCGCAACACGCGAAGGCTGAATGAGTCGCGGGCGCGATCCCGCGTTCAGCGCTGGCGAGCTTGCGCCCGCGCCGCGCGCAACGCATCGAGCTTTTCCCTGATCTTCGCCTCGATGCCGTTCGCGGTCGGTGCGTAGAACTCGGTGCCGACCAATGCGTCGGGCAAGCATTGCTGGTCCAACGCGACGCCGCCTCGGATGTCGGGATCGTATTGGTAATCCTTGCCGTAGCCGAGTCCCTTCATCAGCTTGGTCGGCGCATTGCGCAAATGCATCGGCACTTCCAGCGTGCCGCTTTCGCGCACGTTGGCTCGCGCAGCACCATAGGCCACGTAGGCCGCGTTGCTCTTGGGCGCCATCGCGAGATAGAGTGCGGCTTCGGCCAGCGCAAGTTCGCCTTCGGGCGAACCCAGTCGCTCGTAGGTATCCCACGCATGCAGCGTGAGTTGCCACGCACGCGGATCGGCAAGTCCGATGTCTTCGACGGCCATCCGCACCATCCGCCGCGCGAGATACAGCGGTTCGCAGCCGCCGTCGAGCATCCGGACCAACCAGTACAGCGCGGCGTCGGGATCGGAACAACGCACCGATTTGTGCAACGCCGAGATCTGGTCGTAGAACTGCTCGCCGCCCTTGTCGAAGCGGCGGGTGCGATCGGCCAGCACCTGCTGCAGCGTCGATTCGTCGATGCGATTTTCATGCGCCAGCTCCGCCGCGATTTCGAGGAACGTCAATGCACGGCGCACATCGCCATCGGCGGCTTTGGCCATCAACGACAAGGCTTCGTCATCGACTTGCAGATGGAGCTCGCCGAGCCCCCGTTCGTCGTCAGTCAGCGCACGCTTCAGTGCGATGACGATGGCGTCGGCACCCACCGCGTCCATCACGTGCACGCGGCAGCGCGACAGCAACGCCGAATTCAATTCGAACGAGGGATTCTCGGTGGTGGCGCCGATGAACACGATCACGCCGCGCTCGATGTGCGGCAGGAACGCATCCTGCTGGGCCTTGTTGAAGCGGTGCACCTCGTCCACGAACAGCACGCTTCGGCGGCCCTGCGCGAACCGGCCTTCCGCTTCCGCCAGTGCCTTGCGCACGTCGGCGAGGCCTGACAACACCGCGGAAATCGCTTGGAAGTGCGCATCGGCATACTGAGCAACCAACAGTGCCAGCGTGGTCTTGCCACAACCGGGCGGCCCCCACAGCACCATGGAGTGGACGCTGCCGGCTTCCAGTGCACGCCGCAGCGCACTACCGGAGCCAAGCAGGCGATCCTGCCCGACGATTTCATCCAGCGTGCGCGGGCGCATCCGCTCGGCGAGTGGTTTCAGCGCATCGGATTCGGGAAACAGCGCGTTGCTTGCTGGGCTGGCGATTCGGCGTGGCATCAGCGCATCTTAGAGAATCGCACCTCTCCCGGCACCCCGATTCAGGGGTCGGATCGCTCGGCACGCGCCAAGTAGACAGGCGACCGAGCCGCGCACAAGGCTCGCCCGCCCCGAAGTTCGACATGCCCCTCCGTGAATGGTTGCAGCGACCGGCATGGACCGAACGATCATCCGGCCTGCGCGCGGGCGCCAAGCCAGTGCCGGTACGCCGCGTATGCGATGCCTACGCACCCGGTCAACACCGCCGGCGCCAGCAAGGTACGCTCCTGCCAATACGGAAATGCCAGCGCGCTGGCCACGCCGCCAGCGAGAAAGCCGATGAACAACGCGCCGTACAGACGCACCCGACGCCCGTCGGGCTTGTCACCGCGCATCCAGTGGCCGAGGAACATGCCGAGGTCGGTCACGATTCCCGATACATGGCTGGTTCGCACGACCGCGCCGCTGTAGGTCGCGGCCATCGCGTTCTGCAGCCCGGACGCGGCTGCCGCGAGCCACAAGCCCGCATCGTTTTGCTGGTGCAACAACGGCACCGCGAGAAACAACAACGCGGACTCGATCGCCAGCGCCACCCCGTAACGGCGACCAAGTCGCAACGCGCTGTCGCCCACGATGAACCCGCTGAGCGCGCAGCCGGCCACGAACGCCAGCAACATGACGCCGAAATGCAGCAGGTCGCCCAGGTCGCCCTGCACCGCCACGATGCCGAGAATCGACGTGGTGCCCGTCATGTGCGTCACCGCCTGATGACGAAAGCCCAGGTAACCCATGGCGTTGATCATCCCGGCGATGAACGCCAGGCCGACCCCGCCCCACAACACCCAACGTGGCAGCCTGGCGATCACGACGAGGGGCTGCGGCTCAGGGCTTGGTGTCTGTATCACCCACCACGTCGGTGCCTTTGGGCGGCACGAACTTGAAAGCGTCGGCCGCAAGTTGCGGATTGCGTTCCCATCCGGAAAACGCGATCTCGGTGCGGTTGCCCAAGGTGTCCTTGAAGATCATCCGGCGCGGACCAGTTGCGTCGAAGCCGATCTCGGCGTATTCGAATTGTGGTTCCTTGCTGCGCGAAACCAGGCGCAGCCATTCGAGGCCCTCGCGCGTGCCCGCGTCGGTGGTCTTGAATTCGCTGTCGAGTTGCGAGAGGTCGGTGAGTACCGTCAGCGGACTGTGTGCTTCTTCGCTGCCCTGGTCGCGCACCGTCACCTGCTCGAGGTCGGGTTCGTACACCCACACCTTCTTGCCGTCGGCCACGATCAATTGCTGGTACGGATCGGTGACCTGCCAGCGGAACAGGCGTGGCGCCTGGAGCGCGAGCAACCCATGGCTGGAACCAGTGATGTTGCCGTGCGTGTCGTACACGGTCTGGCTGAAGTTGCCGCGCAATGCATGCAGGCCGTTCGCGAAAGCATCGAGCCGCGCGCGCGCGCCGGTGGCGGCGAATGCCGTGCACGCGACGAGGGACAACAAGATACCCAGCATTATTTTGCGCATGACGAATCCTCGGGAAGCTCGATTGACCTGAACGTCGTCATTCCCGCGAAAGCAGGAATCCAGTGGCTTTCTTCATCCGTACAAGAAAGTCGCTGGGTCCCGGATATCGCTTCGCGATTCCGGGATGACGAGCAGAATTTTGGCAGCGCCAGATGAACTTGGAGCGACTCCAGGTAACTTGCGATCGTTGCGGCACTTCGACCGCTCAGGAAGGAGGTGGCGGTGCAATCACTTCCCGCTGCCCGTTGTGCTGCGGCGCGCTCACCACGCCCTCCTGTTCCATCTGTTCGATCAACCGCGCGGCGCGGTTGTAGCCGATGCGCAGGTGACGCTGCACGCCGGAAATCGAGGCGCGCCGGCTGCTGGTGACGATTTGCACCGCCCTGTCGTACAGCGCGTTGTCGTCGTTGCCATCCCCTTCCTCGGGCAAACCGGATTCATTGATGATTTTGCCATCGCCGAGCGTCTGCACTTCTTCCAGCACGCCGTCGATATAGTTTGGCTCGCCCTGGGTGCGCAGCCACTCGACCACCTTGTGCACGTCGTCGTCGCCCACGAACGCACCATGCACGCGTTCGGGCGTCGCGGTGCCGGGCGGCAGGTACAGCATGTCGCCGTTGCCCAGCAACGTTTCCGCGCCGGACTGGTCGAGGATGGTGCGCGAGTCGATCTTGGACGAAACCTGGAACGCGATGCGGGTCGGAATGTTGGCCTTGATCAGGCCGGTGATCACGTCCACCGACGGACGCTGCGTCGCGAGGATCAGGTGCACGCCCGCCGCCCGCGCTTTCTGCGCAAGCCGCGCGATCAGTTCCTCGACCTTCTTGCCGACGATCATCATCATGTCGGCGAATTCGTCGATGATCACCACGATGAACGGCAGCGGCTGCAGCGGTTCGGCTTTCTCTTCGGGCGCGTCGGGATTGGCCTTGAACAGCGGATCGGGTAGCGGCTGACCCGCGGCCTCGGCGTCGCGCACCTTCTTGTTGAAACCCGCGAGATTGCGCACGCCCACCGCCGCCATCAACTTGTAGCGACGTTCCATCTCCGCGACACACCAGCGCAGCGCGTTGGCGGCCTCCTTCATGTCGGTGACGACGGGCGCCAGCAGATGCGGAATCTTGTCATACACCGACAACTCCAGCATCTTGGGGTCGATCATGATCATCCGCACGTCGGCCGGCTTGGCCTTGAACAGCAGCGACAGCACCATCGCGTTCAGTGCCACCGATTTGCCCGAGCCCGTGGTGCCGGCCACCAGCAGGTGGGGCATCTTCTGCAGATCGACCACCACCGGCCGGCCGCCGATGTCCTTGCCGAGCGCCAGCGACAGCGGCGAGCGCGCATCGCCGTATTCGCGCGACCCGAAAATCTCGGAGAGGTACACGATCTCGCGATGCGCATTCGGAATCTCGAGGCCGATCACGTTCTTGCCGGGAATCACGTCGACCACGCGCACGCTGACCAGCGACAAACCACGCGCGATGTCCTTGTCCAGCGAAGAAATCTGGCTGCCGCGCACGCCGGGCGCGGGCTCCAGTTCAAAGCGCGTGATCACGGGACCGGGATGCGCCGAGACCACATGCGCATCGATCCGGAAATCCTTCAGCTTCATCTCGACCTGGCGCGACAGCACCTCCAGCGTTTCTTCGGAGTAGCCCTTGCCGGTCTGCGGCTGCGGCTCCTGCAGCAACGACAGCGGCGGTACTTCGCCTTCACTGGCAGCCCCGGTGAACAGCGGGATCTGGGTCTCGCGCTTGGCGCGTTCGCTCTTGACGATCGGTGCAGGTGCGGGCTCGATGCGTACCGGCTCGCGCTTGGCACGGCGCTCGCTGTCTTCCTTGCGCGCGGTTTCACGTTCGACGCGCGCGGCACGCGCGGCCAAGGTTTCCGGCGCGCGCTTCAACTTGCCGCGGGCCCACGCTGCACCCGTCAATACCTGTTGCCCGGTCCAGTCCATCACCCGAAACCACGACAGGCCGGTGATCCAGGTGACCGCGATCAATGCCAGCGCGAACAGCAACAACAGCGCACCGAGTTCGCCGAAGCCCCGATGCAGGGCGCCGCCCGCGCCGCAGCCAAGCAGGCCGCCGGCGGCGGCGACGTTGCTGCATTCCGGATCGGACGCATGCAACCAGGCCAACCCGCAACAACCCACGAAAAATGCCACGAACCCGATCAAGCGCAGGCTGGGCTCCCACTTGTTCTCACCTTCGTCGCGCCGGTACCAGCCACGCAGCACGCCGACGGCGAGCACCACCAGCAGCACCGGGAACGCGTAGGCGACCACGCCGAACAAATGAAACAGCAAATCGGCGATGTACGCCCCGATCGAGCCACCGAAATTGTGCACGGGCTGCCCCGGCACACCCGAGTGCCACCAGCCCGGATCGGTCGCGCTGTAACCGACCAGGCACGCGAACAAATATACGGCGAGCGGGAACAACAGCAACGCCGCGGCCTCGCGCAAAAGCCGTCGCGTGCGCTCGCTCATCCCCGCGGATTTGGATTCAGCCTGAACTCTGGCACGCGCCACGCGCAACGACCTCGATTCCCGATAACGTCAAGCGCGCTGACTATAACGCCGTTTCGACGAGGGCCAAGCCCCGGCGTTGGTCAACATGAGCATCTGTTTACTGGCGCACGACCTGCGAGATTCGACAGTGCGCAGGTTGGATTGAACCCGGCTTTGCCGGGGCAGCCCGACATCCTTCGTTGGGCTTCGCTGCGCTCAGCCCAACCTACAGATACTGCGGAACCCGTCAGGCGATCGGAACCTTGACGGGTGCCGAGCAACACGGCTCGGCACCTCACTGCCGACCCAACCGGCGCAAGCCCCACTTTCGGTATCAGAGCTTCATGCCCTTCAACGCCGGATGCACCAGCTCCCCGCCTTCGACATTGATGCCGCTGGCGAGAATCACATCCTTGCGCCAGTTCTTCTGCGCAAGACGCGTCACGTATGGCAGGATCGCCGCGGAGATCGCCTGCGAAGACGTCTGCGGCACCGCGCCGGGCATGTTGGTGACGCAGAAATGCGTGACGCCATCGACAACGTAGGTCGGATCCTTCCAGGTCGTCGGCTTGGAGGTTTCGAAGCAGCCGCCCTGGTCGATGGAAATGTCGACCAGCACGCTGCCCTTCTCCATCGTCTTTACCATCTTGCGGGTGACCACGTGCGGCGCCTTGGCGCTGGGCACCAGCACTGCGCCGACGACGAGGTCGGCGGTCGCGACTTCCTCGGCCACCGCCGATTCATATGCGTACAACGCCGTCACGTTGTCGCCCCAGCCGCGTGCCTGCGCAAGGCGATCCGGACGCTTGTCGAACACCACCACGTTGGTACCGCCACGGGCCGCGAGTTTCGCTGCGTTGCCGCCGGCCACGCCTGCGCCCAGCACCACCACCTTGCCACGCTCGGTCGCAGCCAGGCCGCCGAGCAACTTGCCCTTGCCGCCGTTCGGCTGATGCAGCAGCGTCGTGCCGACCTGGGCCGCGAGCTTGCCTGCCACCACCGACATCGGCGTCAACAGCGGCAGCGAACCATCGACTTCCTGCACGCTCTCGAACGCCACGCCGGTCAGGCCGATCTTCAACAATGCCCTGGTGAGTTTCGGATCGGGCGCAAGATGCAGGTAGCAGAACAACAGGTGCCGCTTTTCCAGAAGTTTCAGGTCGCCCTCGATCGGCTCCTTCACCTTGACGACCATTTCGGCCTTGCCATACAGCGTGGCAGCGTCCTTGACGATCTTCACGCCAACCTTCGTATAGCGCTCATTGGCGAAACCGCTCTTCTCGCCCGCGCCGGATTGCAGATAGACCTCGTGCCCGTGGCGGATCAGGTCCGCGCAGGCATCGGGAACGAGGGCAACGCGGCCCTCGAGGGTCTTGGTTTCGGAAGGAACGCCAATACGCATGGAAATCATCCTCGTGCGAAAATCACAACCGTCGCGTGCTTGAAATACCGCGGCAAACTCCCCATGCTGCACGACTCGTCACGGCGTGGAACCGAAACCCGGCGCGCGACGCACCAGGTCACGGATGCAACTGCCGTCGGGATTTGCCGCATTGGATGTCGCATGGCGGCGGACGAGAGGAAGTTCCTGCGGACCTTGAATCAACCCGAGAATTATACATGAGCACCCCCAGACACAGTCGCCTCCTGATCCTCGGTTCCGGTCCCGCGGGTTACACCGCGGCCGTTTATGCGGCAAGGGCGAACCTGCAACCGATGTTGATCACGGGCCTCGCCCAGGGCGGCCAATTGACCACCACCACCGAGGTCGACAACTGGCCTGGCGATGCACAGGGCGTGCAGGGTCCGGAACTGATGCAGCGCATGGCCGAGCACGCCGAGCGCTTCAACACCACCATCGTGTTCGATCACATCCACACTGTCGATCTGAAGCAGCGCCCGTTCAAATTGAAGGGCGACAGCGGCGAATACAGTTGCGATGCGCTGATCATCGCCACAGGTGCGGACGCCAAGTATCTCGGTATCGCTTCCGAAACCACGTTCAAGGGCAAGGGCGTGTCGGCCTGCGCCACCTGCGACGGCTTCTTCTTCCGTAATCAGGATGTCGCCGTGATCGGCGGCGGCAATACCGCGGTCGAAGAAGCGCTTTACCTCGCCAACATCGGCCGCAAGGTCACGCTGGTGCACCGGCGTGACAAGCTGCGTGCGGAAAAAATCCTGCAGGACAAGTTGTTCGAGAAAGCCAACGCCGGCAAGGTCGAACTGGTGTGGAACCACACCGTCGACGAGGTGCTGGGCGACGACACCGGCGTCACCGGATTGCGCCTCGTCAGCACCGCCGATGGCAGCAAGCGCAACATCGCGGTCACCGGCATGTTCGTGGCGATCGGCCATACCCCCAACACCGGCGTGTTCGAAGGCCAGCTGGACATGCGCAACGGCTACATCCAGATCAACAGTGGACTGGAAGGCAACGCCACCGCCACCTCGGTACGCGGCGTGTTTGCAGCCGGCGATGTCGCCGACCACGTCTACCGGCAGGCGGTCACCTCCGCCGGCTTCGGCTGCATGGCGGCACTCGATGCCGAGAAGTTCCTGGATTCGATCGGGTTGACCGGCTGACGCGATCCGCCGCACGGCGTCAGCCTTCCAGTGCGTACAGCTCCCAGCGGCCGGCGACGCCATCCAGTTGATGCGCGCCCACGCTGCGCAGCTCGATGCCCGAGCCGGCGACCAGATCGCGCACCGCGGGCGTAACGAGAATCTCGCCGGGCTGCGTGGCATGCAATACGCCCGCGCCCACCTCCACCGCCTCGCCTGCCAGCGTGTCGCCGACGCGCTGGCATTCGCCGATGTGCAAGCCCACGCGGATTTCCAGACGAAGTTGATCGCGCGCGGCTTGGCGAACCGCCGATGCGAAACGCAGCGCCCGCGCCGGCCCGTCGAAGTTCACGAGGAAGCCGGCGCCGCCGTCGAGCATCTCGCGACCCTGGAATCGCGTCAGTTCCTCGCGCACGATCGCACGGAATGAATCCTGCGTTTCATGCCAGCGCCGGCCGCCCAGCGTCGCTGCGGCCAGTTGCGAATCCGCCACGCGCATCCTGAGCACCGTGGCCAGCGCGCGTTCGCCACTGTCCGCCGGACGCAGGTTGGCCAGAAACGATTCGACCAGCTTCAGCGGCTGCTCGTCGCCGGGAAGCAGCACGTCCATGTCGCCACCCGGCAGCAATTCGAGGCGCGACCCCGCGATGTGTTCGGCAAGATAGAACGCGTGCGCCGGCGGTATCACCGCAAATTCGCGCCGATGCAGGATCAGCGTGGGCACGCGAATCGACGACAGTACCGCACGCGCATCGAAATTGATGATGTAGCGGAATTCCGCACCGGCGCGGCGCGGTGAATAGGCCAGGCGCTGCATGCGCGTCACCCAGCGCACGTACTGCGGATCTCCCGCCAGCGTCGGGCGTGTGGTCGCGACCATTTGCGCAGTCCCCCAGGTTTGATCCCAGGCTTGCGACAGCCGGTCGGAACGCTCGTGGTTCTCGCCACAGGGATAACCCGGCGCCACGCGAAAGCGCGCACTGGTATTGCAAAGCATCAGCGCCCGCACGCGCCGCGGATGACTGCTGGCGAACAGCAGCGCAGCCGCGGCGGCATCCCGTTCGGCCAGCAACGCGGCACTGGTGATGCCGACGTGATCAAACACCGCCAGGATGTCTTCGATCCAGTCCTCCCACGTCGGCGGCAGATCGGCCGGGAGTGGATCGGAGATGCCGCTGCCGCGGCGATCGAACACGATGAGGCGACTGAAGCCTGCGAGGCGCTGCAACAGCGCAGCGTTGGCGGGATAGTCCCACAGCATTTCGATGCTGCGACTCATCGGGTTGACGAGCATCAGGTCGAGCGGCCCCTCGCCCAGCACCCGATACGCGATGTCGCCGCGCGGCGTCCTTGCGTATTGGATCGGTGGAGCTTGCATGCTCATTCTTTACGGACATGCCGGCAACACGGAGCGCCCATTGTACGCGCGCAGCGTGCCGCAACAGGCACGTTGCATGTCCGGTGGGCCGACAAGCGGACGGCCGTGGAAGCTGGCCTACAATGCAACCATGCTGACGCTGCGCACCCACGAAACCATCGACGACATCGATGCCACCGCGTGGGACGCGCTGGCTGCAGACGACAATCCCTTCGTCAGTCACGCGTTTCTGGCCGGACTGGAGCGCCACGGTTGCATCCGTTCCGCGTTCGGCTGGCGCGCGCAACACCTGACGCTGCACGGCGACGACGCCTTGGTCGGCGCAGCGCCGCTGTACGTCAAGGGCAACTCGCACGGCGAGTACGTGTTCGACTGGGCGTGGGCCGATGGCTGGGAGCGCGCGGGCGGCGACTACTATCCCAAGTTCCTGTGCGCGGTGCCCTACTCGCCCGTGACCGGACCGCGCCTGTTGTGCGGTACCGGTGCCGATGCCGACCGGTACCGCTGCATTCTCGTCAAGGCCTTGCGCGAAATCACCGAGCAGGCCGGACTGTCGTCGCTGCACGTCAACTTCCTGCACGAGCGCGAGATCGGCGCGTTCGACGACGCGTGGTTGTCGCGTTCGGATTGGCAATTCCAGTGGCACAACGTGGACGGCTGGCGTGATTTCCAGGATTTTCTCCGCGCGCTCACCCACAAGCGCCGCAATGCGATCCGCCGCGAACGTGCGCAAGTGACGGATGCCGGCATCGAATGCGAATTCCGCGACGGTGGCACGCTCGACGACGCCGAGTGGCGCAGCATGCATCATCTCTACACCCATACCTTCGACGAGAAAGGCAACACACCGACCCTCACGCCGGCGTTCTTCCGTCACCTGGGTGCCGCGTTCCCCACCCATTCGCATGTCGCCTTCGCGCGGCGGGACCGCGAGATCATCGCGGGCGCGCTGTTCCTCTCCAGCAGCGACACGTTGTACGGGCGTTATTGGGGCGCACGCGAGCAGATTCCGGGATTGCACTTCGAACTTTGCTATTACCAGGGCATCGATCACTGCCTGCGCCGTGGCCTCATACGTTTCGAGCCGGGTGCGCAGGGTCTGCACAAACTTGCACGGGGATTCCTTCCAACCCGCACGCACTCGCGTCACTACATCGCGAATACCGAATTCCGCGCCATTATCCGCGCCTCGTTGCAACGCGAGGCGGCACTGCTGGAAGCGCGCGGCAACGAACTCATGGCGCATTCGCCATTCGCCGAGCGCGATGCCCCGCGCCCATGAGGATCCAGTCGCTCGACGCGCTGCCGCCGGGCATCTTTCCCGATCCCGCACACGCGCTGGCCGACCCCAATGGATTGCTGGCGTTCGGTGGCGACCTGTCGCCGCAACGCCTGGTCGCCGCCTACGCACGTGGCGTCTTCCCCTGGTACTCGGACGGCGATCCGTTGTTGTGGTGGTCGCCCGATCCGCGCTGCGTGTTCGCGACCGATGGCGTACACGTCTCGCACAGCCTCGCGAAATTCCTGCACCGCTGCGATTGGCAATGGAGCATGGACCGCGCGTTCGATGACGTGGTGCGGGCATGCGCGGCACCGCGAGCGGACGACGGCGGCACGTGGATCACGCCCGACATGCAGATCGCGTACGGCAACCTGCACGTGCTCGGTCATGCGCATTCGCTGGAGATGTGGGAAGACGACGAACTGATCGGCGGCCTCTATGGCGTATCCGTCGGTCGCATGTTCAGCGCCGAATCGATGTTCTCGCGTCGCACCAATGCGTCCAAGGTTGCCTTGCTGAGCTTGGCGCACGCGTTGCGGCAGCGCGGTTTCCCCTGGATCGACGCGCAGGTCCCGAATCCGCATCTCGTGCGCATGGGCGCACGCATGTTGCCGCGCCGTAGATTCCTGCGGGAACTGGCGCAGCTTGCGGCGCAACCCGAGGCTCGCGATTGGCCGCGTGAACTTTCGCCGATCCCCATGTTCCGGAACCCGTGATTCGCACGCTGCGGCGAATCACTTTCGTGAGATCATGAAATCGATCGCCAGTTGGCGTACATTGGGCGCCTGCCCACCGGAGATGCCGCGCATGAACGACACCGACCCCTCCAAACCGGATCCCTACAAGGCCGCGAAGGATGCCGCCACCTCGGGGCAGCGCTTCAGCCGCGGCGTGATGGATTCCGCGCAACAGATCTGGCTGGCCGGGCTGGGCGCACTCGCACGCACGCAGCAGGAAGGCGGCAAGTTCTTCGATGCGCTGGTTGAAGAAGGCGTGCGCATCCAGGAAAAAACCCACGCCTACACGCAGGAACAAATGAAGCAGGCGCGCGACCAGACGACGCCATGGGTGGAATCCGCGCGCAAGCGCACCACCGCAGCCATGGGCAAGCTGGAGCAGGCCTTCGACGAACGCATCGCCCGCGCGGCCAAGCGCATGAACATGCCCGACCATTCCGACATCCAGGAACTGTCCGCGCGCATCGATGCGCTGGCGCAGGAACTTCGCGCCGCCCGCACCACAGGCGCCAAGCCGCGCGCGCCCAGGAAAACCGCCAAGCCCAAAGGTTGAGCGCCGCCGTGTACAGCGAACTCGACACGGACTTCCGGCAAGCCGCCGAAGACGTCAAGCATCTTCCGGCGCGTCCCGACAACGACACGCTGTTGAAACTCTACGCGCTCTACAAGCAAGCCACCGACGGTGACGCCTGCGGCCCCAAGCCCGGCTTCTTCGATTTCGTCAACACCGCCAAATACGAAGCGTGGTCACGCCTGCGCGGCATGCGCACCGACGACGCACAACAAAAATATATCGAGCTGGTGCATCAACTGGGAGCATGAAGCGGAATCACGGGCCAGCACCAGCCCACTTGAAATCGCCGCCCGTGCTTGCCCAAATTGAACATTGCATCTGACTGAAGCGGCCGACCGTTGACACTCGTCTGTCCAGTCGCCCCCGGACTACGACATTGTTGTACCCTGATCTTCACGTGATCGCGTGGATCGTCAGGAGGACGTTGTCATGGCTGTCATTGTTGAACGGGCACGGTGGGGACTCCATCCCCTCAATGCGGTCCTGCTGGCCGGGGCCCTTGCACTGTTCCTCGGCGCCCTACTGAGCGACATCGCCTACTTCCGCAGCTACGAAATCCAGTGGAACAACTTCTCGTCGTGGCTGCTCGCGGGCGGTCTCGTCGTCGGCGCGTTCGCGTTTCTTGCGGCCATCGTCGAATTGTTTCGCAACCGCTGGCGTGTGTGGCCCGCGCTGGTCTATGCCCTGTTGGTGCTGGTGACCTGGATACTGGCCTTCATCGACGAACTGGTGCATGCCAAGGATGCATGGGCGACCATGCCGGCTGGCTTGGTGCTGTCGGTGATCGTGGTGGTGCTGGGCTGCGTGGCGCTGTGGATCGCCTTCGCCGGGATGCGCGCGGGAGATGTCCCATGAATCGCCTCCATCCAACGGTAACCATCGCGCTCATGGCGCTGCTCGCGGGGTGCAACGGCGGTGGTGCAACTCCGGAACAATACGGCGCCAACCCGCAACTTCCATCTCAGCAGCGCGGTCTGCTGCCCAGCATGACAATTGCCAAGCCAGCCGCATGGGGTGACCGGCTGCCGACGGTGCCGGAGGGCTACACCGTCAAGGCGATCGCCACTGATCTTCGCATCCCGCGCCAGACCCTGGTGCTGCCGAACGGCGACATCCTGGTGGCCGAAGGCCGCGGCGGCAACGCGCCGAAGCTGAAACCGAAGGACGTCGTGGCCGGCTACATCAAGGCCAAGGGCACGAGTCCGGTCAAGGGCGGCAACCGCCTGACCCTGCTGCGCGATGCCGATGGCGACGGCACGTATGAAACGAAGACGGTGTTCGCCGAAAACCTCAACGCGCCGTACGGACTGGCGTTGGTCGGCGACACGCTCTACGTCGCCGATCAGGATGCGCTGGTGAAATTCCACTACACCGCCGGCCAGACCCACGCGGAAGGCACGCCGGTCAAGATCACCGACCTGCCGTCGGCAATCAACCATCATTGGACCAAGGCGCTGGCTGCCAGCGCGGACGGACGCTACCTCTACGTCGGCATCGGCTCGAACAGCAACATCACCGAACGCGGCATGACCGCCGAGGTCGATCGCGCGCGGATCTGGCAGGTGGATACCCAGACCGGGATGCATCGCGCCTACGCCACGGGTGTTCGCAATCCCACGGCACTCGCGATCCAGCCGGGCACGGGCGCGCTGTGGGCGGTAGTGAACGAGCGCGACGAACTCGGCCCCGACCTGGTGCCCGACTACCTCACTTCGATACGCGAGGGCGGTTTCTATGGCTGGCCCTGGAGTTACTGGGGCCAGCACGTCGATCCGCGCGTGAAACCGGAGAACCCGGAAAAGGTTGCCTCGGCGATCGTCCCCGACTACAGCCTCGGTTCGCACGTGGCCGCACTCGGCGTCGCGTTTTCGTCGCCCGCGATGGGCGCGAAATTCGCGGACGGCGTGTTCGTTGGCGAGCACGGCAGTTGGAATCGTTCCCATCCGGTCGGCTACAAGGTGGTGTTCGTGCCATTTCGCGACGGTCATCCCGCCGGCAATCCGATCGACTTCGTCACCGGCTTCCGCGGCGATGACGGAATGACCCGCGGCCGCCCGGTCGGCGTCACCGTCGATCCGCGCGGCGCGTTGATCGTCGCCGACGACCTGTCGAACACGATCTGGCGGGTGACGCCAACCGCATCGTCTGCGCAGGCAAGGCCGGCGGTTCCGGGAACCGCGTCCAGTGTGGCGCCCGCGGCTACCACCGGCCCCACGCACAGATAGAACCGGCTTTGCCGTGAAGGAGAGGCCGGCAGCACGATGTTGAATCGGGCGTAATTGCAAAAATCGATTCCGGATCGCGCTGCGCGTGTCCGAAATGACAATCAAAATCGAGCCAACACACCACTGTCGTTCAAGGACTGCCGCGCGCAGCGGGAATCGGTAGCCTCCCACGCACACCTTGTCATTCCGGGGCCGGTCACGCGCAGCGGGAGCGGAACCCGGAATCGGTGGCTCTGGACCGTATCGCGTGCTGCGGCGGCGCCCAGCGTGCCAGCTACGGCTTGAGCCACTTGCCGGCGAGAAGATTCACCGCGTTCGCCGTGGTTGCGTGGCCGCAATGGCGCTCGCCAAATCGCGTTCGCGTTCGGTGGGCGCGGCGGCAAGTCCAGCGCGCGCACCTTCCTGATCGGCGGCGTTGCGATTCTGGCTGAGCTTGTAGCGGCCGACCAGGGATTCGATGTGCAGTTCGATGCCGACGATGTAGCGCATCTGCTCGCGGACATAATCGCCGGGGGCATCGGTGACCCGCCAGCGATGTTCGCGGCCGGCTTCGTTGTGATCGGTGAGCTGCGTCAGCAGGTTGTACAGGCGCGCTTCGTCGTCGAAGGTCACGAGCTCGCCACGCGCTTCTACGGCAAGGTAATCCCACGTCGGTACCTGGCGCGGGTCCTCGCGCTTGCCGGGGTACCACGACGGCGACACGTATGCGTGCGGACCCTGGAACAGCACCAGCGCATGGATACCCTTGGCCATTTGCGACTGGGGGTTGTAGCGCGCGAGGTGGCCGACCAGTGTGCCGTGCAGCCCGCGCGTGGCGTCCAGCTCCCACGGCAGGTACGACGTCGCGAATCCGCTTTCGGGATACGTGATCAATGCACCGAAATGCAGATCGTGGATCGCCGCATGCAGCACTTCGATGCGGTCTTCGCGGAACGCGGGGCTCGGATACGCCATGGATGGATCTCGTGGAGGTGCGGACGGAGACTCAGCGACGCGGCGGCGTGATCACGGGCCCTTCGTGCTGGCGATCCCATGCGCGCAATTCTTCGCGCAAGCCGGCCACCCGCTGGCGACCGAGCGCGTTGCGGTCTTCGTCCAGCAACTCACCATTCAGGAGTTCGGCGATGCGCTGCGCGGCCGGCAGCATGGCTTCCCAGGCGTCCAGTGCCGGCAGCGGACCGGGCAAGGTGACGAAGAAGGTGAGGCCCGGCGTGGCCAGCTCGCCGATCCGTGTCATGTCGAAATAACCCGGCTTCATCATGTTGGCCATGCTGAAGATAGGACCGGCATCGGCACGGCCATCCACGAGGCGATGGAAGATGTTCATGGCACCGAAGCGCAAGCCGGCTTTTTCTGCGGCGACCACGATGTCGCTGCCCCGGAATGCTTCGCCGGCACGCGCGACCACGAACAAGCTGACGATGCGGTCGACGGGCAGTTCGTTCGGCCGCTGCCCGGCGGTGGATTCCGTTTGTGCCGAATGCGATTCCGCGTTGCGGTCGGCGGCGACCGTCGCGCCGAGTCGATCCAGTTCGCGCTGCAGCGCGACATCCAGTTCGCCCTGTCGTGGCGGCGCACCAGCCAGCACTTCGTCCGCATTCGTGGTGTCGCCGATCACCGGGTCCACACGTCCGTCGGCCGCTTTGCGCGGAACGACACGCCGGCCGTGCTCGGCCTTGCGCGGCCGTCCGAAGAAATAGATCGCGACAAGCACCACCACGCCGATGGCGGCGATGATGATGCGCAAGGTATTGGCGGAAACAACGACGTCCATGGCGCGGACTTTAGCAAAAATCGGGCGGGAGCAACGCCAAGGCAGGGCGGGAGCAGCGCAGCGCATCCCGCCAATCGACGCAACAACGGCGGGTTATCACCCGCCCTACGCCGCCACGCCCGCCAATCGCGTCGCTTCGGCCAGGTCCACCTGCACCAGCCGCGACACGCCGGGTTCGCGCATCGTGACGCCGCACAATTGGTAGGCCATTTCCATGGTCGACTTGTTGTGGGTGACGACCATGAATTGCACCTTCTCGGACATGTCGCGCACGAGCTGGCTGAAGCGACCGACATTGCCTTCGTCGAGCGGCGCGTCCACCTCGTCCAGCAGGCAGAACGGCGCCGGATTCAAGTTGAAAATCGCCATCACCAGCGCCACCGCAGTCATCGCCTTCTCGCCACCCGACAGCAGCGAGATGTGGCTGTTCCGCTTGCCCGGCGGGCGCGCCATCATGGTGACGCCCGCGTCAAGCAGGTCTTCGCCGGTCAATTCCAGGTACGCGTGGCCGCCGCCGAACAGCTTCGGGAACAGGTCCTGGAATCCGGCGTTGACGCGATCGAACGTGTCCTTGAAACGCTCGCGGGTTTCGCGATCGATCTTGCGGATCGCGTTTTCCAGCGTGTCGAGCGCGGTGGTGAGGTCGGTCATCTGCGCGTCGAGATATTCCTTGCGCTGGGCGGCTTCGGCATGCTCGGTGATCGCCGCGAGATTGACGGGTTCCAGCCTGGCGATGCGGCCGTCGAGGTCGGCGATTTTTTCCTGCCACGCTTCCGGCTGTACTTCGTCCGAAAGATTCGCAAGCAATGGCTCGATTTCCAGCCCCGCTTCGCGGATCGCTTCGGCGAGTTGCTCGGCGCGCAGCCGGTGACCCTGCTCTTCCAGGCGCAAGTTTTCCAGTGTGTCGCGCTCGCCCGCCATCGCCTGCTCGGCCGCATGACGCGCCTGCTCGTGCTCGCGCAAGGCATTGGCGGAATCCTCCACCACCCGCCGCGCGTCCACCAGCTTCTTGTCCACGCTGAGCCGCTGTTCAAGGCACACCTGACGTTCTTTCTCCAGCGCGGCGATCGGGTCGCCGCCCTCGGCGAGGCGCCGGTCCAGTTCGGCACGATGCCGCTCCAGTTGCTCGCGCTGCGTGTGCATGCGCGCGAGTGACTGTTCCAGCGCGGCCAGCGTGACGCGTTTCGATTCCATCGCGATCGCGTGCCGATGCGCAACGTCGGAAGCTTCCTGCGCGTCCGCGCGGGCGGCTTCGCGGCGCTCCAGCAATTGCCTGCGTTCGGATTCCAGCGCGACGCGGGCCTGCTCGTGTTCGCCCATGCTGGCAACGGCGGCCTGCATGCGGCCACGCGCCGCCTGCAGCAGCCGTTCGTTTTCGGCCAACGCGGCTTCGATGTCGCCGTGTTCGGCATCGATTGCGGCGATCCGTGCCTTGGCGGTGTCGACGCGCCCTTGCCGGCTTTGCATCTCACCGGCCAGTTCCGACAACCGGCGATGCGCGTTGTACACGTCCCGCTGCGCATCATCGCGCGACTGTTCGACTGCACGGCGCTGGTCGCGGACTTCGGCCTGGCGCTCCTGAAGCTCAACGATCCGCTTGTCGACCGCGGCGAGTTCCGTAGTGGCTTCCTGCAACTCGCGCTCGCGCGTCAGCACGCCGAACTGGCCGCCTTCGGCACGGCGCACGCGCGCAAAGCCCGGACCGAGCCAGACACCATCGTGGGTGATGACGGTGTGCGCGGGCGCGAGCGTCGGGGCGAGCGCTCGCGCTTCATCGAGCGATCCAACGGTGCGCACCTGCGCCAGCAACGCGCGTGCCGCAGCCGGACCCGCCACCACGGCGGCGAGCGTGTCGGACATATCCGCATCGAGCGCTTCGCCATTGCCGATCAAGGTAATGTCGGTTTTCTCGATGCCGGCAAGATCATCGGCCAGCGATGCGGGCTCGTCGACCAGCACGGCTTCCAGCATGCCGGCCAGCACGGTTTCGACGGCGCGATCCCAGCCGTCGCTGACCTTCAATCGCGCGCCGAGCCGTTCGCCGTTGGCGAGGCCGACTTTCTGCAGCCATTCGCGCGCGGCGTCGCGGTCGCGCCCCAGCGCGGCGCGCTGCAAGGCTTCGAGCGATGCGATCCGGCCACGCAGCGTTTGCTTCTGTGCGTGCGCTTCCTGCAACGCCGACTGCGTCTGGCGCTCCTCGCCCAGCAATCGTTCGGCTTCGGCCTTGTGGTGTTCGAGGTTTTGCGAATGCGATTCGACCTGGATTTTCAGCGTGGCGTGTTCGTCGGCGAGGCCCGCGGTGCCGGCCGCCAGCGCATCGACATCGTGGTTCTTGCGCTCGTTGCGCAGCGCTTCGCGGCGGCGCGACAGATCCAGCGCCTGCTTGTCCAGATGATCGATGTGGGTGCGTTCGACTTCGGCTTCGCGCGAGGTGGACGCGGTTTGCCCGCTGTGCGATTCCCAGCGCTGCTGCCATGCCGCGTGCGCGGCTTCGGCTTCGTTCAGCGCCTGCGCGGCCTGCGTTTCAGCTCCGCGTAGACGACCGGTTTCGGGTTCCGCCTCGCCGATAGCGGCCTTCAGTTCATCATGTTGCGCGGTGTCGGCCCCAAGGTGATCGGCCAATTCCGTCCACGCGCGTTCGGATTCTTCGCGATCGTGGTTCAAGCGTTCCAACATTTCGCGATGATGCTTGATCTGTTGCTCGACGCGTGCGAGTTCGGCCCCGACCTGGTAGACCTCGGCCTGCACCGCGTTCATCGCCTCGGTGTGTTGCTGGTGCGTTTCGCGGCCCGTCTCGATTTGCGCTTCGAGATGACGCTGCGCGGCCAGTTTGCCTTCCAGCGCGGTTTCGGCCTCGCGCAGCGCCTGCCGATGGGTTTCGAGTTGCGCGCTCACGGAACGATAGTTCAAGGCGCGCAGCTCGGCTTCGCGCAAGCCGCGTTCCTCCTTCAATTTTTTCCAGCGTTCGGCCGCGCGTGCCTGTCGGTTCAAGTGATCGAGTTGTTTTTCGACTTCCTCGCGCACGTCTTTCACACGATCGAGGTTCTCGCGCGTGGCCTTGATCCGGCTCTCGGTTTCCTTGCGGCGTTCCTTGTAACGCGACACCCCCGCGGCTTCTTCCAGATGGATGCGCAACTGCTCGGGACGCGATTCCACGATGTCGGAAATCACGCCCTGCTCGATGATCGAATAACTGCGCGCGCCGAGGCCGGTGCCGAGGAACAGGTCGGTGATGTCGCGGCGACGGCAGCGCACGCCGTTCAAGTAGTAATCGGATTGCGAATCGCGGCTGACGCTTCGCTTTACCGAAATCTCGTTGAAGCCGGCATATTCGCCGCCGAGGGTGCCATCTGAGTTGTCGAAAACCAGCTCGACGGTGGCCTGCCCGACGGGCTTGCGCCCGGACGAACCCGAAAAGATCACGTCGGTGATTGCTTCGCCGCGCAGCCGGCTGGCCGCGCTTTCGCCCATCACCCAGCGGATCGCGTCGATGATGTTGGACTTGCCGCAGCCGTTGGGGCCGCAGACGCCGGTGAGGTTGGTGGGAAGGTGGAGGACGGTCGGGTCGACGAATGACTTGAATCCGGCCAGCTTGATCGTGGACAGGCGCATCGGTCAGTTATTGGAGGTCACGGCAACGTTGGGGCCGACGGCATGGCGCCGGGCGAATGCGCCACTGTGCCAAGTACCGCGGCATGGCGCAACGAAAAGATGCTCGTTTGTTTGCTTTCAACAGGTTGCAGTACAAACCTCGCATCGACTCGGCCCGCATGCAAAGACATCTGGATTCCGGATCGCGCCCGCTATGCGGGCCTGTCCGGAATGACGAAGGGAAACACATTCCCCGGCTTTCATTCGTGAGACGCGTTTTGCGCCTCGATCGCCAGCGCATGGATGCCATGGCCCATCAGGTCCGCGAGCGCGTCGTACACCATGCGATGTTGCTGCACCCGGGTCTTGCCCTCGAACGCCGCACTGGCGATCCGCACGCGGAAGTGCCCCGTGCCCTCCCCCGCATGGCCAATGTGCAGATGACCTTCGTCGATCACGTCCAGTGCCGTGGGCGCGAAGGTCGTTTGCAACCGTGCACGGATGTCTTCGATCGACGCCGCGCTCATGGCAAGGTTTGGCAGAACGGCCGCACTGTCACTCCCTTGTATACGCCGGCCGCGCGATACGGATCGGCATCGGCCCACGCCGTCGCGGTTTCAAGATCCTGGAATTCGGCGAGGATCAGGCTGCCGCTGAAGCCCGCGGGGCCCGGATCTTCCGCATCGATCGCGGGAAACGGGCCGGCCAGCAACAGGCGGCCTTCCTCCAGCAGCTTTTGCAGGCGCGCGAGGTGCGCTGGCCGCGCGGCCTTGCGCTTGTCCAGTGAATTTTCGACGTCGATGCCGGTGATTGCATACCACATGATCCACTCCTGCGATGCGTGATCCAACCCTCCCCTTCAACGGGAAGGAGAAAAGCTCGCGGCGGCGAAACATTGGCGCCGCCGCACAAATTCCTCAACTCATGTTTCCGGCCGCATGTACGGAAACAGCAATACGTCGCGGATCGAGGCCGAATCGGTCAGCAGCATCACCAGCCGATCGATGCCGACGCCAAGACCGCCGGTTGGCGGCAGGCCCACTTCCAGCGCCCGGATGTAGTCCGCGTCGAAGTGCATGGCCTCGTCGTCGCCACCCGCCAGCGCCTCGACCTGTGCGCGGAAGCGCGCGGCCTGATCCTCGGGATCGTTCAATTCGGAAAAGCCGTTTGCCAGTTCCTTGCCGCCCACGAACAGCTCGAAGCGGTCGGTGATTTCGGGATCGGCGTCGTTGGCGCGCGCCAGTGGCGAGACTTCGGTCGGATACTGGGTGATGAACGTCGGCTGCATCAGCGCGTGTTCGACGGTCTTTTCGAAAATCTCCAGCAGCAGCTTGCCCCAGCCGTAGCTGTCTTTGACCGGCACCTTCAAGCGCGCGCAGTGTGCCCGCAGCGCGGCCACGTCGCGCAATTCGTGCTCAGCGATTTCCGGGTTGTGTTCGCGTACCGCATCCGCGAGCGACCAACGCCGAAACGGCTTGCCGACGTCGATGGCCTGCCCTTCCCACTGCAGGGCGGTGGTGCCGATCACGGCCTTGGCGACTTCGCGGATCATGGATTCGGTGATGTCCATGATCTCGTTGTACGTCGCGTAGGCCTGGTACAGCTCCAGCATCGTGAACTCGGGGTTGTGCCGCGTGGATACGCCCTCGTTGCGAAAGTTGCGGTTGATCTCGTAAACGCGCTCGAAGCCGCCGACCACGAGCCGCTTCAGATACAACTCGGGTGCCACGCGCAGATACAGGTCGATATCGAGTGCGTTGTGATGGGTCACGAATGGACGCGCGGTCGCGCCGCCCGGGATCACGTGCATCATCGGCGTTTCCACTTCCATGAAGCGTCGTGGCTCGGCTTCCAGCCATTGACGGATGAAACCGATGATCGCCGAGCGCTTCTGGAAGGCATCGCGCGCTTCCGGGGTCACGATCAGGTCGACATAACGTTGGCGATAACGCTGTTCGACATCGGCGAGCCCGTGCCACTTGTCCGGCAGCGGGCGCAATGATTTGGTGAGCAGACGCAGCGCAACGACCTTGATCGAGAGTTCACCGGTCTTGGTGCGCATCAAGGTGCCTTCGGCGCCGACGATGTCGCCAACGTCCCAGCCCTTGAAGGCATCGTAGGTTTCGCCCAATGCGTCCTTCTGCAGGAACAACTGGATCGATCCAGTGCGATCCTGCACGCGCGCGAAGCTGGCCTTGCCCATCACGCGCTTGCCGAGCAGGCGGCCCGCCGTTTTCACGTGGCGAGCCTGTGCGGCCAAGGCTTCGGCGTCGATGCCGTCGGTCTCGTGTTGCAGGTCGCCTGCACATGCATCCGGTCGGAAGTCATTGGGGAAGGCAATGCCCTGCCCGCGCAGCGCATGCAGCTTCTCGCGCCGTTCGGCGATCAACTTGTTTTCGTCGACGGTGGCCGTCCGCGATGGATCGATGGCTTCTGGCATTTCTTTTATCCCTGGGCATCGGCGCGCTTGGCGCCGGCCTCCAAACCCATCTTCAAGCTGGCCTCGATGAATTCATCGAGGTCGCCATCCAGCACGCGCTGGGTATCGGTGCGTTCGACGCCGGTGCGAAGGTCCTTGATGCGCGACTGATCAAGCACGTAGTTGCGAATCTGACTGCCCCAGCCAACGTCGGACTTGGTGGCTTCCACTGCAGCCTTCTCGGCATTGCGTCTTTGCATTTCGGCTTCGTACAACTTGGCGCGCAGCATCTTCATCGCACGGTCGCGGTTGGCGTGCTGGGAGCGCTCGGTCTGGCAGGCCACCACGATTCCGGACGGCATGTGCGTGATGCGCACCGCTGATTCGGTCTTGTTGACGTGCTGGCCGCCGGCGCCGGACGAACGATAGACGTCGGTCTTCAAATCGGCGGGATTGATTTCGATGTCGATGTCGTCGTCGACTTCCGGCGACACGAATACGGATGCGAATGAGGTGTGGCGTCGATTGTCGGAATCGAACGGCGATTTGCGCACCAGCCGGTGCACGCCGATTTCGGTTTTCAACCAGCCATAGGCGTAATCGCCCGCGACGCGGAAAGTCGCCGACTTGATGCCCGCGACTTCGCCGTCGCTGGCTTCCAGCAATTCGGTTTGCCAGCCGCGATCCTCGGCCCAGCGCAGGTACATGCGCAGCAGCATCTCGGCCCAGTCCTGCGCCTCCGTACCGCCGGCGCCGGCCTGGATGTCCACGAACGCGTTGGACGGGTCCATCTCGCCCGCGAACATGCGCTGGAATTCCAGCTTGCCGATGTGGGTTTCCAGTCTGTCCACGTCATGCGCGACGGATTCGACGGAGGCATCGTCGCCTTCGTCGGCGGACAGCTCCAGCAACTCACCGGCGTCGTCAAGCCCGTGGCTGATGCCGTCCAGGCCTTCCACGAAGTCGGCGAGGCGCGCCCGCTCGCGACCCAGATCCTGCGCGCGCTGCGGATCGTCCCAGACGTTCGGGTTTTCCAGTTCGCGGGTTACTTCTTCGAGGCGTTCGCGCTTGACCGGGTAGTCAAAGATACCCCCTAAGCGATTCGACGCGTTCGCGCAGGTCCGCGATGCGGGCACGGATCGGGTTGGTTTCGAGCATGGCGGCGGCGACTGAAGAAAAGACTGCGAATGTTAGCAAAGCCCCGCGATCGCCGCATGCATCAGCGCCCATGGCTGACAGCTGTCACTGGCGATTGGCTTGCCCGCGACCTAGAGTGGAGTCGTCATCCGACCGAGGTGCCCCGTGACCACCGAACCCGCGCATTCGACACCGCGCCAGTGGCGCATTTTCCCGGCCATCGCGATCATCGCGATTGGCGTGCTGTTGCTCGCCAACAATCTCGGCTACACCCTTGCGTTCCTGGACCACGGCAACTGGTGGGCGGTGATCATCCTGCTGGCAGCGTTCGCGCCGCTGACCCACGCGTACGAACGCTATCGCGCCATCGGACGTTTCGACGCGGAGGTGCTGTATTCGATGCTGTCGGCGGCGGGCGTGGTGCTGGTGGGCGTGCTGTTCCTGTTGCAGCTCGACTGGGCCACCTGGTGGCCGCTGTTCGTGATCCTGGGCGGGCTGTTCACGCTGATACCGCAGCGCCACCGGCACCGCCTCAACTCCGATACGGAAAGCGATACCGCAGCCGGACGCTGAGCAAAACCGGATTGCGCTGCGCCTCCGGATGACGGTCAAGGTCGAGCCCATATCCGGCTCAGGCGATGAACCGCTCGACCCACTGCAAGTACTTGTCCACGAAGTTGCCGAGGAACTTCGCGACGCTTTCGTCGGTGACGCTGCCATCGTCCGCGAACAGGCCTTCCTTGTAGCGGACGAATGCTTCCGGTTGCTGCAGCAATGGAATGTCCAGGAACACGCAGATATTGCGCAGATGCTGTTGTGCCAACGCGGTCGACATGGCGCCGGCCGAGGTGCCGATCACCGCACCCGGCTTGCTCGTGAATGCGCTGTGGCCGTAGGGCCGCGAGGCAATGTCGATGGCGTTCTTCAGCACGCCCGGAACCGAACGGTTGTATTCCGGCGTCACGAACAGCACGCCCTCGCACGCGTTGATGTCGTCCTTCAGTCGTTTGCAGACAGGCGGATAATCGCCATCGAAATCCTGGTTGTAGAGCGGCTGGTCGTCGATGCGGATGCGGCGAAATTCCGCGCGGTCACCTGCAATCTTCTCCAGCGCACGCGCCAGTTGCTTGTTGAGTGAACCCTTGCGCAGGCTGCCGACCAGCACCGCGATCACGGGACGTTGCTTGCTCATGTCTTCAGTTCCTTTTCTGATTCGAAATAAGCCGCGTTCATTCGGCGGCTGCAGCAGGCTTGACGAACTTCAGCGTCATCCTGTCCGATTCGCCGATCGCCTTCATCTTCGCGTGTTCCGAATCCGGTCCGGCCAGATCCGGCGGCAGGCGATGCACGTTGACGTCTTCCGGATCTTTCGGGTTGGCGTTGATTTCCGACACCCCCGCGAGGCGAAAACCTGCGCGAAGGCCCGCTTCGATCATGTAATCCTCGGGAATGCGGTGCAGTTCCTTCGAGCTCTGGGCGGCATCGGCGAACGGCTTGGCGCGGTGGTCGGTGACGCCGAACACACCGCCCGCCTTCAGCACCTTGTACGCGGCCTTGAACACCGCATCAAGCGACCGTGGACTCTGGTTCAACCAGTCGTGCGTGTTGCGGAACGTCAGCACCATGTCGGCCGAACCGTCGGGCCCGAGTTCGACATGATCCGGCGGCCAGAACGGAATGGTTTTCGCGATGTGGCCGTACACCTTCGGATCGGCCTTCAACTTCTGCTCGAAATGGCTGGGTTCGTTGCCGCGCGACGGCGGGGTCGCTTCGATCAGGTGCCCATGCGCATACAGGAATGGCGCCAGGATTTCGGTGTACCAGCCGCCGCCCGGCGCAAGTTCCAGCACGGTCATGTCCGGCTTGATGCCGAAAAATTCCAGCGTCTGGATCGGATGCCGGTATTGGTCGCGGGCCCTGTTCGCGGGCGAACGCCATGCCCCCGCGACGGCTTCCTGGAGCATCGTCGCCGCATCGCCTTGGGCAATGGGTCCCGAACTTTCCGCGGCGAAACTGGCGCCGGCCAATGCCAGAGCCGCGACCAGCATGCAACCACCCACAGCCTTGCCGCGCTTCGCGATCATGGGTGCGTCCTCCTGCGGAAACGCCCGAATCTAGTGCAAGGTGCGTAATGCCGTCGTGAATGCAGCTTCACCTTCGCTCGATTTGTGATCTCGCGGATGCGCATGGACAATCGAAAGGGAGGCTGTCACTTGCGCCGTTCGTGCAAACCGTCACCCTGGGAGCAAAAAACATGCGCGTGTTGTTCATCGGAGAGGAGCCCGAATCGGTCGACTTCAGCGATCCGGCACTGCCGCCCGGCCTGACCGCGGAGAAGATCCAAACCGGCATCGACCTGGCCATGCACGAGATGAAGGAGCGCGGCTGGGATGCTCAACTGTGCCTGATCCAGCCGGACGGGTCCGCCGCCGTGACAGTGGAACAAGCGCTTTCCGGGCAGGATTTCGACTGCGTCGTGATCGGCGGCGGCATTCGCATTCCGCCGAAAAGCCTGCTTCTGTTCGAAGCGTTGATCAACACGATCCACAAGGCGGCCCCGGATGCCGCGATCGCGTTCAACACCAGCCCGGAAAACACCGCCACCGCGGCGGGTCGCTGGCTCCGATAGTCCGCCGTGCGCGGTGGTTACAGACGATCGCGTTCAAGCCAGCGCCTGCGCGTGCACGCCGCGCACGGCTCGGCCCGATGGGTCGGCCATGGCGGCGAACGCCGGATCCCAGGCCAGCGCCGCGGGCGACGAACACGCGATCGATTTTCCGCCCGGCACGGTCGCGGCGCAGGCATCGCCCGGATAGAACTGCTCGAAGATGCGCCGGTAGAAATACGCTTCCTTGGTGTCCGGCGTATTGAATGGAAAGCGCGATGCCGCCGCGGCCAATTCCCGAGCGCTCACGCTGTCATCCGCATGCGCCTTCAGGCCATCGATCCAGCCATACCCGACGCCATCGCTGAACTGTTCTTTCTGCCGCCACAGGATTTCCTTCGGCAACGCTCCTTCAAACGCTTCGCGCAGCACGTGTTTCTCGATGCGGCCTTGGCCCGCCGTGCTCCTGTCGATCATTTTGTGCGCGGCATCCATGCCCATCGCCACGTCGATGAATTCGAGATCCAAGAACGGCACGCGCGCCTCTACGCCCCACGCCATCATCGCCTTGTTGGCCCGCAGGCAATCGTAGGCATGCAATGCGTCGAGCTTGCGCACCGTTTCCTCGTGGAAGGCTTCCGCCGACGGCGCCTTGTGGAAGTAAAGATAGCCGCCGAAAAGTTCATCGGAGCCCTCGCCCGACAGCACCATCTTCACGCCCATGGCCTTGATCCGCCGTGCCAGCAGATACATCGGCGTGGCGGCGCGGATGGTGGTGACGTCGTAGGTTTCCAGATGCCGGATCACTTCGGGTACGGCGTCCAGCCCTTCCTGGAAGGTGTAGATAAAACCGTGGTGCACGGTGCCCAAGGCTGCTGCGGCAATCTGCGCCGCGGCAAGATCGGGCGAACCGTCAAGACCGATCGCGAACGAATGCAGGCGCGGCCACCAAGCTTCGCTGGCATCGTTATCCTCGATGCGCTCGCGCGCGAACTTAGCCGCGCAAGCCGCGACCAACGAGGAATCGAGTCCGCCCGACAGCAGCACGCCGTAAGGCACATCGGTCATCAACTGACGATGGACGGCCTGTTCGAACGCGCGGCGCAATTCACCGGGTGCGAGCGCATGGCCATGCGTCGCGTCGTAATCGCGCCAGGGCTTTTGGTAATAGCGATGCAACAGACCGCTGGCGCTGTCATACACATGCCCCGGCGGGAAAGCCGCCACATCGGCGCACACACCCGCCAGCGCCTTCATCTCGGACGCCACGCACAGACGACCTTGCGCATCGTGGCCCCAGTACAGCGGACACACGCCGATTGGATCGCGTGCGATCAGATAACGTTGCACCGCGGCGTCCCACAGCGCGAAGGCGAAGATGCCGTTGAGCTTGGGGAGCCCATCCTCGATGAATGCGGTGGCGCCGAGTTCGACGTACAACGCATTGATGACCTCGCAATCCGAACGGGTGGTGAAATCGTAGCCACCGGTTTCGCGCAGTTCGCGATGGTTGTAGATCTCGCCGTTCACCGCCAACGCCAGCGTGCCATCGCGCGAGCGCAGCGGCTGTGCGCCCGACGCCGGGTCCACAACGGCCAGGCGTTCATGCACGAGGATCACCTTGTCGTCGACGAACACGCCGCTCCAGTCGGGGCCGCGATGCCGCTGGCGTCGCGACAGCTCCAGCGCCTGCCGGCGCAGCGCGGCGACGTCGTCACCCGGTTGCAGGTCGAACATTCCGAAGATCGCACACATGGTCATGATCCTTTTTCAAAGCGGCGTTGTTGAAAGTGGGCCACGGTGGCCGGTTTTGCCTTGCATGGATGGATGCGTGCAAAAAAACAGCCACGCAAAACGACCGAGGCCCGCTTGGGGCGGGCCTCGGTCGCGTATCTTTCATTGAAACTTGCAGCTACGCGCGGGCCCACCAACGGTTGGCGTCATTGTTCGCGCGATTATTTTCGACAGCCGCCACGCAGCCCGGCACATTCAATACGCGGGCATGAAAAAGCTTGGCAGCAAACGGTGACATGGCGGCGACTTTTCCAGATTCCAGGGGCAAGTGCAAGTGCCTTCCCGAATCCTATCGGCCGGAAAGTGCGAACATTGAGCTTTCGAGGCACAAGGAAAGCCCATGTCCCGCCGCACCCTCAATCTCGACGACACCGTTTACGACTACCTGCTCGGCCACAGCCTGCGCGAGCATCCCGAACAGACGGCTTTGCGTGAAGCGACGCGCTCGCACGCGCGCGCCGGCATGCAGATTTCACCCGAGCAGGGCCAGTTCATGTCGCTGCTGGTGAAGCTGATCGGCGCGCGACGCACCATCGAGGTCGGCACCTTCACCGGTTACAGCGCGCTCACCGTCGCGCTGGCGCTGCCCGCCGATGGCAAGCTGCTGGCCTGCGACATCAGCGCGGAATACACCGCGATCGGCAAGCCCTACTGGCAGCGTGCCGGCGTCGCCGACAAGATCGAGTTGGTGATTGCGCCCGCCACCGGGACACTGGACGCGCGCATCGCGGCGGGTGAACCCGGCCGTTACGACTTCGCCTTCATCGACGCCGACAAGACCGGCTACGACGGCTATTACGAACGCTGCCTGCAATTGATTCGCGCCGGCGGCCTGATCGCAATCGACAACACCTTGTGGGGTGGCGACGTGGCAAAGCCTGCGGAAGACGACGACACCCGCGCATTGCAGGCCTTGAACGACAAGCTGCACCACGACCAACGCGTCGACATCGCGATGCTGCCGATCGGCGACGGCCTGACCTTGGCGCGCAAGCATTGAATTGTAATCAGCTAGTTGCGGCGGTTTCCCAATGCCGCACGAGGAGGCGCAACGATTCGCGACCACGCCAGTCGTTGATCGTCAACTCGAACGCCACTCGCACCGGGACGCCAATCGCCAGCTCACCGCCTGCGTTGAACCATACCGCTTCGTGCTCGCGCCCGTCGCGCGGATCGCGCAGGCGCAAACGCCGATGCATTCCATCGCTGCCCATCGGCTTGCACTCGACGCACTCGAAGAGGTTGTCGAACAAGGGCGCCGGAAAACCTTGTCCCCACGGCCCGGCTACGCGCAGTTGCCGCGCCAGCTCGACTACGAACTCCTCCGGCGACAATTCCCCGTCGCTTGCCATGACGGGTTGCAGCGCATCCGGTGCGATGCGCTCGCGCACCACCGCGTCAAAAACCTCCGCGAAGCGCGCAAAGTGGGCCAGTGTGAGCGTCAATCCGGCGGCCATGGCGTGTCCCCCGAAGCGCACGATCATGCCGGAACAGCGCGCATCCACTTCCGCCAACGCGTCGCGGATGTGGAAGCCCGGCACCGAGCGCGCCGAGCCGCGCAACTCGTCGCCCGCGCCGGCCGGCGCGAACGCCACCACCGGGCGGTGCCAGCGTTCCTTGACCTTGGCTGCGACCAACCCCACCACGCCGTGGTGCCATGCCGGGTCGAACAGCGACACGCCAACCCGTTCGCCTGCCTGGACGTCGTCAAGCCGCGCCAGCGCATCTTCGACCATCGAGGTCTGCAAGTCGCGCCGTTGCGCATTGATGTCGTGCAAGGTGCCGGCAAGTGCACGCGCGCGCGTCGCGTCATCGGTCAGCAGGCATTCCACGCCGATCGTCATGTCCTCCAACCGGCCGGCCGCGTTGATCCGCGGTATGTCAGGCTGATCTGCTCACTAACGATCATTTCTTGGTCCGTTAGTTGGTTAGTGATCCCGCTGCCATGCTGTTTGGCCCACTGACTACTTACCGGCTGGCGAGCAAGTTCCTTTCCCCTCAGAGCAGCTAGGGCTCAAAGTTGCCGGGCTAGCTTTCCCGCGGGATCCGAGGCGTCGCCCTGAATCTTTCCTCCGGCGCGACACGCGATCACCCAAGCTGCCAAACCCGCTCAGCCGCCCTGTCGTCCATGACTCATTAGTCAAGGCACGCGCCAACTACACCAGAACATTGTCGCGCTGCATCCCGTCGGCGAGCCAAGCCTTCATTTCGGTTCCGCTGTCGCCGCCCCCCCCCCGCAGCGGTACAGGCAGCAAAACAAGACATCGCACGGTGTAGTAAGGAGTCATTCTCGGCTGCCTGAATGCACTTGGCGTAGCATTGACACCTTGAGTTCGTATTGATCTCAATCGATGAGACGGGGCCGAGAGAACCTGACGTCAGGCCCTGTCTCGAGTAGCACATGTCTCTCTTGGGTATGATGGTATTCCGGCTTTACTTTCCAACAGGATTCACCCTGTTGATGGCGATCATCGCTGCGGCTACACCGCTACCCTTCCGACTGCAGGAATGTTTGCAGCCATTTACGGCTGGATAAAGTGGCTACCGTTGGCGCTGCTATTGGTGGCCACGTTGCAGGGACTGCATGCGTCCTATCGCCTTTGGAGGTGGGACTCGAGAGGGGTTGACACGTGCGAGTGTGGCGGATTGCTTGGTCGTGAAAGAAGCGGCCGATGGGGACAGTATCGCCGTTGCCTCATGTGTCTTCGGAATATTTCCCACTAGTCAACCTCCCATGCAGTAGCGCTCAGTTCAGTGGTGTAACGATCTACTTCCGAGTTCGGCCAAAAGCGGCCATCTAGAGGCAAGTTGTGGGAAGTCGACTCTCACCCGAACTTTGATGCCGCAACGTTGAGCAAACGGCGACAATGCGGCGATCAGGAAGACTAACGGGAGAGGGAATGTCAAAGGCGAAGAAGAAGAAAAAGCGAAAGAATCCGAAAAGGCATCGCAGACGTGCACAGCTTTCTGCGTCACTCATAAAGGATCAAACGTTTGATCCTTCGTGGACGTCCCTGACCGCTCTCTTTTGCAGATTCGCCGCCAGAGACGTCTACGTCTCTTTGCTTTCATCCCAACTCTGGCTGCCCAATCTTTCCGCACAGGTCAAGCACTATCTTGCAATCACCATCTTCGCATCGATCGACGCAGACCAATTTTCGCCCGAGCGGCACATCGACAGTTACGACAGTTTTCGCGATTTCCTTTTGGAGGTTCATAGCCATTTACCGCCGTTCCCTACGCTAGAGGATTACGAACCGGAACCGGACTGGGGTGAAATCAAATCCGTTACGAGCGCGGGAACTCTCCGAGTCTTCTACGGCAGCTCGTCCGAACGCATCACGGATTTCATCGATGCCTTCCGAATGCGGCATGTGACTGGCAGTGCTGAATTGCAGGACATGGATAGTGTCCTGATGCTTCAGGACCGCTTGTTGTCACTCGTAGCTCAGCCGGCATCGAAGGCCGAAAACTCCGCCGATTTTGGATCACTGCACATCCCGGCCGAGGATTTTTGGCAGCAGTGCAGGTCCGCACTGCCAGCCCTATCGGAACTAGCAGGCCAACGCGCGATCAGTCCCGAGCTGGTTCTGCGCCAGGGGCAACCTGGGATGAAAATGACGCACCAGGATTTCGGAAACGCGGTCGCATCCGGAACTGTCCTGCCCTACGCCCTGTTGGACATGGCCGGAGAATTGCTCCCAGTGTCGCCACGCGACGCAGCCAGCATGGTCATCCAGTTCTGGGATCAGCGGTCCCTGCAACCATCGCGCCTTGTGGAACAACGAGTCGCAGCCTCGCTTGCCCTTTACATTAAAGGCCGCATCCGTCGCGCGACGGTCGGGCCGTATCGGATCGCCCTCAGGGATGGCAAGCGTAGTTTTCTGGAGGTCCCTGCCATCCTTGTGCACGAATCGTCGCTTTGGATGATTGCGGTGGTGAGCAAGGATCGCCTCGCGGAATTGGACAAGATCGAGAACGCGCTCCAGTCGATATTTGGGCAGTACGGCGCCGTCATCGCCATGGATCTCTCCATCAATGACTTGGTCGTGTTCAAGCCGGCTACGCCGGACGATTTCGACCCTACCTCCGTCAAGCTGATCGTGGTGATCGCGCAATCATCGACTGTCTCGGAACTAGTTCGAGTCCCCAGATCGTCAGCACGAAAGCTATTCCTTGCCGACTTCATCTCGATCACCAGCGCCGTCAACGATGCCCGAGAACTGGCGTCGTTTTTCGACTTCGTGGACACCTACCCACAAGCACGGACGAGCTTCATTGGGCCGGTGGATCTGTTCGCAGTGTTCAAACAATCGCATGGCATGCTGATCGAAGGTGCCATCGAGCCCACGATGATCTTCCTCGACCCCCATTCAGGCTCGAACTGGCGCTATGAGCAGCAGAAGCTGTTCTGGCAAGGCGCACCGGCCAAGTTTCCGGACGACGATCCAACCACGTGGAAGCTCGATCCTCAAAACGGATCTGACGGGCTTCTTCGTATGACCAGCAGGGCGGACTGGCGTCTGGCATGGACGGCGGAGCTAGCCAATGCCAGCGTGCACTTCATGCTCGACGCGACCGCCCAGGCGCTGACGCCTGACGATGGGAATGCTCTAGAAATCTTCATCCACTGCTTGGCTGACTCGCTCAACCAACGCAAAAACCTGCTTCCCACAGGGCTGCTGCGCAGGCGCGTCGTGACACATTGCCTTGCGCGGGAGAACTCCCTGCAGTCGCAAGTGAGGGACAAAGACAATGCCACCGATACGTCCCTGCTGATCGCATGGGAGGTCTTCGAGGACATACCTAAATCCCTCGTTCTACGGATCGAAGTTGACCTGATCCAAGTCCGCAATGGGCTGATGAATTCCAAGGATTCCAGGTTCGAAGCGGCAAGTTTGGCCGCGTGGGTGTCCGGATTGGCGAAGGTTGTCGGCATTCCGCTTGCCGAGGGAGCCCTCCAGCTGATCCTGGATACCGGTGATCGATTGGCACGGTTCACCATGAGTGAGATGCTGAGGCCAGTGGATGTCCCTGATCACACGGATCCCGCATTGCCGTCGCCGTCGCAGTTCAAAGCGGCTCGACGGGAGCTCGCTGTGATATTCGAGAAGCTTGGCACGAGGCCAGGACGCTATGAACTTGCTGATGCCAAGGCAGTCATTGATCCGGCCCGAGATGCATACCGTGATCTAGTCCACCAGAAGATCGATCGATTCGCGAGGACGCCACTGATCCTGTTTGCCATCGAGCAGTTCGATGCCCTAGTTGCAGACTATGATCGCCGCGCGCAACAACTCAAGATGAGTTTGACCCACGAAGTAGATTTTGATCGCCAAGGCGGCTTTGCCAAAATCCACAACGAATTCATAACCAACGTCAGGAACTATCGATATCTGCTGGAGCTCGTCCATTCCTCGTGTTCTATGGGTCATGAAGTACCCAATTGCGATGCGATCACCAGCCTCGTCGCTGAAATCGACTGGCTGATGGTGTTGTATGGTGCCAGCGACACCCTGCACAACGCGATCGATGTTGGTGGCATCGAGCTCAACTCCAGCTTCGTCCCGGAGGTCTTCTATGCCTCTGAGAGCAATGAAGCCTATGATCGTGAGCTCGCGGATGAGAGGCTTGGGGCGGGTAAGAACAGTGACGACATTTCATCGCTCACCGATAGCGAGGCTCGACGGCTCGACGAGGCCCTGCTCCTCGATGCGGGATTCACACTGACCCACCTTTTGCACGCGCTCGTCGTGTTATCTCGCTGGCCCTCGGTTACTGGGCGCCCGGATGATCTGAAGTTGTCCTATCGAGCCGCCGACGAAGTCCTTGTCGCCGAATTGACGAAAACCGTCCAGGACATGACGGAACCGGTTGCTCGGAAGGTGGTGGAATTTCTCACGCTGGATCCCCAGCGCGTACGTCTCATTGTGGGCAGAGATATCACGGAGTCGGATGTTCCAATCTGGGAGCACAGGAAACGGGATCATCGGTATTCAATCCGGCCGCTGATCCGGCTCGATGACGGCCGACTGGCATGGGGCGCGGCGGCGACAAGTCGTGCGCACAGCATTTGGGCCGCATCCTTGTCGGAAGGATATCCTCCTGCCGATCTCCCGTGGCCGCATGTGGAGGAGATGTCCGCCTCCATCAAGCGACGTGTCGAGTTGGAACTGGAGACTCGCGCATTCGAGATCTGCCAACGGCACGCGGCGCGCGTACAGCATGGCATCAACTTCAAGCACCGCTTTCCCAAGGAGTCCTACGAGGATGTCGGAGACTACGATGTGCTCGCCTATTGCCCGGAACGCAACCTTTGGCTGACCATCGAATGCAAGTTCAACAAGCCCGCCTTCAGCCTCAAGGATGCGCGCAGGCTGCGTGAGTACATCTTCGGAAAGGCCATATCGGATGGCCATATTGGGAAGATCGATCGGCGCAGGCAGTTCCTCGCAGACAACACAGAACGTCTGCGAACGCTACTGGGTTGGCCGGCCCCCAGTGTTTTGCAGACGACAATCATCGATCTGTATGTTTGCCCCCGCATCTTCTACTGGATGCGTAGGCCACCGTACCCTACCAATATCGAGTTTGTCCGCCTCGGCATGCTCGATACTTGGATTCAATCCACCTTGTCGGAACTACCGCGATCCTGTTAGTAGCTCACATAGCGTTTTGACAACTCCGCACTCATGCTCGACGCGCTTGTGACCACTTTGGGTTGAGCGCCGGCCTTCGGTCTCCGCCGCATTTCATCACACGGACGCTTACTGGCCATAACGGCCGGTCGAGTGCGAACACTTCAACGTTCCGACGATAACTGCTTTGGAATAGTAAGGTAGCTGTACGCTTCTTCCGGACCACGGGGCGGTCTGCGTGTCCAGCGTGCCAATAAAGGGGATCAAAGATGTCGGAAATTGCGAAAGAGCCTCAGTACTACAACATCCTGAAGGTAAGAGACGATCATCTTCCAACAGCGTTCGCAGAATCCGAGCCGGGCAGATTTCGGTTCCGGGAAGAAACTGAAATCTCTTGGTTGTCGGGGGACGAATTTGGCCTCAAAGAACTACGCGGCCGCATCGAGCCGTGGCTGACATCGCTGTTCCAATCGGAACATCTCTCGCTCATCGCGGGCTCCGGCCTAACCCATGCCGTGCACTACATGGCCGCAGGCAAGCCCGCCGCCGGAATGGGCATTGTCACGCTTTCCTGCCACGAGGCCGCAATCAACAAAGCCGCAGACGAAACAGCCAAGAATGCAGGCCGCAGCCAAGGCAACTTCGAGGATCAGCTTCGCAGCGCAACCGAACTGCTGCGCGGACTTGAGATACTTGAAAATTCGAGTGCCACCACGCTACGCGAGGATCTGAAAAAAATCCTGACGCAATTCTCGGCTTCCATCCTCGCCTGCGAATCGGACATTGCCTCCGCAGATGAGTCGAAGTGCGAATTGGCGTTCAACACGCTCGTGACATTCCTAATGAGCTTCGCCAGCCGGACTGGCACGCGCGATCGGCTGAGCATTTTCACCACCAACTACGACCGTTTGATCGAAGCGGGCGCCGAGCTGGCGGGTTTGCATTTGTTGGACCGCTTCGTCGGCAGCCTGATGCCGATCTTCCGCTCTTCCCGACTCGATCTGGACATGCACTACAACCCGCCCGGAATCCGTGGCGAACCGCGCTACCTGGAAGGCGTTGCGCGCTTCACCAAACTGCACGGGTCGGTCGATTGGATCCACGCCGGCAACGATATCCGACGCATCGGTCTACCATTCGGCGCCGACGAGGTGGACGCGTACCTGGGCACGCCAGGGCTGAGGGACGTCGACGCCAATCGGCTCATGATCTACCCGAATTCAGCCAAGGATCGGGAGACATCCGACTACCCGTACGTGGAACTGTTCCGGGACCTGGCCGCGGCAGTCTGTCGCCCCAACAGCACGTTGGTGACTTACGGCTACAGTTTCGGAGACGAGCACATCAACCGCGTAATACGCGACATGCTCACCATTCCTTCCACCCATCTAGTAGTGATGTCCTATGACGACCCGCTGGGTCGGATCATGAAGTCGTACCAGGAATTCGGCCGCCCGTCCCAGATCAGCCTCTTGATCGGACCGGTCCTGTCGGACATCCGCACCCTGACCGAAAACTTCCTGCCCAAGGCGGCGATCGACAGGACCACCTTCCGCATGAGCGAGTTGCTGAAGCAGCGCTTCGGCACCTCAATGTCTGACAAGAAGGCAGTTGAGCATGCAAGCGACGGGGATGCGGCATGAGTACGATATCTCCGCTGGCTTATGCCGATTCCCTGCGCATCGGCAGCATTGATTTCGTCTCTCCCGACGAAATCAAGGTGCTGCTCGACATCGAGGCGCCGGACGCGGTCGCCTTGAACACGGGGGTTCCGCGGCCCTTTCCCCGCATCAATGGCTATGTGCTTATTCCCAGTGACGATGGTTACCTGGTAGCACAGGCCGAATGGATCACCGTCGAACGTTCGCAGTATCCCAAGCGCAAGGGCATGCAGGACTTCGGGCTGGTCGACATGCCCTATCCGCTGCGCAAGATGAGCCTTAATCCGCTGGGCTGCCTCAAGTACGAGGGCCAGAACGGCAAGGAGACCTACAGTTTTCAGCGCGGCGTCGGCGCCTATCCGACCGTCGGCGATCCGGTGCTGTTGCCCACGCAGATCCAGCTGCGTGCCATTGTCGAGTCTGGCGAAAACCGCAGGGTCAAGATCGGCGTCAGCCCGCTGGCAGCCAATGCCGAGGTATGCATCGACCCAGATCGCCTCTTCGGACGCCACTTGGCAGTGCTCGGCAATACCGGCAGCGGCAAGTCGTGCACGGTCGCCGGCCTGATCCGCTGGTCGATGGAAGCCGCACGCAAGGCCTCCTCTGCGAATCGTGACCCGAACGCCCGCTTCATCATCCTCGATCCAAACGGGGAATACGCCAATACCTTCCGCGACATGGATAAGGTGCGCGTTTTCGCGGTCGATCCAAGCCTAGGCAGCGGCGTCGGTCAGTTGCGGGTGCCATTGTGGTTCTGGAACAGCGCCGAATGGAGTGCCTTTACCCAAGCCAGCGCCAGGGCCCAGCGTCCTGTATTGATCCAAGCGCTCCGCTCGGTTCGCGATGGCGGCGGCGATTCGCCCGCTACGCCAAGCAACGCCATGCGCAGGTACCTGCGCACGCTGGTCAGCATCATCCAAATCGAACGAAATACCGGCAGTCCGTGGGGGAGGTTCCCGCACCCAAAGAACTTCCTCGAAAAGACAAAGGTCTGGCAAGTCGGGCTAGAGAGCAATGATTCGTTCAACGACGACGAAAATGCTGCGCTTACGGCCCTAAGAACCAAGATAAGCGGATTCATCAGCGCGCGAAGTGCACAGTACCCGACGTACGAATTCACCCGCACCGAGATCGAGGGGTTCCTTGAGCTTGCCAAGCAAGCCCATGCCGCATTTGGTGGGAGCGATACCGATGTGCTTCCGATCGATGCGGATACCCCCAGGGAGTTCACGGGAGACCAATTGCTTCGCAGCGTAGAGGCAAACGCGGAACTTCTGAATGTATCCGAGTACGTCGAGACGATGCTGATGCGGATCCGAACGATCCTTTCGGATAGCCGCATGAAGTCCGTGACGTCCAACACCGACGGCGTGACGCTGGATGGGTGGCTCACCGACTATATCGGAGACAACAAGGCTGCCAATGGCTCGATCACGATCATCGACCTTTCCTTGGTGCCGGCTGAAGTTGTGCATGTCATCACGGCAGTGATCGCGCGCATGACATTGGAGGCGTTGCAACGCTATCGCAAATTGAACAAGGGCAAGACCCTACCTACCGTCCTGGTCATGGAAGAGGCGCATACCTTCGTCAAGCACTACCGGGACGATTCGGAGGATCAGAACGCCACCGCTATCTGTTGCCAAGTCTTCGAAAAGATCGCACGCGAAGGCCGGAAGTTCGGCTTGGGTTTGGTGTTGTCCTCGCAGCGGCCAAGCGAGCTGTCGCCTACCGTCCTTTCGCAATGCAACACCTACCTCCTCCATCGGATCAGCAACGATCGTGACCAGGAGCTTGTGCGCAAGCTGGTACCCGACAATTTACAGGGATTGCTGCGCGATCTGCCTTCCCTGCCTTCACGTCATGCCATTTTGCTTGGCTGGGCGTCAGAACTACCCGTTTTGGTACAAATGAATGCGTTGCCTGAAACCCAGCGGCCGAAGTCGGACGACCCAGACTTCTGGGCGGTTTGGTCCGGCAAGGCCGTGGACGACGAAGGAAAGAAAATAGACGTTGAGCGCGAGGTCGATTGGCCAGCAATTGCGGCTGACTGGCAACAACTCCCAAACGCTGATAACCATTGATCGATCTTGATGATAAGCGATCGATCTCAGCCAAGCTTCCTATTATGTAAACGGACGCTTGGGGCGGCATCATGCCGGCCATGAAGTGACGGTGAGAGATCAACTCACCGGGTGTGGACCCGCATACCGGATGATAGAGGTACGGTCTGGTGGCTCCGACCGCTCCTGCCCAGATTAGGTTGCGTGCCTACTTCTTTTTCTTGTGTTGGCTTGCGCCAATTCCGATCCTGCAACCGACTTAACGGCCTTGCTCTTACTGGTTCGCAGCAGTTTCGAGGCCTTGGAGGCATCTTTCTTGCTCGTTGCCATGGTTCGCCGCGTGACGCTACGTGCGGCAAAATGGGTGGGCTGGTGCCGTCTGCCATCATAGGCGGCCAGGGGAACCCCATGACCACACGGCAACACCTGCTCCCAGTGTCCATGCGCGCTACTGCCCGGCATTTCGCGCCCTTGACCGCGACAGGCCCAGACACACGCAGCCGCCACACCCGCCAGGAAACACGATGAACAGCACGCAGCTCAACAATCCCGATCTCGACTACGCCGACACCTTGTGGAAGGCTGCCGACGTATTGCGCGGCACGATCGACGCGGCCGAGTACAAGCACGTCGTACTTGGACTGCTGTTTCTGAAATACATTTCCGACTCGTTCGAAGCCCGCAAGGATGAACTCAAGGCCGAGCTGGAAGCCGACGGCATCACCGGTCCACAACTCGAAAGCCTACTGGAAAACCGTGACGAGTACACCGCTGAGCGCGTGTTCTGGGTGCCGCCCGAAGCGCGCTGGCAGAACCTACAAAACCAAGCCACGCGGCCTGACATCGCCACCCTAATCGACGACGCCATCCTCGCTGTCGAGCGCGACAATCCCAACCTCAAGGGCAAGCTGCCTCGCGACTATGCTCGCCGCGGCATCGCGCCGGAAAAGATGAAGGGTCTGATCGACCTGATTGCCGGCATCGGTTTCAAGGGCGAGCGCGCCAGGGCGCGCGACACGCTGGGCCGCGTGTATGAATACTTCCTTGGCAAATTCGCGCAGGCCGAAGGCAAGCTGGGTGGCGAGTTCTTCACGCCGCGTTGCATCGTGCGCCTGCTGGTGGAAATGCTCGAACCGTATGACGGACGCGTGTACGACCCGTGTTGCGGGTCAGCCGGCATGTTCGTGCAGTCCGAAGGCTTCGTGCAGGCGCACGGCGGTCAGACTACCGACATTTCCATCTTCGGGCAGGAATCCAACCCCACCACCTGGCGGCTGGCGCACATGAATCTCGCCATCCGTGGCATCGAGGCCAACCTTGGCCCGCAGCCGGCCGATTCCTTCCTGCGCGACCTGCACCCGGACTTGAAAGCCGACTACATCCTTGCCAATCCGCCGTTCAACGTGTCTGACTGGTCGGCCAAGCTGCTCGCGGGCGACGTGCGCTGGCGCTACGGTGTGCCGCCTGCCGGCAACGCCAACTACGCGTGGATTCAGCACTTCATCCACCATATCGCCCCACCGAACGGACACGGCGGCGGCATGGCCGGCTTTGTCATGGCCAACGGCTCGCTGTCGTCCGCTTCCGGCGGCGAAGGCGACATCCGTCAGAAGATTGTCGAAGTTGACTTGGTGGATTGCATCGTCGCGCTGCCGGCCCAACTGTTCCTCACCACCGGCATTCCGGCCTGCCTATGGTTCCTCACCCGCGACAAGACCGGCCGCAACTTGAAGCACGGCGGCCGCGACCGGCGCGGCGAAACTCTGTTCATCGACGCCCGCAAGCTGGGCATCATGCAGAGCCGCACCCTACGCGTGCTGACCGGTGGTGGCGATGGTGAAACGCGGCTCGCCGACGGTATGGGCGATCCCAAGCCCGACACCGACATCGGCCGCATTGTGTACGCCTACCGTCAGTGGCGCGGCGAACCGACGCCCGAGTGGTGGACTGAGGCCGGGCACGGTGCATGGAAGTACACAGACATTCCCGGCTTCTGCAAGCGCGAAACCATAGAAGGTATTGGCAAGCAGGGCTTCGTGCTCACGCCGGGACGCTACGTCGGCACCGAGGAACAGGAAGACGACGGTGAGGCGTTTGCAGAGAAGTACCCGAGGCTATTGGCGGAGTTGGAGGAGTGTTTTGCAGAGGGTGAACGGCTCACCTCCGCTATACGTGAGGTAGTGGGCGGAGTTTCAGATGTCGAGTGAACGCAAGGTAATAACCCTTGACGACGCGGGCGTCGCGCTTCTCGACTGCGTCCATAAGACACCCGAGGAGGACCCGGAAGGCTCCTTTCGATATGTGGCGATCCCTCAGATGTCGAATGGTCGGATCCGAATCGACGAGTCGCGCCGTATTTCTTCCAGCGATTTCGATGAATGGACGAAAAAAGCTGCGCCTCAGTCACACGATGTAGTGCTGTCGCGACGCTGTAATCCAGGTGAAACCGCATACGTCGCGCCGGGTGAGAGGTTCGCCCTTGGGCAGAATCTTGTTTTGCTTCGTGCTGATGGCGTGTCAATATTTCCGCCATTCCTTCGATGGCTCGTGCGTGGTCCAGCGTGGTGGGAGCAGATTCAAAAGAACCTCAACGTCGGCGCGGTATTTGACAGCCTCAAATGTCGCGACGTGCCGTCGTTTGAGTTGCCGGTTCCCTCGCTAGACGAACAACGCACCATCGCGGGTGTTCTCGGTGCGCTGGACGACAAAATCGAACAGAATCGGTGCACGGCGCAAACGCTGGAAAAGCTGGCGCGGGCGATCTTCCGCGCGTGGTTTGTGGATTTCGAGCCGGTCAAGGCCAAGGCCGCAGGCGCCACGAGCTTCCCCTCTATGCCGCAAGCCGTCTTCGACGCCCTGCCCATCCGCTTCGTCAATTCCACCGTCGGCCTCGTGCCGGACGGGTGGGAGGTAAAAGCGATAGGGGATGTCGTTACCGTGAAGGGCGGTGCAACGCCGCGTACTAGGGAAGCGGAGTTCTGGGACGATGGCACGCACTGCTGGGCAACGCCGAAGGATATGTCGCGCCTCGCACATCCAGTGCTGCTTGACACGGAGCGTCGCATCACAGACGCAGGCGTCGAAAGTATCAGTTCCGGTGTGCTGCCGGTCGGTACGGTGTTGATGTCTTCGCGCGCTCCCGTTGGTTACCTTGCTATTGCGGGCGTGCCAACCGCCATCAATCAAGGGTTCATCGCTATGGTGTGCGATGGCCCACTGCCGCCGATCTTCGTGCTCAACTGGGCGATGAACTCGATGGATACGATCAAAGCTCACGCAAGCGGGACGACATTCCCCGAAATCAGCAAGAAGACTTTTCGGCCGCTACCCATCATCAACCCTGATGCCCAATGCGTCAGCGCATATCAGCACATTACTGATCCTCTGTTCGGCCTACTAGTCGCTTCCATCAAGGAGAGTGGCCGATTGGCAGAGGTTCGCGACTACCTTTTGCCACAACTTCTTTCCGGCGATGTCAGGGTGAGCCATGGTTGAGACGCCTTCTCGCGATCTTCAGGATACGGAGAGACTCGACCCGGACGCGTTGTTGCTCACGCGCCGAAGCGTAAGAAACGAGCAAGCGTATCGCGATTGGTGCGTCGAGAATTACGGGGTGGTCAAGATCGGGGCGGAGTCTTTCCACCCAGCCGATGTTCTCGATGCGTTGTCAACAGACGCCGCTCGGCGTGGCCGCGATGATGTCGCATCACAGAAGCAAGAGGATATTGAACAGACCGTTTGTGAACGGTTCCCAGCTCCGATTGCCGTGCCCTTTCAGGCGTTTGTCGAAGGCCCCCACGCAGCAATCACCCGACTTCAGCGTCTGAGGGATACGTGGGAGTCATTGGTTCGTGTTCTGGCTTCGATTGCCTTGGCCGAGGCTGCCGCATATGGTCCACAGTTCGCGCCTCTGATGGTTCGCGAAAGCGCAAATCAAGGATGGCGCGAATGCAAGCGACGGGATTTGTTCTCGGACAAATTGTCGGTGCGGATCGGGCTGATTGACGGTGTGTTCCATCGTGCTCAAGAACTGGGCGTTCCGTTGCGTATTGCTGCGATTGTTCCTCAAGACGTCCTGGCAGAGATTCGCAGGCTAAATGTGGTCCGCAATGGTTTTTCGCATAGTGCGGCGATGTCTGAGGTGCAGGCACAAAAGCTGATTGACGAGGTCTATCCGACGGTGATTGACCTGCTACTCGACCTGCGCGGTTTGGAGGAAGTGGAGTTCGTGCGCGTTTGTTCCATCCGCCCCGGTAGTAAGGCGGAGGTTGAAAAGCTGACCGGCCATGCGCAAAGCCGGTGTATTGGCGAGCTCGCGCTTGACCAACATACAGGGATGGTAGTGGCTGCCGCCGAGCGCGTTGAAGATCTGGACAGGGTGCTCGTACGGCTCGGCGACGTCTTGCTTGACCTAAGCCCGTTCGTCTACGCAGCCGATGACGAGACGGGACACCGCACTCGTGTTTTCCAGTTCAAAAGCAAGAGTGCGGAGTATTGGAGCCTTGAATGTGTCGCCGATGCGACTACGCAATCGTCTCCGTGCGCGTTGCATGAGGCGCAACTCGCCCGCTTTGAGGCCCGGCTATTGAGCGCCGGAGATGGCACGTGATGGCGCAGCTCGACGAACAACTGGTCGAAGATGCAGCCACCGTCTACTTCGGCACCGTCGGTGCGGTCATCAAGCGTGGCGTGGAAATCGACGATGCCGGCGAGCGCGCCGACGCCAGTCACTGCATCTTGCCGGGCCGGCTGGCTTCGACGCTGCATCGCCTCAACCCCGACTTGCCACATGACACGCTTGAAGGCGTGGCACGTACGGTGGCGCATCCGCCGCACCCGACCTTGGTGCAGAACAATCGCTGGTTCCATGGATTGCTGACCGATGGCGTCACGGTTGAATACCGCGATGCCAAGAGTGGCGAGACACGCGGCGGCCGCGCACGGCTGGTCGACTTCGACAAGCCGGAAGCCAACGGCTTACTTTTGGTGCGCCAGCTCACCGTTGCAGGCCCAATGGGGCAGTTGATTCGCCCCGACCTGACCGTGTTCTTGAATGGTCTGCCCATTGCGGTGATCGAACTCAAAGACCCGACCAACACGCAGGCCGACTTTGGCGTCGCCATCGAGCAGCTTCATCGCTACATGCAGGCCGCGCCCGACCTGTTTGTGCCGAATGTGCTGTGCGCCGTGTCGGACGGGATACTCACGCGCGTGGGTTCGCTCACCGGCGATGCCAGCCGCTTCATGCCTTGGCGACCGTTGGTCGATGAAGGCGGCGCGCCAACGCTGGAAGCCTTGATCCGCGGACTGTTCGAACCGCGCGCATTGCTCGACTACCTGCGCGGTTGCGTCACGTTCGAGGAAGACGAGCGTGGCGACATCATCAAGAAGATTGCCGGCTATCACCAGTTCCGCGCCGTGCGCAAGGCGCGCGCAAGTGTGCTGGCGCACCTAAAGCCGGAAGGCGACGGCCGCGGCGGCGTGGTTTGGCACACACAAGGTTCGGGCAAGTCGCTGAGCATGTTGATGCTGGCTGGCGCGCTGATCCGCGAGCCCGCCATGGCCAACCCGACTATCGTCATGATGACCGACCGCAACGATCTGGACGACCAACTGTTCGACACCTTTGCCGCCGGGCGTGCGCTGCTGCGGCAGGCCCCGGTACAGGCCGCGAGCCGCGAGCACCTGCGGGAACTGCTGGATCGCGCTGCCGGCGGAGTGGTGTTCACTACCATCCAGAAGTTCGCCGAAGCCCATAGTGTGATTTCCGAGCGCAGCAACGTGGTGGTAATGGCCGACGAGGCGCACCGGAGCCAGTACGGTTTCGTCGAAGGCGGCGCGCGTTGGATGCGCGAGGCGCTGCCCAACGCCACCTTCATCGGATTTACTGGCACGCCGCTGGAAGGCGACGACAAGAACACCATCCACGTGTTCGGCGAGTACGCGGACGTGTACGACATTCGCCAGGCGGTGGCGGATGGCGCGACCAAGCCGCTGTATTACGAATCGCGCATCGTCAAGCTCAAGGTGGACGAACAAGGCGTAAGGGAGGCCGAGGACGAGCTGGAACAGGCCCTCAAGGCCGACCTAAAGGGTGACCAGCCGGATGACGCGGTGCGCGTGCGACTTGAATCGCTGGTCGGTGCGCCGGAGCGCATCGAGCGCGTGGCGGCGTTCATTGTCGAACACTGGGAAGCGCGCCGTGCGGCGATGGAAGGCAAGGCCATGGTGGTGACCATGAGCCGCGACATTGCCGCGCGACTGTATGAAGCCATCCGTGCGCTGCGCCCGGGGTGGCACGACCCGGACGACGAGCGCGGCGCCATGAAAGTGATCGTCACTGGCAACAACGACGATCCCGAGCCGCTGCACAGTCACGTCCGTACCAAGGCGGCCCGCAAGCGGCTGGCCGAACGCTTCAAAGACCCGGCCGACGAGCTGCGCCTGGCGATCGTGTGCGACATGTGGCTGACCGGTTTCGACTGCCCGCCCGCACACACCCTGTATCTGGACAAGCCGCTGGCCGGGCACAACCTGATGCAGGCTATCGCCCGTGTGAATCGCGTCTACGGCGACAAGCCCGGCGGGCTGATCGTTGATCTACTGGGGTTGGCCGACCAGTTGGCCGATGCACTAGCCACCTACACACGCGCTGGCGGTACCGGCGAGGCCGTGCGGCAAGTTCAAGACGAAGCCGTGCCCGCCATGCAGGCCGCGTTCGAGAAGCTGCGCGATTTCTTCCACGGCTGCGATTACACGCTGGCGCTGAACGTCGAGCCGCGCGATGTGTTGCCGTTGTATCTGCGCGCCATCGACTATGTGCTGGGGCAGGACGACGGCTGGCACCGTTTCCGAACGTTGGTCAAGGAGCTGTCAATCGCCTTCGCGTTAGCCGTACCGAGGAAGGAGGCGGCCGACATCACGCCCGACTTGGCTTTCTTCCAGCGTTGCGCGGCCATGATTCGCAAGCGGCTGGCAGACGAAGGCGGAAGCGTTGGTAACCGCGGCCGGCAGCGCGACATCGACGCCGCAGTGCGTCAGGTCATCGGCGGCGCAGTGGATGCCGACGAGCTCATCGACCTGTTTGCTGTTGCGGGACTGGACGAAGCCAGGCTGGACATTTTGAGCGACGACTTCCTGCAACGCGTGGCGGCGCTGGAACAGAAGAATCTTGCGCTGGAAACACTGCGCAAGCTGCTGAGCGACCAGATTCGCGTCACCGAGCGCAACAACCTGGTGCAAAGCAAAAAGTTCCGCGAGGCGCTCGAAGACGCCATGTTGCGCTACACCAACAAGGCCATTTCCACCGCCGAGATGATCGCCCGCCTGATCGACCTGGCGAAAAGCCTGCGGGAAGCAAAAAAGCGCGGCGAGGAACTCGGCCTTAGCGCCGAGGAAACCGCGTTCTACGATGCGCTGGCAGACAATGTGTCCGCGCGAGACGTGATGCAGAGCGACACGCTACGGCTGATGGCTCGCGAGCTGACCGAAATGGTCAAGAAGATGCCCAAGCTCGACTGGACACAGCGCGAGTCCGTGCGTGCCAGCCTGCGCCGCAATGTGCGTCGCATGCTCGCCAAGTACGGCTATCCTCCCGACTTGGCCGAGGGGGCGACTCAGCTCGTTCTCAAGCAAGCCGAGTTGTCGACGGAAAACGCTGTGTAGTTGGGACTTGGACTGTGGCAGAGCGCATCTCTACCAGTGGACAAAGCTCCTGAGTGCGCGACCAACATGACCGTGGCCGAAAAAGATTGGACTTGGAGCGAACGTCCCACCAGCGACGCCCGCTACGATGCCATGATTTCATCAGTCGACGAACACTTGGCTCGCTGTGGGTTTCCGCCCTTCCAACGCGTGTGCCGGGCAGAATGGTTGATCGCAAAAACACTCGACATTTGGGCCTCCCTTCCCAGGCCAAGGCGCACGGTACCCGCGGACGAGCCTTTCGGCGTCACTGACCTGTTGGATCGGGTGGCTGATTGGTACGACGCCAACTACGGGAAACGAATGCGAGCGCCATTTCTGGCTCACTCGTTTGCCATCGACCTGCGCGGAACGCTTTGGCGCGTTCGGCTGCCAAAAGTTTTTGGAACGATAACGGTGTATGCGCAGCCGGACTTGAGCCAAGGCTGCGGGATCGGCGGCGGGTTCAATGTCCTCGCAGCCATCGACCGCTTCCCCCAGGCCTACGCGAACCGACTGCGCTCGGTGGATGCGCAACGCCTGCTTGATGCCTCTCAGATCGCATTCACTTCGATTACGTTTCTTAGCGGTCTGCGGGGAGACATGTTCGGTAAGCAGGCTGGACTCGACTTTGAGCACAGCGTGGACGCCTTGCTGACAGGCTTCTCGTGGTCGAAGGCAAGTTGGGAAACCGCACAGTGCGCCGAGAAGGTGATGAAAGCCGTGCTCATTCGGAAAGGCTGCGAGCGTGTGCCGAAGGGAAAGGAGGGACACGATATTCCGTTATTGGGCCAGATGCTTGAGCGTGAAGCCGGCGTATCGTTGGACGGCAATGACCTTGGCACCATCCATTGCGATCCGGGCGTGCGTTATGGCGAACAAGTGGTGAGTCCTAGTACTGCCTACGGAGCACACGAGGCTTTGCTACGGCTGCTGAAGACGCTGAGCGACCAGCTTGGCATGTCCGAATACGCTTAGGCAGAACGGGTCGTTTCGACTCACCGTTCGAGCGATTCACGACAGCTGACTAAGACCTGATCTCTTCAAGCATCGAGACAATCTAATCGATGTGTCTTGGTAGGGCTCGAGGTCCAGTTGGCTCGGACTGCACTGGAAGGCGTTTCGTGCAGAGCGCACTGACTGGCAACCGTCTGGTTCCACTCCGGACGCATCGGCTCTATCGTTGTGTCTTTGCTTTGGCGTCGCTTCGTTCGATCCGATTACCCAGCTCGACTAACGCGTTCAAGAACTCACGGACTTCGCGAGGGCTGATATCGCCGAATTCCAAACGCGTTCGAATCCACTCGGATAGCGGCAGGCCCGCCTGCTTGGTTTGGGCCTGCAGTTCCGCTTCAGCTCGGGCTCCACCTGCTCAGTAAGGCATTCCCAATCCTTGCGGTTTGCGTGAGCGCGCGTTGCGCCGCCGCCGGCCGTCTTGGCGGTTACTCGCGTGGGCTGTGAATTAGGCATGGCGGCTTTCCGCGTCCGATCGATACTGAATAGCACTCCTCCGAGTCGCACAGATGAAGCAGGTCATCCAGCGCAGCGTCCATGAACCGGGCCAGATCCGGATCGACCGATTCAGCCTCATTAGCCAATCGACTTTGCCGACGGCATTCATATACGAAACTTGGCGCATGGATGTCCTGCATCCGTCTCTCTGCAGAGCAGTTGCCCCATTCAGTTGACTTCTTGCGATGCATCTCTCGACCTCCCGCAGCAAGCGGGTAACGATGGCAAGAACCGGCCAGAAGCGGTCAAGCGATCTTTCAATCGAGTAGCCAGATAGCGGACGTAACGAATCCACGCGCGTTGGAGCAAGCCGAGCGTGCGCGGGCCGCCCGCCGAGCCGCTCGGGCGTGACCGCATCGGATCAGTGTTGGGCCTTCTCGATGGCCGCCAATCTGGCAATTCTGTCGCCGTGCTGGTTGCTGCAGCGTTGTAGGCAGGCACAGAACTCGTTGGATGCGCCGGTCGGGCCCTCGGTGATTCCGAGTTCCAGCAGGCCGAGGTCGCGCAGGTCGTCGATGACCAAGCGAAAACTCTCGGGCGTAAAACGCCAGTTGTGCACATCGACGTATTCATCATCCGTTTGGGCGAAACGGCAGGCATCGCGCGCGTTTTCCAAGCTGTGAACAAGTTGCATCGCACCCGGCGCATGCCGATGCCAAGAGAGGACTCGGCCGCGACCTTTCCCGACTGCGTTCGCGAAGTGGTCGAATACGCGTCCAGGCGATGGACGGGTTCGGTTGAGCAGATGAGCGTCCAGCACGTCTCCGGTCGACGTCAGGCTCTGGAAATGATCGAAGCAGTAGCGTTTGTCCGGAACGACCAGAATCAATCGGCCCGCTTGTTGCAGCAATGTCTGGCAGTCGAGGAGAAAGCCCACCAGGTTCGGCATGTGTTCGATGACGTGGCTTGCGATGATCCAGTCGTAGCAGCCACTTCGGCCGATCGTTTCAGGCAGCGACTTGCCATGCCATATGAAGTCGACGTCCTCGATATGGTCGAGGTTCACGCCCGCGTTCCGGTATTTCGCGCGTAGCTCTTGCGCGGGAGCATGGTCCAGGATTTCGACGTTGAATCCTGCGGCTTTTGGAGCCAGAGGACTGTGGCTGGGCCCGACTTCCAAACCCGGACCGGCCTTTGGCGCGTACCGGGCCACGAAGCGCTGGCGGAGTGATGGACGCCGTAAGCCACGCCGAATGATGCCGCCGATACCTTCGCGCATCCAAAACGCATACAGCTGACGGCAGAAACTTCGCATCATCTCGGTCGTGGCCCAGCGCGAAGTTCAATGCGCCGCCCGCAACAGCTCTTTGCGGAAGAACGCCAACGCGTCGACGTCTATCTGCCGATGGACCGCTGCGCGATCCACACCGGGCGGATCGGTGCAAATATCGGGCGCGTCCTTCGTCAGTTGCGCGGAACACGGCGACAGGAATACATAGTGGCCCGCCTTCGGGATCATCTTGATACCTGCGAGCGTCTTGATCAGCGGCGCGATGTGCAGCACGTTGTATTCCGGATTCAATACATGGTCGTCCTGTCCGTAATACAGGAACACTGGACGATTGATCGAAGCCACACCGGGTTTGTCGAAGATCAGGCTGAGCGGCGCCATCGCGAAGGCTGCCTTGATGCGCGGATCGTCGGGGTTGCCCCAACGTTGAAGCTGTTCCTGCATTGCCGTGAAATACTGGTTTACAGTCAGTCCTCGTTTCTCCAGTTGGGCTGTCAGCTGTTTTGCGTGACCGCACATGCTGAGGTCGCGCAGACGGGCTTTGCAGTAGCTGATGAAGCGCGTGAACTGCGGAACTGCACCGACCAACAAGAGGCTCGTGTAGCCACCATTGGAGAAGCCCGCAACACCAATTCGGTTCGGGTCGATCAGCTTTTCCCAGCGCGGATCTCCCAGCAACATACTGATCGTGGCTTTGACCTGGATCGGCCGTCCGATCATCACCTTCGGTTGACCATCGCCACTGTCGTCGAGGTAGTTGTCAAAAGGATGTTGCAAGGTCGCCACGACAAACCCGTGACTCGCCAGATATATCGCCAGGTCGTGGTGGCCGAGATCGGATCCGCCGTGGCCATGCGAAATCATCACCAGCGGCTTGGCCCCGGGCATCGGCAGCGCGTCTCGCGCTGCATGAAGTTGGTATGGTCCGACCCGCGTCACGCCACCGGTGTGCGTCGTTGGATAGAACACATAACCCGGCATCGTGTCGCCGTTGACGGGGTCATGGATCGTGATTGCCGCGAAGCCGACGCCGGTCGCGGGTTGCGCAAACAGAGAAAGAGGGGCGGTCAGCAGCAGGACCGCGAGCCAGCAGCGAATTCGGTGGCAACGGAGAATGTTCATGTGAAGTCCCATGGCGGATTGGTCACGTTTCCCTTGACGATGTGTCACTCTCAGGAGGCCGGCAGATTCAGCAGATGGCATTTCCCGGCTGCGTCATGAAGCCCCGGTCAGCCAAGACCACGGAGGTTTCCATTTGCCTGGTGGACACGCTCCAATATCTGCGGAGCAGGTCTTGCGCCTGATGATCCGGCAAGGCGCCGAATCCATGTTTCTTGTAGAAGTCGATCGCCCAGCGCGCAGACCTCCACGTGCCGATCAGCACTGGCTTTTCCGATTTCCGAATCAAGGCATCAAGGAGCTTTGCTCCAATCCCCTGCCTGCGGGCTGTGGTGCGGACGTACGCATGCCGGATGAGAACGATGCTGCCTTTGTCTTGAATGCCCATGACACCAAGGATCTCCCCTGCCTCGATGTAGCAGGAGAACTGGACGCCCGCGGCGAGTTCCGATTCGAGCTCCGCGAGCGGCATGTAGGGTTCGTGCCATCGGTCGTCCGGGATGACACCCTTGTAGGCTGATGCGCCGTCATTGATCACGACGCACATTTCATCAATGTCGCAACGCTCTGCTTTCCTGATCACGAGAAACTGCCTCCACGGTTGAGTGGGAAATCCAGCGCCTGAACCAAGCCGTGCCGCGGACCGGCGTTGGCTCCAATGAATCGAAGGGCCTCATGCATTGGGGTCGACGCCACGCTCATTGAAGACGTCCTGCGCGGCGAACAAACCATTGAGTGCCGCGGGGAACCCGGCGTAGACAGCCATTTGCATGAGCACCTCGACAACCTCCTTTGGACTGCAGCCCACGTTCAATGCGCCATGGATGTGCACTTTCAGCTGGGGTGCGGCATTTCCCATCGAGCAAAGCGCTGCAACAGTGGCAATCTCTCTTGACTTCGAGTCGAGGCCCGGGCGGCTGTAGATGTCCCCGAACGGGAACTCGATCAAGAGCCTGGCGAAGTCCGGAGCGATCCACTCCAATGCCTGGGCTACACGCTGCCCCTGCGCTCCATCAATCTCGGCCAGCTTGCTCCAGCCAATGTCAAATCGATCGGTCGTCATGAACTTTCCTGGTATAGCCAATGCCCGAACTTGGCGTGACACGTCTGCCGGGAGTTGTTGGTTGTTTGAGAGGCTCGTCCCTGCGCGCACGCCTGCTGCCTGGATGGACTTGTGTGGTGCGTGGGACCGGATCACGATCCCTTGAGGGCAGCCAGTGCGCGAACTGCTTCGTCCCAGTGGGCACCGTCGAAGGTCGAGATCGACAACGCTTCTAGATGGACGGACGGCACGCAGCGCAGGTTCACGACCCATTTTTTCGGGTTCAGGCGTGGACGACTGAATGGATGCGCGCCGCAGTGGCGACAGAAATAATGCTTCGCGGTCATCGTCCCGAATTGGTACATCTGCAGAGCGTCTTTCCCCGAAATGAGTCTCAGCCCGTCATCGTCAGTCACGTACCACAGCGCGCCTATCGCGCTGCAGAAAGAGCAGGTGCAGCGCACGGCACTATTGGTCGGTCCCTCAACCGAGTACAGAACGGTCCTGCAATGACAGGCGCCCCGCAATTCAAATGGCTGGCCGGTCATTGGCCAGCCTTCGGCAATCTTTGCGAGTGCGCTTGTTCGGTCCTGGTCAGTTGCGAATACAACGCATGCCACCGGCCCTCTTCGTGCACGAAAACATTCGACAGCCGAACGTGTCCGGTTCTGGGATCAGAGAATGAGAGCACCGCGACATCCCCATGGATGGTCACGGATTCGTTCATCGGGTGGGTCTTGAGCCAAGCGTCGAACGCCTTCAGCTGTTCCCGGCCGTGACCACGGTTTTTCGCGGCGCGCGTCAGAAGCATCTCCTTGTTCCAGACGCTGCCATCCGCACGTATCGAGCGATAGCCTGGCAGCAACAGCGAGCGAAGCCACGCGGTATTGCCGCGCATTTCAGCCAGGGACCAATGATCATCCACGGCAATGACGGCCGTGGACGTCAGCGCAGTTTCGTCCACATGCGCATCTGTGTCAGGAGCGCGCACGGGAACACCTACGGCCGTAGCGGTGGGCGCGGTCAGCGTCATTCCCCTCGTATGAGCCTCGGCCGCCATCGCGGCAAGAGGCGCGCCGAGCACGAGGATGCAGAGAATCAAAATCCCGCAACGCCTGGTTGGCAGGTGCTTGCAGTTGTTCATTGGAGTTTCCTTACCAACTGTTTGGTGGGAGCGTTCTTCCGGGACGGGAGTACGGACTGCATTCGTCCATTGCGACACAACCTGTTCATCGCTCATGTGTTCCACCCGCGTTGCAACAATCAGGCGAGCAAAAATCAGGCCTTCTTTCTTCAAGGTCGTGTTCCCGGCGCGCCTCGACATGTTTGGCGAGCCGCAGGTACCGGAAGAACGCGTAACTCATTGCGCTTGTATGCCCTCGAATTCCACGCAGGAAGTATCGGCGCATGACGTAGGCTTTGAAAAAAGCGACAGGGAATTCGACGAACAAACGCCAGACGGGCCGTATGACATGCCTGCGTTGCATGTCTTCGACCAGTGCGTCGGTGTAGTTGTTGAACTTCGCTATCTGCGTGCTGACGGTCACCACAGAATGATGGTGGACTTTTCCCTTCAGCCTCTTGACCTTGAATGCCCGGTTTACCTGCACGACGTCATGGACCGTTGAGGGGCGATAGCTGCCGGCGCTCCTGTGGTACAGGCGAACGTATCGGTGAGCGTATGCAAACGGGCGAGACGCACTTTCACCAGGCAAGACTTCGCAGATGCGCATCGAATAAGCGCCTGGCGGCAAGGGCATCCCGCCATCGAACAGGCCGCCTATCTCGGACTTGAGTTCTTGCGTTACCACCTCATCGGCATCGAGGTTGAACAACCAGTCGTATTTGCATTGTTTCTCGGCATATCTCTTCTGATGGCCATAGCCCTGCCAATCCCGGTGGATCACGCGGGCACCAAGCTTCCTGGCGATCGCCTGTGTTCCGTCCATGGACCCGGAATCCACCACGACGATGTCATCCGTGAGATCCCTGATCGCCTCGATGGTCTTGCCGATCCGGTGCGCTTCGTTGAAGGCGATGATGAAAACCGACAGGGGAGTTCGCACGTCACTTGGCCTGGCGATTCACTCGTACGAATAATCGAGATAGGCGGTGCCACCTTCGCCAAGACTTGCGCGGAGGCCGCCCGTACCGCGCAAGCCCGCAAGTTCGCCCGTGCCGGAGCCGGCGATCACGAACCACTTTGCGGAGACCACGTTCCCCGAGACGGCGCCGGTGCTTTGGAGCAGGAAGGTGCCGCGACGGCCGCCGAGGATGCCATCGATGCGTTCGATGCCGACGAAACTCGCCGAACCATCGGCGTGGGTGGATTGCAGGAACTCGGTGGTGCCGCATGCCTCGATGTCGCCGCTGAACAACTCGCCCAGATGAATCCTGCTCAAGGCCGGTCCTTCAACGGGTTCGTCGTAGGCAACTTGTTCGTAGATGCGCACGGCAGTCGTGGCGTTGGCTCTGATAGTCGGTTTATTCATGACTCAAATTCCTTGGGCTGAATACCCGTAGGTCGACCAGTTGGCGAGGACTTTCTTCTGGATGTCCGCGGGCCAGGAGTGCGCGAAATCCGACGGCACGGGTCGATCGCCGGGCGCGAACCGGTCGGCGATCAGGCAGTTGTAGACGACCTTCGTCGCGTGGTAACTGAGTTGCTCGTGGCTGTCGAGATAGACCGGCAGGATGTTCTGCGGCTCGTTGGCGAAGTGCACTTCGCCGTGTTCGGGATGCGCGCGGCTGGCGAAGGCCCAGATGACCTGGCGCGGATCGGCGATGTCGATGTCGTCCTCGATCAGCAGCAGTTTCGGAATGCCGAAAGCGAGTTTGCCGGCGCCGAACACGGCTTCGCCGACGCGCTGCGCGAGATCCTTCGATGACAGGCCGGTGCGTTCGTGCCAGTCTGGACGCACGGCAACGACCCACCAGTGGTTGGCGGATTCGAGCACGCCCCAGCACGCCGCGACCGGCAGGTTCGCCTGTCGCAGCACATGGGTCATCTCCGCCGCGTGCGGCATGCCCCAGCCGGTGTGGTCTTCTTCGACCGGCGCGCCGGCAACCGCAACGGGCAGGATCGCGTTGTCCCGATACGTCACCGCACTCACGTGCAGTACCGGCCGGGGCAACCCGCTTCTGCGATCGAGATAGCCGGGATATTCGCCCATCGGACCTTCTTCGTAATTGTCGGTGTGCGAGACATGGCCTTCGATGACGATCTCGGCGGTAGCCGGCACCAGCAGGTCGACGGACTCGGCCTGCACGACATCGAGCGGTTCGCCAAAATACGCGCCGAGATAGTGCGATTCGTCCGCGCCTTCGGGCAGCGGCATGCCGCCGACGTAGGGAAGTGCGGGTTCGACGCCGAGCGCGACGGCGATGGGCATGGACTCGCCGCGTTTTTCCCACTGCGCCTTGATGATGCCGAGGTGTTGCGGCGGCGGGATGAGGCAGGCCAGCCGGTTGCGGTCGACCAGCATCATCCGGTTGATTGACCAGTTGGTCCATGAGCCGTCCGGAGTCCTGGCGATGTTGAGTCCGTAAGTCTGGATGTAGCGCCCGCCATCGCCGTCGTGGATCAGGGGCGTCGGGAAACGCAGCAGGTCGATCTCGTCGCCGCGCATGATGTTCTGCTTGCACGGGCCGGTCGGCAGCACGCGCGGCAGGATCGGTTCGCGTGCGCGGGCGTCGGCCAATGCGGTGACGATGTCCGCGCCTTTCGCGTCGGCCGGCAATCCAAGCGCGAGCGCGATGCGCGCGTAGGTCATGCCGGGCACGGCCGACAGCCCGCCCGGCGCGGCGAGTGCCCGGAACCCGTCCCTGTCGCCGGTGATGTTGGTGAACAGCGGGGCGGGTGCGCGCAGTTCGTAGGAGCGGCGCGCGATCGCGCCGAGCTCGAGGTTCCAGTCCACCCGTTTCTCGATGGGCTGGAGGTCGCCAATGGCTTCCAGTGCGGCGATGAATTCGCGCAAGCTGCGCAGGTGTTTCATGGAATCTCCTGTTGTAGGTACATGGGGCGCATTGCACCAGTCGGGGCAAGAGTGATGTCAGGTTTCCGCGAGGACGGGGTCGCCCTGCCAGCGCGCGAGATCGGGGACCACGACGCCCAGAAAATCGAGTGCGCGCGCCGCGGTGTGCGTGACGATGTCGCCCACGCTCTGCGGTCGCAGATAGAACGCCGGCAGCGGCGGCATGATCACGCCGCCCATTTCGGTCACCAGCGTCATCGCGCGCAGGTGCGCCAAGGTCAGCGGGGTTTCCCGCGCCAGCAGCACGAGGCGGCGGCGCTCCTTGAGCGTGACGTCCGCGGCACGTGTCAGCAGGTTGTCACCCGTGCCGTGGGCAATCGCGGACAGCGTGTGCGCAGAGCAAGGAGCGACCAGCATGGCATCGATCTCGAACGACCCCGAGGCAATCGCGGCGCCGATGTTGTCGATGGCGTGGGTGAAATCGGCGAGTGCACGCAATTGTTTGGCCGTCAGATCTGTTTCGTAGGCGCGCGTGCGATCGGCCGGGCGGGTCACGACGAGATGCGTTTCTGCACCCGCTGTGCGAGCTAGCTCCAGCGCGCGTATCCCTAGCGCGATCCCGGTGGCGCCCGAGATGCCGATGATCAGGCGGAATCGACGCGCCGCGGTCATCGGTGGCATCCGGCAGACGAAGTCGGGGAAATTGTGTAACGCGATGCTGCGAGAAAAAAGAATGACGACGGCGAGTTCTGTTCGTCCTGCATGCTGCTGTCCTTGGTGGGCTCGAGAACCGCGCGAAAGATGGCGCGGGATTCCCCGTTCAGGGCCGAGTGCGATTCCAGACATCGAGGTTGGCGGCAAGGCGCTTGAGCGCGGCAGCAACCTCGCGGCGCTGTGCCTTGCTGACGCCTTCGAATACCGCTGCTTCACCGGCGGTAATATCCGGGACCATGCGCGTGACCAGCTTGCGCCCCTTGGGGGTGATGCAAAGCGAAATGCGGCGGCGATCGCCCGCATCCTCGGTACGTGTGGCCAGCCCTTGCTTCACCAGTGCATCGGCCACGCGCGTCATGTTGGCGCGCCCGAGGTGATCGAGATCGCAAAGCTCACTGGGCGCGGCGCAACCGTTGCTGCTCAGCAACAGTATTAGGGCGCGAAACTCGGTCTTCCCGATCCCGGCATGCTTCCGTACCTTGCGGCTGAACGCCGCTTCCAGTGCCTGACCGACCATCTGCAGCATCCGCAGCAGCACCACGTCATCGACGGAGAAGCCATCGATCCTGGAGGCAGCGGAGTGAAAGGCGGACTCCATTGCGTCGATGGATTCGGACAGGGAACGTTGCGTCAGTTGATTCATGCGATCGATATAGTTCAGCGACGAACTATATGCTAGCATACGATTGTACTTAGTGGTCAATAAGGGAATCGAATCGGTGAACGTGCTGGTATTCGGAGCATCGGGGTCGACCGGGCTTGAGGTAGTCAGCCAGGCGCTTGATCGCGGGTACTCGGTTCGCGCGTTCGTTCGTGATCCCGACAAGCTTCAGGTCGCGCACGCGAGGCTTGAGAAGATGGTGGGCGATGTGACGGAGTACGCGTCGGTGGAGCGTGCCGTAAGGGGTGTCGATGCCGTCGCGAGTGCGTTGGGCTCGGGCAATTCCTTGGGTTCGCATCCCACTTTGATCGATGGCATAGAGAACATTGTTCGCGCCATGGAGCAGGCTGGAGCGCATCGGTTCGTCTATCTGTCGATGCTCGGCGTCGACGGCAGCGGCAGGCAACTGGGCCTCGTAGACCGGTACGTCGTGTTGCCTCTCCTGTTGCGCAACGTGATGCACGATCACGCAGAGAAGGAAGCGATCATTCAACGAAGCACGCTGGATTGGGTGATCGTGCGGCCCCCGCGCTTGGCGAACGGACACTACACGGGGAGCTATCGCCGCGGCGAGGATATCGGGGCGAAAACGCTCCTCGCGTCCATCTCGCGCGCCGACGTGGCAGATTTCATGGTGAAGCAATTCACCGAGGATCGATATGTGCATCGCACGCCGGCAGTGCTGGGCTGACCAATGGCCAAGCACCCGATGGCGAAGCAGGATGCCTCAATCCAGTGGACGCCGCACCCGCTGGGCTTGATCTGCCGATTCCGCGACAGCGCGCGCGAGGTGCTCGGCTTGCGCTGACCGTCCGTCACGCTCGCGCGACTTCCCGTCACGGCATCAGCGCAATTCGGCACAAATTTCTCGCACCGCGTCTCATCCACCGGCAGGGTTGCGTCCATTTCACGACACGAGGTGTTGAACGATGAAGGTATCCCGAATGCAGCCCGTGCGGCTGGCTTGCATGATCCTGCTCTGCGCCGGCATGGCATGCGGCGCGCACGCCGCCACACCCGCTCCGGCACGTGCCGAAGTCTTCGCGCCCGGTGTGATCTCCGGCCCCGCGAACGATGCTGCCGCCACTTTTTCGCCGGACGGACGCACGGTCTATTTCTTTCGCAGCAACGGCATGGATTACGACATCATGCTGTCGCGGCGCGACGGAACGGGGCACTGGTCGAAACCCGCGATTGCGCCGTTTTCCGGCCATTGGCGCGACTTGGAACCAGCCATGGCGCCGGATGGTTCCTACCTGATCTTCGCGTCGAGCCGGCCGATCGATGGCGGCAACAAGGCGATCGACGGGCACTGGCGCGGAACCCTGCATCCAGGCCGCGGCGGACATCTGTGGCGCGTCGACCGGCAGGGATCGGGATGGAGCAAGCCGGTGCTGTTGCCGGACACGGTCAATCGCTGGGGTTCCACCTTCAGCCCCGCCATCGCCAGCGACGGCAGCCTCTACTTCATGGCCGCGACCGGCAAGCAGGGACATTTTCAGCTCTATAGCGCAGCGTTCCGGCATGGCGCCTACCAGCCGCCGCACTTGTTGCCTTTCAGCGCAGGCGACTGGGGCGGTGTCGATCCAGCCATCGCGCCCGATCAATCCTTCATCGTGTTCGCCTCCAATCGTCCACCGACGCCGGCCAATAACTCAGACGTGTTCATCGCGTTTCGTGACAGCGACGGACGCTGGAGCAAACCTGTTGATCTACGGCCGTTCATCGACAACGCGGATGGTATTGACGAACTGCGCCTGGGCCCCGATGGCCACACGCTTTACTTCACGACCGGCCACATTGTTGCTCCGGCCTATCCCAAAACCCTCGCGGACAGCGAACGCGGCTTGCAACAAATGCGAGGCTGGAACAACGGCAATGACAACATCTGGGAAATCGATCTGGCACCGTGGTTGCGGTGCCATGGTCGTCAAACGTGCCATGACAGCCAAGACCACTCGCGTTGACCACCATCATGTTCGTCCGAACCGTCACATGCAGCGATCCGCTCATTCCGAACGACTGCCGTTCATGGCAAATGCGACGTGAGCAGCATGGCTGCCGGCGAGTTTGAACGGACCTGACTTCAGCATGGGATGGAAATATGCAACTTCCGGTCTTGTCGTTGAAGGCTGCGGCCGTAGTGATCGCCTACGCATCCGGCGCAGCGTGCGCGGGCTCGGTACAGCCGCGTGTGTTCGTATCCAATCAGCGGTGGCGAACGTTTCAATCCAGCGGGCGCTTATCCATTGGGCGGCATTCGCGCAGCGGCTTCGGGTACTAGACCACCAAGAAGGAGTCAGGAATGTTTGTTGTTCTATTGACGTACACCGCGTCGCTTGATCAAGTGGATGCTCACCTTCCAGCCCACCGGGAGTTTCTTTCAAGCAACTACGCGGCAGGCGTCTTTGTGTTATCTGGCCGCAAAGAGCCTCGGGATGGAGGCGTTATCTTGGCCCAGGCCGAATCGCGCGATGCGTTTGAAGCTGTTCTGGCACAAGATCCGTTTCGTATTCACGGAGTCGCTAGCTACCAGATTGTGGAGTTCACCCCAACCATGGCTGCTCCATCTCTCAACACGCTGATCGCAGCCTTCCCGGCGCGTGCGTAGCTGGGCGCTCGCCGCCTCCATCGGTGCCGTTCATGCGTCTTCCGTCATTCAACCGCCCGTTCCACTCGTTCAAGGATTTCTTCAAGGAATACCTGTTGATCGTGCTGGGTGTTGCAACCGCGCTAGCCGCCAATGCGTGGATCACGCGGGATCAGCACGCCCAGGCTGCCGCCGCGAGTACCGCTTCGATGGATGCGGAACTGCAGGTCAGCCTGGAAAACATCCGAGGCAGCCTCAAGAAGAACCAAGCCGAAATCCGGCAGCTTGGCTTGCTGGGCAAGTTGATTGCCGATGATTTGCGCCACGGCGTGCCGGCCAAGACAATCAACGCAGACATTGCATTCCATCGCGCGCAGTTCCAAGCCGGGGCTTACTTTCCGGACGCCTCGACCAGTGCTTGGGACGTGGCGGTGGCCAACCAATCGGTGAGCTGGATCGCACCAGACCGTTTGCAACGCTATTCCACGGCCTACAACGACCTGCGCAACTTGAAGGCATGGGAGCGAAGCGCTGCGATCCTCACGGTGGACTACCCCAAGGTATCGGATTTCCAGACGGATCTGAGCCAAGGGCGCGAAGTGGACCCACTCGCGCTATTGCACACAATTGAACAGCTGAAGCTGGCGCTGCAAACAGCGGATGGCAACATTGCATCGATCGAGGACGACCTCGAAGCTGCCCTGCACAGACGTCGGTGATGGGTTATTACGCACTGCATGCCGGAAAACGAGACGCAATACGTCGCTTCCATATGCCGGTGGCCGCGGTATCGCATCGCGACGGTCGTTAAGCGGCCAAGATCGGACTGTCGAAACCTGGTCGAGTTGTCGGATAGATTTCGCAATCAATCATTGTCGATCATCGGGCGGTGACCGGCCATCAAGGGGCGCATTCAATGCTGACTCACCGACTGGCGCAGATGGACAAGATCGAATCTCTCAAGACATTGATGAACGCCGCGATTTCGGAGCTTCAGAAGCCTTTCTTGAATGAGAGTCAAATTGCTTCCAGTCGCTTGATCATGGGCCTTGATACCCAACTCGTCGAGGACGGCACTTACTTCGTTGTGCAATCAGGCAAGGAACTGGCCGGGTGTGGAGGGTGGAGCCGCCGCGCCACGCTTTATGGTGGCGACCAAACTCCGGGCCGAAGCTCCGCATTCCTTGATCCGACCAAGGACCCCGCCAGGGTGCGCGCGATGTACACGCACCCACACCACGTGCGAAAGGGCGTTGGAAGACTAATCCTTTCACTTTGCGAAGAAGCAGCCAGAGCGGAGGGATTCACAAAGATGGAACTCATGGCGACGCTCGCTGGAGAGCCGCTGTACCGGGCGTGCGGCTACGTGCCTCTTGAGCGCACAGACGACGTCCGCGGGGGGGATCCGGTGCCTCTGCTTCGCATGGTCAAGATCTTAGGAGGACAGGACGTTTAACAATCGGTTGCGAGCGCCCTGCGCTGCATGCGGCCGTTCCGTGCGCGGCCTATGTGTTCATGCGTAGAAGTAGCGGCCGACGCTCGTAACTGGGCTCCCCAAAGCGGACGGTTGGCACCGGCTGCTCAGGGTCGCAGGTGGCCTGCAGATCGTGTGCGTCACGCGATCGCTTCGCGGCCACACGCCGGCCAGTTGACACTTCCGCCACGTCGCCTCATGTCACCCGTTTGCGGCTCGCCCACGGTGAGGCTCCGGCGGGATGGACGCAGGGTGCACTCTGGGCACCAAGTCGTTTCAACGCCCAGCGTATTTCGGTCTCAGGTATTCTGCGCAGACCGCCTTGTAATTCACCCGTCCCCGTCACGCTGCTGGCGTTTTTTGGCGAGTGAATCGCGCAGCTGCTGAGGCGTAAGCGCTCGCAACGGATCCTCCTCGAGCTTATCGTACGCGGTCGCTACGTCCGTGTGCAGCCAATGTTCGATCGCCTGCTCGCGTGCGAACAGGGCGCGCAGCCCTTCACGAATGATCTCGCTTTCGGTGGCGTACTCGCCACTGGCAACTTTGGCCCGCACCACCTCGGCCAATTCGTACGGCAGCGTAATGGTGAATTGCTGACCGGGGCGCATGCTTTCGCTTCCAACTGGATTCGGCCGTATTATTTGACCACAGCGAGGGAGTTACGTTCGACCGATCGAGAAACTGGGGCCAGGGCGTCGGGGTCTGAGCTGCTGCCAGCCTCGTCATCACACCTAAAATCGGCGTCTACGCAGCCGGCAGCAGCTCAGACCACTTGTCGTCGGAATTGATTGTCCCGGTGCGAACCCGGTCCAGACGGTCTAGGAGAGCCGATCCATGACACGCAAAAAGGCAACCGGTACGCCCAATTCACGCCGCAACATTGCGCACGACGTTCGCACCACCATCCAGGTTTGTAACGTCCCCGAACGCATCAAACGAGCATTGGCTTCGAAGGCTGCCGCTGAGGGCGCCAGCCTGAGCGCTTATCTGCGTGCCGAGCTCGAGACCCTTGCGGCCTGGCCGTCGGAAGGCGAGGTGCGCGCGAGGCTGGAAGGCGCAGAACCATTCGGTCTGCGCGAGTCATCAGCAAGGATCATACGTACGGCACGAGCAGAACGGGCGGACACCATACTCGCGCACCGCTTCACCACCTTTGCCGGCATGCACCGGAATCAGTAGCCGACATCGACCAGAATGCGTGGCCGACTTCAGCGGAATACGCAGCGCATCAAGCGTTCGTTGTGTAGCGCCGACTGGCTGCCCGGCATCAGCCGGACGCGACCAGTTCGGGGCTGATGAGCACCACGCCGCTCAACCGCCTGCAGCGGCGGCGGGTATGTACGCGTACTATCGGCCAGGAGCGGTCAGTCGCGACCCGAATCACGTCGCTCCATAGCCGTCACTGCCTGGCGCTGAGGTGCGGCGGGCTGGGCATCTCTCGCGCAAGCGCAAGGTACTCTTCCCACGCTTACTGCACCGCCGCGGTGTTGTATTTCTTCACCAGCGTCTGGAACACAGGATCGGCGCGCAGCGGCGCGAACAGCGGATTGATGGCGAGGTCGTTGCAGCCGACCGGTCGGGCCGGACAGAAGGCTTCCAGCAGTTGCAACAACGCTGCGTGCTCGCCGAGCGCGGCGTACATCCCGAGCAGATTGCCCGCCACGTCCGAATTGGACTGGTGTCGGCTCAAGGCCTTGAGTGCGGCCAGCGCCTGCGGACGCAATGACGGATCGGCCACGGCCCGGTACACCAGCCGGCCGGCCGTGACCTGCTCCCGGTCCAGGGGCGTCGCGGGCTTCACGAGATCGAACGCCGCCACCATCGGGGCGTACTGGTGCAACTGCTGGTAGGCATAAGCGAGATAGAACGCGCTGTCCACGCTCGCGGGATTGAGCCGGACCATGGCCTGGGCTGCAGTCGCCATCTGCGCCCAGTCGCCGAGGTCCTGGTCATACGTGGCGAGGTTGTTCCAGGCGGTGGCGTTGTCGGGATCGAGCAGCGTGGCTTCCTGCTCTTCTGCCACGGCCTGCTTGAGTGGCAGCAGGTCGCCGTAATCGAGGTGGGCGCTGGCGTTGCTCGGGTCGAGCGCCAGCGCCTTCTGGTATTCCCGATTGGCCTTGGCGAAGTCGGGCGGATTGGTACTCGCATCCGCCAGGCCCAGCGCCACCCAGGCGTCGGCATTGCGCGGATCAAGCGCGAGCGCCTTCCCGGCTTCGGCGCGGATTTGCGGCAGCATCGCGGCCAGCGGCAGGCTGGAATGCTGGGTGAGGGTGAGCAGCGCGCGCGACAACAGCGCATGGGCATCGGCATAGTTCGGGTCGAGCGCGATGGCCTGCTCGAAGTCCTTGCGCGCTGCTTCGTAGCTTGCGGCGTCGAACTTGTCCGAAAGTGCACGGCCCTTCAGCACCAGTTCGTGGGCTTCCGCATTGGTGGTGCCACCCGTGGGCAGGTCAGCCTGTGCGAACTTCACCTGCAAGGCGCCGGCGATCGCCTGCGACACCTTGTCCTGCACCGCGAAAATGTTGGCGAAGGAATCGTCGTAGTGCTGCGACCACAGTTCGTAACCCGTTACCGCGTTGACCAGCTCCACGCTGATCCGCACTTGCTCGCCTTCGCGTTCGATGCTGCCGTGCAGGACATTCGCGACGTCGAGCACCTTGCCGATGTCGGTCGCGCTTTGTTTGGCATCGCGGTACTTCGATGCGGTGTCCCACGCGATCACCCGCAGCGCGGGATTCTGGCCCAGCGCGCCAGTCAACTCCTCGGTAATGCCGTCGCTGAAGTATTGCTGTTTGGGATCGCCGGAGAGGTTCTTGAACGGCAACACCACGAGCGTGTCTTTGGGCGGGTTGAAGGCGGCGGGCGTGGCCTTCAGTGGTGTGGCAGCGGCCGCGACGCGCGTCGCCACGGGTGCGCGATGGTCGAGCACCAGCACCCGCCACGCCAGCAGCAGCACCGCCGCCGCCAACACGCCGATGATCGCGAAGTCCAGCTTGCGCGCGTTCGAGTGCCGCTGCGGCGCATCCACCGCCACCGCGCTTTCGCGCTTGAAACCCTGTGGCGTGAATTCGTACAACCACGCGAACGTGATCCAGAAGGGAAACAGGATCGCGCAGGCGATCACGAACCAGCGCGTAACGTCCGTCTGCAGATTGAATGCGGGACTCAGCTGCGAGATGCCCTGCGACAGCGCCCACACCGCGCCCGCGTACAGCACGCCCGCGCGCAGCACGTTGCGACGCTTGAGTTCAGCGAAGAAGGATGGGCGCACTGCCACAGCGTGGTGACATTCCCCGCCGGCGACAGGCCGGCTTCGAGTGCGGCAAGTGTACGCAATCCCGCGGATCAACGCAGGGGGTGGCCGCTCCGGTCGGGCGCATTCCGCAAGCGGCGCAGTAACCACCAGCCTTCCCTAAACCGGCCGGTTATCAAGGACCGCAACGGGTCGCATTCTGCCGGCCAACCTAACGGCGGCGACGTGGTGGGGCATTGGCACCCGGATCACTACCACCAAGCTGCTGCAAACGACGCTCGGCCTCGCCTGGTTTGGCGCGGTCCGCCCGCGATCGGATGTCCTGAGTCGTCGCTCTTGGCAACGCGATGAAATCCTCCTCCGTCATGACTTCATGGCTGTCCTGAAAGGGCAGATACACGTCGATCATCCATGTGTCCGACTTCTTCCGGCCGGCGTATGGAGTGAGGATCTCCCCATCGTCGCGGCGACGATCAAACCTCAGTACGCCTTCGTGCGGGTAGCGATGCGCACGTCGCGCTTTCATGATCCGCTGGACGGCTTTCAAGGGGTAGCCCGGGTAGCCGCTGGTTTCGTGCTCGCGAGCGACCGCGATCAGCGCCTCGTCCGTTGTCAAATGACAGCGGCCCATTTCCACTTCATCGAATACGACTTCGCCGGCAATGTATGGCGGCCCTTGATACCAGTCTGGGTTCTTGCGATCGAGTGGGATCGCGAGAATGGTTCGCGTGCCGACATCCGTGCAGCGCCATCGACGGCCAGCGCTGGCAATGAATTCCAAGTCGATGCGGAAGTCCGAATGCTTCACCATTCAATCCCATCGATAACTCGCTGCTCGATGCATGCGCAGGTCCTTCCGTGGACCGTGCATGTCTTCGAATTGCAGGAGAGGCTGGAAGTGCTGGCGTGTTCCGTCAGCACGCGCTTCACTTGCCGCCGTTTACCTTGTCCATGCGGGTGGCTTCCAGGATCGGCAGCCCCGCCTCGGTCGGGATGTAGATCACTTGGTCCTTCGTGTCCGCGAGGTTATTTACAAAGAGATACCGCAGGTACGCCTCATTATCCTTGAGGCTGTCACCGATGATCTTGTTGGCTTGGGCAACACCCCTCGCGCGCTCGACTTCCGCTTGCGCCAAGAGCACCGCGGCATCCTTTTTCGCCTGCGCCTCGCGTACCGCGACTTGCCGACTGTATTCGGCATTGGCGAGTTCTGCCTCGCCGGCGAGTCCCTGCTTGTAAACGCCGTACCGCGGCAAACCCCACATGGCAAGCAGCACAAGCCCGGCGATTGCGGCGATAGACAGGATGGTCGTGAAGGCGGCGGTTCGACTGTTCATGGTGAATCCCTCTGTTTGGTTTGTGATCGGGTTACAACGTCGCCTGCATTGTCAGGTGCCCAGGTGCAGCATGAGTCGCGACAGGCTCACGACATCTTGGTGATTGTGTTGGGCGACGCGTCGCAAGTTGTTCGCCGGGCCGCCGCGGAGGTACCCAAGCCACGCAGCCGGCGCTTCACTGCCCGGAAGATCGTCTTCGCGGACGATCTTCAGCACCTGCCGTTCGATGGTGGCGAGGCGGCAGTTCGCGTAAACGCCGCGGTACCGACGACGGCTCGGATACAAGAGATCGACGTGCCCGAGCTTCGCGGTCGGGTCCGGCATGCGGGCAAGCCGGTAGCGCGTGCGCAGCAGCGGCGCGTCGTAGGACTTGCCGTTGTAGCTGGCGAGCACCGTATCCGTCTCCAGCCAGCTCGCGAAGGTTTCGAGCATCGCCGTTTCGGCGGCCAGGGTGGTGATCAGCAGCTGGCGGACGTGGAGCTCATCGTCACCCCAGTGCGCCGCACCGATCATGAAGGCGCGGGTGCCGGTGCCGCCGGCGAGCCCGGTCGTTTCGGTGTCGAAAAAGAGGACGCGACGCGGATCGAAGTCATCCTTGCGATCGAACGCGCCACTGATCGTCGCCGGCAACGATTCGATCGGCAGCTGCGCTTCGATCAGGCGCAGGCCCGGTGCCATTTCCTTTCCGGGGAGCTCCCGCTCTTCCGGACGGGCGGCTGGTTGCGCAAGACGCGGTTGGCGGATTCGCAACAGTTGCCGCAGCCGATGAATGTCAGCAACCTCATGTTTGGCGACCGGAGTCTTGAGTGCAGCGGGCACCGCCAGACGTCCGCCGGTCTGGCGTTTCAACGCCTGAAGGTGCGCGAGCGTGACACTCATGTTGCGCTCAGCGCGGTCAGGACACGCAACGCGTGGGACTTGGGTGATGCATCCCATGCGATCTGCTCGTCCAGCACTGGCCCGACACAACTGGGACACCCGGCACGACACCGACAACCGCGGATCAGGTCCATCGCGCGCGTAACCAATTCGGCTTGGCGTTGCCAAAGTGGTTCCGACAGCCCGACTCCGCCTGGGTAGTTGTCGTAAAGATACGCGGTGGGCGTGAACTGATCCAACTTGGCAAGCGAAAGCGTGCCGCCCTCGAGTGCGCGCAACTGTCCGCGCCCGGACGCATCGGCCTGCGCCGACCACGCGCCATCTCCGCTGCCGACAGCCTTCTGCAGATCCGCACTGTCCGCCATGACTGCAATGCGTGCCACGACATGCAGCGCGTAGGCTGCGCCGAGGAAACCATCCAGCGCATCCTGTCGTGAAGCGAACAGCCCATCCAGCACGGCTTGGGGCAATTGCCACCACACGGCGCTCGTGTGCATCTCCTGATCAGGGAGATTCACCGGCCCGTAGCCGATGTTCTCGTGTGTGTAATAGCGGATCTTCTTGAAGCCGGCAACGCGCCTGACCACGTGCACCTCGCCATGGTGGCTGCCGCCGGTTCCGGCGACACACTGGGCGAAGCTGTCCAGGACCTTGAGCCGCGTGTAGTCGATCGCGTCAGTGTAGTGATCGACGTGGGTACGCGTGACGAATGCCTTGCGTCCTTCCCAGTCGAGGCGTTCCACTTGGTAGGGCACCGATTGCACCATGTGGATGGCACCCTCATACAGCATCAGCGGCGCCGAACTGAAGTCGACCTCGGCAATGATGGTCTGGCGGCCATCGGTGCGATCGACCACGACAAAATTGCCGTCTGCCACGGAGCGTAGGCTCACCGCATTGGCGGGATAGCTGTCGGCAATCCACTCGAAGCGGCCACTTTCGCCATGCAGGACACCATCCTCGGTGAGAAGCTGCAGGTAAACGGCCGGATCCACCGCTCCGAAGGTGTCGCCTTTGGCGAAGGGCAGCTCGAAGGCCGCGCAGCGGATATGGTCGAGCAGGATCACCGGCTGGTCGGGCGCAATGCGGGCATGTTCGGGCGGCGCCTCGGAGAAAAACTCCGGGTGTCGGACGATGTACTGGTCCAGAGGGTCGCTGGACGCGACCAGCACGCCCAGCGACGGCTTTTGCCGGCGCCCGGCACGGCCGATGCGTTGCCATGTCGCGGCGATGGAACCGGGATAGCCATTCAGGACCACGACGTCCAGCGCACCAATGTCGACGCCAAGTTCCAATGCGGACGTCGAGACGATCCCATCCACGCTGCCATCGCGCATCGCCCGCTCGGCCGCACGGCGTTCGGTGGGGAGATAGCCACCACGATAAGCCCGGATGCGCGCCGGCTTGCGCGGATCATGGTCGAACACGTCCTTCAGGTACTTCGTCAGAACTTCGACCATGGTGCGGGACTTCGCGAAGATGAGCGCCTTCAGACCGGATCGAATCGCCAGGCGAGCGATGCGGTTCGACTGGGAGCGTGCCGAGGCGCGCAGGCCAAGGTCGGGATTCACCACCGGCGGATTCCAGAGCAGCACGCGCTTCTCGCCGGAAGGTGCGCCGGATCGGGTGATGGCCGTGACCGCCTCGCCCAGCAGGGCTTCAGCGTGCTCCTTCGGATTGCCGATCGTCGCCGAGCACAGGATGAACTGCGGCGTGGTGCCGTAGAACGCGCAGATGCGCTTCAGGCGACGGATGACATTCGCGAGGTGCGAGCCGAACACGCCGCGGTAGCTGTGGATCTCGTCGATGACGATGAACTTCAGGTTCTCGAAGAACTGTGCCCACTTGGTGTGGTGCGGCAGGATGCCCTGATGCAGCATGTCGGGGTTGGACACCACGATGTCGCCGTTGAGCCGGATGGCCTGGCGCTGGTCGCCCGGCGTATCGCCATCGAACGTGGCCGCGCGGATGCCGAGCGCGCCTGCCTTCGACAATTCAATCAGGTCCGCCACTTGGTCTTGCGCCAGCGCCTTGGTCGGGAAGAGATACAACGCCTTGCCCCGCTCGCGCATTGCGGAGGCAACCACCGGCAGGGTGTAGCACAGCGATTTGCCCGACGCGGTCGGCGTCACCACCACCATGTTGTCGCCGCGGGACGCAACGTTCCAGGCTTCAGCCTGGTGGCTATAGAGCCGCGGGATGCCCTTGGAGCGTAATGCGCGCGCAAGCGGCTCCGACAGGTCGTCCGGAAGGGAAACATAGTCGCCTGCACTGGCGGGAATCGTGAGCGCACCGGTGATGCGATCGGCGTACTTGGCTTGGAAGCGTTCGGCCAGCGTGCCGGCGCCCGCAACGGTCGAAGTGAGTTCAATCGGTGCGATGGCATTCATGCCGTCAGAATGCCGGTTTCAGGTCTCAAACATTGAGACGGACGCGGCGCACGCTTGACTCCCGAGGCTAAGCGATTGCAAACATATTCCGGCAGGAGCAAGAGCGAACTTCGCTCCTCACCCCTGCCGCTCCCTGCCTCGTGCAGCAGTCCTCCCACGAGGGTCACGCCATGACTGAAGACGAACCTAAGCAGGTAATTGACGCATGTGTGGTGAAGCTGTTGGAACCGACGGTCGAGGTATCCATCGACGACGTGCGCCGGGCGCTCGCGGACGCCTTGAAGCGCATCGCTTCACTTGAAAAGGACCGGGAAGAACTCGGCGAACTCTTTCGGATGTTCAATGAGCAAATGGATGCTGCCAAAGCGTACCGGCCGGGGGTACTCGGCGAGCAGTAGTTGTCATTCAGTTGCCACGCCACATCGTGCGCACTGATGACGCGCCGCGCAGCCGGAGCCAGCCCGCATCGGGATCGAAGACTTGGTCTGCGCGCTTGAGCTAACCCAGCCGTGCCAGGCAAATGTCCGCTCATGCCCGTTTGCGCGAGCGGCTCGCACCTGTTTCGTGCTCTTGTGGGATTCGTCCTACAGGGCAGTTTGCTTATTGCCTACAGCTTGTCGAGTCCTCGCCCGGCATCGCAGATGCTTCCGCGCATCTCAAGCTATACGAGCGTCGGGGGAAGTCAGGCCCGCCATGAATTGTGGATAGCCGACGCCCCCGGCGCAATCTCGCAGATCGTCGCTTCCTGCGCCCGCCGCTTCTGCTTGGCGAGCAACGCTTCGACATCCAGAACAGGCACGTGAAGCTCTCGTGCCGATTGCACCATCGTCTGTGAGTTCCGATCACTTGGAAACGCGATCACGCCGTGGGGCTGCAGCGCGAACATCTGACGATTGCGGATCATGAGCGCCTTGGTGCTTCCATATCTGCCCCACTCCGCACGAACTTCGACGCGGCGAATGCCCATTTCGAAGCACCACCTGTTGGCCATCTGCTCCGCCCCGCGCTGGCCGCCGTGGATGACTTCCGCAATGCCGCGCCTTTCGTGCACGTACCAAAGCACGCGGGAGAGCATGGCCTTGTCGTTGAACTCACGTCCGCCACACACGATGACCCGGAGGGTGTTGGGATTCCGCTCGCGCCGCATTCCACCAGTGTGCAAGCGATCGTCTCATGCGGCGAGCCGGTGGCTGCTAGGCTGATCCCGCACCATGAAGACCATGCCGATCGAACAAGTCGAATTTCTTTGGGACACTGCCTCCGACGCAGATCGGGCAGCCGCCATAGAAATATGGTGGACCCGAGCCGACCCGGAACCCGGCTCCGACGAATATGTCTTTCTGCAGTCGATGAGCATGCCCAGCACGGGCCATGGCGATCCCGAAGTGGCGGGGAAGGAGCTCTTCAGGCGCGGTTTGCTTGAACCGGGCTCGGAGCCTTGCCCAAACCTTACAGAATCGGGTCGTGCAGTTTTCTTCCGCCTTGAAGACAAGATCAACCGGGAGTCCGGTATTTCGACCGAAGAACCGACGCCGGAAGGCATCAAGCGGTACCCGCCGGATGGGTACTTCCATACCGACTTCTTCGGCGACCCCTTGAGCGAACCCTGCACCTGCGGCGCGGAATGCCCGGCGTGGTGCGAGGGCCAGTGCGGTTGCGACGCTTGCGCCACGCGTCTCGAAGTCTATGCGGCACCGGGCTCCGCCTATGGCGAGCAGTAGCAGCTACGCGGCCAGCGCGGTGTGTTCGTAATACGGCCGGTCACGATCGTCCAGGATCGTCTGGAGGGCGACCAAATTTGCCGGGTCAGGACTGAGCCAAGCGTCCAGGCGTTCCCGCTTGATGGGGATGATGCAGCGATCATGGCCGGCCGCCGCGATTTCCGGGGGCGGTTCATCGGTGATCGCGGCGAATGAATAAAGTCCATCGCGCTCGTCGAAGGACCAGAGGCACGCCACCAGCATGTCGTGCGGCGGATTCGGCCGGAACTCCAGCACCACATTCTCTTCCTGCTCGCCGGGAGCCAATTCACGGTGTTCCACCCTGTGGCGCGAGACGTTCTCGTAGAACGCCTCCACGACCATGATCCCGTGGTGATAGCCGAAGAGCTTGCCCCAGGTCCGCTCGAGGTTGTCGCGGCGCGCGTTGTAGGTGCCGGGAAACTTACGTTCCATTACCTCGTTCCACCCGGGAAGCCGGCACTGGTAGCGCATCGGCACCAGCGTGCGCTTGCCATCCTGCAGGATCATCACGGTTGCGTACTGGCCGGGGAAGATGCGCGAATCACGGGGCAGCGACTCCTTGCGGCGCAGGTCATCGAGATTGCGCTGGGCGCGCTCGATCTTGTCGGTCGCTATGCGCCTGTCGTTCTCAGCCTTCTTTGTAGACTTGGCCCGAAGTGAGCGCTCGGCATTGGTCAGCCGCGTCTTTTGCTTGAAAAGTTCGGCTTCGAGCGCATGGGTCTCCTCGGCATCTCCCTCGGCGATGATCGCCGCGATCTCGCGTTCGGCATCGTTGCGGGGATTTGCGAAAGCGTCCTTCATCCGCTTGGGAATCTTTCGCCAAGAGCGGTCCTTGCGCTGCTCCCAAAAGAGGCGCACGTATTGGTGGACATTCATCACCGCGCCGAATTCGCGTTCGAACTTGCGAAACTCGGCACAGATTTGCGCGCTGTAGCACATGACGTTCACTCGCACGGTTCACTTCAATGTAGCGAGACCAGCTCTCCTGCGGTAGCCGCGCTCCGGCCTACCTACCTTCCTTCTTCGACGCCACAGATGCCTGCAGTGCGGCCGCGAGACCGGCATCACCACTCAGCACGTCCTTCCAGCGCAGTTCGACCCCGCGCCGATGGCCCTTTTCGGCAAGCTTCATGCCCTCGGGATCGATCACCAGCGTGTAGGTCTTTTCGCCCAGCGTGAGCGCGCGCTTGATCGGCTTGTCCAAGGGTGTCATGGCGCGTCAGTCCGCTCAGCCAGTTTTTGCAGCACGGATTCGAGGTCCTGTCGCACGGTTTCGATGCCTTCCCACGGATCCTTGCGCAATCGCTTCAGTCGCGCCGGAGCGCTCCTGATGTCGAACTGATTGCCGCCCTTGATCTTGCCCAACTCTTCCCAACGCAGCGGTACCGCCGCAGGCGCGCCGGGCCGGCCCCTCAACGAATACGACGCGACCGCGGTGGCTCCGCGGCCATTGCGCAGATAGTCCACGTAGATCTTCTTGTTGCGTAACGTTTTGGTGGAGGTCGCGGTGAAGTCCAGCGGATGCGCACCCGCCATTGCCGAGGCAAATCCTTGGGCGAACTCCTTGACCAGGGACCATTCCGAGCCGGGATTCAGAGGCACGACCACGTGCAGTCCCTTGCCGCCGGTGGTGCGGACAAACGACCTCAGATCCAGGTCTTCAAGGAGTTTGCGCGCCAGACGTGCCGCTGCAACCACGCGGGACCACGCCACGTCCGGGCCGGGGTCGAGATCGAAGATCACGCGATCCGCAATGTCGGGAGTTTCGACGTGCGCACCCCACGGGTGGAACTCGATGGCGTTGTACTGCACGAGCTCCATGATGGAGTCCGGGCTCTCCGGGTAGATGTAAACGGCGGCGGCGCCCGTTTCTTCCTTGAGGCGCGCCGAGCCGACGTGTTTCAAGCCACCGGTGGGTATGTGCTTCTGGAAGAATGAAGGTTTATCGATTCCACCCGGGTAGGGGATGGTCGAGGTCGGGCGTTTCAGGACGCCGGGCAGGAACCAGTCCATGACTGTCTTGTAATAATCGGCCACATCCTGCTTGGTATACCCATCGGCCGGATAAACGATCCTGTCCGGGTGGGTGATCGTGATCGCTGCCGCCTTTTTTGCGGGGCTTCGCTTGCGGGCTGAAGAGGCGGCACGCGCAGGCGGCGCATCACGATCGCTGCTCAAGAGCTCCCGGGGCGACTTGTCGTCGCGCATGGTCTTCAAGCTCGGCTGGCGCAGCAGGCCTTGATTGCCGATCCCGCGATAGAACACTTCGGCCACCATCGTGGGTTCGATCCAGTGCGCATCCCGCGGTGCGTCGGCCGTGTGTTCGATGTCTTTTTTTGCGCGCTTTTGCGCGTCGAGCTTTTTCCGCAGCGCGTCCAGCATGGCGGTGTTGAACCCCGTACCGACGCGGCCGATGTAATACCAGCCGCCATCCTGCGGCTTGGCAAGAAGCAGCGATCCGAATCCGGCGCGTGAACCCTTGGCATCGGTATAACCCACCATGGCAAACTCATCCGATTCCAGTCGTTTCACCTTGACCCAGTTGTCACCACGCCCACCGCGATACGGCGCATCCACGCGCTTGCACATGATGCCTTCGAGATGCTGCTCCGAAGCCGCGCGAAACGCATCTTCTCCGTTTCCGACGAGATGGGAGCTGTAGGAAAGATGGACCGGCGGGGTTTCACCCAAGAGTTCCGACAGCGCCTGCTTGCGTGCGACGAGGGGCGCCCGGGAGAGGTCGAACCCTTCAAGGTACGGCATGTCGAACAGTACGTAGGCCAATGGTGAAGCCGCTTCCCCACTCAGTGTGCGCTGCAGCGCGTTGAAATCAGGCTGGCCGTCGGAGAGGGCAATCAACTCGCCATCGAGATGCGCGGATTGCAGGCCAAGCGCTTCGATTGCCTGGCGAATGTCCGGGATCTTGTCTTCCCACGTTGCATTGCGCGACCACAAGCGAACCTGCCCGTTCTCGATGGTGGACAGGATCCGGTAACCGTCCCACTTCACCTCGTGCAACCACCGCTCACCCACCGGTGGCGACTCGCGCAGAACCGCCAGTTCCGGTTCGAAGAATGCGCCGCTGGGTTTGGCAGCTCGCGCGCCTTCGACGCCGGCCGCGAGCTTCGCCGCCGAGGCGTGCTTGCGTCTGCGCTTCGAGACGGATCTCTTGCGCGATGATTTTTTGAGCTTCTCGGCAACGTCCGCGGCACCGCCGCTGCGGCCGGCGGCCTTGACGGTGCTTGCGACCATGGCCTTGTCGAGCAGGTCATCGGCTTCGATGTCGGCGACGAAGCTGTCCTTGTCCTTGATCAGGAACCATGCGGGCTGGCGTTCCTTGCGATGGCTGCGAACCAGATGCCAGCCGCCGCGCAGGCGCTCACCGAAGAGTTCGAACCGAAGGTGGCCCTTCTGAAGTTGCGCCTCGGCGTCGCCCGAAGTGGACCACACGCCCGTATCAAAAAGATCCACGTGGCCGGCGCCATAGCCGTCCGGAATGTCGCCTTCGAAAGCGGCATAGGACACCGGGTGATCCTCGACCTCGACAGCGAGGCGTTTCACCTCGGGGTCGTAGCTCGGGCCTTTGGGGCAGGCCCAGCTCTTCAGCACGTCGCCGACCTGCAAACGCACGTCGTAATGGCGGCGAGAGGCGTGGTGAAGCTGCACCACGAACAGCGGGCGTTTGCCTAGCTCGACCGATCTTTCAGGTTGAGGCTCCGGGGTTTTATCGAAACGCCGCTTGCGCCGATAGCTCTGAAGGCTCACGTCCTTCTCTTGAGTTCCCTCTCCACATCATCAGCCATCACGCCGACTTTGCCCACCGCACGCTTCAGCTCGTCTTCCGACACTCCAAATTTCTTGGACCAGTAGTCGAGTTCGTAGCGCTCATTCACATTTATGCGCGAGCGATCCTGCGGTCCCTGCTTGCTTTTGTCGTCTGCCATGACGCGCTCCTCGGGTTATGCCGGCCAATGATTCTGCAGACATCCCTGTGAACGGAAAGCGAATCCCGCTCTGGCCACGTTGTCAACTTCGGCGGTGTGGCGGAAAGCGGCGAATTGACAAAAGCAGGTCACCCATTGCCGCCCTTAACGGCAGTCTGGTTTCGGGGGCCAAAATCCCGAACATCAGTACGGCACGCCGCACGCTGGACTTGGATGACGAGTACTTCAGGCTGTGCACTCAACCGGCGAGACACCGTCCGTCAGGCACAGAAGCCGTACTGCGCCGCAATCAGTTGCTGACATATCCCTTCCCGATCGCCAGCCACGAGTCTGCCGTAGCACGTGACGCCCCTGTGGCTGCGTGCAAACCAATGGGCCGCCTTTCCCTCCGCCCCGAAAAGTTTGAGGGCAAGGTTAGTAAGTTCGGGGTCCTCTTCCCGCAAGCGGCGCCAGGCAGCGAGCGCCACGCGATTCCATTCGGCCGTGAGGGCTTCCACTTGTGCATCGAGTTCGGCGTAGATCTGGAGTTTGGGATTCATACGGAAATTGTCCGAGTACCTGTGTCGGGTTTTTGCACGCACACTAGAAGGGGCGCGTCCCGGGTGATTGGAACTGCGCTCACGGAGTGCGTTGAGTGCAACCCAGACCCAGCTTGCTCCATGGCTGTCCCGCCGGGTGAGACACCGGATGGGACCCTGCGATCGCGAGCCTCCATGTGAGGCGTCTTCGATCGTGACCGGAGGTCCATGCATGACAACCCTTGATTGGCGCCACGCCAAGACCGCTGACGCTGCGCAGCGCTGGATGCACACGCGGAATTGACGACGAACGAACTTCATGTCGCCCTTGCCAATGCATTCCAACGAATCGCGGACCTTGAACACGAGCGCGATGAGCTGGGAGAGCGCTTGAAGGCCTTCAACGAAATGATGGATGCAAGCAGGTTGCACGACCCGGGGTTCTCAGCCAACAGTGAGTGATCATTGCCGGGGTGCTGCGCCGGCCATCTCGCCGTACGGCTCTGTTGTGCTTCTTCGACGCCGCGATCGAAACGCCTCGCACTACCGACCTCGTAGGTGAAGCTGGGAGCCCGGCGTCACCCGAAGGGCGGGGTCCTTGAGATTTGGTCGGACGGTTACCCCACTGCGGCAGCACCAATCGCGAACGGAGTGAGCAATTGCTGGCCACCGCACGGATGTATATCGTACGAACCACCTTGTGCGATAATGTTTGCCTCTTTCGTCTCCTGTCCGGCGGCTGGGCGTTCAATGCCCTCCGACGGGAGCTTTTGTCCTCAAGAACAGGAGAACAGCATGAAGAAGCACCATGCAGCGCCGACCGAAACGGAAGCGCGCGACACCCACTTCGACTTCAACCAGATCGTTGAAATTCCCGTAGATGGCGATGCCGGTGGCGGGACTGACTGGCAGGTTGTCGAGCGAGGGTCGGATGTGCACATTGCATTTTTGGAGCAGGCGCTTCAGGACCTGCAGGCAACTTTGGACAGGCTGAAGGCAGAGCGAGCAAGGCGCGCGTTGTAACGCGTCGAATGGTTGCGCCCGGCATCGACCGGGCGCAACCGATGCCGAGTACCACACCGATCAACTATCGCGATGGCGGCAGGCACGGATGGGTACTGACGGCCAGGAGTTGCCATACACACGTTGCCGACGACCGGCCGCTTACGATTCAGTATCAACTACTTGGGTGCGCAGCTGCTGAAGAAAGCCGCACCTCTAAATGCAACGCCTGAACTCAGCTAATCGGCAGCCCGCTACGCGGGCTGCCGGCCAGCCGCAGCGATTATTGCATGGCCTTCTTACAAGCCTTCCTGCACGCGATTACGCATTTTTTCTTACCGGACGCCACGGACGTTACGTATGGTTCGCCGTACTCCTTTTCCCACAGCTCTGAAGTCTTGGCGAACGCAGTTTCGAGTTCGCGGAGTTGCTGATCACTGGCCTTACCGAAACCTCCGTCATGGTCTAAGATCTCACCGAACAAGCTATAGCAATCCGTTTGATACGCGACAGGGCGCAGCATATGCATGTGCCATACTTCATCTATATCAGTCGCGGGTGTGAGCGCAGCTTCAGGGTATTTGCGGGCCAGGTTTAGAAATTGCTTGTACCGACGCTCTGACTCTCGCACTCGTTCCTCATCACAGTTCGCGAAATATCCGTCACTGAGCTTCGCATCGTGGAGTACATCGAACGACAGGTTTGGCAGAACCATTGTGAGTCTCCTTGCCCCCGTTAACGAACTAGATGCTGTGCCGGAGGGCGAGTCAGCACAGCCCAAGTAGACTCCGTATCCGGGTGCGGCGCCCGATATTCAGCTCTCCTCGGCCACGTGTAAGCTCGACCGCCTCACGCTTGAAGAATGGCGCCGGGTGCATCGGTACACCGCTGTCCATAGCGTTCCTGACTTCCCCGGCGCCGCAGGTAGTGTGCTCTCCCTAATGGGATACCACTATCGGCGGAAGTCTCGGTGCCGCGTAGGAAACGCCCTACAGGGTTGCGAAGAACGGGGGCCGGGACATCTCCAGCCCAGCGACGAGTGGTCTGCTTCAACAGCACGTGTAACACGGGCATCGATAAGAACTAGTTGCCCCTATGGCTAGCGCAGCTCAGCCATCAGCACAGCCCGCAACACCAGATGGCGATCCTGGAGGGTGTCCATCGACCAGCCCACAACCTTCTTGCTGAAGAGGTCGAGCACGTCCGTGGAATCGGGGTAGAACCCCCGGCGGGGCATCCGTTCCATGTTTTCCATTGACGCCAATGAAAACGAGCGAATGCGGGAGCTGGCGCGTGACCTCGACTTCAAGCGTGAGCAGGACCCGCACGATCCTACTCGGGTGATCCATCGGCTCGCGCTGTGAGGCACAAGCCGCATAGCGTCTCGGCCACCGGAAGACTATGGCTCAGTTGTACTTGGATACGGGCATCGTTTGACCAAGGCGTCGCCGATAAACCGGTTTGAGCCCGAGACGACGGATCCATTCCGGCAGGGTCTGACATCTGTCGAAATGGACCATATCCACCGGTCTATCGAGTCGTTCAATCGCAAGATGTAACGCCGTGGCGGCAGCTCGAACTTCCTGTTCCGCTTTATCGGCATTGCCGCCGAATGCGATCAATAGACTGTCTGGATGATCTGGCTGTTGCCATTTCAGACCAGCAACATAGGCCACCTCGACCGTTCGAATTCCAGGGAGCGTCCTTTTTAGGGCCTTTGCCAGCTGCCGCGGCACCTGGTCCAACTTGTAGAAGCGCGTCTCGTTTTCTTGGAATTGACTCTTCTGGATCGGTGTGATGGTACCGCTGGCAAGCAGTTCGGAAATTTCTTCCGGGTACAGTGTGCATCGCGCATCGTTTGGGTTGATCATCACAGCCGTGCCCCGGGTTACATCGAACAAGGCGCGGCCTGTCATCGAGACGATGCGCACGTTGCCGCGCGCTGCGAATTCGGCCTTGCCTTTGTCCGTGAACACCGGGATCACGAGATCGCCGTCGTCCGGACTCTTGAACATTACTAAGCGCAAACGCTCTGATTCCTCATTGAGTGGAGCATGCGTGTATACGGTGGCCTCGAGCAATGCCCGAAAGAACGCGGGCTCCTTCCGGAAATCTCGGATGGATTGCTCCATCAGGTCGTCGAGCGTAGTGGTCGAAGCCATTGTTGACCTCTTCAGTGCCTGAAATCACCTACCGTCTCGCAGTTTGGCTAGCTATCCTGGCCGACCTGATCAGATGGGCTTATGCCTATACATAGTTACCCAGCGGCCCGAATCCTCCTGCTGGTGAGTTTTTTTGAGGAATGTCGCCGGTAGTGCCGCATCGCTAACGAGCATGATGGTGCAGGAGACTTGGGGCTCCGGGAATGCATGGATCAGACTCTGAGCTGCTCAGCTGGCTGATTCGAAGAACGAGAATCGGGAGTGCCAGAGCAACCTCCGCGTTCCGCAGGGCAAAAGGCAAACTATCGTCCGAGCAGACCACGCTCCGACAATGGTCAAGAGTGCCTCGCCCGTTCCGCCGTGCGCCCTTCCCCACGAAGAGGAGCGAAGTTCGAGCCGTGAACAACGGCCACCGCACCTTACTTGGGATCCGAAGAGAATCGCTGCGCACACCCTCTCTTGAATTCTCCGCCATACTGGTCCAGGAAGCCTGACATTGCGCCCTTGTAGCGGATCACCTCCGCACTTAACGTCAGGTTGAGTTCCCTGGCGATGGCATCGGCGAACTTGAGCTGCCGCTCGCTTGGCGGCTGAAGGTCCCAATCCAGACACTCTCGCAGCTTCGCACCCGCGCCTTCCCTGAGCCGCTCGATGTCTGATGCGGGATCAATCGACCGGGATATGCGCTGAAATTGCCGCTCCCACGCATCAATGGTGCACTCGTCGATGGGCAACTCGACGGCGCCCTCGCCATCAGAGGCTAGGTCGAACACGAGCTTCAAAGACTTGAGCCGCATTGCATCTAAACAAGCCTTATCCGTTGCAAGACATGCTACGAAATTCGTAGTATGCAATGCAAGTGAAAGTTACGAATCTCGTAGGGTCTCCTACGGATTCGAACCGTGCCCCAGAAGCTCAATCCGCTCGCGGTCCTCTCCAAGCGCCTCAAGGAAGCTCGCAAAAGGAGTGGTATTTCACAACGACAGCTTGGAATAGCTGCGGGTCTAGATCGCTTCGTGGCTAGTGCGCGTATCAACCGGTATGAGAAGGGGGTGCACCGTCCTGACCCCATTACCGTCCAACGCTTGGCGGACGCCTTGGGCGTGCCTGCCGCGTACCTGTTCGCGGGTGACGACAAGCTCGCGCGGCTGATTCTGGCGTTTAATTCACTTTCCCCGAAGACGCAGGAGCGCTTGGTCTGCGACCTGGAGCAGCTGGTCGAACGCTAAGCCAGCATTGGCGACCCAGCGAAGCAGTCTCTGTGCATAAATGTGTTCGGGTTTACCAGCGCCTGGGCCGAGTCCACCCCAAGGACAGAAGGCCTCGACCATCAGGACTCGAACCGGAGAGCTTCAAACTCGGCAATCGGCTTCTTCGCGACTTCCATTGCGGAATCGCACGGCATTCTGAGGATGGGCTGCGCCCCTGGGACACTTCTTGCTGTTCCAGCCATCCGAACGCTCAACAGCCTTCACCAGCAGTTGGAGCCGGGTCGCGCCGCGATAGTCATTGACTTCGATGCTGTAGGCCGCTCGTAGGCGCTCGCCAGTTATCACCGGCAGAGGAGCATGGGCTTCTTTGGCGCCAAACCACAAAGCATCGAAAGATCCAGCCCCGCGGGCCAGCGTCAATTTTATGTGGGTTCCGTCGCCGATTGCCTTAGCAGACTGCACGAGCCATTCGCCGAAAAATATAGGTGGTTCAAAACCTCGCCCGAACGGCTCCAATGCGCGGATCTGCTCGGCATCTTCAAGCGATGGATGCTCCAGATCTCCATCGATGAGAATCTGCGGGGAAGGCACGCAATCCGAGTAGCACTTGCGGACATACTCATCCCAAGCCTCAGCCAATCTCGGCAAATCGCACCTGCGCACACGCAGCCCGCCCGCCCCCGCGTGGCCACCCGCACTGACGAGTAACCCAGGATGCTCGGCTTGGATCGTTACCAGAGCGTTGCGCACATGCACCCGGTCGGTGGTTCGCACTGAGCCAGTCACCACCTCAGTGGAATGCGCGACCGGCGAGAGGCAGATGGTGGGTCGGCCAAACCGCTCTACAACCCGACTCGCAGAAATGCCGTGGACACCCTGGTGACCGTCTTCGCCCAGCCACAGGCATAACCCATAGCGTCCTTCGGCGACGGCCATCTGCGCCGCTACGATCGCCGTGAGTGTGTTCGCGCGCTCGATCTGGCGTCGCTTGCTGTTATTGTCGTCTAGTTCGAGGGCCATCTCGAACGCAGCATCCTCGCTTTCTGCCGTAAGGAATTCAACACTCAACATAGCGTCGCCTAAGCGTCCTCGGGCGTTGATTCGGGTCGCCAGCTGAAAAGCCACGTCGGAAACCGTCCAGGGGCCCCGTTTATTCAGCACGCGGCGCATGGCTTGCCAACAGGGCCGAGGGCGACGATTGATGAGGTGGAGCCCGCGTAGGACGATCGCACGATTGTTATGTGATGTTCCGAGCGAGGAAGCGTCCGCAATTGTTCCCACAGCGCACAGATCTAAAAACTCCGACACACGCTTCGCAGTCTTCGGAAGAAGTTCTCGAGCAATTAACTCGCTTCGGACTGCGGCCATAACCAGCAAGGCTGTATGGCAGCCTGCTATCGCCCGGTCAGGAAAGCGACTATCAGAACGAACCGGGTTGACAACCGCGTGTGCGGAGCGAGGTGGCCCATGATCAGGAACGCCATGATGATCTGTCACAACGACAAAGTGCCCAGCCTTTCGAAGACATGCGATCCGATCCTCATCCGTACTTCCTTGATCGGCAGTAATAATGCATGTTCCTGGCTGCAACTGCGGCAGCATTCGTTCAACAAATGCTTGACTAATTCCATAACCTTCCTGCATCCTGTGCGAAATAAAGCCACTCACCCGTTCCCGCGCGACATTCCATGCGAGCAGGCTCAAGCGAATGATGGCGTGAGATGTCGCCCCATCCGCGTCGTGGTCCGTGACGACCGCAATATGCCGTTGCTCGGCAACAGCGTCGGCGATCAACCTCGCTGCCAGCTCAATGTCAGGCAGGTCGTGCGGCGTATCCATCTCAGAGGACCGCGTGTGGACAAGACTGGCTATTGGACGACGAATCGTCGACAGCCGCCCGGCCAGCAACCGAGCCTGAAGGGGAGTAAAGCCCTCGGCCAACGCCAGATCCTCGACCTCCGCGGATCGTGCGCGCAATACGAATTTCGGAACTAGGGCTCCAGTCATGGCCTGTGTTGCGCAAGCCAGGAAGCAAACGTAACGATTTGGTTCACGTCTCGGCCCGCAATTCGCGTTTTCGCAGTTCCACGACCTTCGCGTCCCCGGAAGCATCCCGCTCATCGGTAAACTGGCCCGCAATGTTGCCGGCATTGGTCCCGTGCCGAGCCCTGCGCTCAGCTGTGGCGATGCGCCGCTCGGCCTCACTGACAACCTTGGCCATTCTCAACGCCATCGCCGCCATAGAATCGCGAGCAACCTTTACCGTGCGCCGGAGTTCGGCGTTCTCTTGACGCAAGCGACGGTTGATCTCCGCCAATGACGTGGGTTGCCCCTTGGCCGGAGACTTCAGCTCCAGTATGGTTTGCCGAATTGCAGGATACGCGCAATCGGCGTGACTAATATGAGTGCGCGATCGTCCCGCCTCTTGAGCCACAACAGCTATGGAAATTTTCAGTGTTCCGCGCTTGGCTCGCTTGACGAGCTCCGGATCCTTGGGGGCACCATCCTTTAGCCGCTCTAGCGCGTCTAGAAGTGATTGCTCCACCGTGCTACGGGCTGGGTGCGCCTTTTTATTTGTGGGCATCTCGATCTTCCAATTCAGGCATGTTAGCCCCGATGGCGCGGAGCACGGCTTGGCTCTGCCGGAGGCGTAGCTCGGCCACCATACGAGCGCCACCATTAGCGAGATCGCTCTGAAGCCAGCGTGCATTTTCGATCAGTCGCGCTTGCCAGAATGCAGCATGCTCCGCGTCGACTGCATATACAGAACACCCGAGGCAGACGTCTGGTGTTCTATACGCAAAATTGGGCTCCGCGTTCCCCCAATGAACCGTGCCGCCAAGCTGATGACAACGGGATTTGGCGGGTGCAAGTTTGATGAAGCATTTTCCATGCTTCGAGAACCAGATTCGCAGATCCTCCTTAATGACCCAACGCTTGACTGCTTCAATTCCTTCCGCCCGGTCGGAAGTCTCAACAAGATGTGCCAACTCCTCGCGATATTGGTCTACCAGCTTCATCATTCGCCCGGCTGCCGGACGCTCCCCGCGCACTAGCTCATAAAAGACAAGCGCGGTCTGCTCGTGCCGAACGCTGTCCATGACCTCGAGCAGTGTGGGGTCATTCCCCAGGTAACCCTCCTCGGTCATCGCCAACGACAGATGATGGAACTGCTGCGCAATAGCGGAGGTCATCCGCGGATCAGTCTTGAATACAAACTGGGCGAACGTCTTTCTCCAAGAGTGTGTACGAAGACAGGCGCCTTTCGAGTCGCGATATTCAGCCAGGTTCTGTCCGAGCTTGTTGCGATCCGGCAGGCCGCTCAGATCCACATTGTTTGCTACAAATTGACGCTGTAGCTTGCGTAGCTTTGCACCCAATGGTCGCCCCAGATAGATGCCATCGCGGGGGTATCCTCTGGGGGCGGTGAACTGAACAATCAGCGAATCTCGCAGAGACGAGTCGGCTGTCCGTTCGCGGAGCGGCTCAAATAAACGCTCCAGCACCCACACCGCACGAACCGGCGCAGGAACTTCGATTGTTCCGGTTGGACGCGAGCCGATGAGCCATTCCACCTCTCGCGGGCCTTGCTGCATCTTGCTCAAGAGTCCCCGCATGAAGAAGTGTTCATTGAGCCCGGTCTTACTAGATCGCATCTCGACAATGCGGGCTAAGCCGTCCGGCGATGGCCCTCCAGCTATCAGGCCACAGATCTCATTAATTCGCGGACCGGCCTCTCCTTGGATCACGATCATGCATGCCGCGCATAAATCCTCCACCAGCGCGCGAAACACTTCGTGAGCACCGAGATTGCCGTATCTCCAGTTCGAATTAAACAACGTCGCCCTGCCGGTAGGACCAATTACGCCCCGCCATGGTGCGCCGGTGGATGGATCAATCGAAAATCTGAATGTCTCAAGCGCCACCTTGGCTTTGGTTGCTCGATAGTCTTCGACGCAGCCGGCCGCCTTGTCGTAGGCAACCAAATACAAATCCTGCAAGAGCAGGATGTCATCCGAGCGCTCCAAAACCCACTTGCGCGCCTCCCCCATGACCGGCAGCGCCACCTCGTCCGGTACTGGTGGAATCCAACCCGCCGCTTTGGTGGCGAGTTCATCTGCAATCGAGCGCGCAGATCGACCGGAGAACGGCTCTTGCGGCAATGCGTCTGGACCGCTGCGCAGCATGACATCCCGCTGCGCCCAAAGATGACTCCAAATCTGCAGCCGCGGTCGAAGTTGGCCGGCCGTAATCACCTCATCCAACTCGCCGCTGTCGCCTTGATCATTGGCGCCGTCATCTTCACTTGAATAGCGTACGGCGCCGCTGGCGATCGCCCTGCACTCCTCCTGAACGTCTTCGATGAACGCTTCGCTCGCAGCCATCGTAAGCTCTGACAGCGAACGATACTCATTTTGAAACATCCAGCGTACGAGCGACTTCACCCCAGTGGACACCTTCCGCATCGATCCAGCGGTTAAAGGCAGACCATTGGAGCGTTCGCAAATCATTGACCAAACAAATCGCTTCAACGTCCTTCGCAAGTCGTCAAAGTTCCGATGCGAAAAGCGCAGGTTGTTGGAAACACCAAACTCCCAGTCGATGCGACCGGCAGCATCCTGCTGCCCGGGCGTGAGATTATCGAGTGTCCAAGCAGTGTCACCAAAACGCGATTCTTTCGAAATCCAAGCGCGATCAGGTTCGGCCATGTACACAAGGCCCTGCCCCATCGCACTTGCAGCAATGGTCGTCGTACTGGTTCGCCTTGGAGATGCGCTCATTCGGGAGTAGGCAGGGCGGGCAGCGAAAGCTTTCTTGCCGCATTCAGAACCACTGCAGGAAAGCGCGGCAGCCAGTGCTCGATCAACCGCTTTTCAATCGGCGCCATCCTTTCAAGCCAGCCTTGCGGGTCCAGCGTCGATTTCGCTCGGCGGACAGCATCCAGCAAATTAAGCAGCAGCCCGCATGCCACCGATGACTCTACATCCACCTGACTCAACGGACACACGGGACAATAGCCATAAGCGACACACAGCTTCCCGTGCGGCGAATACGGAGATTGATATGGGTCCATGCACCGCCATCCAGGTGTTGCCGCGCCCTCGTCGGCTTCCAGTGGTGCGCCGCGCGTGTCGATCTTGCCGCGCGAATCGATCCATCTGCTTCGCTGGTCCATGATTTCACCCAAACGCTCTTCGTTGCGCTTGCGCTGCGCATCGCTCGTGTAGTGGGAGTTTGTGGTCTCGGCGCTTCTATGATCGCCAAGCGCCTGAGACGCTCGAATGTCTCCATTGAAAATGGCCCGACCGATGTCCAGCGTAGTCGCCCTGATCTGCCGAAGCGTAAACCGCTTCAAACTATGGTCCGCGCAGAACTCTTTGAGCAGAGAAGAAATAAAGCTGCCGTTCGGCGAAAGGACATCGAAGAACGCGACATGGGACTTAGTAGTACGTGGGAGGTAGATAAAGAGCTTGTTTGCGCACTTGGCGGGGGCGAGTGGCCTGATCCTAGCTGTCCACATCACAAGGAAGTCATAGATCGATGCGGGATTATCCCAGGCCTCATCCACTGGCGCCGATGGGCGTTGACGCCGTCGTGCCCGTCCCTTGTACGGTTTGGAGCAGAACCGAGGCTCGCCCAAGCGAACCTCCTTGTAGAAGTCGTCAAGTTCACTCGCCAGAAGAGTCTCAGGATTCAGCCGCGTATGAAAAGCGAGCATGACGATAAACGGAACGAGCTGCCTGGGGCTAGGTGCCAATGCAGTACGAAGGTCAACCACGGTGCCAAAGCAGAGCTTTATGGCCCGAAGCAGGAAAGGATGCTCTCTCTCGAGCTCTGGATAACCAGGGATCCGATGAGGCAACAACTCATCCAACGCGGCCAATGCCACGGCCCGGGTCGGGTAGTCGCGGTAGGTTCTTGGCGACCGAGGAATGTCTGGCCTTCCCTCCTCGATTAGTTGAAGGTCCTTCTCTACACGAGTGCGGATTTCAGTGATTTCTCCAAGACAAACCTTATAGACGTTAACGATTTCGTTGTCACCGAGGACCTCCGTTGGCTTGTGTCGGCGCCTAATACCTACCCACTGATGTGTTGGTACATGCAGATCAGGTGGCGCACTTTCCTTCCATTTGGACAGATGCTTGAGCGCGTCCACTGTATTCCGAAGCGCGAGCAGGTAGCTGGCCCGCGTTCCTAGGCTCCAAAGCGCTCGATTACTGCCCGGCGCACAGCGATCTAGCCACCGGACGTAGGCCGTGAATAGGGCAGCGTTCATGTCCGACAGCGCAAGCTCGCGCAAACCTTTCTCTTCTAGGTAACAAAAGAATCCCAGCCTTAACCACTTGGTGAAAGTTTGGCGAGACTCGATCGAGTCGGGAGCAAGTTTGCGAAGAAGCGCCTCTGCGAACGGCTGAGCCAAATTGGGCGTCGTCAGCAGAAACGAGACATCAATACGCGCGACTTCGGCCGTCGGAGAGGGAAACACGAGGTGCATCGACTCACCCTCGTCATCCCTGACATGGACCACGCGTGCAGCTCCTATACACGCCACACCAGAGCTAGCACTTTCGCTTATCGTTGCTTCCGTCGTCGCGCGTTGCGTGACATCAAAGCGAGTCAAAGCGGTCTTCGATCTAAGTCCCAAGGTTTTCTCTCAGGAAATGGTAGACGGCGTCGTTCGCTTTGATGCGGAAGATATCGACAATCCGCAGGTAGATGTCCGTCGTGGTTTTGAGGTGCTTGTGTCCAAGTCGCGCCTGTACGATTTTCCAAGGCTCGGCATTGCCGCTTGCAACTTCGGCCTGATAAAGAAAAACTGCGAAAGTATGCCGTAAGTCATGAAACGTGTGAGCCGGAACCTCGGAAACGAATTCTTTTTTTGTGAGTGGGTCTATTTTCTCGACGCGGCGTTTTAATCCCGCAATCGCAACCGCCCGGCGAAAGCTTTCAGAGAGTGTGTAGGGTTGAACTGCCTGGCCGGCATGATTGCGAGCGTCTCGTCCGTTCACGAATAATGCCGTGGGCGCTTTCATGACTCCATACCGTCGCGCAACGGCGATTGCATCTTCGCGCTCGCCATCGATGTAGGCCACCAATTCCGTGATGAGATGCTGTGGAAGAAGAGCCTTGCGCCTCCTCAACCCTTTGGTACGCGTGAGCTCAATCACTGCCATCGATGCACCGAGATCCGCGCCTGAAAGGCCAAGAATCTGATGAACCGTCAGGCCGGCCACCTCGTCCACGCGCATGCCGGTCCACAGGCTGATTTCACTGGCCAGACGATCTCGCGATAGCCCCGCGTGCGCACCCTGCTGGCTCGGCAACGGTCCCAGGGCAGCCGCTACGTCTCGCCATTCCCCTGTGGTCAGGGGGGACACCCGTTCGTCAGCATCGCTGCTCTGACGAGGAGCCAGAGCGTGCACACTCCGGTACATGGTCGAACCCGCGTGGGCCAGTGCGTCCTGATCAATACGGCGCACAAACATTTTCAACGTCTTCGGGCTAATAACTTCCCCGTGAAAGTACCCATGCCGCGCCGCCCACTCATAGAAGGCGCCTACCGCCCTCAGACGGCGGCCAATGGTTTTGGGGTCGTAGGCCTTCTTCTGGCGGAAGCAAACTGTGCCGAGCAAACCGTCGCGGTAGGCCGCCAGATCATCCGACGTGGCTTCGTCCCACTGTCGACCTTCATGACCCAGAAACCGCCACCAGTCGCACAAGTCATAGGCGGCTGCCTCGACCGTCGCAGGCCTCCACATGCCGCGCTTCGGGGGATACGCGCTGGACAGCCAGAGCAGAATGGGCTCGATAGGAGTGCTCAGCTCGTCGTCAACGACGTAGGCGTAGCCGCTTGGCAGCCAATTTCTAGTAAGAGCCGGGTTTTCAACAATGCCCTGCGATGTGGTAACAGTGATCAAACCTTCTGCATCCCATTCCGATCAGGCCTGAGCACTCTCTCACATCCGATCTGCAGCAGGCAAGACTTCCAGAATCCATCTGATCATTTTACGTATCTGCACATATGAAGCGCCTAGACAACGACAGAACAACGTTAGACCTGTACGAGAGAAGCTAACTCGTTGACTCTTTTGGGGGCATTATCTGATCACTTCAGACTTACATAATCCGCGGCGCGATCGCGTAAGCGAGATCAGCCGCGGTGGCGCTGCGGGAATCACGTGAAGACACTTCGAACAGCGCGGCAATGCCGGCACACGCGTTGCCCATGCGTATCCTGCGCAAGCCGCCCTCGACCAGCGCGCGGTTGTTGGCGTCCAGCGGCACCAGGTCGGCGACCGTACCCAGCGCCACCAGATCCAGCAGCGGCGTGAGGTCGACTTCCTCGCGCTTGCCCAATCGCGCCCGCAACGCCAACAACAGGTAGAACATCACTCCGACGCCGCACAGCGCCTTGCTGGCAAACGCATCGCCGGGAAGATTCGGGTTCACGATCGCGTCGGCATCGGGAAGCATCGCGCCGGGCAGGTGATGATCGGTGACGATGACGCTGCAGCCTCGTGCTTTGGCGGAGGCGACGCCCGCGATCGACGAGATGCCGTTGTCCACCGTGATGATCAGATCCGGCGCCGGGTGCAGTGTATCGACCAGCACAGGCGTCAACCCGTAACCGTGGATGGCACGGTCGGGCACCACGTAGCCGACATGGCGCGCCCCCAACACGCGCAAGCCGCGCACCGCCACCGCACACCCGGTCGCGCCGTCACAATCGTAGTCACCCGCGATCACGATGCTTGCGTCGTTGGCAATCGCCGTCGCGAGCAGGTCGACCGCGTGCGCGAGATTGCCCAGCCCGGCCGGCGCCAGCAAGCCGGCGAGGCGATGGCCGGTTTCACCCGGACCTGCGACGCCGCGCGCGGCGTACACGCGCCGCAGCACCGGATGCATCGACTCCGGCCAGTCGGGAGACGGCGTCGCCGCCGCACGGCGCACGATCCGCAGCGGCGGTTGGGCGACGTTCATCCCCGACGCCAGAAGCGCAGCCGGTGCGCATGTCGCATCCGATAACGTTCGCCGCCAGCGAACGTCAGCGCGATGGCGTCGAATCGGCGCATGCGCAACCAGCGCTCGAAAGCCGTCAGCCATTCCGCGGCTGATTCGCGGTCACCCAACCGCTGCAGGTCGAGCAGCGTTTCGCCGCGGACGGCGGCGGTTTCGAGCGCATCCGGCAGCGGCTCCACGCGAACCGCACCAGCCAGCTTGGCCAGTCCGCGCACGACGTCGTCCGCACTGGCGACCATTGCAAGGCTGGTGTCCACGGAACCGGGCAGCGCACCGGTGCCCCAGAACCACAATGCATTCACCGGCAGCTTGCGCACGGCCGCGCGGGCGGCGTTGACGGGATGCGCGTGCAACGCGACCTGGGCTTCATTGAACCGGCGCCGCCACGCACGCGCGGCGGTACCTTCGGGCAGCACGTCGATCAAGCTGGCGCCGAGCGCGTCATCGGGACCGGTGAAGGTCACCGGTTGGATATCGTTCGCCAGCCGCAGGCACCATTCCGAGGGCGTGTCCGCCTGCAAGGCGCCCGCCTCCGAAAGCAGCGGACGCAGCGTGGTGGCCAACGCGTCCGCGTCCGCGTCGGAGAGGTCACCGACCGGACACGCCATCAGCCGTGCACCGGTGGCTTCGCTGCGCACGTACGCAGGATCCGCGCACAACCAATTTGCGCCGCCCGCATCGGCTGCGTGACAGTGATGACGCAACGCTGCCGCGGGAACGCCGACACCGGCGAAACGAAAATGGTCACGCACCGCCGGCATGCGGCCAGTCCGCGCATCCGGCAACCGATCGCCGCGCGCAAGCCAATGGTGGAATGCGGGATGCGCATCGGTATGCGCGAGCGGTGGCATCAGGACGTGCAACGTGCTCATGCCGCGTCCGATTCCATGGCTTCGTAGCGCGCCAGCCACTCGGTTTCGAGCACCGCCTTTTCCTCGCGCAGGGCATTTTGTTCGCGCCCGATGTCCGCAAGCACGGCGGTAGGTCCTGCGTAGATTGCGGGATCGGCCAGCCGCTCCTGCAAGGCGGACAACGCGGCATCGATCTTCGCCACCCGCGTCTCGATTTTTTCCAATTGTTTGCGCTGGGCCCGCTGGCGCTCACGCTCGGCGGCGGCTTCGCGACGCCGTTCGCGCGGATCGGCGGTTTGTGCTTTTGCGTCGCCGCGTTCGGCCGGTTCGCCGCCGCGCGTGCGCAACCAGCGCGCGTAGTCGTCGAGATCACCGTCGAACGATTCGACCACGCCATCGGCCACGCGCCAGAAGCTGTCGCACACCAGCCCGAGCAAGTGGCGATCGTGCGCGACCAGCACCAAGGCGCCAGGAAAATCGTTCAACGCATCGGCCAACGCGCCGCGCATGTCGAGGTCGAGGTGATTGGTCGGTTCGTCCAGCACCAGCAGGTTGGGCTTGCCCCATGCGATCAGCGCCAGTGCCAGCCGCGCGCGCTCGCCACCCGAAAACCCCTCCACGGCTTCGAAGGCGCGATCCCCCGCGAAATGCCACTTGCCGAGCCAGTCGCGCAAAGTTTGCGGTGGCGTTGCGGGCGCAAGGTCACGCAGGTGATCGAACGGCGTTTCGCCCGCCCTCAGGTTCTCCACCGTGTGCTGCGCGAAATAGCCGATCGACAAATCCTTGTGCGCGGTGCGCTCGCCAGCCAACAGCGGCAAATCGCCGACCAGCGTCTTGACCAGCGTGGATTTGCCCGCGCCGTTGGGACCGAGCAGCCCGATCCGGTCGCCCGCCTGGACGCTGAAGCGCACGTCGGCCAGGATTTTGAGTCCCTCTCCGTCCGGGAGAGGCGGCGCGCAGCGCCGAGCGCGTAGCGCGGGGGCGAGGGTACGATCGGAGCGCGCATTGGAGGTTTGCGCAAGCATTTTGTCCCGCGCTTCGCTCGTACCCTCTCCCGCCCTTCGGGCACCCTCTCCCGGAGGGAGAGGGTAAACACGGTAACCCGCATCAACATGTTCCAGCTTCAGCATCGCCTGCGGCAGGCGTTCGGGTTCGGGGAAGCGAAACTCGAACGCGCGCTCGACACGCACCGCTTCGGTACCGGAGAGTTTTTCCAGACGCTTGACGCGCGATTGCGCCTGGCGCGCCTTGGTGGCCTTTGCCCGGAAGCGATCGATGAACGACTGCAGATGCGCACGCTCGGTTTGTTCCTTCGCGAATGCCGCCTGCTGCTGGTGCAGGCGCTCGGCACGCTGGCGCTCGAAGTCGCTGTAATTGCCCGCGTAGAGTCGCGCCGCGCCCTGCTCCAGGTGCAGCACGTGATCGACGGTGCCGTCGAGGAATTCGCGGTCGTGCGAAATCACCATCAGCGTGCGCGGATACCGCCGCAACCACTGCTCCAGCCACAGCACCGCATCGAGATCGAGGTGGTTGGTTGGTTCGTCCAGCAGCAACAGGTCGGACGGCGCCATCAGCGCGCGCGCGAGGTTCAGACGTCCGCGCCAGCCGCCGGAAAATTCCGCGACGGTTTTTTCATGGTCATCGGAACTGAAACCCAGTCCGTGCAGCAGGCGCCCGGCACGGGCACGGCCGTCGTAGCCACCCATCGCGTCGATGCGCTGATGGGCCGAGGCCGCCGCGGCATGGTCGCCATCGGTTTGCGCGCGCGCTTCGTCGGCTAGCGCCGCGGCCAGTTCGACATCGCCCCCCAACACGTAGTCGATGGCGCGATCTGCCAGCGCAGGCGTTTCCTGCGCGACCGATGCAATGCGCAAACCGGCAGGCACGTCCAGCGCACCAGCGTCGGCTTCAACCTCGCCCAGGATGGCCGCGAACAGGCTGGACTTGCCGCTGCCGTTGCGCCCGGCCACGCCGATTTTCCAGCCGTCGTGCAGCGCTGCGTCGACGCCCTCGAGCAACAGACGGCCGCCACGGCGCAGTGCAAAATTGCGGAAGGCGATCACACGTAACGCACGCCCACGATTTCATAATTGCGCTCGCCGGCCGGTGCATCGAAGCCGAAGCTGTCGCCTTCGTTCTTGCCGATCATCGCGCGCGCAATGGGCGACGAAACCGCGATCAGGCCCTGCTTGATGTCGGCCTCGATGTCGCCGACGATTCGGTAAGTGACCTTGTCGCCGCTATCCGTGTCTTCGAGGTCCACCAGCGCCCCGAACACGACCTTGCCACCCGGGTTCAGCGTGGCGGGATCGATGATCTGCGCGGTCGAAAGCGCCGCCTCGATGCGCTGGATGCGGCCTTCGATGAAGCCCTGCTGCTCGCGCGCGGCGTTGTACTCGGCGTTTTCGCTCAAGTCGCCATGCGCACGCGCTTCGGCGATCGCGGCGATCACCTTCGGGCGGTCGACGGATTTCAGGTTGTCCAGCTCGGCGCGCAGGCGCTCGGAACCGGCTTTGGTCATGGGGGCTCGCTGCATGTGCGGGACTCCTGTGTTGCGATTAAAAAGGAAACAAAAATGGAAAAATGGGGTCAGAGTGCACTTTCGTCGAAGCGCCTGGCGGCGCCCGGGACCTAGCACTCGAAAGTGCACTCTGACCCCGGTTTTCCGGTTTTCAGGCGACCGCGGCCCGTTCACCGGGCGGCTTCGCCTCGTGGCGATCGAGCTCGGCGTGCAGTTCCTGCAAGCTGATCACCGCGGCATTCGCGCGAAAATCCAGCGAATGCAGCAGCGCCGCAGCGCCCGCGACGGTGGTCGAATAGGTGACGTGCTGCTGCAAGGCCGAACGCCGGATCGAGAACGAGTCGGTGATCGCCTGCCGCCCTTCGGTGGTATTGACGATGTAGGCGATCTCGCCATTCTTGATCGCGTCGACGATGTGCGGGCGGCCTTCCAGCACCTTGTTGATACGCTCGCATTCGACGCCGTGTTCGCGCAGGAACGCAGCGGTCCCGCCGGTTGCGATCAGCGAAAAGCCGCGCTTCAGCATGTCGCGTGCGACTTCCAGCAGCCGCGGCTTGTCCGCGTCGCGCACCGACAGGAACACCTTGCCGCCCACCACGGGTGCCGCGATGTGCGCGGCCTCGTGGCCACGCGCGAAGGCTTCGCCAAAGCTGCGCCCGACGCCCATCACCTCGCCGGTGGAACGCATTTCGGGGCCAAGGATCGGATCGACGTTCTGGAATTTCAGGAACGGGAAGATCGCTTCCTTCACCGCCCAGTAATGTGGCACGCGTTCACGGGTGGTGCCCTGCTCCGCCAACGTTTTGCCGGCCATGCAACGCGCCGCGATCTTGGCCAGCGGACGGCCGATGGCCTTGGACACGAACGGCACGGTACGCGACGCGCGCGGGTTCACTTCCAGGATGTAAACCTCGTCGCCCTGGATCGCGAACTGGGTGTTCATCAAACCGACCACGCCGAGCTCGCGCGCCAGCAGCGTCACCTGGCGGCGCAGTTCGTCCTGGATGTCCGATGACAGCGAATACGGTGGCAGTGAGCACGAGGAATCGCCGGAATGCACCCCGGCCTCCTCGATGTGCTGCATGATGCCGCCGATCAGCACGTCGCCGTCGGCATCGGCGATCACATCCACGTCGACTTCGACCGCGTTGTCGAGGAAGCGGTCGAGCAGCACCGGCGACTTGTCGGACACCCGAACCGCGGCGCGGATGTAGCGCGCCAGATCCTCATCGGCATGCACTACTTCCATCGCGCGGCCACCCAGCACGTAACTCGGCCGCACGATCAGCGGATAGCCGAGTTCGCGCGCCAGCACCATCGCTTCCTCGGCGGTATGCGCGATGCGGTTCGGCGGCTGCTTCAGCTGCAATTTCTCGATCAACTGCTGGAAGCGTTCGCGGTCTTCGGCCAGGTCGATCGAATCCGACGAGGTGCCGATGATCGGCACGCCCGCCGCTTCCAGCGCGCGCGCCAATTTGAGCGGCGTCTGTCCGCCATACTGCACGATCACGCCGGTCGGCTTCTCCTTGTCCACGATTTCCAGCACGTCTTCCAGCGTCACCGGTTCGAAATACAAACGGTCCGAAGTGTCGTAGTCGGTGGACACCGTTTCCGGGTTGCAGTTCACCATGATGGTTTCGAACCCGTCCTCGCGCATCGCGAGCGCCGCGTGCACGCAGCAGTAGTCGAACTCGATGCCCTGTCCGATCCGGTTGGGACCGCCCCCCAACACCATGATCTTCTTGCGATCCGACGGATCGGCCTCGCACTCTTCCTCGTAGGTCGAGTACATGTACGCCGTCGTGGTGGCGAACTCGGCCGCGCAGGAATCCACGCGCTTGTACACCGGCCGCACGTCCAGCGTGTGGCGCAGGTGTCGCACCGCCCGTTCGTCGGATTGCAGCAGCGTCGCGAGCCGCGAGTCGGAAAAACCCATGCGCTTCAGTTCGCGCATCCGCGTCGCGTCCAGTGCGCGCATGCCGCCCGCGCGCACGTCGGCTTCGGCGGCCACGATGTCTTCGATCGCGGCGAGGAACCACGGATCGATCTTGCAGAGATCGTGCACCTCTTCCAGCGACAGGCCGGAGCGGAATGCATCACCCACGTGGAAGATCCGTTCGGGGCCGGGCTGACGCAACTCGCGCTTCAGCGATTCCATGCCTTCCTGGGTTTTCCAGTCGATGCCACCGGCATTCAAGCCGTCATGGCCGGTCTCGAGACCGCGCAGCGCCTTCTGCAGCGATTCGGAAAAGGTGCGTCCAATTGCCATCACCTCGCCCACCGATTTCATCTGGGTGGTCAGGTGCGGATCGGCGGCCGGGAATTTCTCGAACGCGAAACGCGGGATCTTGGTGACGATGTAATCGATGCTCGGCTCGAACGACGCCGGCGTCTTGCCGCCGGTGATTTCGTTCTTCAATTCATCCAGCGTGTAGCCGACCGCGAGCTTGGCGGCGACCTTGGCGATCGGAAAACCGGTGGCCTTGGACGCCAGCGCAGACGAACGCGACACCCGCGGGTTCATCTCGATCACCACCACGTGGCCGTCGGCGGGATTCACGCCGAACTGCACGTTGGAGCCGCCGGTATCCACGCCGATCTTGCGCAGCACCGCGATCGAATAATCGCGCAGGCGTTGGTATTCCTTGTCGGTCAACGTGAGCGCGGGCGCTACCGTGATCGAATCGCCGGTGTGCACGCCCATGGGATCGAAGTTCTCGATCGCGCACACGATGATGCAGTTGTCCGCGCGGTCGCGGACCACTTCCATCTCGAATTCCTTCCAGCCCAGTACCGACTCGTCGATCAGCACTTCGTGCACGGGCGACAATTCCAGTCCGCGCGAAACGATCCGCTCGAATTCTTCGACGTTGTAGGCGATGCCACCGCCAGTGCCGCCCAGCGTGAACGATGGACGCACGATGCACGGAAACCCGAGCGCGGACTGCCCTTCACGCGCTTCTTCCAGCGTGCGCGCGATCGCCGACCTCGGTGATTCCAGCCCGATCTCGTCCATCGCGTTGCGGAACAGCTCGCGATCCTCGGCCATCCGGATCGCATCGCGCGACGCACCGATCAGTTCGACGCCATGCTTTTCGAGCACGCCGTGGTCGGCCAGCTCCAAGGCACAGTTCAGCGCGGTCTGGCCGCCCATCGTCGGCAGCAGCGCGTCGGGCTTCTCCTTCTCGATGATGCGCTCGACGGTGCGCCAGTCGATCGGCTCGATGTAGACGCGATCGGCCATATCGGGATCGGTCATGATGGTGGCCGGGTTCGAGTTGACCAGCACCACGCGATAGCCTTCCTCGCGCAATGCCTTGCATGCCTGCGCGCCCGAATAGTCGAATTCGCAAGCCTGGCCGATCACGATCGGACCAGCGCCGATGATCAGGATGGTTTTGATGTCGGTGCGGCGGGGCATCAGCGTGCCTCCTGCATCAGGTTCGCGAACCGTGCGAACAGATAAGCGATGTCATGGGGTCCGGGGCTCGCTTCCGGATGCCCCTGGAAACAGAACGCCGGTCGGTCGGTGAGTGTGAACCCCTGCAACGAACCGTCGAACAGCGAGACGTGCGTCGTGCGCACGTTGGATGGAAGCGTGGCGGGGTCGACTGCGAAGCCATGGTTTTGCGACGTGATCAGCACGCGGCCGTCGTCGAGATCCTTCACCGGGTGATTGGCGCCATGGTGGCCGAACGGCATCTTCAAGGTCTTCGCGCCGAGCGCGAGTCCCATCAACTGGTGACCGAGGCAAATGCCGAACAGCGGAATCTTCGCGTCGAGGAACTTGCGCGTCGCCTCGATCGCGTAACCGCAGGCCGCGGGATCGCCGGGCCCGTTGGACAGGCAGATGCCATCGGGTTTCATCGCGAGTACATCGGCGGCGGGCGTTTGCGCCGGCACCAGCGTCACCTCGCAAGCTTGCTCCACCAGCAACCGCAGGATGTTGCGTTTCACGCCGTAGTCGTATGCGACCACCTTGTACTTCGCAACGGGTTTGCGAAAAGCCTGCGCGTCGAGATCATAGGCGCCCTCCGGCCACGGCTGGCGTTCGCGAATGCTGACCACCTTCGCGAGATCGGCGCCGTTCAGACCGGGAAACGCGCGCGCCTTGGCGACGGCATCGTCGGCATCGATCGATTGACCTGCCACGATGCAGCCGTGCTGCGCGCCGCGATCACGCAGGATGCGGGTGAGCTTGCGGGTGTCGATGCCGGCAATCGCGACAATGTTCTGGCGCCTCAGGTATTCGGGCAATGATTCGACGCTGCGCCAGTTGGATGCGAGCCGTGGCACGTCGCGCACGATCAGGCCCGCGGCTTGCACCTTGCCGGATTCCTCATCGGGCGCGTTGCAACCGGTGTTGCCGACGTGCGGCGCGGTCAGCGTGACGATCTGCTGTGCGTAGGACGCGTCTGTCAGGATTTCCTGATAACCCGTCATCGCGGTGTTGAACACCACCTCGCCCGCGGTGCTGCCGCTTGCCCCGACGGCCTCGCCGTGAAAGAGGGTTGCATCGGCAAGGGCGAGCAAGGCGGGCGTCGGCATGGGCAGATTCCGGATACAAGTTGACCCGCGAGCCGCGCGGGAGCGGGCTCGGGGAATCGGTGGTTCAGGCAAGCGGCAATGTTACCAGAAACCACTCATGCATTCATGGCCCGGGCTACCGTCGGCGATACAATGCGCGCATCGCAAGGACGAATCCCATGCTCGCCGCTACACTGCTCGACCCCGCCCGGCTCGATCGCCCCGATACGCTGATCCGCAACGATCCGTTTCCGTTCATGATCGCGCACGGGCAGCTTCCCGACCAATCGCGGGCCGATCTGGAACGCGATTTTCCGAAGTACTCGGGCGCTGGCTTCTTCCCCTACGACGAGAAAGAATGCGGTGCGTCCGTCCGGGCGCTGGTCGCTGCGCTCACCACACCCGCGTTTGCCAGTGCGGTCGGCGCCAAGCTCGGCATCGACAACCTCGGCCAATATCCGACGTTGGTGACGATTTGCCGACATCTCAACAAGCGCCACGGCACCATTCATACCGACAGCAAATCGAAGGTCGCAACGGCGCTGATCTATCTGAATTCCAGTTGGCACGACACCAGCGACGGCTGCCTGCGATTCCTTGCGAAAATCGACGACATCGACGCTTCGATCGCACCGGAAGTGAAGCCACTGTACGGCGAATTCGTGATCTTCAAGCGCGCCGACAATTCCTTCCACGGCCACCTGCCGTACGAAGGCGAACGCCGCGTGATCCAGGTCGCGTGGCTGACCAGCGAGGAAGAGAAGCAGCGCAAGACCCAGCGCGGGGTGGTAACCCGTTTCCTCAAGAAAATTGCCGGCGGGCTGGATCGAAAGTTCGGCGCCGGCCGCGATCGCAACGCCGCGCATCGGGATTGATCCCCTGGCCAACCGCACGGGCGGTTCACCCGGCCTTCCTGCCTGCCAGAATGCCCTGCGACAGCTGTTTTTGACAGCCGCTTGCCGGCACTTGCGCCGTGCAAGGCGGCGGGCGTAATGTGACTCGCGTCACATTCTGGGGAGGCATACGCTGACGGGTCCGTGGCCAAACCGTGCAGGATGCGCGGGGGGTATGCGAGGTTTCGACGGTGCGCGCGGTTGCCGCACTTGCCTTTCCCCGGCGGCCCCCATTCGCTTGCGGCGGAGGCCCGCAAGACGGGTGGCACCATCGACTACACGGACACCATCGCGCCTGTCGCTGCAGCATGCGTAGCGCGCATCAAGGCCTGCACCGTTGACTGCGCAAGCACGGCGTCATGTTCAACAGGCATGTCGTCGATCGTGAAACCGGCCGCGACACCGCAGCGGCGGCCAAGGCCAACTGGCCGTACTACTGGACCACCATGCGGATTGAGGGCGGTGGTGACGGCGCGCCCAACTACATCCTTGTGATCCGGAGCAAGGACTGGGCGGACGTCGGCACCGAACCCAATCCCGCGTTGTGGAAAATGGTGGCCAGTGTGTACGGCCAGGCTGACACGGATGCGCTGCGCAAATCGTTCGGCGAATCGATCGCAAAAGCGCCCGACCACTTCGACAAATACAACGCCGACCTCAGCTACAGCGCCGGCAAATAAGCGCAAGTCCTTTCATCCGGGCGATCCAACGTTGGTCGCCCGGATGTTTTACGTGTTCCGCCATCGTCGGTGAGGGGCTGTCATGCGTACGCAATCAAGGGTTTCGATGGTCGTCGCAGCGATCGTGTTCGTGTCGCTCGTCTCCTGCGCTTCAATCGCTGCCACAAGCCGTGGCGCAACATCGCCCGACGGCGCGATCCGCGAAGCCGAGGCCTGGGCGTTCCCGGTGTTTCCTCCGCCACGTGACCCGCACGCGCCGGAGCCAAAGCCCGATCCAGGCATGGTGCTGCACGTGACCGGCAGCACGGTGAGTTACACGCAAGCGCAGATGGACGCCATGGACGATGCCGACTGGTTTCCGCAGGATCATCCGCCTGCACCACACATCGTGACTGAAGGTCGCAAACCGGCACGCCCCTGCTCCGAGTGCCATACGATCAGCGGCGCGGGCGTACCTGCCACCGCAACGCTGGACAGCCTGCCGAAGGCTTACATCCTCGAACAGATTGCGGCGTTCCACGCGGGCGAGCGCGGCACGGGCGGCCCCGCGACCGCGCATGACATGATCGACGAAGCGCGCGCGCTGACGCCGGCCGACTTGCAACAAGCCACCGACTATTTCTCCAGCACGCCGTTCGTCCCGCACGTGCACGTGGTCGAAACCACGACGGTGCCCAAGACGCATTGGAAATACTTCGTGCTCAAACCAGACAAGGGTAGGAGGCGCGAACCGATCGGCGAGCGCATCATCGAAACGCCGGTCGATTTCAAGGATTACGAGCACAGCGACACGCGCGTCGGATACGTGGCTTGGGTGCCGCCGGGCAGCATCGCGCGAGGCGCGGTGATCGCCGCGCAAGGCAAAGGTTCGGCGGCATCGTGCGAGTCGTGCCACGGCGCGAAACTGGAAGGCCAAAGCTTGCCCGGCATCGGCATCGTGCCGCCGCTGGCCGGCCGCTCGCCGACCTACATTGCGCGCGAGTTGATCCTGTTCCGCGAAGGCAAGCGCAGCGATCCAGCCGCCG
>DATEDI010000029.1:0-52295 GCA_035281745.1 Rhodanobacteraceae bacterium
TCGCCGCGTACCCAGCGCGATACCACCGAAGTCGGCGTCCACACCACCAGTACCGACTTGGCCGCCTGCAACTCGACGTCGATCTCGTCGTCGAACTCCCGGCCCGGGCTGATTTCCGGATCCCACCACACCGACCAGCCCCTCGCCTCGATCGCGGCAACCAGCGGCGCGACGCGCGCCTTGTCGGCGCGGGCGTAGGAAACGAAAACGTCAGCCATGCCGGTCAACCCCCGATATCAGGTCGGACGCCGCGAACTTTCGGTCTTCCAAGCATAACGGGATGCCGGGAAAGCGGGTAACCAACGACATTCGGCAGGCAAGGCGCCGCTAACGCCAGTTTCGCGATTTGTTCTATGCTGCGCGGGCCATGGATTCGCACACAGCCGGTTCCATCGAATACGCGGAGTGCACGATCGCCGATCTGCACACCACGCGCGTGTTGTCGCTCGACGCGGGCGGGCGCATCCTCGACTGGATCAGTTGGCAGGATGCGGCTTGCCTGTACGTGCGCGAGGCGGTCGCCTGGACGCTGGGTGACCCCTGTCTCACGCTGCACGGCGGTTTTCGTCGCGACAGCGGCGACCAGAGCATCCTGCGCCTGCACCCGATCGTCGCCAGCCGGGGACACTGCCACAGCAGCGCGATCGATCCCTGCCCCGCGCTCAGCAATGTGGCGCTGTTCGCGCGCGATCGTTACCTGTGTCTCTATTGCGGACGGCGCTGCACGCGCGGCGAGTTGACGCGCGACCATGTGATGCCGCTGTCACGCGGCGGCCAGGACATCTGGGAAAACGTCGTATCCGCCTGCCTTGCCTGCAACCTGAAAAAAGGCGGGCGCTCACCGCAGCAAGCCAGCATGCCGCTGCTGGCGATTCCGTACAAGCCGAGTTGGGTGGAACACCTGATCCTGTCCAACCGCAACATCCTTGCCGACCAGATGGAATTCCTGGTGCACCATCTGCCGAGGGAGCGCCGTCCCGCGGCGTGAATTCGGGCCGAAAGACAGCTTCGCACCCGACCCAGGACCCCGAGCAACCCCTTCGTCATCCGGACGCGCACAGCGCGTCCGGAATGACGATCGTGGACCGTCGGCCGCTTGGCCGGGAGCGGCGCGCGCGCTATGCTGCGCCGCAGCAGTCGCTTTGTGCCCATCATGACCCCACAAGACCCGAGTTCCGCGTCGCCGGATCGTGATCCGCTGCGCGCCGAAAAAAGCCAGCCTGGCGACCGCGAGAGCGTGCGCACCGCCGGCAGCACCGAAGGCATGCCGGTCGCACCGGCACTGGGCGCGTCCCTCGAACAGGCAAAGATGCCGCTGAAGTCGACGCTGGTCGATCGCCGCATTCTCTTGATCTCGGCGCTTGCGATCGTGCTTGGCGCCGCGGCGGCCGGCGTCGCGCAACTCCTGATGTTGATGATCAACCTGATCACCGACCTGGTCTTTTACGGGCGCATTTCCGACGTGATCGGGCCGAACGCACAGCACGGTTCGTTCGTGTTGTCGCCGGCGGGCAACCATCTCGGCGCTTTGGTGATCCTGATGCCGGTGATCGGCGGCGTGGCCGCCGGGGTCATGGCGCGCTGGGGTTCGCGCGCGATCCAGGGCCACGGCATTCCCGAAGCGATGGAACGCATCCTGGAACACGAATCCAACATCCCCGCGCGCGTGACTTGGTTGAAGCCGTTGTCATCGGCGTTCGCGATCGGTACCGGCGGACCGTTCGGTGCCGAAGGTCCGATCATCTCGACCGGCGGCGCGATGGGTTCGCTGATCGGCCAGGTGCTGAGCGTGACCGCGCAGGAACGCAAGGTGCTGCTGGCGGCAGGCGCGGCGGCCGGCATGGCGGCGGTGTTCGGCGCACCGATCGCATCGGTGGTGATGGCGATCGAATTGTTGCTGTTCGAATTGCGTCCGCGCTCGCTGATCCCGGTGGCACTGGCGGCCGGCATCGCGGTGGGCGTGCGCTACATGACGTACGGCGCGGATGCGGTGTTCGCGATGCCGAACGTGAGCGAACCCGGCGGCTGGGCGCTCGGCACCTACATGGTGCTGGGGCTGCTCGTCGGCTACGCCAGCGTGTGGGTGACCCGCGCGGTGTACGGCGTGGAGGATCTGTTCGCGAAATTGCCGATCCACTGGATGTGGTGGCCTGCGCTGGGCGCGGTGATCGCCGGCGTGGTGGGCTGGATTTCGCCGCATACGCTGGGCGTCGGTTACGACAACATCGATGCGCTGGTGTCCGGCAACTTCGCCAACTTCCGCAACTTCGGCGTCCTCGGGCAAGTCAACGACAACGGCACGGTCCATGTCGCGCTGCTGATCGTCGCCGGTTTCGGATTGCTGAAATTCCTGTCGTGGGTGATCTCGCTGGGCAGCGGCACCTCCGGCGGCACGCTGGCGCCGCTGTTCATGATCGGCGGTTCGATGGGTGCACTGATCGGCCTCGGCACCGATTACGTGTGGCCGTGGTTCCACGTCGACCCGCGCATCGCCGCGCTGGTCGGCATGGGCGCGATCTTCGCCGGCTCTTCGCGCGCGCTGCTGACAGCCATCATCTTCTGCTACGAAACCACCCGCCAGCCCGCCGCGCTGCTGCCGCTGCTGGGTGGCTGCACGGCCGCGTACCTGGTTTCGGCGTTGACGATGCGCAGCACCATCATGACCGAAAAAATCGAGCGCCGCGGCGTGAAGGTACCGAGCGAATACGCCGCCGACGCCCTCGAACAGGTGCTGGTCGGCCACGCCTGCACCCGCGACGTGCGCTCGCTGAAGACCTCCGACGAATTGGGCGAAGTTCGCCGCTGGATGCAGTCCGGACGCGAACGCGCGCAGCACCAGGGTTATCCGGTGCTGGACGATGCCGGTCGCATACGCGGCGTGATCACCCGCCGCGACCTGCTCGATCCCGACAAGCCCGGCCTCACCCGCATCGGCGACATGCTGAAGCGCGGCCCGATCGTGGTGTTCGAGGACCACTCCTTGCGCGAAGCGTCCGACCTGATGGTGGCCGAAAACGTCGGACGGTTGATCGTGACCGAGCGCAACAACCCGACCCACATGGTCGGCGTGCTGACCCGCAGCGACGTGCTGGCCGCGAACGCGAAGCGCATCCACGAGATGCGCGACATCACCCGCCAGATCCGCATCCGCCAGACCCTGCGGCGCTTCGGCGGCCGTGCGCGCGGCGCGGACGAAGCCAAGGCGTCGTCGTAACCCGGCGTCGCAAGCGCGGCAAGCCGCGCTGCGCGACAATGCGCGGATGATCGACCGCACTCATTACCCGCTCCTCGCCCGCATCGACTCGCCGGATGACCTGAAGCACATCCCGGAAGCCGAACTGCCGCGCGTCGCGGACGAGTTGCGCGCCTACCTGATCGAATCGGTCGCCAGCGTGGGCGGTCACTTCGGCGCGGGGCTCGGCGTGGTCGAATTGACGATCGCGCTGCACTATCTCTACGACACACCTCACGATCGCGTCGTGTGGGACGTCGGCCACCAGGGCTATCCGCACAAGATCCTCACCGGGCGGCGCGATCGCATCACCACCATCAAGACGCGCGATGGCCTTGCGCCGTTCCTGCGCCGCGCCGAAAGCCGTTACGACAGCTTCGGCGTCGGGCACGCGTCCACATCCATTTCCGCAGCGCTCGGCATGGCGATCGCGCTGCAAAGGCGCGGCGACGATCGCAAGGTCGTCGCGGTGATCGGCGACGGCGCGATCACCGGCGGCATGGCCTACGAGGCGCTGAACCATGCGGGCGGCGCGCAGCCGGACATGCTGGTGGTGTTGAACGACAACGGCATGTCCATCAGCGAAAACGTGGGTGGGCTCGACCGTACGCTCGCACGCCTGCGTGCCGGCGAGGCCGGTGAATCGGGGCCGCATCCCGAGGCGCTGTTCGAGGAACTGGGCTTTGCGTATTCCGGACCGGTCGATGGCCACGACCTGCCGAAACTGCTAGCCGCATTGCGCGCGGTGAAGGACCGGCGCGGCCCGCAACTGCTGCACGTGGTCACCACCAAGGGCAAGGGCTACGCGCCCGCCGAGCGCGCGCAGATCGAATACCACGCGGTCGGCAAGTTCGATCCGGTGCTCGGCGTCACGCACGCGGCCGGCAAGGCGCCGACCTACAGCGATGTGTTCGGCGACTGGCTGTGCGACATGGCGGCAGACGATGCACGACTGGTCGCGATCACGCCGGCGATGCGCGAAGGCTCGGGGATGGTGCGATTCTCGCAAACGTTTCCGGATCGATATTTCGATGTCGCGATCGCCGAGCAGCACGCCGTCACGCTGGCTGCCGGCCTCGCTTGCGAAGGCATGAAACCGGTGGTCGCGATCTATTCGACCTTCCTGCAACGCGCGTACGACCAGTTGATCCACGACGTCGCGCTGCAGAACCTCGACGTCGCTTTCGCGATCGATCGCGCCGGCGTGGTCGGCCCCGATGGACCGACCCACGCGGGCAGCTTCGATCTTTCGTACCTGCGCTGCATCCCGAACATGCTGGTGATGGCACCGGCCGACGAAAACGAATGCCGGCAATTGCTGACCACGGGCTTTCGGCACGACGGCCCCGCGGCGATCCGGTATCCGCGCGGCGGCGGCCCCGGCGTCGCGATCGAACCCGCACTGACGGCACTGCCGATCGGCAAGGCCGAGATGCGGCGGCGCGGACGCGGCATCGCCCTGCTCGCGTTCGGCTGCACGCTGGCGCCCGCCGAAAGCGTGGGCGCCGAACTCGACGCGACCGTCGTCAACATGCGTTTCGTCAAACCGCTGGACGAAGCGTTGGTGCTGGATCTGGCGCGCAGCCACGAGGCACTCGTCACGCTGGAAGACAACGCCATCGCGGGCGGCGCGGGCTCAGCCGTCGGCGAATTGCTTGCGGCGCACGGCGTCGAGATTCCGTTGCTGCAACTCGGCCTGCCCGACCGTTTCCTGGAGCATGCCACGCGTGAACAGATGCTCGCCGAAGCGGGGCTGGATGTCGACGGTATCCGACACGCGATCCTGACCCGGTTTCCGCAGTACGCACGCGCGGCGCGGCGCGGCGCCGGGTGATGCGATCAGCCGCGGGCGCGCGGGCGGCGAAAACCGGAAGCACCTACAACCGAACCGGCCCCGCCTTGTGGCACTGCTCGCGCCCGTGGCGCGCGAAAGCCACGCCCGCCTCGTCATTCTTCGATTCGGCGATTTCGAGCACGGTCTGCCAATTGCTTGCGCACAAGCCGCCGACCTTCGGCCCGAGTTCGAACGATTTCCGCGCATCGGCGTCGGCAGCCGCGTAATTGCGCAGCAGGATTTCGACCTCGGCACGCGATTGCAGGATGTCGGGCGCATCGGGCGAAAGCTTCAGCGCCGCGTCGAGCTTGTCCAGCGCGTCCTGGTACTTGCCAGCGCTTTCGTCAGCATGTGCGCCGTCCAGATAGCCGTCCACCGCCGGATCGCGCAGCGGCGCCACCTGCACCACGGATTTGTCGGATGCATTCGCTGCGCGAATGGCTTCGACCATCGCGGTGGGTGAAACGCGGTTGATCGCGGGAGATGGCAATGGCGGATGCGAGCAGCCGGCCAGCAGCACGGCCAAGGCCGCTGCGCCCCACGCGGCGCAGGTGAAGTTGCGAGTCATGCGTTGCTCCGGAATGATTTCTGCGGCTAGGGGTGCACGCCCGCGGCGGGCGACGACTGCGCGTCGTTGCTGCCGCCGCCGAACAGATTTTCCAGCCGCTGCAAATAACAGTGATTCTGCACCGTCGGCGCGTATCCATCAATGAAGGGATACTGCCTGGCGCCGTCGCATTGCGGCAAGCTGCCCTGCCCGGTGGCCGGATCGATCCACGCATACTGGAGGCCGTCGCCGATCGACGTGCTCAGCGGCGCGCTCGGCATTTTCTCGAACAACTTCATCCATACGCGCAGCGCGCCGGTCGCGCCCCAGAGGTGCGTCGGCTGGTTGTCGTCGCGCCCCATCCACGTGACCGCGAGTCGGTCGCCCGTGAAGCCGGAGAACCATGAATCGCGCTGATGGTCGGAGGTGCCGGTCTTGCCCGCCACGTTCAATGACGCCAGCGACGAATTGCCGATCGCCGCCGCGGTGCCGTACTCGGTGACCTGCTGCATCATCCAGCGCACCAGCCGCTCCGGCTGCTGATATTCGCCCTTGCCCGGTTTGGTTGCGTACTGCCTCAGCACGTGGCCCTTGGCATCCAGCACGCCGCGCAACGTGAGCAGCGGCAATGCATGACCGTCGGCGGCGAAGAATTCGTACAACTGCGCCAACTGGAATGGCGACATGTCCACCGAACCCAGCAGCAGCGATGGATTGGCCTGTACGTCTGTCAGGCCGAACGAACGCAGGAACGCCGCCACGCGGTCCACGCCGAGCTGCAAACCCAGATGCACGCTGGCGAGGTTGTAGGACTTCGCCAGCGCCTGGACCATCGGCACCTCGCCGTGCGAGACGTGGTCGTCGTTCTGCGGCGTCCACAGCTTGCCGTTCGGCAATTTCATCGAGATCGGCGAGTCGTCGAGCAGCGACGCCACGTTCCAGCGCGACGGATTGGTCAGCGCCATCAGGTAATAGAACGGTTTCAGGCTGGAGCCGACCGGCCGACGCGCATCGAAGGCGCGATTGAATCCGTGCGTGTCGGAGCCGCGTCCGCCCACCATCGCCAGTACGTTGCCGGTGGAAGGCTCGACCACCACCACCGCGCCTTCCAGCTTGTCGCCGCGCTTGCCGAGTCCCTTCAGGGTCTCGTCCAGCGACTGCTCGGAATACACCTGCGCGGCCGGATCGAGTGTGGTGTAAACCGCAAGCCCGCCGCTGCGCAACTGCTGGTCGCTAAAGTCCTGCTTCAACTGGTTGCGCACCACGTCCATGAACGCGGGGAAGCGGTCCACCACCAGTTGCGGCTTCGGCGTCACGTCCAGCGGCGCGGCACGCGCGGCCTTCCATTGCGCGTCGTTCAACAGGCCGGTGGTGCGGAAGGCATCCAGCGCGACGTCGCGGCGGGCCAGCGCACGCTCGGGATTGCGGCGTGGGTCGTAATAGCTGGGCCCGCGCACCATCCCGACCAGCAGCGCGATTTCCTGCGGGCGCAGCGTCTGCACGGGCCGTCCGAAGTAGTACCAACTCGCCGCGGCGAAGCCGTGCACGGCCTGGTTGCCCTGCTGGCCCATGAACACTTCGTTGCAGTACGCGGCGAGGATCTGGCCCTTGGTGTAATGCGCGTCCAGCAGGATCGACAGCAGCGCCTCATTGAACTTGCGCACGATGGTCTGGTTGCGGTCGAGGAACAGGTTCCGCACCAGTTGCTGGGTGATGGTGGAACCGCCCTGCACCACGTGCCCGGCGCGCAGATCGGCCCAGGCCGCACGCGCGATCGAGGACAGGTCGATGCCGTGGTTGTTCTTGAAGTCGCGGTCTTCCACCGCCTGCACGCCCTGCACCAGCAGCGGCGGCAATTCCGCCAACTGCATGATGATGCGTTCTTCCTGCTCGGCGCCGTACAGCGTCGCGATGCGTGCGGGATCGAGATGCGTCTTGCGCAGCGGCTTGTCCGCGGTGACGTCGGACACCGACTGGATCGCGCCGGAACCGAGCGTGACCCGCACCCGGCGCGGCAGTTCGCCGCCGACCGGATCCATGTAGCCGCGCGAGGCGATGATGAACTTGTCGCCGTCCAGGCTGTAGGTGCCGGGCACCCGCGCGCCATGCGCGGCCTCGGTGTAGCCGGCCATCTGCAGTTCCAGTTTCAGCGTGGCCTTGTCCATCGGCACGCCGGCTTGCAGAAGTTGCGGCCTGCCGTACACGCGGGTCGGCTGGGTGAAATCGATTTCGGTGACGCGCGTCTTGACGCGGTGATCGAGCACCAGCGTGTACGGCACCACGAAACCGATCGCGAACCCGATGCCGATCAGGACGGGCCAGCGTGCGAATGGCCAGGCACGGGCGATGAACCCGCGCGCGCTTTTAAACCAGGACAAGGCTTCTGTCTACCCTTAAATATCGGCGAAGTTTAGCCGATTGGCGCGAAACGCCCGCGCCAACCGGTGCACGGATTCAGCCACGATTGTCGCTGCGATCACCAGCGTCGCGACACGATGAAATGCCCGCCGCAGCCCTTGTCCACCCAGATGCCGGCGCGGTTCCAGCCCCACGTCTGGCCTTCGATGCACGCGGCATCGGAGTACTGGCGCTGCAGGCGTACCTGTCCGCGCGCACCCACATCGACCTGGCAGAAGTAGCGGCGATACTGCGGACTGCCGCACGGCACCATGAATTCGCGATCCCAGCCCGGGCCGGGTTGCCAGCCACCGCCATTGCCGGGCGCGAACACGCCGCCGCAACCTTTGTCGACCCAGATGCTGCCGCGATCGTAGCCCCAGGTCTGGCCTTCGACGCAGGCGGCATCGGAGGTCTGCCGCACGATCCGGATGCCCCGCCAGCCGGGCGGAACCTGGCAGCGCAACAAGTGATATTGCGGACTGCCGCAGGAAACCGTCTGCTGCCCGTAACCCTGCGGTGGCTGGTTCGGATAATAGTTGGGTGGCGGCGGCTGATTCGGGTAGTAGTTGGGCGGAGGCGGAGGCGGCGGCGGCCGATTGCTGTAGGTGACCTGCGCCATTGCGGCGCCGGCAAACGTCATCAGCCCACCCGCAACGATCAACGCAAGCTTGCGCATGACGCGGCCCTCCCGGTTGGTGTGGCCACAGTTTCCATGTCCGAAACTGAACGTCGGCTGCGCGCGCTTTCAGTCGTCGCCCGAGCCTGCCGATCTGCCGGTAGACGCCGGCTTGGCCGCTTCGCCGGACCCGCTGCCCTTGGCGGCTTCAACCGGCTTGCCGCCGGATGATTCCTTCGGTTTGGCCGCATCGCCGGCAAGATTGTGTTTCTTTTCCTTGTCGGATTTGAAATCGGTTTCGTACCAGCCGCTGCCGGCAAGACGGAATGCGGGCGCGGTCACCTGCCGGCGCACCGTATCGGGCTTGCCGCAGTTCGGGCAGACGTCGGGATCGGGGTCGGACAGCTTCTGCAGGCGTTCGAATTTTTCGCCGCACTCGTCACAGCGGAAAACGTAGATAGGCATCGCGTGCAATACCTGAAAACGATCCCGCCATGATACCGCCGCGGCCATGCACCACGCGCGGTTGGGCGCACATTCGGGTGCGCCGCCTATCATGCGGGCTTTCGTCAGCCACGTATCCGCAAGGAAACCCGATGCCTCGTCTCCGTTCCGCAAGCCTCGCCCTGATGATCGCCGCCGCCCTGCCCGCCGCGCACGCCGCGAACGCACCCGCACCGCTGTGCCCGGCCACCTGGCCGTCGCAGCCGGCCGCCTGGGTCGCGCACATCGAGGAGGTGAATCGCGGGTTGGGCATCCCTCCCGACTACGCCGCGAAGCACAACCTGGTGCCGCTGCCCGAAGGCAAGGCTCTGGTGCAGGCGCCGCGCGACGTGTATGGGCGCAAGGTCGAGATGGTGGGGCCGGCGGCCGCGGCATTGAAGCGCATGTTCGCCGCCGCCGCGCGCGATGGGGTGAAGCTGCAAACGGTATCCGGCTTCCGCAGCATGAATTACCAGACAGGCCTGATCCGCCGGAAACTGAAAAAGGGCATGACGATCCAGAAGGCGCTGTCGATCAACGCGGTGCCGGGGTACAGCGAACACCAGACCGGCTGCGCGGTGGACCTGACCACGCCCGGCGTGCCGGCGGCGGACGGCAGCTTCGCCAAGAGCAAGGCGTTCACCTGGCTGCAACAGCACGGTGACGCGTTCGGTTTCCACCTTTCGTTTCCGCCCGGCAATCCTTACGGCTACGAGTACGAACCGTGGCATTGGCGTTACATCGCAGCCGAACATCCAGCGCGCTCGCGTTGATGCTCGCCGTAGGTTGGTGCTGAGCCGAGCTTTATCCGGCGAAGCCCAACGGGCATCATCGTTCGGTGTTGGGCTTCCGCCGATGACGCCGGCGTCAGCACCAACCTACGCACGATCGGACAACTTGAAGTCGGTGTATTGGAATCGGTTGTCCCGCAAGGTCGAAGCGCCCCGTTCCAGACGCAACGGCTCGGCGAACAATGGGCCGGCATGACTCAGCGTGTGGAACTCGCCGCGCTCGCCGCAGGGATCGACCGCAGCGGGCAAATCGTGGAGCAGCGACGGATCGTACTCGCGGCCGCTGAACGATCCATCGAGCTGCTCGGTATCCACGCACGTCAATACCGCGCGGTGTCCCTGCGCGTGGAAGCTTCGCGACAACTCGCGCGTATCCGTGCCCCATAGCGGGAAGATTCCGGACCAGCCGGCGCTCGCAAGCTGGCGTTCGCGGTACGCGCGCACGTCTTCGAGAAACAAATCGCCGAACGCGCAATGGCGGAGGCCGGGCCAGCGTTTGCGGACTTGCCGCAGCGCGTTTTCGTGCGCAGCTTCGTAGGCGGCATTGCTGGACGGCCAGTCGATCCGGCATTCGATCAGGGGCAGTCCGATGGCGGCGACTTGCGCTTGCAGGACGTCGCGGCGGATGCCGTGCATCGACACTCGCTGAAACTCGCGAGTGATCGTCGTGAGCAACGCGACGACCCGCCACGCCGGATCGTCGCGAAGCGCAGCGAGCGCCATCAGGCAATCCTTGCCGCCACTCCACGACAGCAAGACAGGCGTGGGCTCACCTTGCACGAGCATTCTTCAATGGCGACCGTTCAATCATGGCCAGGTCTCCACAGCAGCGTCAGCATGAAATTGCACCCCGGCTGGTTGTAGAACCACGCCGTCTCGTACTGCTTGTCGAATACATTGTTGAGCGCCAGCTGCAATTTCCAATCGCGCACGAATTGCCACCCCGCGCGGAGGTTGGTCAACGCGTAGCCGCCCAGCGGATGCTGGTTGGCGATGTCGTCGTATGCGCGCGCGGCCAGGTACCAGCTCGCGCCGAAGCTGAATCGCCCGAAACTGCGGTCGGCGTCGAAACGCGCACTCTGGCGCGGCCGCCGCGGCAATTGGTTGCCGTCGTAAAAGCCGCCCGTGGCATTGTCGCGCGCGTTCATCAAGGTCGCAGTCGCGCGCACATCCCATCCGCCCAGCTTGCCACCGACTACGCCTTCCAGTCCCGTGATGCGGGCGCGGTCGATGTTGTTCGGCAGATTGAGCGCGGCGTCCCAACTGATCATGTCGCTGACATCATTGCGATAGACCGACAGCGACCAATGGCCCCATTCGGGCGTGCCGCGCAGGCCGACTTCGATGTTGCGCGAGCTTTCCGGCCGCAGATCGGGATTTGAAAAGCCGGGGTAGTACAGGTCATTGAACGTGGGCGCGCGAAACGCCGTGCCCCAGTTCGCCGTGAGGCGCAGATCCTTCACGAAGCTCCAGCCCCACAAAACACTGCCAGTGGTCTTGCCGCCGAACTGGCTGTTGTCGTCGTGACGGACGTTGGCTTGCAGCGACTGCGCGCCGAAGCTGCGCTGCCATTGCGCAAACACGCCGCGATCGGTGCGTGCATCCTGCGTGAAGGTGTAATTGCTGGCGATGGTTTCGCGCTGCCAATCCATGCCGGCACTCAGCAAGCCGCCGCCCAGCGCGACGTCGGCCTGCAGCGAACCCAACGCACGCCGTGTATTGAAGTGATCGACGTACACGCCTTCAAGGAAGTCTTCGTCGAAATCCGCGCTGCTACCCGCACGCAGCGACAGATTCAACTTGTCATTCGGACGGAAGTGCAACTGGCCGCCCACGACCTGCGTCGCGTACGCGTCGGAGTCGCTGAAACTGCCGTCGTACTTGTTGAGCCCCTCGGTGCGCATCGCGAGCGCGTCCGCGCTCCACTGACCGTTGAACTGGTATGCGCCGTTGACGGTCAGCGCGTTGTCGTGGACGCCATCGCGATCGGGCTGGTCGGCGAAGCACCCCGCAAACGCTTCCGCCGCACCAACCCGGCACGCATTGATGCCCTTGAGCTGGTCGTGCGTGGCTTGCACCGAAACCCAGCCCTTGTCGCCGGCTGCGGAAAATCCGCTCGACGCGTTCCAGTGCCGGTAGCTGCCGATGCCGATGCTGGCGTTGGGCGAGAACGCACCGGGCGCGTGGCGAAGGAAGATCTGGACCACGCCGCCGATCGCCTCGGAACCGTAGAGACTCGAAAACGGCCCGCGCACGATTTCGATGCGCTGGATCTGGTCGACCGGGATTTGCTGGATCGGCGTGGTGCCCGCCGTCGCCGAACCGATGCGGATGCCGTCGACCAGCACCAGCACCTGATTCGCGTTGGTGCCGCGCAGGAACATCGCGCTGACCTTGCCCGGCCCGCCCTGGTTGCTGATCGCCATGCCGGGCGTGTCGTTCAAGAGATCCTGCAGCGACGCGGGCTGCAGCAATTCGATTTCCTCACGCGTGATCACCGTGACAGGGGCGAGCGCCTGGTCTTCCGTCTGCGCGGTGCGCGTCGCGGTGACGATGATCTGTTCGAGCTGGGTGGGTGCGGCTTCGGCAAGCCCGACGATGGGAGCGACGCAACACGACATTGCACACAACAACCGGGCCGCCACGCAGCAGCCGAGCAAACGACGATGGGATTTCACGAATACTCCTGTCCGCGCCTGCCCGCGCGGCTTGGTTGGCGTCATGGACAGGGAAGGAGTGCGGCGCCATGCGGGATGTCGCATGACCCCGAAACACAAGCCCGCCGCTTGTCCGGTTCGTGCCGAAGGCCGGTCTCCGGGCTCGCGAGCGAAGGTGGTTGACCTTCCCGAACCGCGCCTTCCCGTGCATCGAGCACAGTGGCAAGTGCGGAACGTTTGCTCGCCTACCGTTGCGGGGGCAGCTCCGGAATGGCCGTCCACTTGCATGATGCCGAATGGCCATGCCGAATGGATCAGGCGTCACCGGATTCCCGTTTCAATCGCCGCTTGCGCTGAGCGATCACCTGGGGCGCATGCATCATAGACGATCGTTGCAACCTGCGCACGCGGTCACGTTGCATCCACGTTGCACGCACCATGCTTGGACGCATTTTCCGCTGCACCTGAATCCATGCTGCGCACACTGCGACCCGTCGCTTCGCTGCTGACCGGCACCGCGTTCCTGTTGATCGGCGCCGGGTTGCTCAACACGCTGATTCCACTGCGTGGCATGGCTGCCGGATATTCCGGCACGCTGCTGGGCGGCCTCACGTCGGCGTACTACGCGGGTTATTTCATCGGCACGTTCGCGATGCCGCCGCTGGTGCGCCGCGTCGGCCACATCCGCGCATTCGCATTTTGCGCCGCGTGTACCGCGTGCGTGGTGCTGTTGCACGCGATGGGCGACAACCCAATCGCGTGGTTGTTGCTGCGGCTGCTTACCGGCGTGGTGCTGGTCGGGCTGTACGCGATCATCGAAAGCTGGCTCAACGCACAAGCGGCGCCCGCGCAACGCGGCACCGTGTTCGCCGCCTACATGGTCGTGAACCTGTGTTCGCTGGCGCTGGCGCAGCAACTGCTGCGGATCGGGGGGCAACCATTCGTGCTGTTCACGGTGATCGCGCTGGCGATTTGCGCCGCGACTTTGCCCGTCCTGCTGACGCGCCAGGCGCAACCGCAGCCGCAGGCGACGCCGAAACTGCAACTCGGCCTGCTCTTCGACGTCGCGCCCACCGCGGGCGCGGGTGCGTTGCTGTCGGGTCTCGCGATGGGCGCGTTCTGGGGCCTGCTGCCGGTGTACGCGCGCAACCTCGGTTTTTCCACCACCGAAGTCGGCACCTACATGAGCGTCGCGATCCTGGGCGGCGCCGCACTGCAGTGGCCACTCGGTCGGCTGTCCGATCATCGTGATCGCCGAATCGTGCTCGCGTGGGTGGCCGCGGCCGCGGCGGTGCTGGCGCTCGCCGCACTCGCGACGGGTGGGCGCGAGTGGCTGGCGATGGCACTGATCTTCCTGTTCGGCGGGATGGCGTTCGCGATGTACCCGATCGTGGTCGCGCATCTGGTGGAACACGTGCCGCCGGACAACCTGCTCGCGGCCAGCAGCAGCGTACTGCTGGTGTACGGCGTCGGCTCGGCGCTGGGCCCGTTGATCGCCGGCGGCTTGATGTCGGCCGTGGGCCCATGGTCGCTGTTCGCGTGGTTCGCGGGCACCCACGGCATGCTCGCCGCGTATGCGTGGTATCGCTACAACGTGCGTCGCCGCGAACCGCTGCGCGAACGCAAGTTCCAGCTCATGCTACGCACCACGCCTGCCGCATTGCGGCTGTTGCGCGCCGCCGTGCGCGGCACGCGCGATGCCTGAGCCATCAGTCGTTGGGCAGGCTGCCCCGCCGCGAGAACCACAACGCGCCGAGCGTCCCCACGGCACCCGAAAGCAGGTACACCCCCACATAGTCGGTGCCGAGGAAATGCGCCAGCGCCAACACCACCAGCGGCGCGAAGCCCGCGCCGATCAGCCAGCCGAGGTCGGACGTGATCATGGCGCCTGTGTAACGGAACTCGCTGGGGAACCCGGAGTTCACCGCACCCGCGGCCTGCGCGTGCGAGAAACCGAGCAGCGCGAAACCGACGAGGATGAACAGATAACCCTGCAGCGTGCCGCCGGAAAGCATCAACGCGGTCCACCCGCTGTAGATCGCGATCAACACGCCGCACACCGCCAGCGTGGTGCGACGGCCAAAGCGATCCGCGATGCGGCCCGACAGCAGCATGCAGGGAATGGCCACCAGCGCGCCGATGATCTGCAGCAGCAGGAACTCGGTCGTCGACATCTGCGTGAACAGCAGCGCCCACGACAGCCCGAAGATCGTCACCAGGTAGAACAAGGCGTAACTGGCGAGCGGCGCGAACGCGCCCAGCGCGATGTTGACGCCTTGCGAGCGGAACGTCTCGCGTATCGGCGAGGGTTCGAGATCACGATGCGTCATCTGCTCGGCATAGCGCGGCGCGACCACCATGCGCAGCCGCGCGAACAATGCCACCACGTTCACCGCGAATGCGACGAAGAACGGATAGCGCCAGCCCCACGCGTAGAACTCATCCGCGGGCAGGCTGGACCAGATATAGGCAAACAAGCCCGCCGCCAGGATGAAGCCGATCGGTTCGCCGAGTTGGGCGAGCATCGCGAACCAGCCGCGGCGCTCGCGCGGCGCCATCAGCGCGGCGAGCGAGGCGAGGCCATTCCAGCTTCCGCCCAGTGAAAAGCCCTGGCCGAAACGCAACAACGCCAACGCGAGGATGGCCCACCAGCCGAGTGTCGCATAGCCCGGCATGAAGGCGATGCCGGCGGTCGCCATGCCGAGCATGAACAACGCGATCGTCAGCTTGGTTGCGAGCCCGAAGTTGCGCTGCAACACCAGGAAGAACATCGAACCCAGCGGCCGCGCAATGAAACCAAGCGCGAACACCGCGAACGCATAGAACATCCCGTCGAGCTGACTGGCGAACGGGAAGAACGCGCGCGGAAACGCCAGCACGCAACCCAGCCCGAACACGAATACGTCGAACGACTGCGAAATGCGCCCGACGATCACGCCGACCGCGAGATCGCCCGGCGTGACGTGTTCGTCGTGCGGAGATGCCGTGCGCGAATGGCCGGGTGCCGGAGGGTTGGTCAGGGTATCGCTGGTGGACATGGCGTGCGTGGCTTGTGTGCAGCGGAGGTTGGAAAGGTGATGCGGCGTGCGCCTGCGGCGAATGGCATGCAGCAGCCCGTCCGGAATACCGCATCGATGCTGGACCAGAACGACGTCATGGCCATTCAGACAATCGCCGAATCTGTAAAGATGCAGTGAGTGGGTATCATAGGCACTTTCTGCATACGACCCAAGTCCGGGTCTGCGAACGCCATGACCATGAAGCGCCTTCGCAGCGTGTTGCTGCTTCCTCTCCTGCTGCTCGGCGGCTGCAACCTGGTGCTGCTGGATCCGTCCGGCGACGTCGCGCGCCAGCAGAGCGACATCATGATCATCACCACGATCATCATCGCGCTGATCATCGTGCCGGTGCTGATCGCGATCGGCGTGGTCGCGTGGCGCTACCGCGCTTCCAACAAAGATGCCAAATACGATCCCCATTGGGATCATTCGCCGCAGCTCGAATTGTGGGTGTGGGCGGGGCCGCTGCTGGTCATCATCGCGGTCGGTGCGGTGAGCTGGATCGGCACCCACCAGACCGATCCATACCGCTCGCTCGACCGGATCGCGTCAGGCAAACCGGTGCCGGCGGACGTCAAGCCGTTGGAAGTCGACGTGGTGTCGCTGCGCTGGAAATGGCTGTTCCTGTATCCGCAGTACGGCATCGCGACGGTGAACGAATTGGCCGCGCCGGTCGATCGGCCGATCAAGTTCAAGCTGACCGGCGACACCATGATGGATTCGTTCTTCATCCCGGCGCTGGTGGGACAGGTCTACACGATGCCCGGCATGCAGACGATCCTGCACGGCGTCATCAACAAACCCGGCGAGTACAAGGGTTTTTCCGCCAACTACAGCGGCACGGGCTTCACCGACATGCGTTTTACGTTCCACGGCCTGAGCACGCAGGATTTCGATGCGTGGGTGGGCAAGGTCCGCGCGGCCGGTGGCGATCTCGACCTCGCGGCCTACGATAAATTGCGCGAACCCAGCCGCGCCGCGCCGGTGCACTACTACGCGAAGTTCGACGCAAACCTTTACGACCGCATCCTGAACATGTGCGTCCGTCCCGGCGAAATCTGCAAGAGCCAGATGATGGCCGCCGATGCGCACGGCGGCGAAGCCATGCAGGACATGCATGCGCATGACGCCATGCCCACGACGGGCGCGCCGAAGCCGGCCGCGCCCGCCGCGGACGCGCACTGATCGCTGTGAAGAGATTCAACCATGCTTGAAGCCATGCCCCATCGCTCCGCCATCATGAACTTCCTGTTCGGGCGGCTGACCCTCGATTCGCTTCCGTTCCTCGCCAACAACGCCGAGGGCCGCATCCTGTTGGTCACGCTCGCGGTGGTGGTGATCATCGGCGTGGCGATCCTCGGCGCCATCACAAAATACCGCAAGTGGGGTTACCTGTGGCACGAGTGGTTCACCAGCGTGGACCACAAGAAGCTCGGCATCATGTACATGATCCTCGGCACGGTGATGCTGCTGCGCGGCTTCTCCGACGCGATCATGATGCGCGCGCAGCAGGCCTACGCCTTCGGCCCGCACATGGGTTACCTGCCGCCGCAACACTACGACCAGATCTTCTCCGCGCACGGCGCGATCATGATCTTCTTCGTCGGCATGACCTACATCGTCGGACTGATGAACTACATCATGCCGCTGCAGATCGGTTCGCGCGACGTCGCGTTTCCGTACCTCAACAATTTGAGTTTCTGGTTCACCTTCGGCGGCGCGATCCTGTTCATGGTGTCGCTGTTCATCGGCGATTTTTCGATGGCCGGCTGGCTGGGCTATCCGCCGGTTTCCGAACTGCAGCAAGGTCCGGGCGTCGACTACTACATCTGGGGCCTGCAGTTGTCCGGCGTGGGCACCCTGCTCACCGGCATCAACTTCGTGGTGACCATCCTGAAGATGCGCGCGCCCGGCATGACCTTGATGAAGATGCCGGTATTCACCTGGACGGCGCTGGCCACCAGCGGACTGATCATCGCGACCTTCCCGGTGCTCACCGCGACGTTGTTCCTGCTCGGCCTCGACCGCTACGTCGGCACGCATTTCTTCACCGACGGCTTCGGCGGCAACCTGATGATGTACATCAACCTGATCTGGATCTGGGGCCACCCCGAGGTTTACATCCTGATCCTGCCGCTGTTCGGCGTGTTCTCGGAAATCGTGCCGACGTTCTCCGGCAAGCCGCTGTTCGCCTATTCGTCGATGGTGTACGCCACCATCGCGATCATGATCCTGTCGTACCTGGTGTGGCTGCACCACTTCTTCACGATGGGCTCGGGTGCGGACGTCAACTCGTTCTTCTCGTTGACCACGATGATGATCGCGATCCCCACGGGGGTGAAGATCTTCAACTGGCTGTTCACGATGTACCGCGGCCGCGTGCGCTACACCGTGCCGATGCTGTGGGCGATGGGTTTCCTTTTCACCTTCACCATCGGCGGCATGACCGGCGTGATGCTGTCGGTGACGCCGGCCGACTTCCTGCTGCACAACAGCCTGTTCCTGATCGCGCACTTCCACAACGTGATCATCGGCGGCGTGGTGTTCGGCGCGTTCGCGGCCGTGAACTTCTGGTTCCCCAAGGCATTTGGATTCAAGCTCGACGAGTTCTGGGGCAAGGCCACGTTCTGGTTCTGGCTGGTCGGTTTCTGGGTCGCGTTCGGCCCGCTGTACATCCTCGGCCTGATGGGCGTGACGCGGCGCCTGAGCCACTTCGACGATCCGAGCCTGCAACCGTATTTCATCGTCGCCGCGTTCGGCGCGTTCCTGATCGCGCTTGGCATCCTGTCCTTCATCATCCAGATCTACGTCAGCATCCGCCGGCGCAAGCAATATGCGGTGGGCGGCGATCCGTGGGACGGCCGCACGCTGGAATGGTCCACCTCGTCGCCGCCGCCCGAATACAACTATGCGTTCATCCCGGTCGTGCACCATCGCGACGCGTGGGCGACCATGAAGCACCTTGGCTTCACGCGTCCGCAAGGCGGCTACAACGACATCCACATGCCGAAGAACACCGCGACAGGCGTGGTGATCGGCGCGCTGGCCTTCGCCTGCGCGTTCGGACTGACCTGGTACATCTGGTGGCTGGCGGTGGCGTCGCTGCTGGGCGTGATTGTCGTGAGCATCGCCCACAGCTTCAACTATCACCAGCACCACCACATTCCCGCCGAGGAGGTGCGCCGTGCCGAATCCGGCAGCAACCAGGCGGCAGCACAAGGCGCCAGCGCATGAATACCACCGCCATCGACACCGCGCATCCGGCGCCCTCCGATTACTACAGTCTGACCGAAGCGCCGCCACGCAACGGAACCCTGCTGGGGTTCTGGATCTACCTGATGAGCGACTGCTTCATCTTCGCGTCGCTGTTCGCCTGCTACGCGGTGCTCGGCACCGAATACGCGGGTGGCCCGACCGGCGCCGACGTGCTCGACCTGCCCGGCCTTGCGGTGAACACCGCACTGCTGCTGGTCTCGTCGGTGGTGTTCGGCTTCGCGATGCTGGAGATGCAGCGCCAGCGCAAAGGCGCAATGCTGGGCTGGCTCGCGATTGCAGGGTTGCTGGCGGCGGCGTTCGTCTCGCTCGAGATCCGCGAATTCCTGGTGATGATCGCCGAAGGTGCGGACCCCGGCCGCAGCGCATTCCTGTCGTCGTTCTTCACGCTGGTCGCCACGCACGGCCTGCACGTGACGCTCGGCATCCTGTGGCTGATCGTACTGATGGTGCAGACGGTCAAGTTCGGGCTCAGCGAAGACAACGTGCGCCGCCTGCGCTGCCTCAGCATGTTCTGGCATTTCCTCGACCTCGTGTGGGTCGGCGTTTTCAGCTATGTCTATCTGGTGGGAGTGGTGCGATGAGCCAGCTGACTTCATCCGGTCACGCGATGCCTTCGGACGGGCATGATCCCATGCATGAACATCAGGGCAGCCTGCGCGGTTACCTGACCGGTTTCGTGCTGGCCGCAATCCTGACCGTCATCCCGTTCTGGTTGGTGATGGGCAACGTGATCGCCAACAAACAGTTGCTGATCCTGATCATCCTGGCGCTGGCAATCGTGCAGATCTTTGTGCATATCGTGTACTTCCTGCACCTCGACACGCGCTCGGAAGCCGGCTGGAACATGATGGCCTTCATCTTCACCGCCGTGCTGGTGATCATCGTGCTCGGCGCGTCCATCTGGGTCATGTACAACGAGAACATGAACATGATGCCGATGTCACCGCAGTACCAGCAGCAACATCCGGTCAGCCACCAGCCGACCGGCAACCAGCCGTAGCCACAAAAGCCGAATCGTCACTCGTCGTCCTGGACAAAGAGGTCGGAGTGCTCTTGTAGGTTGGTGCTGAGCGCAGCGAAGCCCAACGCGGATCGCGACTCATCCCACCCACCCACTCGCCAGCTGTTGGGCTTCTCCCGGAACAAGTCCGGGATCAGCTCAACCTACGAATCCACGAAGTGGGCTGCAACAAGGCCGGAGTGCTCTTGTAGGTTGGTGCTGAGCGCAGCGAAGCCCAACGCGGATCGCAATTCATCCCATACGCCGCCGACTCGACGGAACGACGAACAAGATGCGAGTCTCTTCAAATATCCGCACGACACCGCCAAAGCAACGCACCGTAACCGTCAAGTTCATCCTCGGGATGACCGTGCTGGCGGCGGTGTTCGTCGCCCTTGTCCTGCTCGGCAACTGGCAGGTGCGCCGTTATCACCTGAAATTGAAGATTGCGCACGACATCGCCACACGCGTGCATGCGCCGCCGGTGGACGCGCCCGGTCCCGCCGAATGGCCGCGCATCGCCGATGGTCACCTTCAATACCTGCACGTGAAATTGCGCGGCCGCTTCATCGGCGGCCAGACACTCGTGCATGGATCGAGCCCGCAGGGCTACGGCTACTGGGCGATGGCGCCGCTGCGCACGGATCGGGGCTTCATCGTGCTGGTCAATCGCGGTTATGTGCCGCCGGAACCTTCCGGAATGCCCGCTTCCGCGAAGATTGCACCGCCAAACGGAGAGGTGATGTTGTCGGGCCTGCTGCGCCGCACCGAACCGCGCGGCGGTTTCCTGCGCCGCAACCAGCCGGGAAAGAACCTGTGGTACTCGCGCGACGTCGCCGCGATCGGGGCCGCCGATCATTTGCCCGCCGACCATGTCGCACCGTACTTCGTCGATGCCGATGCGTCATCGACAAACGTCGACACTTCCAAATGGCCCATGGCCGGCCTCACCAGCATCCACATCTACAACCACAGTTTCGGCTACGCCGTCACGTGGTACCTGCTTGCGCTGGGAACGCTGCTGGCGATGGGTGTCGTGATTCGCCACGAAATGCAATCACGAGATTGATGGCTCGGCGACCCGTTCCGACTTCAGGCTGACGTTCGTGAAGGTCGCTGTGGGCACTGGAACGCGGACGTGTCGAGGTCCGTTCGCTTTCGGGTTAGCCTATGCGCATGCGCCGCATCGCATTCTCTCCCTCCATTGCCGCCGCCCTGACCGCAGCGGCACTGTTCGGCGCCAGCACGCCTTTGGCCAAGGCGTTGCTGAGCGATGTATCGCCAGTGTTGCTGGCGGGGTTGCTGTATTTGGGCAGCGGTATTGGTCTCGGCCTGATCCGAACCATGCGCGACCGCGGCTGGCGTACGCCGCCGATGGCAAAAAGGGAGTGGTTCTGGTTGCTGCTCGCGATCGGCTTTGGCGGCGTACTTGGCCCGTTGTCGCTGATGCTGGGCTTGACCCGCACACCCGCGGCCACGGCTTCGCTGCTGCTGAACCTCGAAGCGGTATTGACCGCAGTGCTGGCATGGGTGGTGTTCCGCGAAAACACCGATCGCCGCATCGTGCTCGGCATGCTGCTGATCGTGGCGGGTGCAATGCTGCTGGCCTTGCCCGGTTCATCGCAGGGCGCGCACTTGAGTTGGGGTGCGTTGCTGATCGCGGGCGCCTGCCTGTGTTGGGCGCTGGACAACAACTTCACGCGCAAGGTATCGGCCTCCGATGCGCTATTCATTGCCGGACTAAAAGGGTTGGCCGCCGGCATCGTCAATGTCGGCATTGCGCTTGCGCTTGGCGCGCGACTGCCCACGATGCCCATCGCCGGCATGGCAATGACGGTCGGATTGCTCGGCTACGGCATCAGCCTGGTGCTGTTCGTGCTCGCCTTGCGCGGACTGGGTTCAGCACGTACGGGCGCGTATTTCTCCACCGCGCCATTCATCGGTGCCGCGATCGCGATCCTGGCGTTCGGCGAACACGCCTCGTGGATATTCTGGCTGGCTGCCGCTTTGATGGGCGCGGGCGTGTGGCTGCACCTGACTGAACGTCACGAGCACGTGCACACCCACGAGCCGATCACCCACACGCATCGCCACGTACACGATGAACACCACCAGCACGCGCACGATTTCGACTGGGACGGCCACGAACCGCATACCCACGAGCACACCCACGCGCCGCTGACCCATAGCCACCCGCATTACCCGGACATCCATCACCAACACCGGCACGAGTGAGCGCGGTGCAACGATTCTCAGGCCGCGCGCAACGCAAGGCTCGCGGCGCCGGCCAATGCGCTGCCCAGCAGGGTCCAGCCCATCCCGATCCTGAAACGCAACATCGCCAGCAGCGCTGCGATCACCAGCACGGCCGCGGCAAGATGGATCGTCTGCCATTGCGGCCAGTCGAAGGCCAGCCATCCGTAGCGCACCGCTTGCGTTTTGCCGAACAATGTGTGCAGCGCGAACCAGACCGACAGGTTCAGCACCACGCCCACCACGGCTGCCGTCACCCCGGAGAGTGCTGCGTGCAGCGCGCGATTGCTTCGCAAGGCTTCGATATAAGGCGCACCGAGGAAAATCCAGAGAAAGCACGGCGCGAACGTCACCCAGGTGGTGAGGATCGAACCGATCACGCCGGCGGTTATCGGTGACATGCCAGTCTGGTGGAAGTACGCCCCAAGGAAAGCCACGAACTGCACCACCATGATCAGCGGACCCGGCGTGGTTTCGGCCAAGGCCAGCCCATCCAGCATCTGGCCTGCCGAGATCCAGTGGAATCCGCCGACCGCGCGTTGCGCGATATAGGCCAACACCGCGTAGGCACCGCCGAAGGTGACCATCGCCGCCTCGCTGAAGAAGATGCCTTCGCGCGCCAGCACGCTCTGCGCGCCGAACATCCCGATGATCGCCAGCACCGGCAGCCACCAGATCGCGAGCCAAACCACCAGTACGCGCAGGGCGCGCGCGGTGGAGGGTCTGGTATGACGCAGTTCGCCGCGCCCGAGCAGGCGATCGATCAGGTAGTCCGACGAGGCGTCCGTGGCCGCCGAACTCGGCGCCGGAAAACTGTGCGGCATCCACCAGCGCCCCAGCAGTCCGATCAAACCGGCACCCAGCACGATCAGCGGGAACGGCACCCGGAAGAAAAAGATTGCCACGAAGGCGAGCACCGCGATCGCAAGCATGATGCGGTTCTTGATCGCCTTGCGCCCAATGCGCAGCACCGCCTCGACCACCACCGCGAGCACGGCGGCTTTGAGACCGAAGAAGATTGCCACGATCCACGGAACCTGCCCGTACAACGCGTAGACGATGCTGAGCGCCAGGATGGTGACGAACCCGGGCAGCACGAACAGGATGCCGGCAATCAGGCCGCCCGCAGTCCGGTTCAGCATCCAGCCGATGTAGATCGCAAGTTGTGTCGCTTCGGGACCGGGCAGCAACATGCAGTAGTTCAGCGCGTGCAGGAAACGCGCATCGCTGATCCAGCGGCGTGTTTCCACCAGTTCGCGATGCATCACGGCGATCTGGCCCGCCGGGCCGCCGAAACTCATCATGCCCACCTTGGCCCAGACGCGCGTCGCCTGGCGCAGCGAAACCGGCAGCGCCGCATCGACCGGAAGACCGGAAGCCTGCACGATCATTGGATGAAATCCCAACTCAGCTTGGCGATCACCTCGTTGGAGATCGGCTGCACCCGCGCGTTCGGGTCGGTCACCGAGGCTTCGATGCCATGGTTGAACACCAGGAAGAAATCGCGGCCGGGCGAGAGGATCCAGTGCAGGCGCAGGTTGACCCCCGTGTGCCCGATCGTTGAATCGTATTGCGCGAGCGTCGAGACAGTCAGGTCGGGACTGAAGGAATAAGCGACCTTGAGTACGTACAGGCGCTGGATGAAATTGCCTTCGCGCAGATAGCCGAAATCGGTTTCGTTCTGCAGTTGAAAACTCAGCTTGCCGTTCGGAGTGGTCCAGTTCACAAACGGCTGTATTTGGGTCAGGTGGCCGTCGTAGAAGCTGCCGAACTCCAGCACGTTGCCGACCTGCCACTGCCGCGCGTAGGACGATTGCGTCTCGAAGCGATAACGGTAGAAGTGGTAGCGGCCCACCGGCAAGGTGACGCCCTTGGCGATCTCGAACGGTTCGCTCAAGGCTTCGTAATCGGGGATCCAGTCGAACTCCAAGTGCGCGTCCGAGGCGGTGTCCACGTTGAACGGGGCTGTGAAGATGCGTCGCGTCTGCGTGGTGCCGTGCAGATCGTCTACCTGGAAAAGTTCCAACTGGTAAAAGAATTGTCGTGTCCAGCGCAACCAGTCACTGGTTGGACGCGGCGCGTATTCGATGTAGGCGTCGTACTGGCGCGTCCCCGGCCGGGGCAGGAATCCGAGCGCGGGGTCCAGCGCATCGCCGAACTGGTTGAAGCTGAAGTAGCCGCTCCAGAGGTCGTTGGGGTAGTTCGCGAATACGCCCCAGCCGGCATGGTTGCCGGGCAGCGGATCGCTGGAGTGCGCGGCCCAGCCCGACAGGATCAGATTCTTGTCGCCACGGAACGTCGCCGTATGCCACACCGCATCCACGCCGGTGAAGCTGTTGTTGGTCGCTCCGGTCGGATCACCGTGGGTCAGCAAGGTGCCGATGCGCAGATGGTCGTCGACGTCGTAGGTCAGGCGGCCGACGAACAGATCGGTCGGATTGCTCACATCCGAACGGCCCATGTGCACGCCCAGCGCGCCGATCGTCCAGGGCCCATCACTTCCCAGGACCTTGGCGCCGGCGTCGACGCGCACCGTTTCGCCGTTGACCAGCCCGACGCGACGCGAGTAATACGGAATGAACGTATCGTTGTCGACCAGGCCGGCGCCAAAGGTGAAGATGTTGGCGCCTTCCGAAAAGAACCGCCGCTTTTCAGGAAAGAACAGCGAAAAGCGCGTCAGATTGACCTGCTGGGTATCGGCTTCCGCTTCGGCGAAATCCGGATTGAAGGTCAACGTGGCAGTGATGCCGGGTGTCAGGTGGTAACGCACATCGCCACCAACCTGGCCTGCGCTGCGATTGCCGACACTGTCGTGACGGACCAGCGCGTAAGGGGCGATTTCGACACCGCGACCTTGTTGAAAATCACCGACTCCCGCGAGCGATCCCGTGCGCGTCAAATCGAAGATCGAGGCGTCCAGGCTGATGCCGGTCCATTGCAGACTGAGTTGGTCGCGTGGCACGTAGCGCTGGATGTTGAGCCCCCAGACATCGGCTCCCTTCCGGATTTGCAGGCTGCGCACGTCGATTGCGATTTCGGCCGTCCAGCCGGTCGCGGTCCGGCGTACCTTGGCATTCCAGATGCCGTCCCAGTCGTAATTGGGATCACTCGAAGCAGGCGACATCAGCCCGTCCGTGCGCGCGCCGCCGGCATTGACCTGGAAAACATAGCCCAGGTGATGGGTATCGAGTGTGTCGAGCACGATCGTGACGTGATCGTCGTGCCTCTGATTGCTGTCGCGCTCCAGCGAGTGCATCGCCAGGTTTGCGGAGTCCGGATCCGTGCAGATCACGCCGAAATAAAGATGGGTACTGTCTCGCAGTACGCGCACCATGGTGACGTACGGCGTGGGCTGGCCTGGATGCGGATCCTGCTGGGTCAGCATCAACACCGGCGCCTGCCGCCACGCCGCTTCATCCAGGGCGCCATCGAGCACGAGGGCGCCCTGCGGGACCTGCACCGATTGAACCTGCGCCGGTTGCGCGGATGCGGCAACCGGCGTCGATGCAGCGAGGGCCGATGCGAGGGTCACGGCGAGCAACATCGGCCGACGGTATCAAGGCTTAGCCACGGCCACTTGTGCATCCAGCGCCGCGCGAAATCCGCGCGCCAGGTCGGCGGCCTTGCCCTTGCCCCAGAAGTGGGTGAAATAGAAATCCGGCTGCGTGCCGATCATGTGGTTGTGCAAGGCGACGATATGGATGCCCGCCTTGCGCAACGCACGCAAGACCGGCTGCACCTCATCGGCGCGCATGATGAAATCACCGTCCATCGCCGCAAGCTGGTCGCTTCCGCTGAAGGCCGCCCATGTGGTCAGTCCCATCGAGGCACCAATGGATTGGTCGTGCATGTGGCCCGTGGTGCCGATGGTGATCTTCGGTGAGCCGTTGTTGGCTTCCGCCGGATGACCCACGATCTTGGCGAGCATCTGCGTATCGATCTTGCCCGCTGTCGGCACGGGGCCGCCGAAGCCGTCCTCGGGCTGCGGACGTGCGGCGCGCACCGCCTTGATCGCATCCCATACGGCCTTGACGTCGGAAGCGAGTGCAGTCGCTGAGTCCTCGCCCTCGATGTGCATGAAGTACACCTTGGGCTGGTCATAGAAGAAGTGATTGTGCAAACCGGTGACGTGGAGGCCATGCGCGAAGGCGGCGTCCATCGCCGCATCCACTTCATCCTGGAACACCACCGTGTCGCCCATCACCATCGCCTGGTTGCCCATCGGCGCGAACGCGGCCCAGGAGCCCAGGCCTGCGGCCGGTGGCAGTCGCATCCCATCCACCGTGACCGGCACGTCGCTGCGGCTCCAGCCGATCTTCACCACCCCATCCTTCTGGGCCGTTGCCTTCGTGCCCGCTGCCTTGCCGATCGCGGCAGCGTCGAGCGAAGCGGCGGCCGCGGGACCGCATGCGAGGGCCAGTCCCGCAATGGCCAACAACATCCACAAGAAACGTGCCGAGAGGTACGAAATACGAGCGTTCATGGTGATTCTCCTTCCGTTTCGGAATACGCCGCGTACAGGCAGTCGAGCACGGTCGACATGTCTGCCAGCAACGCGTTGTCGTCCTCGCCGTGGCGGGCACGCGCACCCGCCATGACGCTGGCGAAGCCGGCGGCATCGGCCACGGGTACGCCGCCGATGTCGAGATAACCGATCAGGCGTCCCAGTCGCGCCAGGCGCGGATCACGATCGAGGCCGAAGCTGGCCACCAGAACCTCGAAGGTCACGCGCGCACCGACGTGACTGAACTCGGCGCCGTCGAAATCGAACCCCACGGCGCGCTTGGGGCAATCGGTGGGTTTTTTCAGCCAACGGAACGCGGCGCGTGGATCGATGAAGCGGCGGATCAGCCAGGCCGAAGCGACACGGTCGATCCACAAGTGCCGACGCGTGGCCCACACACGGCCGCGGTAGTCCTGCAGGCGGCGATGCGGAATCACTGCTTTCTTTCCATGCGGTTCGTCGGGCGCGAACCGCGCGTTGGAGGCCTGTTCGGCGTCGGCGAGCGCGGTTTCCACCTGCGCCCGGGCCGCACCTGGAAAAAAATCGATCGAGGCCACGGCTTCCAACTCGCGCCGGGAGGCGGTGAGTCGTTTGCGCGCCTCGGCTTCAGCGAGTTTCCGCAACTCGCGACGCAACAGCGCCAGGCGTTCGAGCCCTTGGGCATAAGCCTCGGTACGATCGAAGGCGCTGCGCAGTTCGGCTTCCTGCTTGGGATCGGTCGAGGTGAATGACACCACGTGGGCGCTGCCGCCAGCCCGGTTCGACTCGTCGACCTGGGCCTTGAAAAGCGCCCGTGCCCCCTCGCTTTCAGGCAGCACGTACACGCCATCGCGCAGCATCGCCGCACCGGCGCCCTTCAGCGCTCGCCAAAGCCGCATGCGAGGCGTCTGGCTTCGGCCTGGCAACGAGATCACCAGCATCAGCCAGGGGGAGAGATTCGGCTTCATGTAGCGTATGCTACACCAAAGTCACAGTAACTATAGACGCATGGTGCTTCGATGAACGAAGTAACCAAGGCGCCCGCGCTCGATCCGCTGAACTGCCTGTTTACCGCACGCGCGTTGCGCGATTTCGGTGACAGCTTTGTCGCGATCCTGTTGCCGGCGTACCTGCTGGCGTTGGGCTTCACGCCGCTGGCAGTCGGGGTGCTCGCCACGGTGTCGCTCTCGGGTTCGGCCTGCCTGACGATCGGCGCAGGCCTGCTGGGGGCACGCTACGGCTATCGCCGGCTGCTGCTGATCGCGGCCGGACTGATGGTGGCCTCCGGACTCGCGTTCGCCGCCTCCCGTGATTATGCGGTGCTGCTGGTGATTGCGTTCGCAGGCACGATCAATCCCTCCGCCGGCAACGTCAGTGTGTTCGTGCCGCTGGAGCATGCGGCATTGGCACGCGAAGCCGGCCATACCGATCGCACCAGGATGTTTGCGCGTTACAGCGTGGCCGGGGCATTGGCCGCGGCGGTGGGTGCGCTGGTTGCAGGTGCGCCGGAGCTGGTGTCCCCGTTTGGACTGGATCGGCTGAGCGCAATACGGGGCATGTTCGTGCTGTATGCGCTGCTCGGCGTGGCGGGACGCTTGCTCTATGCACGCCTGCCGCAACGGCCGATTCCGACAAATGCCGTACCCGCGGCACTCGGGCCTTCGCGTGGCATCGTGATCAGGCTGGCCGCACTGTTCAGCCTGGATGCGTTCGCAGGTGGCTTCGTGGTGCAGTCGCTGCTGGCCTTGTGGCTGTTCCAGCGGTTTCATCTCTCGCTCGCCGCCACCGGTTTATTTTTTTTCTGCACGAGTCTGCTGGCAGCACTGTCCTATCCGGTGGCGGCACGCCTGTCGCGACACTTCGGGCTGGTCAACACGATGGTGTTCACGCACATCCCTTCCAGCATCGCGCTGATCCTGGCCGCGCTGGCGCCCACGCTTGGACTGGCGCTGGCGTTACTGCTGGTGCGCGCCGCGCTCTCGCAGATGGATGTGCCGACCCGCTCGTCCTACGTGATGGCGGTGGTGACCGAGGCCGAGCGACCTGCTGCCGCGAGCTTCACGTCCGTTCCACGCAGCCTCGCTTCGGCCGCGAGCCCGGCGATGGCGGGCGCACTGTTCGCGGCCTCTGCGTTCGCCTGGCCGCTGTTGATCTGCGGCGTGCTGAAGATCGTCTACGATCTCCTGCTGCTGGCGCAGTTCCGGCATCTCAAACCGCCGGAAGAACGGCGGGCGTGACAATCGGCGTATGATTTTTTTGGTGAGGACCAACGCATGAATGTCTTGAAAGGCGGCGCGTTTTCCCATGGCTGGGCGCTTGCCGCCCTCGCTGTAATGGCTTCCTCCGTGCCCGCCTATGGCCACGCCAATGGCCCAAGCAATCATCTGCCGCTGACCGTGCTCGCGGACGTACCGCTGCCCGGTCGTTCGACGCGCTGGGACTACGCCAGTCTCGATGCGCAGCGGCATCACCTTTTTCTCGCGCACCTGGGTGACAGCGAGGTGGTGGTATTCGACACCGCGCAGCGCAAAGTGATTGCGCGCATCCCGGATGTCAGCCACGTGCACGGCGTGGTGTTCGTGCCGCAACTGGATCGCGTGTACGCCTCGGCGACCGGCAACGACGAGGTGGTCGCGATCGACGCCACGAGCTTCAAGATCATCGCACGTATTGCCGGGGGTGATTACCCGGACGGAATGGCCTACGCACCGGACGTCCACAAGCTGTTTGTGTCCGACGAGCACGGTGGCACCGACACCGTGATCGATACACGCAACAACACGCGCATCGCTACGATTCCCCTGAGTGGCGAAGTCGGCAACACGCAGTACGATCCGGTGACGAAGCGCATTTTTGCGAACGCGCAGACACGCACCCAGCTGGTGGAAATTGATCCCGTCAGCAACAAGGTGGTCGCGCGAATCGACTTGCCCGGGGCCAGGGGCAACCATGGCCTGTACATCGATGCGCCGGCGCGGCTGGCGTTCATCGCCTGCGAGGGCAACAATAAGTTACTGGTGCTGGATCTCGGCAGTCGGAAGGTGTTGGCTTCGTTCGATGTCGCTCAAGACCCCGATGTGCTCGCGTTCGATCCAACGCTTGGCTGGCTGTACGTCGCCGGTGAATCAGGCCAGGTTTCGGTGTTCAAGGTGCAGGGACAGAAGGTCAGCGCACTCGGCACTGCGTGGCTGGGGCCGAATGCGCACGTCGTGGCGGTGGCCCCGGCCACGCACGAAGCCTTCTTTCCGCTCAAACCTGCGCATGGGAAGCCAATGCTCCGGATTACGCGACCGAACGCGAAAAGTGACTAGCGATTGCGTGTGACCGCTTTCGGGGCATCAAGCGCGGTCGCCGACGGCCACTCCCGGCCCACATCGGCCACGACACAGCTTCTTCATGCAAAGAGGCAGGCTTCCCGTCAACGTTTCTGGAACGCCAGCTTGCCATGCTCGGCGTCAACCGAAATGGTGTCGCCGCTGACGAATTCGCCGGCGAGGATCTTTTGCGCCAGCGGGTTTTCGAGCTGGGTCTGGATCGCGCGCTTCAGCGGACGCGCGCCGTACACCGGATCGAAGCCGACGTTGCCGAGCAGTACCAGCGCACCATCGGAAATTTCGAGGTCGATCTGGCGTTCCTGCAAACGCTTCGCCAGATAATTGGTCTGCAAGCGCGCGATCTCGCGGATCTGTGATTTGTCGAGCGGATGGAACACCACGATCTCGTCGAGGCGGTTGATGAACTCGGGCCGGAAGTGCGCCTGCACCACGCCCATCACCGCGGCCTTCATCTGCGTATAGGCCTCGGGACTATCCTCGTCGATACCGGAGGACGCGATTTCCTGGATCTGTTGCGAGCCGAGGTTCGACGTCATCACGATCACGGTGTTGCGGAAGTCCACCGTGCGGCCCTGGCCATCGGTGAGGCGCCCGTCGTCCAGCACCTGCAACAGGATGTTGAACACGTCCGGGTGCGCCTTCTCGACCTCGTCCAGCAGGATCACGCTGTACGGACGCCGACGCACGGCTTCGGTGAGATAGCCGCCCTCTTCGTAACCGACATAACCCGGAGGCGCGCCGATCAGCCGGGCGACCGAGTGCTTTTCCATGAACTCCGACATGTCGATGCGAATCATGGCTTCGGTGGTGTCGAACAGGAACCCGGCGAGCGCTTTGCAAAGTTCGGTCTTGCCGACGCCGGTCGGGCCGAGGAACAGGAATGAACCATACGGGCGATTCGGATCGGACAATCCTGCGCGTGCGCGACGGATCGCGTCGGACACCGCACGCACCGCTTCGTCCTGACCGATCACGTTCTTGTGCAGCGCGTCCTCCATGTGCAGCAGTTTTTCGCGCTCACCTTCCAGCATCTTCGACACCGGGATGCCGGTCCAGCGCGATACGACCTCGGCGATTTCCTCGGCGGTGACCTTGTCCTTGACCAGCTTGAACTCGCGCTGGTCGGCGGCCTGCGCGGCGGCGAGTTGCTTCTCCAGCGCCGGCAACTGGCCGTACTGGATTTCGCTCATGCGCGCGTAATCCTGCCGGCGCTGCGCGGCCTCGAGTTCGTGGTGCGCTTTCTCGATCTGTTCCTTGATCGAAGCGTCGCCCTGCAACGCGGCCTTTTCCGACTTCCACACTTCGTTCAAGTCGGAGAACTCGCGCTCGAGTTTTTCGATGTCGCCTTCGAGATCGGCCAGACGCTTCTTCGACTCCGGATCCTTTTCCTTCTTCAGCATCTCGCGCTGGATCTTCAACTGGATCAGGCGGCGTTCCAGGCGATCCAGTTCCTCCGGCTTGGAATCGATTTCCATCCGGATGCGCGACGCCGCCTCGTCCATCAGATCGATGGCCTTGTCGGGCAACTGGCGGTCGGTGATATAGCGGTTCGACAGCGTCGCCGCGGCGACGATCGCGGGATCGGTGATTTCGACGCCGTGGTGCACCGCGTACTTTTCCTTGAGGCCGCGCAGGATCGCGATGGTGTCCTCGACGCTCGGCTCGCCCACGAACACCTTCTGGAAGCGCCGCTCCAGCGCGGCGTCCTTCTCGATGTACTTGCGATACTCGTCCAGCGTGGTCGCGCCGATGCAGTGCAGCTCGCCGCGCGCCAAGGCGGGTTTCAGCATATTGCCGGCGTCCATCGCACCTTCGGCCTTGCCTGCGCCAACCATCGTGTGCAACTCGTCGATGAACAGGATGATCTGGCCTTCCTGCTTGGAAAGGTCGTTCAACACGCCTTTCAGGCGTTCCTCGAATTCGCCGCGAAACTTCGCACCGGCGATCAGCGAGCCCATGTCGAGCGCCAGCAGGCGCTTGTTCTTCAAGCCCTCCGGCACCTCGTCCTTGACGATGCGCTGGGCAAGACCTTCGGCGATCGCGGTCTTGCCGACGCCCGGCTCGCCGATCAGCACCGGGTTGTTCTTGGTGCGGCGGCTCAAGACCTGCACCACGCGGCGGATTTCCTCGTCGCGTCCGATCACGGGGTCCAATTTGCCGGTCTCGGCGCGCGCGGTGAGGTCGATGGTGTATTTCTCCAGCGCCTGGCGCTGGTCCTCGGCACTTTCCGATTGCACCTTTTCGCCACCGCGCAACTTGTCGATCGCGGCTTCGAGGTTCTGCTTGTTGGCACCGGCGGCTTGCAGTGCGCGGCCGAGGTCGCCCTTGTCGTCGAGGCAGGCCAGCACGAACAGTTCCGACGCGATGAACTGGTCGCCACGCTGCTGGGCCAACTTGTCGGTGACGTTGAGCAGCCGGTTCAATTCGTTCGAGACATTGATATTGCCCTCCTGCCCCGAAACGCGCGGCAACTTTTCGAGCATTTCGCCGATTCGCTGGCGCAGCAGCGGCACGTTGACGCCGGCCTGCGCCAGCATCGGCGCGGTCGAGCCGCCCTGCTGGTCCAGCAGGGCGGCGAACAGATGCGCGGGTTCCAGCATGTTGTTGTCGCGCCCGACCGCGATGGACTGGGCGTCGGCCAGGGCCTGCTGGAAGCGGGAAGTGAGTTTGTCGGTGCGCATGGGGCGAGCCTTGGCTGGTGGATCCGAAGCCCAAAAGATGCGGTCGCAACGCGCAGGCTTCAAGCCGTTTTGCGGGCCCTGGCGCGCTTTCGCCGAGGCCGCCTCGATGTGCGGCTCCTCCGGGTTCACGCGGCTGGGCCGGACCCAGCTCACCCCCTTCCAGCACTCGGGACCATCACCGAATGCAGTCGCGCCACCGCGCCGTTTGCGCAACGAAAACGTGTCGCTAAAATCCGCGCGGGGATTCATCGGATCGCAGCATCGTGAACGTGATCGGATTGGAAACGCGCCCGCCGGGATTCGCGCGTCTGGCATGGCATTGGTGGAACGCACTGCAATTGGCTTTCACTATCGCCTGGACGGCGTGCTGGATTTGTCTGGCGCAGACGGTGCTGGCACTCAGCGGCGGCAATCGGCGCGCTCCGCTCAGGATGGCGTCGCGGCTGTGGGCACCGGGCCTGCTGATCGGCGCCGGCGCGAAGCTGCAAGTGGCAGGACTGGAGCGCGTGGACTTTTCGAAGCCGCACGTGTTCGTTGCGAGCCATCAATCCAGGAACCATCACCGTGCGCATCGGTGACCCGATTCCGACCACCGGATTGCGGATCGGCGATCGCCACGCGTTGGCGCAGCGCGCGCACGATGCGGTCGCGGCGATGCATGCCTGCGCGCGGATGTGAATGGGGCGTTCACGCCGGGTCCGTCACAATCAGTGATGTTTCGCCAATGCTGAGCCGAGGTGTCGACAACGCGCGTGGCCCTGACCGGCGCCGACATTGTCACGAAGTTGCCCGCGCCGCCTGAAACCGGCGCCGACGACGGCTGGGCGCTGTTTCTGGACGTCGACGGAACCTTGCTGGATTTCGCGCACGACCCCGACAGCGTCGAAGTGGCGCCGCACCTCCACGACGACCTCGCCCACCTGCGGCAGCGGCTCGGTGGCGCAGTCGCACTGCTGAGCGGGCGCGTGCTGTCACAGCTCGACGAGCTGTTCAACTGGAACGGCCACGTCGCCGCCGGATTGCACGGCGCGCAACTCCGCATGCCGGGCGGCAACGTGCAGACGACCACCGGCAACGCCGCCGCCTTTGCGCAGGCGCGGGCGCGCGCGGCCGAACTCGTGGCCGCGACACGCGGGGTGCTGCTGGAAGACAAGCGGCTGGCATTGGCGCTGCATTACCGGCGCGCACCCACTGCACGCGCGGCCGCCGAACGTATCGCGGAAACGCTTCTGCGGGATGTCGGCGACAGCCACGTGCTGCAGCGCGGCGACCACGTGATCGAACTGAAGCCTGCTGGCGTGGACAAGGGCGGCGCGCTCGCGGCGCTGATGCAAGAGGCGCCGTTTCGCGGCCGCGCGCCCTGGATGCTGGGCGACGATTTGACCGACGAGCACGCTTTCCGCCACGTCAACGCGAGCGGCGGCGTCAGCGTGATCGTCGGCACGCGCCGTCCGACCGAAGCTCGCCATGCACTGGATGACCCCGCCGCGGTGCGCGCGTGGCTGCACGGGCTGGCGACGGCGACATGAACCCGCCTGTATCCACGAATCGGACGAACCGGACCGGTCTTCGCCATCGCGTCCGATTCTCTTCCCGACAGGCGTTCGCGGGCACGGCCGAAACACGAGGGAGCGAAGGCCCACAACGAGGAGGCAACCATTGACTGCGAAAACCACCACTGCGAAAAAATCCAGGCCCAAGCCCGGAACATCACGCGTGCAGCCGGCAAGACCGCTACGCGGTCCGGCCAGCCGCTCGCCCAAGCGCAAGCCGACCGACCCCGACAGGCGCGCCAGCCTCGACCTCGGCATCATCGGCAACGGCACCATCAACGCGCTGATCGATGCGCGCGGCTGCATCGTGTGGCACTGCGTGCCGGCGTTCGATGGCGATCCGGTGTTCTGCTCGCTGCTGTCGCCGCGGTTTTCGGATGCCGGCTTTTTCGACGTGCAGTTGGAAAACGAGGCCAGCTTCCATCAGCGTTACGCCGACAACAGCGCGGTGCTGGTGACCACGTTGACCGCAAAGGATGGCGCACAGGTCGAGATCACCGATTTCGCGCCGCGCTACAAGCAGCACGGACGCACCTTCCATCCCATGCAGATCCTGCGGCGCGTGCGGCCACTGTCGGGCGCGCCAAGGATCGCGCTGCGGCTGAAGCCGCTGACCGGGTACGGCGCACGCAAGCCGGAAATGACCTTCGGCTCCAATCACGTGCGCTATCTGCTCGACCCGCTGGTACTGCGCGCGACCACCGACACGCAACTGCCGATGCTGCGGGACGGTCTGCCTTTCCTGCTCGACCGCGATGTGCACATCGTGTTGGGCACCGACGAGACGCTGCACGAATCGGCCGCGCGGTTCTACAACGAGGCCCTGGATTCGACCCTCGATTACTGGCACGAGTGGTCGCGCTATCTCTCGATTCCGGCCGAATGGCAGGAAGCGGTGATCCGCGCCGCGATCACGCTGAAGTTGTGCCAGTACGAAGGCACCGGCGCGATCACCGCGGCGATGACGACGTCGATCCCGGAAGCGCCCGACACTGTGCGCACCTGGGATTACCGCTATTGCTGGCCGCGCGACGCCGCGCTGTCGGTGCGCGCGCTGAATCGCCTGAGCGCCACGCGCACGATGGAAGAATACGTGCGCTACATCTTCAATCTGGCGGTCAAGGAAGAAGGCAAGATGACGCCGGTGTATGGCATCCATTTCCAGGATGAACTGCCCGAGCGCGAGGAAGCCACGCTGGCCGGCTACCGCGACATGGGCCCGGTGCGGGTCGGCAACGAAGCCTGGAAGCAGCAGCAGAACGACATCTACGGCAGCGTGGTACTGGCGGCCACGCAGATGTTCTGCGACCAGCGGCTGGTGCGGATCGCGGGTGAAACCGAATACCGTCGCCTCGAACGTTGTGGCGAAGCGGCGTGGCGCCTGCACGACAAGCCCGATGCGGGGCTGTGGGAACTGCGCGGGCGCACGTCCGTTCATACCTATTCGGCAGTGATGTGCTGGGTGGCTTGTGATCGGCTCGCCAATATCGGCAAGTGGCTGGGGCTGGACGACCGCGTCAAGTTCTGGCGCAAGCGTGCCGACAGCATCCGGCGCAAGATTCTGCGGCGCGCGGTGCACAAGAACGGTTACTTCGTGGAATCGTTCGGCAGCGACCAGCTCGATGCCAGCCTTTTGCTGCTTGAAGGCCTGCGTTTCGTCGATGCCGACGACCCGCGCTTCGTCAAGACCGTGGATGCGGTCGGCAAGACCCTGATGCGCAACGGCTTCCTGATGCGCTATGCGCACCCCGACGATTTCGGCGCGCCCCAGACCAGTTTCCTGGTCTGCAATTTCTGGTACGTGGAAGCATTGATCGCGATCGGCCGCAAGGATGAGGCGCGCAAATTCTTCGAGAAACTGCTGGCGATCCGCAATCCACTGGGGCTGCTGTCGGAAGACTACGATCCGAAAACCGGCGAGTTGTGGGGCAATTTCCCGCAGACGTACTCGATGGTCGGACTGATCAACGCAGCGCGCGGCTTGTCCACGAAATGGAGCGACGTGGTATGAGTCGTCTGGTCGTCGTGTCCAACCGCGTGGCACAGCCGCGGGAAACCCGCGCCGGCGGCCTGGCCGCAGCCATGCGCGCGGCGCTGAAGGAACACGGCGGCCTGTGGTTCGGTTGGAGCGGCAAGCGCGTCGCCCCGGACGAGCGGGAGTTGCACCGCGAGTCCGCCGGCAACATCGACTACGCGCTGCTGGACCTGACCCGCGAGGAATACGAAACCTACTATCTCGGCTTCTCCAACCGCACCTTGTGGCCGTTGCTGCACTTCCAGCCCACGGTGATGCAGTACAGCCGCACGCAATATGCCGGCTACCGCGAGGTCAACAAGTTGTTCGCGGAAAAACTCGCGCCACTGCTACGCGACGACGACCGCATCTGGATCCACGACTACCACCTGATTCCGCTGGCCGCGGAATTGCGCGAACTCGGCGTTGGCGCGCGCATCGGTTTTTTTCTGCACATTCCGTTGCCGCCACCGGAATTGTTGATCAACCTGCCCTGCCACAAGCAACTGATCGCCACCCTGAGCGCGTGCGATCTGGTAGGCGTGCAGAACCGCGACGATGCCCGCGCGTTGTTCGATTACTTCTCCCGAAGGCTCGGCGCGACCCGTTCGCGCGACGTCGTGGAACTGGGCGGGCGGCACACGCACATTGCGCCATTTCCGATCAGCATCGACACCGCCGAGGTCGCGCGTCAGTCGCAATACGCCGTCAACAATTCCACCGTGCGCAAACTGCGCGCCAGCCTCAACGATCGCCAGCTCGCGATCGGCGTGGACCGGCTGGATTATTCCAAGGGCCTGCCCCGTCGCTTCGAGGCGTTCGGCCGTTTTCTCGCGGAACACCACGAATGGCGATCGCGGGTTTCGTTCCTGCAGATCGCGCCGCCCTCGCGCGAGGAAGTGCCCGAATACCGCGAACTGCGCTCGCGACTGGAACGTTCGGCCGGCGCCACCAACGGCCGCTACGCCGATCCGGACTGGGTGCCGATCCGCTACGTCAACCGCAGCTTCGCGCAGGCCACGCTCGCCGGCTTCTACCGCATCTCGCAACTCGGGCTGATCACGCCGCTGCGCGACGGCATGAACCTCGTGGCCAAGGAATTCGTGGCCGCGCAGCCCGCCGACGATCCCGGCGTGCTGGTGCTGTCGCAATTCGCCGGCGCCGCGGGCGAACTGGAGCAGGCGATCCTGGTGAATCCGTACGATCCGGAAGGACTGGTGGAAGGCATCGAACAGGCCCTGACGATGCCGCTGCGGGAACGCCGCGAGCGCTGGGCCGGGATGTTTGAGCACGTCATGAAACACGACATTTCCGCTTGGCGGCGCAACTTCCTCAACGCGCTCGGAAGTTGAAAACACCTCGGCCGGTGTTCTTCATCGTTGCGACAGACTGCCGGATGGCACCGGACCGACGACGCCGGAGTGTATCGGGCCGGAGGGCGTCACCTTCGGCGCAGCCTCGACCATCGGCGCCAGCGCCGGCCAGACATTCGCCAGTACCCGCGGCTGCGCGGCGGCCGTCGGATGCAGGCCATCGGACTGCATCAATTCCGGATCGAGCGCGATGCCGTCGAGCAGGAATGGCACCAACGGTACATGGTCGTCACGCGCAAGATCGGCGTAGATCGCGCGCAACCCGGCGCGGTATTGCGGACCGTAGTTGAGCGGCAGCTCGATGCCGAGCAGCAACACGCGCGCCCCGCTGTCCTGCGCTTCGCGCACCATCCCGGAAAGATTGGAATGGATTTCGCCCAGCGGCAGCCCGCGCAAGCCATCATTGCCGCCAAGTTCCAGGATCACGATGCCGGGCTGGTAGCGTTTCAGCAGCGCCGGCAATCGCGCAAGGCCGGAAGCCGTCGTTTCTCCGCTGATACTGGCATTGACGAGCGCGCGCGGCGGACGCATATCGGCTAGACGCTTTTGCAGCAGCGCCGGCCAGGACGTGCCGACCTCGATGTTGTGGGCGGCGGACAACGAGTCGCCCACCAGCAGGATCGTGCGCGGTGACGCGGCCTGCGCCACCGGCAACGCCAACCACAGCACAAGGCACCACACGATGGACAACGGCAGGACGGATGACAGTCGGGCAACCATGGCACTCATTTCCGCACGGGGAATCGGCAAGCACGTCGAGGGGCCGGCGGGCCGGCTCGATATTCTTGACGATGTCAGCCTGGATGTGAATACCGGGGAAACCGTGGCGATCACCGGCGCGTCGGGTTCGGGCAAGACCACGTTGCTCGGGTTGCTGGCCGGACTGGACCTGCCCAGCCATGGCAGCGTGGGGCTCGACGGCCACGCGCTCGAAACCCTGGACGAGGAAGCGCGCGCGCGACTGCGGCTGAAACTGGTCGGCTTCGTGTTCCAGTCCTTTCATTTGTTGCCGGCCCTGACGGCCGAAGAAAACGTGATGCTGCCGCTGGAACTGGACGCCACGCCGGATGCGGCGTCGCAGGCACGCAAGGCGCTGGCCGCCGTGGGCCTGGAGCCACGCCGCGCGCATTACCCGCGGCAGTTGTCCGGGGGCGAGCAGCAGCGCGTCGCGATCGCGCGTGCATTCGTGCACGGGCCACGCATCCTGTTCGCCGACGAACCCACCGGCAATCTCGACCACACCAGCCGTGATGCGATCGCCGACCTGCTCTTCGCGTTGAACCGGGAGCATCACACAACACTCATCGTCGTGACGCACGACCCGGCACTGGCGGGGCGCTGTGCACGCATCCTCGACCTTGTCGACGGCCGCGTCCGGGCGCACGTCACATGACACGCCGAATGACTGGTCCGCGCCATGCGCTGCGCACCCTGCGACGCGAATGGCGGCTGCCGGAATTGCGGACGCTGATCGGCGCGTTGTTGCTGGCGGTCGTGGTGCTGGGCGCGGTGGCAACGCTCGCCGCGCGCGTGCAACGCGCCGTCGTGATGAGCGCGGCGGAGCTGATCGGCGGCGACCTCGGCATCAACGCGGCCGCGCCGCTGCCTGCGGAATTCGTCCAGCATGCGCACGCACTCGATCTTCGCACCAGCGCGCTCGCCGAATTCCCCAGCGTCGCATTCGCGAATGACCGCAGTCAGTTGCTGCAGGTGGTGGCGGCCGACGCCGCATGGCCGCTGCGCGGCAAGCTGGTGATCGGGGCCCGCGACGGCGTCGATCGATCGATGCACGCGCCACCCGCGGGTTCGGTATATCTCGACCACCGCGCGCTGGTGGCGCTCGATGTCGCACCCGGCCAACGGGTGCAGGTCGGCGGCATGCAGCTCGTGGTCGCCGGGCAAATAGAGCAACAGCCCGGTGGCGGCGATCTGGTTGCGCTGGCGCCGCGCGCGGTGATGGCGCTGGCCGATGCGAAAAGCGCGGGTCTGCTCGGCACCGGCAGCCGCGCCCGCCACCGCCTGCTGATCGCCGGCGCGGTGGCGCCGGTGGATGCCTGGCGCACGTGGGCCAAGGCGCATCTGCCGAGTGACGCGCGCCTGGTCACGCCGGAAGAAGTACAGCAGCGCCTCGCGGTCGCGTTCGAACGCGCGGACACCTTCCTGCGCCTCGCTGCGCTGCTCGCGGCGTTGCTGGCCGGTATCGCGGTGGCGCTGTCGGCGCAACGCTACGCACGCCGCAAGACCGACGAGATCGCGTTGCTGCGCGCGCTGGGCGCGTCGTCGCGATTCGCGTTTGGCAGCCTCGCGTGGACACTTGCAGTGCCTGCGGTGCTCGCGGCGCTGGCAGGCGCGGCCATCGCGCTGGCACTCGCCGCGATCGCGTTCGCCTACGCCCAGGGTTTATTGCCGCCTTCCGCGCAGCAGGCGCCGCTGCCGCTGGAGCCCGCCTTCGCCGCGGCCGGCATCGGACTTGCGGTGCTGGCCGGGTTCGCACTGCCGCCATTGGCGAAACTGAAATCCGTGCCGCCGGTCGCGGTGTTCCGCCGGAGCGCCGCCCGGGTGCCACGCCGTTTCGACCTGCTTTACCTCGTGCCCGTCGCGGTCGCGGTCGGACTGATCGCGCTGCAGACGGGAAGCTGGAAACTGGCGGGGGTGCTGGCCGCGTCGCTGGCGGGCGCCGCGCTCCTGACTTCGATTTTGACCCTCGCGGTGCTGTGGCTGGTGCGACGCTTCGTCGCGCGCCTGCATCCGGCACTGCGACTGGGCGCAAGTGCGCTGGCGCGTCGCCGGGTCTTGAGCGTGGTGCAATCCTGCGCGATCACGCTGGGTTTGACCGCGTTGCTGCTGCTTGCGGTCGTCGCCCCCGCGCTGCTCGACAACTGGCGCCGCGAGCTGCCGCCCGATACGCCCAACTGGTTCGTCGTGAACGTGCAGGATGCGCAGCGCGCCGAGGTGCACGATGCGCTTTCGAAACTCGGCGCGACGCGTTTCAACGACATGCCGGTCGCGGTCGGCAAACTGGTGGCGATCAACGGCGTGGACGTCGATCGCATGGCCTTCCACGACCGCGAGACGCAACATGATGCCGAGCAGCAGGTGCGTCTTTCATGGGGCGCAGCGCTGCCGCCGGCCAATCGCATCGTCGCCGGGCAATGGTTTGCGCCGAATGCCCACGACGCGGAGGTCTCGCTGGACGTGGCGTGGGTGCGACGATTCGACCTGCACCTCGGGGACCGGCTCGCGTTCCTGATCGGCGACTCCCGCATCGACGCCACGCTCACCAGCATCCGCGAGGTGGACTGGAGCCGCTTCAACGTCAACTTCTTCGTGATGCTCGATCCCGCGCACGGCGCGGCGCTGCCGCATACGTGGATCGCGAGCTTTCACCTTCCGCCCGGCCATGCGCCGGAACTCGCGACGTTCTCGCGCGCATTCACCAATCTGTCGTTGATCGACGTGGACGCGTTGCTCGACCGCGCACGCCAGATCGTTGCGCAGGTGACCGCCGCCGCGCGCTGGGTACTGGCTTTCAGCCTGCTGGCCGGTGCGCTGGTATTGGCTGCCGCGCTGACCATGAGCGCCGCGGAACGCCGTCACGAAGCGGCATTGCTGCGCACGCTGGGCGCGCGTCGCGATCAGTTGCGGATGGCCGCGCTGTGCGAATTCGGAATGCTGGGCGCGATCTCCGGCTTCACCGCAATGCTGGCGGCGGCGCTGGGTGGCACCTGGCTCGCGCACTCGGTGTTCCGCATCCAGGCTTTCGAACCGCCTTGGATACCGCTGGTCGTCGCCGCGGTGCTGTCGACGCTCGCCGTCGCGATGCTGGGGCTCGCGGGGACGCGCAGTGTATTGCGTACCTCGCCGCTGCTACTGCTGCGGCGTTGAGGCGATGCGGAGCGTCTTGCACCACGCTTCGCCGTGGCGCATGACGAGCGACCCGCAGCCCTTCGGCGCATGCGGCAGAGTGGGCAAAGCATCACCCGGCTTCCATAGCCCCATTCGTTCCATGATTTCCGGCATCTCGGAATCGGCGACGGCGAGCGGATTGCCGTCGCCATAGCGGGTAACGCTGCGATAGCGCAGGATGCGCACGTAGCGATTCGATTTACCCGGCACGTAGACTTCGATCCAATACGCGTAGGGCGCGTCGTCGGTCGGATAATCCACGATCACGTCGCCCTGCAATGGTCCGTGACCGATGAATCGTGCCGCCGCGTTGTTGTTGGTGCCGCCAATGACGTTGACGAACATCTTGCGGAAACGGTCCGTCTTGCGATCGTAATCGAACAACTTCGTCGCGATATTGGCATTCCCGTTCAAGCCATGCGCGGACAAAGTTTGCAGCATCAGCAGCGGTCGTGTTTGGCCGGGTCCCGCGAAAACCACCGCCGCGGTAACCAGTCCATTCGTCATGTCGAACCAGTTTGCGCCGGCATGGCCGCGGGCCTCGCTGCAACTGGGCGTGAGTGTCTTGACGAAGCAGACGACGATCGGGCTGCCGTTTCCCATCATGGCGAGATCAGCGGGCGGAGGCCTGGCGTCCCGGGCCACCACGAGCGCCCACGGCGGCGGCGTCACGAACGATTTCGTCAGGTCCAGATAATCGACGATTTGCGCCTTCTTGCCCTGCCAGGCGGGCAGTGCATCGATGACAGCCTGTTCGACTTTCGCCTGCGGCAACGGCGTGACGGCGGCCGCAAGGTTTGGGACCGAACCGACCACGAGCAGCAAAAAGCATCTGATCGCGAATTTGGCGCGCATTCCCGATGGCCAGGCACCCGACGCGAAGACCATTAAACGCCGTCAGTTTGCCTTCGGCAACATCCAGATCAGGCTCACCATCCGCCCGCTGTTCGCGCCGTCACGACGGTAGGAATGCAGGCGCGGATCGGTGAATGTATCGAAGCCGCCGCCGAAGATGTAGTTGAGCCCGGCGGTGCGCAGGCGTTGGCATGCGAGTGCGTACAGATCGCATAGCCAGTGACCTGGCCGCGTGGCGGTGAAAGCAGACGCGGCGGCAGGATCGTGCGCGAGAAACGCATCGCGTACTTCGGCGCCAATTTCGTAGGACGGCGCAGCGATCGCGGGCCCGAGCCAGGCGATGATGTTTTCGTGCGGGCCTTGCATTGCAGCCAGCGTGTTTTCCAGCACGCCCGCCGACAATCCACGCCAGCCCGCGTGCGCGGCGCCGATTTCGGAGCCGTCGTGCGCGCAGAACAGCACGGGCAGGCAGTCGGCGGTCTGGATCGCCAACACCGTGCCTGGCGTGGGGCTGACCGCAGCGTCAGCTTCGGGTTCGCCCTGCGGTTGGATCGCCACGCGGGTCCCGTGCACCTGCCGCAACCAATGCGGTTCGGAGGGCATCGACAGCGCCTCGCGAAGCAAGTCGCGATTTCCGACGACCCGCGCCGGCTCATCGCCACAGCGACTGCCGATGTTGAATCCAAATAGCGACTGCGGGGACGTGCCGGGCGCCTCACGCGTCGTCGTCACCGCGTGCACGCTCGGCGGCGCCGGCCAGTCAGGAATGATCCATGTACCGAGGTGATCCGTGATGCCTTTGCGAATGTTCGTCGACATCATGCAACTCTTCATCCAAGCCACCTGGATCCCGGCCTGCGCCGGGATGACGAGCAAAAATAGCGCCGTTGCCTTCCCATTCAGATCCCGCGTCCCGCACCCGCGGCATCTTCGCGCAACGCTTCCAGCAGGTCGAGCAAATCCCGCGGCGGCTCGGCGTCGAATGCCAGCGATTCGCCGGTGACCGGATGCGCAAATCCCAGATGTTCGGCGTGCAAGGCCTGACGTTTGAACCCGCGCAGCGCCTCGGTCAGACGCGGCGTCGCACCGCGCGGCAATTTCAGACCGCGGCCATACAAGGGATCGCCCACCAACGGCCAACCCGCGTGCGCCATGTGCACCCGAATCTGATGGGTGCGCCCGGATTCCAGTTCGCATTGCAGCGAGGCGTGCGCGCGAAACTTCTCGCGCACGCGGTAGTGCGTGACCGCCGGACGTCCGCCTTCCTGCACCGCTCGCCGCAGTCGATCGGTCGGATGGCGATCCAGCGGCGCATCGACCGTGCCGCCCGCGACCGGTACGCCATTGACGATCGCGACGTAGCGACGATGGATGTCGCGCGCGGCAAGCATCGCGACCAGCGCGGTCTGCGCGGGCAGCGAGCGCGCGACCACCAGCAGGCCCGAGGTGTCTTTGTCCAGCCGGTGCACGATGCCCGCGCGCGGAACCTGCGCCAGTTTCGGGTCGTGGTGCAGCAACGCGTTCAACAACGTGCCGGCCGGATTGCCCGCGCCGGGATGCACCACCAGTCCGGCCGGCTTGTCGAGCACCAGCAGGCTGTCGTCTTCGAACACGATGGCGAGATCGATGGCCTCGGGCCGATCGCCCAGCACCGGCGCGTCGGAACGCTGCCAATCCACGCTCTCGCCACCGTGGACCCGCGTGCGCGGCAGCACTTCGCGGCCGTCCAGCCGGATGCGCCCGGCCCTGACCTCGCCGGCCAGGTGCGAGCGCGAATGGCCGGGGAACAACCCGGGCAGGATCTGGTCGAAGCGTTGCCCGGCCAGATCGGGCGGTATCTCCGCGCGGGACGCCCGTTCAGCCATGCCGGCATCCCCACCGGTCGGCCGATGGGGATTCCGCTATCATGCCGAATCCACCTTGCTGCGTTCGCAAAGACTTGCCCGATGCCATTCCGAAGCTCCGCACCGCTGCTGAAATTCGCCCTGTTCCTGCCGCTGCTGTTCGCAGTGGGTGCCTGCTCGCTGTTCCACCACGGCAAGCGAGACACCTTGAACACCATGACGGTGGAACAGTTGTACCAGCGCGCGCACGACCTGTCGCAGGACGGCAACTGGGGTTCGGCCGAAACCGTCTACCAGAAGCTGATCGCGCGCTTCCCGTACGGCGCGTACAACGAGCAGTCGCAGATCGAGCTGGCCTACGCGCAGTACAAGGACGACAAGCCGGACGACGCATCGTCCACCATCAACGAATTCATCAAGACCTACCCGACCCACAAGCATATTGCCTACGCGTATTACCTGCGTGGGTTGATCAACTTCGACCGCACCCAGACCGCATTGCAGCGGATGGCCGGCATCAGCCCATCCCGCTTCGACCAGGGCTATGCGCTGCAGTCGTTCGATGATTTCAATACGCTGGTCGCGCGCTTTCCCGACACGCGTTATGCGGTCGACGCGCGCCAGCGCATGATCTATCTGCGCAACCAGTTGGCGCAGGCGGAATTGAACGTCGCCGAGTTCTATCTGCAGCGCAAAGCCTACATTGCCTCGGCCGACCGCGCGAAATACATCGTGTCGCATTACCAGCAGTCGCCGCAGGTCGCCGACGCGCTGGCCGTGATGGCCAAGAGCTACCACCTGCTGGGTCAGCAGAAACTGGCCGACCAGACCACCGACGTGCTGAAGCTCAACTATCCGGACCACCCCTACCTGCACAATCCGAACCGCTGGCCGAAGCATCATTCGTGGGCATGGCGGTTGATACCGTTGACGAGCGCACACTGAGGGACGCACACGCGCGTTGACGCTGTGCGACGGCGGTAGAAGCAAACCACGTCATTCCGGACGCGGCATCGCCGCGATCCGGAATCTGCTTTCATACGATCCGCGTCTCGCTCAATGCAGCGATGGGCTCTACGTTCGGTCAACCGAGTCTGGCCAGAGATCCCGCCACTTCGGATTTGCCCGTTCTATCAACGCGACTTTCCATGCGCGTCGCCATTCTTGAGTTCCTTTTCACGCCCGATGGCCTCGACCATCGATTCGAACTGTTCGAAACGCACGAGTTCATGTAGCCGGTAACGTTGGCTAACCCTTCGACGCCTCGCTGCGGTGCTGCCAAATGCGTTTGACGGTCGGACGTGACGCCGATGTAGAGCACGCCGCCCGGTTTGTTGGTCAGGATGTAGACCGCGGGATGCTTCACGGCAAGTCCATGGTCGCGGATTGGAGAGCAGAATACGGATCGCCGCTACGCGGCGTCCGGAATGACGATGTAGGTTACCCGTACTACTCTGCGTCATTCCGGGGCCGCGAAGCGCGGAGCCCGGAATCTGCTCTTCATGGACCCGTCCAGCGCTTCAGCCAATCGATCACCGTCTCGTGCCACATCACGCTGTTCTGCGGTTTCAGCACGAGGTGGTTTTCGTCGGGGAAGTTCAGAAACTCGCTGGGAATGCCTTGCCGTTGCAGTGCCGTGAACGCACCGAGCCCCTGCGTCACCGGAATACGGTAATCGTGGTTCGAATGCACCACCAGCATCGGCACGCGCCAGTCCTTGACGTGGTTCAGCGGATTGAACTTTTCGTAGTTCTCCGGGTGCTCGAATTGCGTGCCGCCGTTCTCGTGTTCCTCGAACCACAGCTCCTCGGTCGCGTAATACATCATGCGCGCGTCGAACACGCCGTCGTGGTCGACCATGCATTTCCACGGCTGGTTCCACACGCCGGCCATCCAGTAGATCATGTAGCCACCGTAGCTCGCGCCGAGCGCACAGGCATCGTTGCCGTCAAGATACGGAAACTGCTTCAACGCAGCCGCCCAGCCCTTCTGCAAGTCCTCCAGCGGACGATCGCCCCAGTGTTGCGAGATCGCGTCGGTGAAGGCTTGGCCGTATCCGACCGAGCCGTGGAAGTTGATCGCGACCACGCCGAAGCCCGCGCCCGCATAGGCTTGCGGATTCCACCGATAGTGGAATTCATCCGGCCACGCGCCTTGCGGACCGCCGTGCACCAGGAATGCGACCGGATATTTCTGGCCGGGCTTGGCGCCCACCGGCGGCATCACGTAGCCATGCACGGTGTCGCCATTCCAGCCCTTGAAGGTGAACCAGGTCGCCTTGGAAAACTCGATATCGGCCAGGCGCGCGGCATTGAAGTGCGTGACCTGGGCAAGGTGTTTGCCGTGCGCGTCCAGTGTGTACAAATCGGTCGGGTGAGTGAAGTCCTGGCGCGCGGCGACGAGCTTGCCGCCGGCCACGTCGAAGCCCAGCACACTGCCGTCGGAGAGCCGTTTCGTCGGTTTACCGGTGACGACATCAAGCGCGTACAACGCGACGTTTCCGTCGTCCGCAACCGTGGTGGTGTAGAGCGTCTTGCCGTCGGCGGACAGCGTCAGCGGCCCGGCCGAACGATCCCAGTCCGGATCGATTTCGCGCGTCGCGCCGGTCGCGAGATCCAGCGCCATCACACCGAAGCGGTCGGCCTCGAAACCCGGCACCTTCATCGCGAGGTAGTACAGCGTCTTGCCGTCGTGTGAGGGCAGCGGGAACGCATCCCACGCCTTGTTCGCGGCGGTCAGGTTCTTCGGCGCCGCGGAGCCGTCGGCCGGTACAGAGTAAACGTCGAAGTTGGTCGACCACGGCTCGGTCTTGCCGGCGATGCGCACATCGAAATACACCGTTTTGCCGTCGGGCGAGAACGCGTATTCGGCGCTGCTGCCATCAGGTTTGGACGGCACGTCGCCGTCGATGCCCTTCGTCAGCAGCACCGGCTTGGATGAACCGTCCAGCGGCATCACGAACAGCTGCCCGCGCCGATGGTCGGACCACGTATCCCAATGCCGCACGAACAGGCGGTGGTACAAGCGACCGGTCGCCTTGTCCTTTTTCTGCGCATCCAGCTTCTCGCGCGTGCAATCGAGCGTCGTGCAATCCTCGAACATCTGCGCGGAGAACAGCAGCGACTTGCCATCGGGCGACAGCTTGAAGTTGTCGACGTCGAGCGGCAGGTGCGTGACCTGAACGGGTGCACCGCCCGCGACGGGCGCCGACCACAGTTGGGTTGAATCATTCTCGGTCGCGAGGAAGTACAACGTCTTGCCGTCCGGCGAAAAGACCGGGCTGTTGGCGCCAAGCTTCAGATCGGTGACGCGGCGCGGCTGCGCGTCTTTTTGAGCCAGATCAAGCAGCCAGACGCTGTTGACGCCCTTGTTGGCGTCCCAGTCGGTGCTGCGCACCGCGAACGCAACCTCGTTGGCGTTCGGTGAAAGATGCGGATCGGAGACGCGATCCATCATCGCGAGATCGTGCGCGTTGAAGGGGTGTTGCGCGGCCATGGCGGCTCCCGATGCGACAGCCAGCGCGAACGCGCAAGCGACAAGACGAAGGTTCATCGTTGCTCCCCAGACGGGCATGGAAGTTGCACAACGTTAACGCGCCCGCGCGCGGCCCTCAAGCGCGCGCGGCAAGCCGCTCCCCGACAGCCGTCGCTGGACATGCCGGACCGGATTCGTTCCGCCGCCGCGGCCACCTTGTGTCACAACTGTGAAACGTGGTGTCGCTACGTGCGCGCGACTCAAGCTGGCGTGTGCCCGGCCGATTTTTGTCAACGGAAACAATGCGCGCGCCGGGAATCCGCCAAGGCCGGGTCGCGACGTCCCGAACGGAAAGCGAGACCGAAGTGAGGAAGCAGCAAACACGCGCACGACGCCAGGGTCACCACCCGGGCCATCGTTCAATCGGACGATCGCTCGCGGCGTTCATGGCCGCACTCGCCTTGCTGCTGGCAGGCGGTGCGCCGGCAGCGACGCCCGCACTTCCCGCACCTGCCGCCGCGACCGAGGCCGGGCTGCCATTCATCCACAATTTTGCGCCGGCCGAATACGGCGGCGCGCCGCAGAACTGGGCGGTCACGCAAGGGCTCGACGGGGTCATCTATGTCGGCAATGTCGAGGATGGCGTGCTGGCCTTCGATGGCACGCGCTGGCGGCGCATTCCCGTTCCTTCGCGGTTGCCCGTGCGTTCCCTCGCCACCGGCCCGGACGGACGCATCTACGTGGGGTCGGTCGGCGATTTCGGTTACCTGAAGCCCGATGCGTCCGGCCGGCTTGCCTATGCGTCTTTGCTGGACCTGGCGCCGCCCAGCGAACGCGGCTTTTCCGACGTGTGGGATATCCACGTCACCAGCGAGGGGGTGTTCTTCGAAACCTCATCCCGGATTTTCCACCTGCGCGACAACCACATTACCCTCATCAAGCCGCAAACTTCTTTCCACCTCGGGTTTTCGGTTGACGGCATGGTGTATGTCCGCGAAATCGACCGCGGACTGATGCGGGTCGTCGACGACAAGCTCCAACGCGTGGCGGGCGGCGAGCTGTTCGCGGACAAGAGGATCTACGCGTTGCTGCCCCGGCGGGGCGAAGGTGCAAAGCCGGGGCAACTCCTCGCCGGCACGCGCTCCGACGGGTGGTTCCTGTTCGATGGCTCCGGCTGGAAACCGTGGCCAATGGCAACCGATGCCGCGCTCAAGGACGCCGCGGTTTATGGCGCCGTCTGGCTGGCCGATGGGCGGCTGGCGGTGGCGACCTTGCGCGACGGCCTGTTTTTGCTGGACGAGCATGGCCGCCCGTTGCTGCACCTGGCACGTGCGACCGGACTCGACACCAACGTGGTGCTGGGGCTGATGCAGGATCGCCAGTTCGGCCTGTGGCTGGCCACCGACAATGGCATCGCGCGGGTCGATGTCGACGCGCCGCTGACGCATTTCGGCGAGCGGAGTGGTCTGCAGGGTGCCGTGCTTTCGGTGATTCGCCATGACGGCACCCTGTTTGCGGGCACCTCGGAAGGATTGTTCCGTCTGGTCAACGACGCCCACGGCGCCGCCCGTTTCGAACGGCAGGCTGGTGTGGCGGGCTGGAATTTTTCCTTGCTGTCGTTCGGCGATCAGTTGCTGGCGGCCAACAACGACGGCGTATTTTCGGTCGGCGCGGATGGCTCCGCACGGGCGCTTCTGGATGCCCGCCATGCGCAGCATGCGGTGGCGGCGCAACCCTTGTTGCGCTCGCGGCTGCAGCCGTCGCGCGTGTTCGTGGGTTACCAGGATGGCGTCGGCGCATTGCGCTGGAACGGCAGCCAATGGATCGACGAGGGACTGATCGCCGGGGCCCCGGGACAAACGGGCAGCTTCGGCCAGGATGCCGAGGGCCGCCTTTGGATCTCGCTCTATCCCGAGGGACTCGAGCGCCTGACATTGCCGGACGACTGGCAGGGTCCCGGTGATCCTCGATCGGTGAAGGTCGAACACTTCGACGCGGGCGCCGGCTTGCCCGAGGGACCGCAGACGATCGCCACGGTCGACGGCGAGCTGCGCTTTGCCACCAGCCTGGGCATCTACCGCTTCGATGCGTCGAACCGGCGCTTCGTGCCGGATGCCGCATTCGAGCATCTATTCCCCGGTGGCCCGAGGCAGATCACTACGTTGTACCAGGATCGCCGCGGCACGCTGTGGATGTACACGATCGACGATCGCAGGGGCATCAAGGAAACTGGTCGCGCGCAGCGCGTGCACGGTCGATGGAAATGGACGGTCACGCCGCTGCAACCGATCACCGGTACCGGCATCTATTTCTTCCACGGCGATCCCGATGGCGTGATGTGGCTGGGCGGCGACAAGGGCCTGTTCCGCTACGTCACCACGCAGGCCGGGCGCGGCGATGTTCCGTTCAGCGCGCTGATTCGGGAAGTATCCGCGCACGATGGCCGCATCGGGCTCACGGACGAGCCCGGCAAGGTGCCGGAAATCCCGTATGCACAGAATGCGTTGCGCTTCGCATTCGCGGCCCCGAGCTACGACTTCTCCAGCGCCAACCGCTTCCAGGTGCTGCTGCAGGGCATCGATCGCAACTGGTCGCCATGGAGCGACGACGCCTACCGCGACTACACCAACATCCACGAGGGCGAATACCGCTTCCGGGTGCGCGCGCGCAACGTATACGGCGAGGAAGGCAAGGAAGCGACGTTCGATTTCCGCGTGCTGCCACCATGGTATCGCACGCCCTGGGCCTGGACGATCTGGATCGCCTCCGGCTTGCTGGTCATCGCGCTGATCCTGCGCTGGCGTTCGGCTGCACTGCGCCGGCGCAATAATGAACTGGCGGCGCTGGTCGAGCAGCGCACCGCGGAACTGGCCGAGGCCATCGAGGCGCTCCAGCACAGCAACCATGCGCTGGCCGAACAGAGCGTCACCGATCCGCTGACCGGCCTCAAGAACCGCCGCTACCTCCATGACCACATCGCACAGGACGTGGCGATGTCGCGCCGCCAGTGCCAGGACCGCAGCCGCGGGCGCGGCGAACTGCCGCGGAATTCGGACATCCTGTTCCTGATGGTCGACATCGACCACTTCAAGCAGATCAACGACACCTATGGCCATGCCGCCGGCGACCTCGTGCTGCAGCAGTTCCGCGGGGTCCTGCTGTCGGTCACGCGCGAAACCGACATCCCGATCCGCTGGGGCGGCGAGGAATTCCTGATCGTGGCGCGCTTCGCCCTGCCGGATGTCGGCCCGCAGTTCGCCGAGCGCGTCCGCGCCGTCGTCGCGGCGTACGAATTCGATGTCGGCGAAGGCCGCACGATCCGCCGCACCTGCTCGGTCGGATTCGCGACCTACCCGATGTGCGACGACGACCTGGACCGGCTGAGCTGGGAACAGGTCGTGAACCTGGCCGACGAATGCCTGTACGCGGCCAAGCGCCACGGCCGCAACGCGTGGGCCGGCGTTTTGCCATTGCACGCGATGCCGAATGGCGAAGTGATGGAAGCGTTGCGCACGAGCCTCGCGCAGCTTCCGGGTACCGGTCCCCTGCCGGTCCGGACGTCATGGGTACAGCCCGCGTGACGCGCCGGCGCGACGGCGATCAATACGCCGTCATCGAATAGGGCTGATCCACGGTTTGCGTGGCCCAGGTCTTGTTCGGCTGCGCCTGCATCGTGAAACGCAGCGTGCCGCCGTTCGCGATTTCCGCGTAGGTCAGGTAATCGCGGGTCAGCGGCTTGCCGTTCAGTGCCACCGAGCCGACGTAGGGGTGGCCCTCGCCGAGTCCATCCGTGGTAACCGTGAATGTCTTGCCGTTCGGCAGATGCATCACCGCGCGCCGCACGAACGGACGGCCAATCACGTACTGGTTGCTGGCCGGCGCGACCGGATAGAAACCCAACGCGGTGAAGATGTACCACGCCGACATCTGGCCGAGATCGTCGTTGCCGGAAAGCCCGGTCGGCGTCGGCGCGTATTGCGTGTGCATGATTTCGGCAAGCCGCTCCTGCGTCTTCCACGGCTGTCCGGCGTAATCGTAGAGATACGCGATGTGGTGGCTGGGTTCGTTGCCGTGCGCGTACCAGCCGATCAGGCCGGTGACATCCTCGAGCCCCGCGAAAGCCTTGGGGTCGATCTTCGCGTCGAATACTTCGTCCAGCTTCTTCACCAGCCCCGCGTTACCGCCGAGTTCATGGATCAAACCGCCGACGTCCTGCGGTTCGTACCACGAGTATTGCCACGAATTGCCTTCGGTGAAGCCGCTGCCGACGCCCGCCGTCGCCGGACTGAACGGCTCGCGAAACTGGCCGTTCGCAAGACGCGGTTGCGCGAAGCCGGTCTCCGGATTGAACACGTTGCGCCAGTTCTGTGCGCGCTTGAAGAACTTCCCGGCGACGCCCTTGCGGCCCATCGCCTCGGCCATGCGCGCGAGGCTCCAGTCGTCGAACGCATACTCCAGCGTTTTCGAAACCGACTCGGGTTCGCGGTCGCTGGGCACGTAGCCGAGCTTCATGTAATCGGCCAGGTCGCCATAGGGTGCATAGGTCGCGCTCGCCACCATCGCTTTCAGCGCGGCATCGGCATCGAAGCCGCGGAAACCCTGCATGTAGGCGTTGGCGATCACCGGCAC
>DATEDI010000030.1:0-9971 GCA_035281745.1 Rhodanobacteraceae bacterium
CGCGTTCCCAGCGTGGGGCCATAGCTCAGTTGGGAGAGCGCTACAATGGCATTGTAGAGGTCGTCGGTTCGATCCCGTCTGGCTCCACCAAATCCCCACGCTGTCCCCATCGTCTAGAGGCCTAGGACACCACCCTTTCACGGTGGCGACCGGGGTTCGAATCCCCGTGGGGACGCCATGTTGTTGCCATGGCACGTCGTGATGCAAGTACAATGTGCGGCTCGGAACATGCAACATGCCGCACGCGAACGCATGCGTTCGCAGAAAAAACCGAAACGATGCGGAGCGGTAGTTCAGCTGGTGGTTTCGCGAACGCTTGCGGACGTCCAGTGGACGTTCGCGTGAGCGGAACCGGTGAGCCATGGATGGCGAACGGCATTACCACCATGGATGGTTCAGGTAAAAACGGAACAATGCGGAGCGGTAGTTCAGCTGGTTAGAATGCTGGCCTGTCACGCCGGAGGTCGCGGGTTCGAGTCCCGTCCGCTCCGCCACTTCTGATGCACTTTTCCAAGCCCGCCGCGCGCGGGCTTTTTCGTTTCTGGACGGGGTTTCGAGAAACGACGCAAACATGGCTTTGGTCATGGGCAAAAGTCCGGAGCCTTGGGTACGATGCAGGTTCCCCTTCAACGAGCCTGCAACAATGAAAATTTCGCTGACGCTGGCCCTTGCGCTGACCGGTCTCCTGACCGGTTGTACCGGCGCGACCGACGCCAACAAGGAATCCGAATCGAACGCATCACCGCAAACCGCGGCCATCGATTCGGGCAATCCGTTCTTCACCGAAAGCCGGCTGCCGCTGCACTTCCCGCAGTTCGACAAGATCACCGATTCCGACTACGGCCCCGCGTTCGATCGCGGCATGGCCGATCACCTCACGGAAATCGAGGCGATCGCCGACAACGACGCCGAACCGACCTTCGACAATACCATCATCGCGATGGAAAAGTCCGGCCAGATCCTTGATCGCGCCACCACGGTCTTCTTCAGCCTGTCGGGCGTCGAGAACAATGACGCCAAGAAGGCAATCCAGGCCGAATACGCACCGAAGCTTTCGGCGCACCGCGACGCGATCATGCTGGACCCGAAGCTGTTCGCGCGCGTGCAGAAGCTGTACGACGCCCGCGATTCGCTGGGCCTCGACCCGCAGGGCGTGCGCCTGATCGAGCGTTACCACGACGACTTCGTGCGCGCCGGCGCGCAACTTTCCGATGCCGACAAGGCGCACCTGAAGGAGATCAACGGCGAGCTGGCGAAACTCGGCACCGACTTCAGCCAGAACGTGCTGGCCGAGGTGAACGATTCGGCCGTGGTGGTCGACGGCAAGGAGGAACTATCCGGACTCACCGAAGCGCAGATCGACGCCGCCGCCGCGGCCGCCAAGTCGCGCGGCCTCGAAGGCAAGTACGTGATCGCGCTGGTCAACACCACCCTGCAGCCGGTGATCGCGCAACTCGACGATCGCGCGTTGCGCCAGCGCATTTACGAGGCATCCCTGGTCCGCGGCAGCCGCGGCAACCAGTACGACAACACCGCGGTGGTGTCGAAGGTCATGAAGCTGCGCGCCGAGAAGGCGCAAATGCTGGGCTACCCGAACTGGGCGGCTTACGGCCTCGCCGACCAGACCGCGAAAACGCCGGCAGCGGTGAACGCCATGCTCGGCAAGCTGGCGCCGCCGGCGGTCGCAAATGCGAAGCACGAGGCCGCCGACCTGCAGGCGATGATCGACAAGACCCAGAAGGCCAAGGGTGAACCGACCTTTCAGCTGGCCGCATGGGATTGGTCGTACTACACCGAGAAGGTGCGCGCCGACAAATACGCGTTCGATGAGAGCCAGTTGAAGCCGTATTTCGAAATGAAGAACGTGCTGGAGAACGGCGTGTTCTACGCCGCCAACCAGGAGTACGGCATCAGCTTCAGGCAGCGCACCGATCTTCCCGTCTACAACCCCGATGTACTGGTGTACGACGTCTTCAACGAGGACGGCAGCCAGCTCGCCATCTTCCTGTTCGATCCGTACGCGCGTCCGTCCAAGCGCGGCGGTGCCTGGATGAATGCGTACGTGAGCCAGTCGGAACTCACCGGCGACCTGCCGGTGGTGGCCAACCATCTCAACATCACCAAACCGGCCAGCGGTCCGACCTTGATGACGTGGGATGAAGTGACCACGATGTTCCACGAGTTCGGCCATGCGCTGCACGGCATGTTCTCGAACGTGAAGTATCCGTACTTCTCCGGCACCAGCGTGCCGCGCGATTTCGTGGAGTTTCCGTCGCAGGTGAACGAGATGTGGGCCGACTGGCCGAGCGTGCTGGCGCATTATGCGAAACACCACGAGACCGGCGCGCCGATGCCATCGGCGCTGCTGGACAAGGTGCTGGCGACCTCGAAGTTCAACCAGGGTTTCGCGACTACCGAATACCTCGGCGCCGCGATGCTCGATCAGAGCTGGCACCAGATCGGCGTCGACCAGGTGCCGGAAGCCGACGGCGTGATGGCGTTCGAAGCCGCAGCACTGAAGGCCAACGGCACGGACTTCGCACCGGTGCCGCCGCGCTACCGCACGCCGTATTTCAGCCACATCATGGGCGGCTATTCGGCGGGTTATTACGCCTACATCTGGTCGGAAGTGCTGGACGCGAATACCGTCGAATGGTTCAAGCAGCACGGCGGCCTGACCCGCGAGAATGGCGACCGCTTCCGCGAGAAATTGCTGTCGCAGGGTGGCAGCAAGGACGCGATGGAACTCTTCAGCGACTTCGCCGGCCACGCCCCGCGCATCGAGCCGCTGCTGGAGCGTCGCGGCCTGGATTCGACCGACGGCTGATTCGGAAAATTCCGCACGCACGAAACCAGGCCCGCGAAAGCGGGCCTGGTTTTTTCTGGATGGCGGGATACCAAGTCCCGTTTGCGTCGAGTGTAGCTCGCGCGACGAGCGGCGTCGAAACGCAACGCGCACGCACTACAACATGGACGTCACCGCATTTTTGGTAACGCCGCGACCGCGCCGCTCGCGCTCAGGCAGCCTCGGAAGCTGGTTGCAGGCGTTCCAGCGTCGCCAGCGAATGGCCCTGCTCGGCCAGGTATTCCAGCCAGCGATTGAGGAAGCCATTCATGCGCAGGCGATGCTGCACGACGTTGCGCGCGGGCGTCAGCGGACCCAGCACTTGCCACAACTCGCGACCGGGTTCGCAATGCAGCGCCTCGGTCATGTGCGCATCGAGGTAGGTGCGCAATTGTGCCGACGGCGCCGGATTGCCGGTACTCTCGTCCAGCAGCGCGTAGCTCAGGCCGAGTTCCAGCGTGTACGGATGGCGTTCCTGCACCGACAGGTGCACGTCGAGGCCGTCGCCGACCGATGAAACGTAGTCACCCACGGTCAGCCGTTCCGGCGCGAACAGCCGGGCCAGCCGCTTGTGGTTTTCCGCGTACAGGCCCATCAGCCAATCGAAACGACCGGGCAAGAATGACGCGGCGAACGAGCGCCTGCGCAGACTGGATTGACGGGGAACGACTACGGATTGCATGGGTCGATCTTAGCGCATGAATTTCGTTTGGCACGTCTTGCATTTCTGGTGCGAAACGCGCAACGTAGCGGTCTCGGCGCCCAAGGGCGCCGATCGCATTTTGGGGTTCAGCAAACGGGCATCGCGGAAACGCAGCGGGCGTTACCAGCAGGTGCGGCCGCGCGCACGACCATTCAAGGGTTCATTGCACGACCAGCCCGCCGATTCGCATCCACGGCGACGCGTCAAAACGCGAATGCGCCCTGCAGCATCACGCTGTTCGCCTGCTGGCGCTCGCCCTGCTCGCGCGTGTAACCGAGCCGCAAGCCGAACGTGCGCGTGGGCCAGAACGAGAGTCCGGCGCGCAGCACCGATTCATCGCGCGACAAGCCAATCCCTTGCACCGGCATCCAGTCCTCGAAACCGGTGAAACTGGCCTCGAACGCATCGCCATACTGGCGAACCGCGCGACGCCATGCCGCGCTGCCATCGAATTCCATCAGTGTGCCATTGGCAAGCTGCCAGCCGCGCTGCGTGCGTACACCGAGACCAGCCTGCAGCCGCCCCACGGTGCGCGCATTCGCGGTCAAGCCGAAGCCATAACCGCCCTGCTCCGCAAACGCACCTTGCTCGAGGCGTTGGTAGCGCACGTCCACGAACGGTGTCACGCGCGCGCCGCCCATGCGGAATTGATGGCCGCCTTCCAGCGATCCCACGAAGTAACGGCCGGAGGTGTCGCTGCCGACCGGCTCCACGAGTCCGCCCAGCAGCAACAGGCGCTGCATGTCTTCATGGAACCAGCCGCCGCCGAGCTGCGCTTTTGCGTACCACCCATCGTTCGACACGCCGCCGTACAGCGTCGCGTGATCGATCCACGTACGGTTGTGGTCCCACGACGCATCGAGCTCCCCGTAGCCGCGGCTGGCGCCGATGGCGTAACCCAGCACCGCATGCGGGCCAACGCGGAAATCCGCACCGACCAGGCTGCCGTCGCTGCGAAAGTTTACACCCGCATAGCCGCTCCGCTGCAGGTCGCCCTGCCAACCGAGATCGCCGTACCACGTGCCGATCTTGGCACGTCCATCGAGCAGCTCGTCGAAGTGGCCGGAAAGCGCGTCGCTGGTCGCGGCGATGCCGTCGAACAGCATCGCCGCGCTCGCGGCGTGCAGTTGTCCGGAAAGGCTTTGCAACGTCGCATGAGCGGATGCAGGCGTCGCCGAGTGCTGGATCGCACCGGCGCCTTGCAGGACATCGTTCGATACCGGCTCGCCCGCGCTGACTTTCGAATCGATCGCGGCAAACCCGTTTTGCACGCGCGCGGCGGCGAGCAACGATGCCGGGTCGGCGATGGCCATCGCCCGCGCCGCCTGCGTGATGTTGAGGCTGGTCGTATCCAGCCACGCGCTGTCGGAGGTGTACTGGATCGTGGTGTTGAGGAACACGCCCGGCGAGGTGGTCAATTGCGCGAAGGTACCGCTGAGGCCGCCAAAGGCAGTCAACACGGTCTCGTGAGTGTTGGTGGTATAGCCGGAAACCGCGCCAAGGACGTTCAACGTGCCATCGATCTGCGCCGTCCCCGCGACGCTGAGCAATGTCCCGAGATTGACCGACAAGATGCCGGTGCTGGCTTGCGTGTAATTGCCTGCCACCTCTGTTGTTCCACTACGAACGACGACCGCGCCGGCATTCGCGAGCGCTCCGTTCACGCCGGGCACGTTGTCCAGGGTGCCGGCGCTGCCGATGGTGACATCGCCGGGCAACGCGGTGGTCGACTGCACAGTTCCACCCAGTACCTGCGTGCCGCCCGTGTAGCTGTCGTTGCCGGTGAGGATCAGCGTACCGGTGCCATTCTTGATCAGGCCACCCGCGCCCGAGATGTCATTGCTCCAGGTCGAAGTCAGGTTGTCGAACGACACTGAAACGTCGCCCCAGTTGAATTGCGCGGGGCCCTGCACCGCCTTGCCGACATCGAGCGCGCCATAACCGAAGGTCGGATTGGGTTGCGAACCCCCGAGCGGATCGGCGGTACCCAGGAGCGTCTGCCGCACCAGGTCGTTGTCGAAATACGGAAATGCCTGCCAGACCAACGCCGCGGCGCCCGTGACCATCGGCGCCGCCAGCGACGTGCCTCCGACGATGTAGTAATCCGGCTCGACGGTGCTGGCCGTCGCATTCTTGTCCAACACGATCACGTCGCCGGGTGCGGCAAGGCAGAAATCCATCGCCGCGCCACAGATATTGGAATAGTCCGCAAGATGGGTCGGATCGTTGCTGTCGAGCGCCACCACGGTCAGCCAGCCCTTGGCGAGATCCGGTGCGAAATTCGGCAACTGGGCGAAGGTGCTCGGCTGCGCGCCCGAACCGTTGCCGGCCGCGAACACCACGAGGCCGCCCTGTTGGTTCACGAATGCGCTGTACGCGTCATCGAACGCCTGGTTCACGCTGGGATCGGTGGTATCCCACGTGAGGCCACCCCAGGAATTGTTCTGCAACTTGACCCCGGCGCCGATCAACTGCTGGTTGACCTGCTGGAAAAATTGCGCGTCGGCGGCCGTGATCTGGGCGGGCGGCTGGCCACTGTCGGACGGCGCATCGTCCGAAATGATGCGCACCGACACCAGCTCCGCCTCCGGCGCGATGCCGCCGGGGAATTTCGCGAACGGCGCGCCCGCGGCGATCTCGGACACCCATGTTCCGTGGCCGACCACGTCATCGATGCTGGTGTTGTTGCTGCCGGCATCGACATCGATGAATTCCTTTACCACCCGCCCGCTGACCGTCGGGTTGCTGCGCATGATGCCGCTGTCGACGATGCCGATGGTGACGCCCGCGCCGGTGTAGCCGGCCGCATGCGCGGCGTACGTGTTGGTGAGCGACAACTGCGCGTCAGCCGGCGGCTGCGGCGTAGTCGGCGTGGTGGGCGGAGGCGGGGGTATGACGGTCGCCGCGCGCACCGCGCCGCTGCCGCCGCCTCCGCAGGCGGACAGTGCCGCAACCAGCAAAGCCGGCGCCAGCCACCTGACATGGCGGCGCAAGCGCAACGAAATCGCCTCGATCATGTAACTGTTCCCCACTCGATTCCTGTCTGCCGCACCATTTTGCCCGGATGCTCGCGGCGCGGCACGCGCCGGGTTTGCGGCAGCGCAGCATACGCCGCATAATTCCTTGCCTTGGCTTGCAGCGACGCCAGGGCGTTCATTCGAGCCGACGCTGCCCGGCAGCGCGGCTCAATTCGCGCCCGCGACCATCTTCAAACCGAAGCCGCGTCGCAGCCTGCCTTGGTTCAAACGAAACACCTTCTCTGGAGTCCAGATCATGTCCGACATCATCATCGCCGCCGCCAAACGCACGCCCATTGGCGCGTTCCTCGGCCAGTTCACCGGCTTTCCCACGCCCAAACTCGGCGCCGCCGCCATCAGCGCCGCGTTGCAGCAATCGGGCATTGCACCGGGTGACGTTGGTGAAGTGCTGATGGGTTGCGTGCTGCCGGCCAACCTTGGCCAGGCGCCCGCGCGCCAAGCCGCGTTGGCGGCGGGACTGCCTCCGTCGACCGGTTGCACCACGCTCAACAAGGTGTGCGGCTCGGGCATGAAAGCCATCATGCTGGGCCACGATTTGATCAAGGCCGGTTCCGCCAGCGTGGTCGTCGCCGGGGGCATGGAATCGATGACCAACGCGCCGCACATGGCGGCGGTGCGCACCGGCATCCGGTACGGCGACGGCGCGATGGTCGATCACATGGCGTGGGACGGCCTGACGAACCCGTACGACGGCAAGTCGATGGGCGTGTTCGCCGAATCCTGCGCCGACAAGTACCACTTCACGCGCGAGGCACAGGACGCGTTCGCGACCGAATCGGTGCGCCGCGCCCAAGCGGCGGTGAAGTCCGGCGCGTTCGCCGACGAGATCGCCACCGTCACCGTGCCTTCGCGCAAGGGCGACGTCGAAGTTTCGGTCGATGAAACACCCGGCAAGGTCGACCCGGCGAAGATCCCGACATTGAAGCCTGCTTTCCGCAAGGAGAACGGCACCGTCACTGCTGCCAGTTCGTCCAGCATCTCCGACGGCGCCGCCGCCGTGGTGCTGCTGTCGGCCGATGATGCGAAGGCGCGCGGCGTGAAGCCACTGGCGCGCATCGTCGCGCACGCCACGCATTCGCAGGAACCCGAATGGTTCACCACTGCGCCGGTAGGTGCGATCGAAAAGGTCTTGCAGAAGGCCGGCTGGAAAGTCGATGACGTCGATTTGTTCGAAGTCAACGAAGCGTTCGCTGTCGTGGCGATGGCCGCGATGAAGGATATTTCGATTCCGCACGAAAAGCTCAACGTGCACGGCGGCGCCTGCGCGCTGGGCCATCCGATCGGCTGCACCGGCGCGCGCCTCGTGGTGACGTTGCTGCACGCCTTGATGCACGCCGGCAAAAAGCGTGGCGTGGCATCGTTGTGCATCGGCGGCGGCGAAGCCACCGCCATTGCAATCGAGCTGGTTTGACGGCAGCGTACGGTTGCAGGTTTGTACGCCGGAAGCGGTAAGCCGCGACTGAACGTTATTTGCCCGTAAAAAGTCAGATGCTGGCGTTATTCAGCCAGACGCGGTTTAATAGCCCGGCCACTCCCGTGGCTTTCCACGGCCCAATCCAGGAGATATCCAATGAAGTTCACTCGTACCGTTCTCGCGACTGCACTCGCCGGCTCGATGGCACTTGCCCTGAGTGCCTGCGGCAACTCGTCGCAGCAGGCGCAGAATGCTGCCGATCAGGCACAGCAGAACGCGGCTGAAGCCTCGTCCGCTGCTGCAGCCGCTGCGTCCGCCGCCCAGGCGAACCCGAACACCGAAACCCAGCAAAGCGCCGAGCAGGCTGGCGCTGCGGCATCCGCGGCCAGCGCGGCAGCCGATCAGGCCCAGCAGGCCGCCAATGCCGCTTCGGCGGGTACTGCGGCGTCCGGTTCCTCCAGCGCGATGGACCACATGCAGCAAGCCGCCCAGAACGCGAAGGAAGCGACCGGCAACATGAAGAATGCCGCCAAGGACGCCGCCGAGAATGCGAAGAACGCAGCCAGCGGTTCGAGCGGCCACTGATCGTTCCAGCTTTTGCAGTGATTCGACCGGCCGCCTCGCGCGGCCGGTTTTTTTTGCGGGCAACATTCTTGGTGGTCGCCGGTCGGGAATCGCCTGCGCGCACCAAATCACACACCGCGATTTTTGAGGCGCGTGCCGCACCCGATAGAATGCCGGTTTCATGCGCCCGCGCACGTCATGGAGCCGACCATGCCTGTCATTTCCACCGCCATCGACAGCAAAAGCGAAACCTTTCGTGGCAATGCCGCGAACCTGCGCAAGCTCACCGATGACCTGAAAACGAAGCTGGCGCGCACGGCCGAAGGCGGCGGTACCAGGGCCCGCGAAAAACATGTCGCGCGTGGCAAGCTGCTCCCGCGCGAGCGCATCCGCGCCCTGCTCGATCCGGGCTCGCCCTTTCTGGAACTCTCGCCGCTGGCTGCGCACGGCATGTACGACGATGCCGCACCGGCCGCGGGCCTGATCACCGGCATCGGCCGCGTCAATGGCTGTGAAGTGATGGTGGTCGCCAACGACGCCACGGTGAAAGGCGGCACGTATTTTCCGATGACGGTGAAGAAGCACCTGCGCGCGCAGGAAGTGGCGCTGGAAAACCACTTGCCGTGCATCTATCTCGTCGATTCCGGCGGCGCGTTTTTGCCGTTGCAAGACGAAGTGTTTCCGGACAAGGAACACTTCGGGCGCATTTTCTACAACCAGGCGCGCATGTCGGCACTCGGCATCCCGCAGATTGCCGTGGTGATGGGCAGTTGCACCGCCGGCGGCGCTTACGTTCCGGCGATGAGCGACGAGACCATCATCGTGCGCGAACAGGGCACGATCTTTCTGGGTGGCCCGCCGCTGGTGAAGGCCGCGACCGGCGAAGTGGTAGACGCCGAAACGCTGGGCGGCGCGGACGTCCATACGTCCATTTCTGGGGTGGCCGACCACTTCGCTGAGAACGACGCACACGCGCTGTCGATCGCGCGCGACATCGTGGCGGCATTGAATCGCAAGAAGGCGATGCCGTTGATGCTGGTCGAACCACGCGAACCGAAATACGCGGCGGAAGAACTGTACGGCGTGATCCCCGAAGATACCCGCCATCCGTTCGACATCCGCGAAGTGATCGCGCGCATCGTGGACGGCTCGGAGTTCCACGAATTCAAGGCACGCTACGGGAAGACATTGGTCACCGGTTTCGCGCGCATCCACGGCTATCCGGTCGGCATCGTCGCGAACAACGGCATCCTGTTTTCCGAGTCGGCGCTCAAGGGTGCGCACTTCATCGAACTGTGCAACCAGCGCGGCGTGCCGCTCGTGTTCCTGCAGAACATCACCGGCTTCATGGTCGGCAAGAAGTACGAGCAGGCCGGCATCGCCAAGGACGGCGCCAAGATGGTGACG
>DATEDI010000031.1:0-15875 GCA_035281745.1 Rhodanobacteraceae bacterium
GCACAAGTGGGTTCGGGGCTAGGCCTTAAGCGGCCAGAGCGTAGACGTCGTCGTTCGCGTCTAGTTTTTTGCCACCGGATTAACGAGGAAGATGACGCCCTCGGCATGCTCCAAGCTACTTCACTGCCCCCGTCGAAGCCAGGTCGCCCCCGGGGAGAACAATGATGTGGGTGCAGCTGCAGGAAATCAATCGCGGCGGCTGGCATCATGCGACGTTCGTTCATCGCACAACAACGGCAACGCATGGGAAACATCGTCTGGCTCGCTTCCTACCCGAAGTCGGGAAACACCTGGCTGAGGGCGTTCCTCGCCAATCTGATCGCCAATCGGGCCGATCCGCTGCGGCCGGACGAGATCCGCAATTACACCGATTCAGAGGCGCGCGCCGAGCGTTTCAGCGAACTGGCGGGGCGGCCGAATACCGAGTTGAGCGTCGACGAAATCGCCGCCTTGCGGCCGGGCGTGCACGCATTGATCGCGCAGCGCGCGCAGGGTACGCGGCTCGTCATGACGCACAATTTCTGCGGCACCTTCGATGGCTATCCGGTGTTCAACTGGGAGGTGACCGCGGGCGCGATCTACGTGGTGCGCAATCCGCTGGACGTGGCGGTGAGCATGACCCATCACTTCGGATTGAAGCTGGAGGAAGCCATCGACCGGCTGGGCGATGATCGGGTGGCCTCCGTCAATGACCAACTGTTCGTGAGCCACGTGATCGGTTCGTGGTCGTCGCACGTGGAGGGTTGGGCCGATGCGGCCGAACGCGCGCCAGGGAAAGTGACCGTGCTGCGCTACGAGGACCTGCTGGAAAAACCCGCCAAGCATTTCGCGAAAGCCGCGAAGCTGATCGGATTGGGCCAGGACAAGGCGCGCATCGAACGCGCGGTGAAGCACACCTCGTTCCAGACGCTGTCGTCGCTTGAGCAGAAACACGGCTTCGTGGAAGCGGTGGACGAAAAGACGCGGTTCTTCTTCAAGGGTCGTGCGAACCAGTGGCGCGAGATGCTGAGTCGGGAACAGGTGCAGCGCATCGTCGACGCGCATCGCGGGCAGATGCAGCGCTTCAAATACGTGCCGGCTGGGTATTGACTTCGCCGTCATTTCGGGGCTTCCCGCAGCTTTCCCGCGGGCAGAATCCGGAATCGGTTATCTGGGGCGCCAAAACCGATTCCGGGTTCACCCCTTCGGAGCGCCCCGGAATGACAACTTGCATGTTGTGCTTTCCGGGTTCCGAGTTCCGAGTTCCGAGATCAGAGATCCGAGATCAGAGATCCGAGGCCCGAGGCCCGAGATCCGAGGTCCCGGATCCAAGTCCCGAGGCCCGAGTCGCGACCTCATCCCGCCTTGTTGTGCGCGCGCAGCGTGCGCTGTTTTTCGATGTTCCACTCGCGCTCTTTTTCGGTGGCGCGTTTGTCGTGCGCCCGTTTGCCGCGGGCGATGCCGATTTCGACTTTGACGCGATTGGCTTTCCAGTACATCGCCAGCGGCACCAGGGTCAGGCCCTTGCGTTCGACGGCGCCGACCAACTTGTCGATTTCGGCGCGATGCAGCAGCAGCTTGCGGGTGCGACGGTCTTCCGCAACCACGTGGGTGGATGCGGAAAGCAGCGGCGGAATCGACGCGCCGAACAGGAACAATTCGCCGCCTTTCACCAGCGCATAGGCATCGGTGAGATTGACGCGCCCCGCGCGCAGACTCTTCACTTCCCAGCCTTGCAGGGCAATGCCGGCTTCGTAGCGCTCGTCGATGTGGTACTCGTGGCGCGCGCGCTTGTTCAGCGCGATCGTCGAGGAGGCCTTGCCGTCTTTTTCTTTCTTCTTCGCCATGCTCGTTACAATGTGGTACGTGACTATGATGCCGCCGGGTCGGCGCGCAATCAGGAGAGTTCGTGCAAATCCATCGTCAGGCGCTGGTTCGCTTCACGCCGGAACAGATGTTCGATCTGGTGAACGACGTGGAAGCTTACCCGAGGCGCTTTGCCTGGTGCCTCGGCGCGCAGGTTTCCGAGCACGATGGCGAGCACTTGGTGGCGCGCCTCGACCTGCGGTTCGCCGGCTTCACGCAACACTTTTCCACGCGCAATACCCTCGATCGTCCGCACAACATCAAGATGCAATTCGTGGACGGTCCGTTCGACTGGCTGCACGGCGTATGGCAGTTCACGCCGCTGGGTGGGCTTCCCCCATCCGGTCCCTCGGGCCAGCTTTCCCCGCAAGCGGGAGAAGGGAGTACGGGGCAGCCTGCGGCTGCAGTCGCGGGTTGCAAGGTGGCACTGGATCTCGATTTCGAGGTCAGCAACCGCTTGACCGGCTTCGCCTTCAAGCTGGGCTTCCAGAAACTCGCCGACCGCATGGTGGACGACTTCAGCGCGGAAGCCAAGCGCACCTATGCCTGACGCTGCGCGTATCGCCGTATCGGTGATTTACGCCGAGCCCGAGCGTGTGTTCACGATCGAGCTTTCGCTGCCACAAGGCGCCACGGTCGCGGATGCGATCGAACGCTCGGGCATCCGTACGTCGCGACCCGACATCGAGATTCGCGACGATCGGCTTGGCATCTTTTCCCGCAAGGCTTCACCCGATACCTCGCTGCGCGATGGCGACCGCATCGAAATCTACCGGCCGTTGCTCATCGATCCGAAGGAAGCGCGGCGGCGGAGGGCGCGCACTGGGTGACTGGCAAGCAACCATCCATGGTGCTGGGTGCCGGTGCCTTGCTTGGCCGCCCGTTCGCTTCCGCGCGATCCGCCACTGGCAGTTATTCGCACCATGCTTGGTGCTCACCCTTCATCGCTGCGCAACTCAAGGCCGCCTGTGGCGTTCGGGCGCGCTCCTGCGCGCCTGGTCGCAAACGTGCAAGTCACCCACCACTATCCCCGCCACCCTGCTGCTGCTTCTTTTCCAGTTCCTTCTGTTGTTCCTTGGTCAGGTTGGTTGGATACAGCGGACCGTATTTGTGGCTTTCCTGCAGCAGATCCTGCGGCGTTTCCTGCATGAAGTTGCCGTCCGTGCGCACCAGGGTGTCGTTGTCGAAATACAACGTGAGGGTGCGTTGCTTGACTGCGCCGCCGCGGCGCTGCAAGGTCGCGACGTAGTTCCATTGGTTCTGGTTGAACGGGCTGATCACCGACGGCGTGCCCAGCAGCGCCACTACCTGCTGCTTGGTCAGGCCGGGCTTCAGTTCGCTCACGTTCTTGCCGATCAGCAGGTTGCCCTGTTGCACATCGGGGCGGTAAATCGCGTTGCAGGCGCCGAGCATCAGGAAGCTGGCGGAGGCGAGCAGGACAACGGGAATGATCTTGCGCATCGTGATGGGTCGGTCGGTGGACGGTGAATGATACACTAGCCAAGTTTCTGGCCGGATCGTCAGACCCTGCGCCGCCACCGGAGTTCAGCCATGGAATCCCAGGATCTGCGCAATGCCGGGTTGAAGGTGACGCACCCACGCATCCGGGTGCTGGAAATCCTCGAGCACAGCCACGATCACCTGACCGCCGAGAACATCTACAAACTGCTGCTGGAAGAATCCGAGGACATCGGGCTGGCAACCGTGTACCGCGTGTTGACCCAGTTCGAAGCGGCGGGTCTCGTGATCAAGCACAACTTCGAAGGCGGTCAGGCCGTCTACGAACTGGACCGCGGCCAGCACCACGACCATATGATCGACGTGACCACCGGCAAGGTCGTCGAGTTCGTCAACGAGGAAATCGAGAAGCTGCAGCACGAGATCGCAGCCAAGCATGGCTTCGAAATCGTCGATCACTCGCTGGTGCTGTACGTGCGGCCGAAGAAAAAGAAGGCTTGACGCGTAAGGCGGGAGCGGCCGCGTAGCAGTGTATCCCCGCCATGTGATCCCCTGCACGGCGGGATTCGCTGCGCTTCTCCCGCCCTACTTGTTCGCCTTATTCTGCCTGGGCTTTCTCCAGCATCTTCTTCGCATGCGCGCGGGTCTCGCGGTCGATCTCGACGCCGCCCAGCATGCGCGCCACTTCCTCGCTGCGGCCTTTCGCATCCAGCACGGTGATGTGGGTGCGGGTGGCTTGGTCCTCGATGGCCTTGGTGACGGACAGATGCGCATGACCTTGCGCCGCGACCTGTGGAAGATGGGTTACGCACAGCACCTGGCAGCGCGAACCGAGCGCGCGCAGCTTGGCGCCCACGGTTTCCGCGACCGCGCCGCCGATGCCGGCATCGACTTCGTCGAACACCATGGTGCCGACGGCATCGCTGCCCAGTGCCGCGACTTCGATGGCAAGCCCGATGCGCGACAATTCGCCGCCCGAGGCGACCTTGCGCAGCGGGCGCAGCGGCATGCCGGGATTGGCGCTGACGGTGAATTCGCAGCGCTCGCGGCCGTGCGGATCGGGCTCGCCGGAAAACTGCGGCTGCACGTCCACGGCAAACGATCCGCCGGCCATGCCCAGTTCATCCATCAATGACGTGACGGCTTCACCGAGTGTTTTCGCGGCGCTGGCGCGGCGCTTGGACAGCGCGCTCGCGGCGTTGCCGTAGTCGGCGAAGCATTGCTTGCGTTCGGCCGCCAGTTTGGCCAGCGACTCGCCGGCATCTTCCAGCGTTTGCAATTCCTCGTGCAATCCGGCGGCGTGTGCATGCAGTTCCGCGACCGGCAGGCGATGTCGGCGCGACAGATCGTGCAGGGCGGTCAAGTGCGCATCCGCCTCGGTGTAGCGTTCGGGATCGAGGTCGAGGCTCTGGGCGTAGCGGGACAGCGCGTCGGCCGCCTCGCCAAGCTGGATCCGCGCATTGTCGAGCAGATCCAGCGGCGCCTGCAGCGCCGGGTCGAGTTCCGCCAGCCGTTCCAGTTCGGCATGCGTGCGCACGACCGTGCGGGTCGCCGCGAATTCCGCGTCGCCGTCCAGCATCTCGGCGATGCCGGACGCGCCCTCGGCGAGCTTGCCGGCGTTCGCCAGGCGCTTGTGCCGCGCTTCGAGATCGGCCAGCGCATTGGGCGACAATGCCCACCGTTCCAGTTCCGCGACTTCGTGGCGCAACAGGTCGATGCGTGCGGTGCGGTCATCGCCGCCCGACAATTCGCGCTCGCGCGCCACGATGTCGCGATGTCGCAGCGCCAGCCGGGAGACTTTCGCAACTGCCTCGCCGTTGCCGCCGAACGCATCCAGCATCTGCAACTGCTGGACGCGATCCAGCAACGCCTGATGCTCGTGCTGGCCGTGGATTTCCACCAGCATTGTCGTGAGTTCAGACAGTTGCGCCAGCGTTGCCGTGCGCCCGTTGATCCACGTCCGCGAGCCGCCTTCCGCGGCGATCACGCGGCGCAATCGGCAGGCTCCGTCTTCGTCATCGAATGCCTGTTCGGACAGCCATGCACGCGCGGCGGGTGCGTTCGCGAGATCGAATTCCGCCGAGATTTCCGCGCGCTCGCAGCCCGCGCGCACCATGCCTGCGTCGGCGCGGGCGCCGGACAGCAGCAACAAGGCATCGACCAGCAGCGACTTACCGGCGCCGGTTTCGCCGGTGACCACGGTAAGGCCGGCACCGAGCTCGATCTCGGCGGCTTCGACCACAGCGAAGTTGCGGACGGAGAGTTGGGTGAGCATCGGATGGGACCGGTGGGTGCGAGGATTCTAACGAAGCGGGGTCGGGGAAAGGGTAGCGGCGGCGCGCCGCCGAAAACGTGCGCCAAAGCGCCCATCATTCTGCATGCTTCGCCCTTGTTTTTGCCCCTGCACCCCCGCCACTCGTGTCCAATCTCCCGCGCTTCGCTTGCATTCCATCGCCGCTACCCGTATTAGAGAGGGCGCCACCGCTGTCCAAGCCCTTCGTGTCCGAACCCCACCGTCTCGACGTCCGTGCCCGCCATCTGTTGCGCACCCTGATCGCGCAATACCTGGAGGAGGGCCAGCCGGTCGGTTCCCGCACGCTGGCGCGTTCGGCGGGCCTGGACGTAAGCCCGGCGACGGTGCGCAACATCATGGCCGACCTCGAAGAGCTCGGCCTGATCGCCTCGCCGCACACCTCGGCCGGACGCGTTCCGACGGTGAGCGGGCTGCGCCTGTTCGTGGACAGCCTGCTGGAACTGAAACCGCTGCCGCGCGGCGCGGTGATTCAGATGCAACGCGAGCTGCCGCGCGAATCCAGTTCGCCGCGCGAATTGCTGGGCAATGCTTCCAGCCTGCTGTCGGCCATGACCCGTTTCGTGGGACTGGTGACGGTGCCGGGCGCGGCCGACGCGCCGCTGAAGCAGATCGAATTCGTGTCCATCGAATCGCGCCGGGTGCTGGCCATCCTGGTGTTCGCCGATGGGCAGGTGCAGAACCGTGTGCTGAATTTGAGCCAGCGTTTCAATGCGCGCGCGCTGGAACTCGCCGCCAATTACTTGAACGAGCACTACGCCGGCTTGCGCCTCGACGACATCCGGATCCGGGTGCTGGCAGATTTGCGCGCGGCAGGCAGCGAATTGAATCGCCTGCTCGATACCGCGGTCGAAGTGGCTGCCGAAACGTTCGCGCCGGAACCCGAATCCGACATGCTGGTTTCCGGACAGACCAACTTGATGTCGGGCGACGACAGCCAGCAGATGGAACGGCTGCGCGAATTGTTCGAAGCCTTCCAGCGCAAGCACGAATTGCTGGCTTTGCTGGAAGGCTGCGCGCGCTCGCCGGGTGTGCGATTGTTCATCGGCGAGGAATCGGGCTTCGAGCCGCTCAAGGGCTACAGCCTCGTCAGCGCGCCCTACGGGTCGGAAGGCCACGTGCTGGGCGCGATCGGCGTGATTGGTCCGACCCGGATGGCTTACCATTCGGTGATTCCGGTGGTGCAGGCGACGGCGAAGCTGCTTACCGACGCCCTGAGAACCCCGGAATAGGGGCTTTTCGACTTGAATCGCGGTACTCCGACCGCATAGATTTGTCTGTTGCGCCCCGTCCCCGCGTCCGTCCCGACGCGAAACGAAGCGCTTTTGCGCAAAGGCAGCCATGGATGGCTGTCGTTTGATTTTCGCGATCAGGGATGATCGCAAAATTCCAGCCGAGGAATGAGCATGATGAACCCGAAGGAATCGCCGGAACAGGCGCCGCAGGACGATCGGCAGCCGCCGATGGAGGCCGGCGCGGACGAGCTGGAAACGCTGAGCCGGCAACTGGCCGAAGCCGAAACCAATCTTGCGGGCATGCGCGAAACGCTGCTGCGCGAGCGCGCCGATCTCGAAAACCAGCGCAAGCGCATGCAGCGTGACTTGGAGCAGAGCCTGAAGTTTGCCAACGAGAAACTGCTGCGCGACCTGCTGCCAGTGTACGACGGGCTCGAGAGCGGGTTGGCGGTCGAGACCGCCGACGTGGCGTCGATGCGCGAAGGCCTCAGCCTCACCCTGAAATCACTGCTCAAGATCGCCGAGAACAATGGCTTGCAACAGGTTGATCCTGTTGGCGAGCCGCTGGATCCCGAACGTCACCACGCGGTCAGCATGGTGGAGGCGCCCGGCAGCGCGCCCGGCACCGTGGTCAGCGTGATGCAGAAGGGCTATGTACTGAATGGACGGCTGCTCCGGCCCGCGCTGGTCGCGGTGGCGAAAGAGTGAAACCGGGGTCAGAGTCGACTTTCGGGCTGGGTCGCGACCTTCGGGCATGGAAATGGAATCGAAAGTCGACTCTGACCCCTGCCTTCTACCTTGAGATATCTGGTCCAACCCCCAGTTTGTGTTCAAGATTCTACGGTCCCCTCGACCGCAACCTTTTGAGGAGCTGAAACATGAGCAAGATCATTGGTATCGACCTCGGCACGACCAACTCGTGCGTCGCGGTCATGGAAGGCAGCAAGACGCGGGTGATCGAGAATTCCGAAGGCGATCGCACCACGCCTTCGATCGTCGCCTTCGCGAAGGACGGCGAGGTGCTGGTGGGCGCGCCGGCCAAGCGTCAGGCGGTCACCAATCCCAAGAACACGTTTTATGCAGTGAAGCGCCTGATCGGCCGCAAATTCACCGATGCCGAAGTGCAGAAGGATCTCGACGTGGTGCCGTACAAGATCGTCGGGCACTCGAACGGTGATGCCTGGCTGGAAACCTCCGATGGCAAGCAGATGGCGCCGCCGGAAATTTCCGCCAAGGTGCTGATGAAGATGAAGAAGACCGCCGAGGACTTCCTTGGCGAGACCATCACCGATGCCGTGATCACGGTGCCGGCGTACTTCAATGACTCGCAGCGCCAGGCCACCAAGGACGCCGGAAAGATCGCGGGCCTCAATGTCAAGCGCATCATCAACGAGCCGACCGCGGCGGCGCTGGCTTATGGCCTCGACAAGGAAAAGGGCAGCGCCGATCGCAAGATCGCGGTGTACGACCTGGGCGGCGGCACTTTCGACGTGTCGTTGATCGAGATCGCCGAAGTTGACGGCGAGAAACAGTTCGAAGTGCTGGCGACCAACGGCGACACTTTCCTCGGCGGCGAGGACTTCGACAAACGCGTCATCGATTATCTGGTCGACGAATTCAAGAAGGACCAGGGCGTGGACCTGCGCAACGATCCGCTCGCGCTGCAGCGCCTGAAGGACGCCGCCGAGCGCGCCAAGATCGAGCTGTCGTCCACGCACCAGACCGAAGTGAACCTGCCGTACGTGACCGCCGATGCCTCCGGCCCGAAGCACCTCAACATCAAGTTGACCCGTGCCAAGCTCGAAGCGCTGGTCGAAGATCTGGTCAAGCGCACCATCGATCCATGCCGCACGGCGCTCAACGACGCCAACCTGCGCGTGTCCGACATCGCGGAAGTGATCCTGGTCGGCGGCCAGACCCGCATGCCGAAGGTGCAGGAAGCCGTCAAGGATTTCTTCGGCAAAGAGCCACGCAAGGACGTGAACCCCGATGAAGCCGTCGCGGTGGGCGCGGCGATCCAGGGCGGCGTGCTGTCGGGCGACGTCAAGGACGTGCTGCTGCTCGACGTGACCCCGCTGTCGCTGGGCATCGAGACGCTGGGCGGCGTGATGACCAAGCTGATCGACAAGAACACCACGATTCCGACCAAGGCCTCGCAGACGTTCTCGACCGCCGAGGACAACCAGAGCGCCGTGACCGTGCACGTGCTGCAGGACGAACGCGATCAGGCCCGCTTCAACAAATCGCTCGCGAAGTTCGATCTTGCGGGCATCCAGCCTTCGCCACGCGGCATGCCGCAGATCGAGGTGTCGTTCGACATCGACGCCAACGGCATCCTGCACGTCACCGCCAAGGACAAGAACACCGGCAAGGAACAGCGTATCGAGATCAAGGCGGGCTCCGGTCTGTCCGAGGATGAAATCCAGCGCATGGTTTCGGATGCCGAAACCCACCGCGAGGAAGACAAGAAATTCCAGGAACTGGTGCAGGTCCACAACAAGGCCGACCAGTTGGTGCATGCCACTCGCTCGGCCATCAAGGAGCACGGCGGCAAGGTTGGTGGCGACATCATCGGCCGCACCGAAGAAGCGCTGTCGGAACTGGAAAAGGTGATGAAGGGCGACGACAAGGACGCCATCGAATCGCGCATTGCCAAGCTGGAAGAAGCCGCACAATCGTTGCTCGCGGCGGCGCAGGCCGGCGGTCAGGGCGGTCCGCAACCTGGTGCGCAGCAGGCGCCGGGCGGCGGCAGCGCATCGCCTGAAGACGTGGTGGATGCGGAGTTCACCGAGGTCAAGGACAAGGACAAATAGTCGTCATCCGTCGGCGCGGAGCGTCGACGGATCAACTGTCCGCGTTCGACCGGCGCCGTAAAGCGCGCCGTTCAACGCGGACAAGAACGGGACTCTTGATCGTTCGTCATTCCGGGGCAGCCTGCAGCTTCATCGCAGGCTGAACCCGGACTGCGGAGGCAGGATGCCGGAGCGAACATCGGCGTAGCCGATGGCCCGCAGGGCGAGCCGCAGGATGCGGCGAGTAATCTGTTTTGGGGTTCGATAAAATCGCTGTCGAATCGGGGATTTCGCGCATGCACAAAGGCCGGATGGAGGCGTTCACCGATGGCGTGATCGCGGTCATCATCACGATCATGGTGTTGGAGTTGAAGTTGCCGCACGAGGCGACTTGGCGGGCCTTGCTCGCAGACGCTCCGGTGTTCCTGAGTTACGTACTCAGTTTTGTCTATGTCGGCATCTACTGGAACAACCACCATCACATGTTGCAGATGGTTTCGCATGTCAGCGGGCGCGTGTTGTGGGCCAACCTGTTTTTCCTGTTCTGGCTGTCGCTGTTCCCGTTCACGACGAGCTGGTTGAACGAATCGCACCCCGTCCCCGCGCCGGTGCCTACCGCGGTTTACGGCATCGTGTTGTTGCTCGCGGCGCTCTCGTGGGTGCCGCTGCTGCGTGCGCTGATCACCGCAAATGGCGGCGAAAAAAGCGCGCTCGGGGAAGCGCTCAGGGGTGACTGGAAAGTCGCCGTCTCGCCCGTCGGCTATTTGATCGGCATTGCATTGGCGTTTTTTGCGCCAATATTGTCTTGCGTGATCTATGCCGCGATCGCGGCCTTGTGGTTCATCCCCGATCGCCGTCTCGAAGCCAGGGTCAGTTGACGTTATGCCAAACGACCGCGCCGTCGGCCATTTGTCCGCAGGGCAAGGAAGAGTGAGGAAGATGTATGTCGATACATAGACGAGCGATGACGCCGCCATGTGGGCAAATGGCCCCGGCCCGGAGGGTTGCTCCGCAGCGGCCGCCATCCATCGGTGCGCACCTTGATCAGAGAACCACTCTGGCGCTGCGGCGCGCGCCTCGTCTGGCGACCGCTGCGAAGCAACGCGGCTCGCTTGGCATGGCGTCAATTGACCCCCTGCCTACATGAAACGTTGCTACTACGAAGTCCTCGGCGTCGCACGCACGGCAAACGACGAGGAACTTAAAAAGGCTTTTCGCCGGTTGGCGATGAAGAACCATCCTGACCGATGTCCCGGTGATCCCGAAGCGCAGGAGCGCTTCAAGGAAGCCAAGGAAGCCTGGGAAATACTGGGTGATCCGCAACGCCGCGCGATGTACGACCAGTACGGGCACGCCGCGTTCGAGAACGGCACTGGGCGCCGCGGCGGCGCACCGTTCGGAGACGTGGGCGACATCTTCGGCGACATCTTTTCCGACATCTTCGGCGGCGGCCGGCGCGCGGCGCGCGGCTCGGACCTGCGCTACGTGCTGGAGCTCGACCTCGAAGAGGCCGTGGCCGGCATCGACAAGCAGATCCGCGTGCCGACCATGGTCAACTGCCACCACTGCAACGGCACGGGTTCGGAGGACGGCAAGCTCTCGACGTGCGCCACCTGCCGCGGACATGGCCGCGTGCGGATGCAGAACGGCATCTTCTCGATCCAGCAGACCTGCCCACATTGCGGCGGCGCCGGGCGCATGGTGGTGACACCGTGCAGCCATTGCCGCGGTGAAGGACGACTCGAAGACGAGCGCAGCCTGGAAGTGAAAGTACCCGCCGGCGTGGATGACGGTGACCGCATTCGCCTGTCGGGTCAGGGCGAAGCCGGTCCTTCCGGTACGACGCCCGGCGATTTGTACGTCGAAATCCACGTGCGCGAGCATCCGATCTTCAAGCGCCACGGCGACGACTTGCGTTGCGAGGTGCCCATCCGTTTCGCACAGGCCGCACTCGGCGCATCCATCGAAGTCCCGATTCTCGGTGGCGCGACGTCGATCACGGTGCCGCCGGAAACCCAGACCGGCCAGGAATTCCGTTTGCGCGGTCAGGGCGTGAAGTCCGTGCGCAGCCGCCACACCGGCGATCTCTTTTGCACCGTGGTCGTGGAAACCCCGGTACGGCTCGACAAACTTCAGCGCGACTTGCTGGAAAAATTCGAAGCCACCTTCGCCGATGCCGAGGAAGCGAAAAAACACTCGCCGCGCAACAGCGGCTTCGTCGACGGCGTAAAACAGTTCTGGGCGAAGATGACAGGCTGATAGCGGACGCAGGGAACCGGCAAAGCGGCCCGAACGTCATGCCGGCTGAAGCCGGACAAAATTCGCATGGCTGGACTTTGTAATCTATTTTGACCCGGGTTCCCTCGGGATCGAACTTGCGAGCGGACGCCGGGCTTGTAAGCTTCCTGCTTGTCCCTTGCCGGGCTCCGGCCATGCCTGATCAGTTTCGTCTTGCCATCAACGGCGCCAACGGCCGCATGGGGCAGGCGCTCCAGGATTTGCTGCACGGCGATGCGCGATTCGAGTTGATCGCAGCGGTTGGTGCGTCGAGCGAATGGCGCAATGTGCCGAAGCTGGACGTCGTCGTCGATTTCAGTTCACCGGCTGGTTTCGATGCAGCGCTCGCACATTGCGTGGATCAGCGTACGGCGCTGGTCAGCGGCACCACCGGGCTGGGAGATTCGCAGGGGCGTGCGTTGACGGAAGCCGCGCGCGTCATCCCCGTGCTGCACGCCGCCAACTTCAGCCTGGGTATCGCGGTGTTGACGCGCGTATTGCGCGACGCTGCCGCGGCACTACCGGGCTGGGATCTCGAAATCCTCGAAGCGCACCATGCGCGGAAGGTCGATGCGCCTTCCGGCACTGCCCTGGCGCTGGGTCGCGCCGCGGCTGCCGCCCGGGGGCAGGATTTCGAACATGTTGCGGTGCTCGCGCGCCATGGTCATACCGGTGCGCGTCCTGAGAACGCGATCGGCTTTTCTTCAATACGTGCCGGCGAAATCGTGGGCGAGCACACGGCATTGCTCGCCACACGGGACGAACGCATCGAACTCACGCACCGCGCCTACGACAACACCATCTTCGCACGCGGTGCACTCGTGGCCGCGGCCTGGATTGCTCGCAAGCCGCCGGGCGCTTACACGATTGATGACGTGATCGGCGCCCCGGGCAGGTGAGGGCGCGTCAACCCGGCGGCTTCTTCCACGATTCGTGACCGTACACGATGCGCCAGCCTTGCGGCAGTCGTTGCCAGACATAGGTGACGACGAATGCACTGGTGATGGCTTTTCCGCTGTGGGCCGTTCCTCTGCCCACGAGCGGCCATGTCACGATTTCGGCATCGGGACCGAGCGCCATGAACGCGGGTGTTCCATTCTGTGTGTATTTCGCATCGCTCTTGCCGTTGTTCCACCATTTCAGTTGTTGGGCGTGCAGGGCTTCCCAGCCGCGGATGACCTCGCCATTGATCGCGAAAACCAGGCCTGGCCCACGCACCATCGCTGCCATGAAGGCATCGGTGTCGTGCGCGTTGGCGGCCTTGAACATCTTCGCCATGGCGGGGCGTATGGCTTGCTCCGCAGGCGACGAGGCTGGTTGCGCGCAAACGCCGCCCGCGAACAGACCGACACCGATCATCGCGACCGTCGCAAATACTTTTTTCATGTGTCTTCTCCTCGTTCCTGACGAACACCGCTCGATCATCAATCCTGCGCCGTATAGCGAAGTGTGCGGCATTGCTTCTACTTCATCGGCTCACGGATTGCTGAAAACGGCGCCATGCGGCATGGCACTCCCGTGCCAGCCGTCAGGCCACGCGCGCGTGAAGTCGATCGTGGCGGGATCGAGTGTCAGTTTCCCGGTGCCGCGATCGACGCTGGCGAAGCGCACCTTGGTGTCGAGTGCGCCGTAACCCGTGATGGCCAAGCGGTCCCCGCCCGGTTCGAGCGCAAGCCAGTGCGGATATTCATCCGGGGGCAGCAGGATGCGGCTGACTTCGCGCGGATGCTGTGGATCGCGCACGTCGAGGCTCATGATCGCGTGTCCGCTTTGCGCCGCTTCCACCAGGAAGTTGCCAACGACCACCGGCACCTCGCACATGCGGTAGCCGAGGTCATAGACATGTTGCAGCGCGGGATTGTCGCTCGCGAGATTCCGGACCAGGAACAGGCCGCAATTGAACGTCGGCACCAGCACCGTTTTGCCGTCCGCCAGCACCCGCGGTTCCGACGAATCGGCCGCCGTGTCGTAGTACCAATCGGGTGGTGGAGGCAGTTGCATGGTCTTGATCAGCTTCAGATCGGAGAGCCGCCAGACCTGCGCGACGTGACTGACCTGTGCGCCCATCATGTCCGCGCTGCTGGTGACGACGCGATCGAGCTTCGGAACGATCGCCATGCTGTACGGGCGAATGTCGGGATGGCCGGGCGCAGCCGCCGCAGCGGTTCTCACGACGCGTCCCTGCGGATCGAACTCCACCAGTCCGCCGGCGGCTTGGTTGAATCCGCCGGAATACTGGAACGTCGCCAACGTATCGCCGTTGGGAAGATGGACGAACGAGTGCGGATAACCGAGGGCGCCGACGCTGCCGAATTTTCGCGCCAATCGCGGATGCACCGGATCGTGCAAGTCGAAGACGTACGTTCGATCCCCGAGCCAGTCGTTGGCGTAGAGCATGTCGTCCGGCGGTTCCGCGTAGTTCGTGTGATGCGCCTGCGCCGCATGGCCGACCGGCAACATCGCCACCAGTTTCCCGAACGGCGCGCCCGGCTGGACGTCGAACACCGCGAGGAAGTCCTTGCCCAATCCCAACCCGTTGCGGCGCGCGGGAATGTCGGCGGGCGTCATTTCCGGCACCGAGGCGAGCGGATGCTTCGCTTCCATCGCCCACACGAAAAGATAGTGGCTCGCTGGCGGCGCCGCGACCGCGATCAGCGGAAGGATCAGAACCAGAAACAGGAGACAGCGGGACACTGCTTTCTTCACGGCTTGCTCCTCATGGCAGCATGGTCGTGGCCATCGGCCATATCGGCGCGCGACAGCGGGGTTTCATGGCGCGCCGTGCCGGCGCTTCGGCAGTTCGCCGAGGATCGCGTCGATCACGACTTGCGGCTGGTCGAGCTGGATGTAGTGGCCGCTGTCCGGGACGAGAACCTGTTCGACGTCGGTCGAAAGCGGGAGGAGCCTTGCCTGGGTCAAGGTGTGCTCGTGTTCGGACGCGAGGTGCTTCTTGTGGATCGCGGGCGGCGTTTTCGCGTTGTCGTAGTGATGGTTCTGTGCGGTGAGGATGACCAGCGGGCGATCGCCGAACGAACGCCGATGTTCGATCAACCACGTTGTGTCGGCCGGCATGTTCTGCATTTCCGAAATGGCCGCGTCGTAGGACGCCACACGCGTATCCGCAAGATGCAGCACGGCGGCATTGAGCTGCGTCGACCACTCCTCCATCGGCAAACCACGGAAGAACTGGTGCGTGCACGGCGTGTTTGGCGCTGGTACATAGGAATGCCCGGTCATCGGGATCGGTGGCAGCTGGCGATGATGGGCCAGTGCGTCGCGGCACTGGATGAGCGCGCGGACCGCAGTAGCGTGGTTACCGTCGGCAACGGCAATTTCTTTCGGCGATGCAACGTCGAAATCCACGGCGTCCACGAACACTTCGCCGTACACCTCGGGCATGTAGAGATCAGCGAACGTGCGGATGGTGTAACCGCCGAACGAGTGCCCCACCAGGAGATATGGGCCCGGGATGCCGGCGTTGTGCAGCGCCGTGTGCAACTCCTTCGCGATTTCGACGCTAGTGCGCGGCATTGGCCCGGCCTCACTGAAGCCGTAGCCGGCGCGGTCGTAGGTGCAGGTGCGCGTGTGGCGTGCAATCACAGGCTGGATCAGCAACCACGACGGCGACCAGTCCTGCCAGCCGGCGTCGAACACCACCGTCGGCGTGCCGGAACCCGTGCAATAGAAATTGAGCTTGGTCGATCCTGCATTCACCCGTTGCCCGGGATGCGCGTAGAGCTGATCGCCTGTAGCCGCCTGCGCGGTGGCAAGTGATGACGCCAATACAAAACCGGAAATCATCATCGCGATGCGTTTCATGGGAAACCTCTTGTTGAGAGGAAGCAAAGCAGTGGCGGGGATTCTCGCGAAGCGAATCATGGCTTCTGCGATGCCGCGTATGCCGCGACGTCGATCATCTCCGGGACGGTCAATGCCGAGGCTTCGGCACGCATGGGT
>DATEDI010000032.1:0-4209 GCA_035281745.1 Rhodanobacteraceae bacterium
CATTATCCTTTCGTGTGGTGGTTGGATGAAGGCCGCTCTGCGGCTTCGCCAAAGGTCGGTATCGGGTGCCCACTCGTCGGTGATGCGACCTCGGCGCCAGCCTTCGTGAATGTTTTTCGGCGCGACCCAGGATTTCTTTAGAGGCGCACGTAGCGAAACTGCGGCACGCGTCGCGGAATGCCCGCATTTGCGCGCATTTCAAATACGTCTCTCGAACACGCGAACGAAAACGGTTGCAGCGAAACCAGGCCACACCGTCGCTGGGTCCGGTCGGCAAAGCCGCCCGTTCCGAAGGGAGCCATCGCTCCGGCTGGGCGGGCAACGAATCAGGATTGGGCTGCAGCAGCCCCGCGCCGCGTCAGCGCTGGATCACGTCGTACACGAGACCGCTGGAATTGCCCACCAGCACGCCCAGCGCGCGGCGCGCGACCACATCGGGATCCAGCAGCGAGTCCGGACTCTCGATGCCGAACGCCTGCGTGCGCATCGGCGTGGCCGTGCGGCCGGGATTGATGCAGTTGACCTTGATCCCTGCCTCGGACCATTCGTCGGCCAAGGCCTGCGTGAGGTTCACGACCGCCGCCTTGGAAGAACTGTAGGTCGAATAGAACGCGCGCCCGTACGTGTACGAGCTTGAGGTGAACATCATCAGGTGCCCGCGCGTCGCGCGCAGGTATTCGAACGCGAGGCGCGCAACATTGATCGCGCCGGTGATGTTGGTGTTGACGCTCGCACTGATGTCTTCGTCCGACATGTTGATCAGCGGCTTGCGGTCGAGTATCGCCGCGGCATTCACCACCGCATCGATGCGGCCGTGCGTCTTGCTTGCCTCTTCGAAAGCCGCGCACAGCGATTCGCTGCGCGTGACGTCCACGCCCGTCGAACGCCCGACGGCATGCACGTGGGCGCCATAGGCCGTGGCCAGCCGCGCCATGGCCGCGCCGATGCCGCTGGTCCCGCCGATGATCACGATGCTGCGTTTTGCAAGTTCCGACAGGCGCAGGCTTTCCGGTTGCGCGTCGAGCCGTTTGCCGGCGCTCGTCTGCATCAGCTTGTCCAGCAGCAGCAGGTCCTCGGCGTAGGTCAGCTTCATGTTCGAGAACGAACCTTCCACCGCGTGGATGCGTTCTTCGGGCAGGTATTTCAGCACCACGCCACAGTCGTCGGTGGTGTGGAATTGCGGATCGCGCGCCGCCAGCTCGTAGGCCTTGCGGATGGTTTCGTAACGGAATCCCTGCGGGGTCTGTCCCAGCCGCATCGTGCGTCGGTCGGGAATCGATTCGAGGTTGTCGGTGTCGGGATTGGCGATCAACACGGTGTCGGTGGCGCGGATCGCCGTGTCCACCGCGTTGTAATGATCGAGCGCCGCGATCACGTCGCTGATGATGCGGTGGCTGATCAGCGGGCGCACCGCATCATGGAAGAGCAGCTTCAGCTCGCCCTGTTGTGCGTCTTCTTCGTACGCGCGGATCGCCGCCAGCGATGATTCGTGGCGTTCGCTGCCGCCCAGCAGTACCCGGCGCACCTTGTCGAAGCGGCTGCTGCACACCAGCGATTCGATCCGGTCGGCGCAGGCGCTGCTGGTGACGATCGTGATTTCATCGATGCCGGGATGGGTCTGGAAACGTTCGAGCGTGTGCGCGATCAGCGGTTGCCCGGCCAGCTTGGCGAGCTGCTTGGGCTGGGTGAAGCCCGAACGACTGCCGCCGCCGCCGGCCAAAATGATGGCAATGCATTTGGTCATGCCGCGCTTACCCGGCTTTGGGATGGTTCGCTTGTCATTCCGGACAAACGCTGCTCCACCTTGAGCAGCAGCTCGTCATCCGGCAAATGGCGGAGACTGTGTCGCGCGGCCGCCAACGCCTTGCGCAGATTCCCCGATTCCCATCGGGCATAAATGCGGCCCAAGGCGTAACACTGGGTCATCAACGAGAATCCGCAAAGATTCTTGGCGGCGATGATCGTGTCGAAATCCGGATCCGGCGTGCGCCAGTCGCCGTACAGGGTCCGCAGCCAGCCTTCGGGGTCTTCAAGTTTCCAGATGGGGCTTCCGTCCGGCGCGTTGGCCTTCACGAGTGAAATCGTGTCCCAGCGCGTCAAGCGGTTCCATTCGGCGGGGATGCCTTCGATCCAGATGCCTTCGTACGTGGTTCCGGACTGCTGATCCACCGCGAAACCGGTGACGTCGATGGTGACTTGCAGCTTGAGGTGCAGGAAACTGCGCGGGTTCACCGCGAAGGCGTGCGGCACTTCGGCCCAGCCGTTGGCGACGAGGCAGCGTGCGGCGAGATCGAGTTCGTTGTGCGGCAGCCCCATGTCGATGTCCTTGTCGAATGGCAGCAGGCCGCCTTCGCGCACGATCCCGAGCAAGGTTCCGAACGCGGCAAACGCGTGCACGCCGGCGAGCGCGAGCTGGCTGAGCGTGGTCCACAGCAGGCGTTCCACCTCCGGCTTGTCGAAATCCTCCTTGCGTTTCGGAACCGTCGTCTCGGCAGGACGTTCGAGCATCAAGGTCAGTGCCTTGCGAAAGTGTGCGACCGCATCCGGAAGCTTGCCCTGCTTGTGCAGGAACGTGCCGTAGATGAGATGCGTCTGCGAAGCCTTGCCCGCGATTTCGAGTGCCTTCTCCAGCAGCCCTCGTGCATCGGCGAAGCGGTTGGTCGCGGTGTACGCCTGCCCAAGCTCGAGCAGGGGCGCGGCAGCGCAGTCATCGAGCCGCACGGCCCGTTCGAGCTGGAGGATGCCGAGCTCCTGCTCGTGCTGGCCGAGCAGGTGTTTGCCGAACTTGTAGCGCAAATCCACGTTGGTGGGATCGGCATTGACCGCGCGCTGGAATTGCGCCGTGGCCGCCTGCGGCTGGCCGGCGGCGATCAGCCTTTCGGCTTCCTTCAGGTGCTTGCGTGCGGTCGGCGACGATTGCCGTTTCGTGATGGTGGCGGTGGGGTTGCCGCGGGAAGCGCGATGCTTGCTCATGCCGGTTCACCTTCGGCGCGCGAAAGGGGATCGTCGACTTGCAGATCCTTCCAGGGAGCCGGTGCATGCGTGGCCGTGAGCATGAACGTGTCGGGCTCCTTGAAATACGGGCTGACGTAACCGCGTGCGTCGAGATAGCGCGTGGCCGCGTCCGGATCGAACCGGCCAAGCAATGCGGCGGCCAGGTCGTGCATACCGTAGGCGAGGTCGGCTACACAGGCGAGCTTGGTGAGATGGGCGTGGTTCATTGCGCCCAGCCGCGCCGCGTCCGGCAGGAAAATCGCGTCGGCCCAGTCCCAACGGGTGGCTTTGCCCTTCGCGAAGAACTTGCCCTCTGGAAGCAGGCTCTTGTGGCCGGTGTTGGCAAAGCCGTGAAAGGCGAAGCCGTGGGCCTGCATCCACGGGATCGCTTGCAGGAAACGCGACTGTCCCGCGTACGCGTCACGGAACGGGATGCGGATGTCGACGAGTGAGGTATGGGTCAACGCCTGGGTGCCGTGTTCCAGCGCAGACAGGATGTCGTTGCGGTCGTCCAGCAGCAGCCAGTCGATGGAGTCGAGTCCCTCGATGGCATCGAGCTGCAAGGTGCTGACGGGCAGCTCCGCGACCACCTTGCGGCGCAGGCGGGTCCGCTCGGGAAGATCGTCCGCGATCACGGGTTCGAGCGTGGCGCTTTCCAGCGGGTCCATGCAGGCGTACAGCGTGGCATTTTCGCCGTTGCCGAGGGTGGCGTGGCCGAAGACCTGGAATTCCGGCAGCTCCTTGATGTTCTTGTTGCCGTGCAGGATGCTGGCGGGGTCGAGTACCACCACGGCAAACGCGTTCAGCGCCATCAGCCGCTCGAAGGCAGGCATGACGGGCAGCCGGGCGCCGTTGTCGAGCACGACGATGCGCCCCTCGTATTCCCATTCGAACTCGGGCGTCGCCGATTGTGGGCGGTCGATATTCTCGAGTGAATCTGCGTTCATGCCAGGCCTGCAGCGGACGTTCGCGTCGAGCGGTCGCTCTTGCACACGCAACGATAGACACTCTGCCCGAAAGCGCAACACTCGAATACCCCACTTTCGATGCGCCTGTTCGGCCGTTTGGACGCGCAAAAAAAGGCCCCGCGGGTGCGGGGCCTTGAGGACGCCCGGATGGGCGTGTGGGAGGGGGAGAACCCACCCGGGACGTTTTTAGCCGAGCAGCTTGAGGACGGTCTGCGGGACCTGGTTGGCCTGGGCGAGCACGGAGGTG
>DATEDI010000033.1:0-11322 GCA_035281745.1 Rhodanobacteraceae bacterium
CGGCAGCGAGCCGTCGTGTTTCTTGTGTTCGTAGTACAGCGATTCTTCCTGGATCTTGCCGCGCTGGTACATGGTGTCCATCGCGCCCAGCACGCCGCCGCGGTCGCTGATGGCCTCGAACTCCTTGTACACGGCCTCTTCGACGAGATCGGTGAGCTGCTCGATGACGTAGCTGCCCTGCCACGGGTTTTCGTTGAAGTTGAGCCCCAGCTCGTGGTTGATGATGAGCTGGATGGCGACCGCGCGGCGCACGGATTCCTCGGTGGGCGTGGTGATGGCTTCGTCGTAGGCGTTGGTGTGGAGGCTGTTGCAGTTGTCGAACAGCGCGTACAGCGCCTGCAGCGTGGTGCGGATGTCGTTGAACTGGATTTCCTGCGCGTGCAGCGAACGGCCGGAGGTCTGGATGTGGTACTTCAGCATCTGGCTGCGCGGTGACGCGCCGTAGCGCTCGCGCATCGCGCGTGCCCAGATGCGCCGCGCCACGCGGCCGATCACGCTGTATTCCGGGTCCATGCCGTTGGAGAAGAAGAACGACAGGTTGGGCGCGAAGTCGTCGATCTGCATGCCGCGCGCGAGGTAGTACTCGACGATGGTGAAGCCGTTGGACAACGTGAAGGCGAGCTGCGAGATCGGGTTGGCGCCGGCCTCGGCGATGTGGTAACCCGAGATCGACACCGAATAGAAGTTGCGCACCTTGTGGTCGACGAAATACTGCTGGATGTCGCCCATCATGCGCAGCGCGAATTCGGTGGAGAAGATGCAGGTGTTCTGCGCCTGGTCTTCCTTCAGGATGTCGGCCTGCACGGTGCCGCGCACGGTGGACAAGGTGCTGGCCTTGATGCGCGCGTAGGTTTCGGCATCGACGAGCTGGTTGCCGGTGACGCCGAGCAGCGCGAGGCCGAGGCCGTCGTTGCCCTGCGGCAAATCGCCGTGGTATTGCGGCTGCGGTTTGCCCTTCAGGAGTTCGGCAATCTTCTTTTCGGCCGCGGCCCAGCGTGATGCATCTTCCTTCAGGTATTTCTCGACCTGCTGGTCGATCGCGGTGTTCATGAACATCGCGAGGATCATCGGCGCGGGGCCGTTGATGGTCATCGACACGGAGGTCTTGGGATCGCACAGGTCGAAGCCGGAATACAGCTTCTTCATGTCGACAAGCGTGGCGATGGACACGCCGGAGTTGCCGATCTTGCCGTAGATGTCCGGGCGCGGCGCCGGGTCTTCGCCGTACAGCGTGACCGAATCGAATGCGGTGGAAAGCCGCGATGCGGGTTGTCCGCGCGACACGTAATGGAAGCGGCGGTTGGTGCGCTCGGGTGTGCCCTCGCCCGCGAACATGCGGGTCGGGTCTTCGCCGGAGCGGCGGTACGGGTACACGCCGCCGGTATAGGGATATGCGCCGGGAAGGTTTTCCAGCATCAGGTATTTGAGCTGCTCGCCCCAGTCGTTTGTCGTGGGCGGCGCGATCTTCGGCACCTTCTGGTGCGAGAGGGTTTCGCGGTAGTTCTGGACCGCGATGGCCTTGCCGCGGACGGTGTATTGGTTGAATTCGGCGGTGACGGCATCCTTGCGGGCGGGCCAGTCGCGCAGAAGCTGGATGGCTTCGGAGGAGAGTTCTTTCACCGCTTCGTTGTAGCGTTGGCGGAGCAGCAGCAGGCTGCGATCGGCAACCGGCGCATTGGTGCCGATGTGCGAAAGCATGTCGCTGGACTGGTACGCGTCGAGTTCGCGCGGCAGCTTCTTGTCTTCCAGTTCCTTCAGCGATTCGTAGTAGTGCTGTGCCTTGGACGCGGCTTCGGCCATGCGCACGGTGTCGGCGTTGATGGCCCTGCCCTGCTCGGCGATCTCGGCGAGGTAGCGCACGCGCTTGCCGGGGATGAGGACGGTGGCGCGGGGTTCCTTGAGGGTGGTGTCGACTTGCGGCGAAAAACCGGGGTCAAAGTGCACTTTCGATGCATCACTGGCCTGCGACTGAGATTCTTCCGCCGAAAGTGCACTCTGACCCCGGTTTTCTCTCAAGAGCCGGCACAGGTTGACGAACATCCAGGTAACGCCGGGGTCGTTGAACTGGCTGGCGATGGTCGGGTACACCGGCACGTCTTCGTCCGGCATCTGGAACGCGGTGTGGTTGCGCTTCCATTGTTTGCGCACGTCACGCAGCGCGTCTTCGGCGCCGCGGCGGTCGTACTTGTTGAGCACGACGAGCTGCGCGAAATCCAGCATGTCGATTTTTTCGAGCTGGCTGGCCGCGCCGTAGTCGCTGGTCATCACGTACACGGGGAAATCGACGAGGTCGACGATTTCGGTGTCGGCCTGGCCGATGCCGGCGGTCTCGACGATCACGAGGTCGAACGGCAGCGATTTCAGGAACGCGATGCAGTCGTGCAGCACCGCGCTGGTGGCGACGTGCGCGCGACGGGTCGCCATCGAGCGCATGAACACCCGGTGCGAGCGCAACGCATTCATGCGGATGCGGTCGCCCAAGAGTGCGCCGCCGCCCTTGCGGCGGGTCGGGTCGACCGCCAGCACCGCGATGCGCATTTCGGGGAAACTGTGCAGGAAACGCAGCAGCAATTCGTCGACCACCGACGACTTGCCGGCGCCGCCGGTGCCTGTGATGCCGATGACTGGCGGAAAACCGGGGTCAGAGTCGCCTTTCGATGCGTGAGCCTTGCCAGTACCTACCCCTGGGCTCGAAAGGCGACTCTGACCCCGGTTTTCCCACTGCTTGCGCAGCAGCTTCAATTCGGATTCGGAGAAGCCGCCATCCTCGATTTCCGAAAGCATCCGACCGACGCTGACTTCATCATCGATGTTCGGTTGCAGCGGCTGCTTGCGATCCTCGGCTTCGGAGTGATCGCGCGCACTGCGCGCACGCTGCACTACGTCTTCGATCATGTGCACCAACCCCATGTGCATGCCGTCGTTGGGGTGGTAGATGCGTTCGACGCCGTAGTCCTGCAGTTCGCGGATTTCTTCCGGCGTGATGGTGCCGCCGCCGCCGCCGAACACCCGGATGTGACCGGCGCCGCGTTCGCGCAGCATGTCGACCATGTACTTGAAGTACTCGACGTGGCCGCCCTGGTAGCTGGACAGCGCGATACCGTCGGCGTCTTCCTGCAGTGCGGCGCGCACGACGTCTTCAACGGAACGGTTGTGGCCGAGGTGGATCACTTCCGCACCCTGCGACTGGATGATGCGCCGCATGATGTTGATCGCAGCGTCGTGGCCGTCGAACAGGCTGGCGGCGGTGACGAAGCGCAGCGGCGTGGTGTCGGCGTGCGGTTCGCTGGCGGGAATTCGGGAAGCGGGGGAACTCATGCGGTGTGCTCGTTCGCGATGGCCTTTCAACCACGCGATTGTAGCGCGCCCGTACCTTGTACTGCCGCGCGCATGGCGACCTGCGCGCAGCGCGCGCGGACTCGCATGCAACGCGTCCGCTCAATACACGTAGTTGACCGCGATGGCCGGCGTCACCGAGCGTTGCACGTTGTGGCCGCCGACGATCAAGCGCACGCCCAGCAACACGCCGAGCCGCGACGTGAAATTGTATTCGACCGCGGGCGCATAGCCGAAGGCATCGCTGGAAGCGTAGATCACGCGTACCGGCACGCGCGGCAAGCCGGAGGCCGCGTCGTGACCGATCACCTGCGTCGCATCGCCGTGGCTGTGGAAGAGATCGAGCGCCAGCACCCAGCGACGCGTCAGGCTGTATTCGAACGAGGTGTCGATGGAATATCCCGCGCCGAGCGAAGCCCTGCCCTGAAAATCGGGGCCGGTGCCGAACACGCTCGCGCCTTCGACGTCGGCATGGCTTGCGAAAGTGCGGGCAAGATTCAGCCGCACGCGCAGGATGCGGCCATTGGGCATCCAGAAATAACTCTGCGCGTTGACGCCCAGCGTGCTCGCCCAAGCGCCCTGGCCCATGCCGTCGCTGGCCCGCTGCAATCGATCGTAATCGCCGGTGGGCACGGTTTCCTGAAGCAGCAGCGAGATCGTGGGCAGCCAACTGCCTTCCTGGAACCGGGTGAGCCGGAATTGCGCCTGCAGGATCTGGTCGGCAAATCCCACCCCCGAACTGTCCGGCGCACCGCTGATGCGGTTGTAGCCGATGATGGGAATCAAGCCGACCGTGAGGCGATCGGTGAGCCCGTAAAGCACGTATGCGCGCGAACCGAAACGGTCGGCACCCTTCGACGCGACATCGTAAAGATAGGGTTCGATCAGGAAATGTCCGCGCGGCAGAGTGTCGGCGGAGTTGGCCAGCATCGGGCCCGTCCACCAGGCGTCGTCGCGCGACTGGCGGTAGCTGCCGTCCGCCGCTTGCGCATGCGCCGCGACGGCCACGCCGAGCCACGCGGCAAGCAACCCGAGAGCGCGGAACGTGCGGCCAGGCGATCGCCGCTGCGCCGCGTGCCATGCCAAAACCGACATCATTGCCACCTCGATCATCCACGCCCGGGCGCGCACCGTAGTCGGGACAGCGGTTGGGAACCATAGCCACTTTGCTATGATTTCGCATAGCCACTTTGCTTTCCTTCCACGCTGTGAAAAACGCCAAGCGCGTACCTGCCAGCCTGCTGCCGCCGATCGCCCTGGAAGGCGGCGGTGCACCCATCTACATGCAGGTTTCGGACTGGTTCCGCCGCGCGATCGCCGAGGGCCAGCTTCGACCCGGGCAACGCGTGCCCTCCACGCGCGCGCTGGCGGTGGGGCTCAAGGTTTCGCGCCTGCCGATACTGAGCGCTTACGAGCAACTCCACGCCGAGGGTTATCTCGAAACCTTCACCGGCGCCGGCACCTGTGTCGCGGCGGCGATTCCGCAGGAGGCCGCCGACGCGTTGCGCCGCAAGACTCGCCGAGGCGCATCGATCGCACCTGTCCGCCCGGCTGCGCGCCGTGTCGCCAGCCGCGCGTCCGCGATGGCGGGCCCCGAGCAGGTTTGGCTTGAAACCCAGGGCGCTTTCCGGGTCGGCGTGCCGGCGCTGGATCAGTTTCCCCTCGGCACCTGGGCGCGCCTGATCCAGCGGCACACGCGGCACGCCGATGCCGATGCGCTGGCCTACGGCGATCCGATGGGATTCCTGCCACTGCGCGAGGCCATCGCCGAATATCTCGCGGTGGCTCGCGCCGTGCGTGCCGATGCCTCGCAGGTTTTGATCACTGCCGGGATCCAGCACGGCCTGCAAATCTGCGCGCACGCGTTGCTCGACCCCGGTGACGAGGCGTGGGTGGAGGAACCGTGTTACGCCGGCACCTACCAGGCGTTGGCGGCGGTTGGCGCCGTGCCGGTGCCGGTACGGGTCGATCGCGATGGCCTGGACGCGACCGAGGGGATGCGCCACGCCCCGTCGGCGCGGGTCGCCTTCATCACGCCTTCGCATCAATTTCCGCTCGGCGCCACCTTGAGCGCCGCCCGCCGGATCGAACTGCTGCAATGGGCGGCACGCGCAGGCAGCTGGATCGTCGAGGACGACTATGACAGCGAATATCGATTCGACAGCAAGCCGGTCGCATCGCTGCAAGGGCTGGATGCGGACGCGCGGGTGATCTACATGGGCACCTTCAGCAAGGTGATGTTCCCCGCCTTGCGGCTGGGCTACCTGGTGATACCGAAAGACCTGCTGGCGGCTTTTCGCGCCTGCCGCGATGCGCTGGATACCTTCTCGCCCAGCCTGTCGCAGCAAGCCCTCAACGATTTCATCCGCGAAGGCCATTTCGCGCGGCACATCCGTCGCATGCGCGGACTGTACGCGGCGCGCCGTGCCGCGTTGCTGGAAGCGATCACGAAACACCTGCCTTGCACGTTGCAGGCAACCGGCGCCGAAGCCGGCATGCAATTGTCGGCGCTGCTGCCGGACGGCACGGACGACATCGCCTTGTCGCGGCATGCCGCGCAAGTCGGCGTGTCGGTGCGACCGCTCTCGCACTGCTACCGGCAGCCGGGTGCGTGCAGCGGGCTGATCATCGGATACGGTTCGGTCGACGAACGTGCGATCGACGCCGGCGTGCGCAGCCTGAAGCGCATCGTCACGCAGTACGCGGTTTGACGCGTATCCGGCGTGCGGCATGTTGCTGCAAATCAATCATGCCGGTCGCGTGCCGGAACGGGGTCCACCAAGCGATGGTCGACGAAGATCGATGGCAGTCTGGCTCATCGTTTCACTCTAACGCGTGCTGAACGGCAAACCCGACGTCGTCTGAATGAACGACTGGTTAAAAGATGTGATCGCCGGATTCGTCGATACTCTCGGGGCCAAGGCCAACATTCGGCCGATCATGACGGAGGTGTTTCGTGCAGACACGCAAACTTGCATTGCTTGCCGCGCTCGCGGTCGCCGTGGGCGGGGTCACGAGTTTCGCGCCGACGGCATCCGCGCAGGTGAGTTTCAGCTTGAGCGTCGGAACGCCGCCGCCACCGCCGCGCTACGAAGTGATGCCGGCGCCACGTCCGGGTTACGTGTGGGCGCCGGGCTACTGGAACTGGAACGGCGGCAGCTACGTATGGATCGGCGGCTTGTGGCACCGTGCACGTCCGGGCTACGTCTACTACAGCCCGCGCTGGGTGCAGCACGACGGTCGCTGGAATTATCACCGCTCGTATTGGGGCCGCGACCCGCACTGGCGCGGACACCACGACAACGGTCGCCATCGCGGATGGGATAAACACGACCGCGGGCATGACCGTGATGGTGACCGTGGGCATGATCGCGGACACGGTGGCGATCGTCACTGATGACCGATGTGTCGAAACGAAGCCCGGCGTGTCAGCGCCGGGCTTTTTTCATGTGCGGGTCGAACCGTTCCATAACATGCGGTGCATCACGCGATCCCGAACGGCAGGTTCGGCGAGGACGTCACGCGTTGGCCGACCACCTCGCCGCGCAGGAAGCGCAGGCCCGCGTCGATGGTGGCGGCATCATTGACGATGCGACTGTGGCCGAGACCTTCGGTGCTGAGCAGGCGGGCGCCGGGCCAGTGGCGCGCGTAGCTTTCGCCCTCTTCCCACGGCACTTCGGAATCGGCGAGATCGTGGATCACCAATGCCGGCGCCGCCAGTGACGGTACCCGTACATGCGCGGTCAATTCGCGCACGGTCACGCCGGTCTGCGCTTCGAGATGATGCTGGATGCGCGGCACGATGCCACCGACCAGGCCGACCTTGCACGCGAAGCGGGTGGTTGCGGCATCGGGATCGGCCGCCGGTGCGATGAGCACCACGCGACGCGCCACGATGCCCTCGGCCAGCGCCAACATCGCCGCCGTTGCGCCCATCGAGTGGGCGACGATTGCTTCGAACGGACCGTACTTGTCCGCGACATGTCGCAGCGTTTGCGCGAAGCAGGCCAGCGTGCAGCGCCCCGTGTCGCTGTTGCCGTGCCCCGGTTGATCGAAGGTGATCACTGCGTAGCCGGCCTCACGCAGCGCGCGCACCCACGGCAGGAACCGCAACGCGTAACTCGACCAGCCATGCGCCAGCAACACGCGCGGCTGCGATCGCAAATCGCCCCACTGATAAACGGCCACGCGGCGGCCGTCGATGTCGAGATCACTTCGCGTCGCGCCTTCATCATCGGCATTGCGCGCGCGGACACGACCCGCAGCAAAAGGCGTGCACAACAACCGCGCCGCGCGCCGTGCGGTGGCGTCGGGCGCGAACTGGCTGCCAAATCGGTTGACGGTGCGCAGCATCGCGAGCGAAAGAGTGTTTCGAACGGTCGTGCTATTTGTATGGGTTGCAATTTGCATGCTCTTCGCTCGGGGATAAAGGGTCAGGTCGCGTGGTCGGCGACCAGCCGATCGAACGCGCGGGTGGCGCGCACGATGGCGTCGGTGCCACCGAACAGGCGGGTGTCGTGGTGCAGCACCAGCACGACGCCGAACATTTCAAACGCGAACTGGGCCGGATCGGTACCTGCGCGCAGTTCGCCGGTCTCGATCGCCAGTTGCACCGCACGGGTCAGCGCTTCGCGCAGACGCCGCTGCCAATGCACGACGCGGTCGCGAATCGTGCCCGGCCGGTCATCGTATTCGATGACAGCGGCGATCATCGGGCAGCCCGCGCCGTGGGTCCAATCCATCCAGCCCGCCAGGATCGCGCGCAATCGCTGCACGCCGCGCGGCTGGTGGAATGCCTGCGCGAGCACCTGCTGCGAGAAATCTTCGGCCACGGCGTCCAGTACGGCCAACTGCAAATCTTCGCGCGAACCGAAGTGCGCGAACACGCCGCTCTTGGACATCGCCGCGGCCTGCGCGAGGCCGCCGATCGAAAGGCTTTCCAGCCCCTGCTTGCGCACCAGTTCGATCGCGCGCTCGACGATGGCGCCGTGCGTGGCGACGCCCTTGGCGGTGGCTGCAGACAGGATCATGCACCACACAATAGCATGACCGTTCTATTCAATCAAGCGCTGGCGTGTGGACGTGCTCCTGCCGCAAACCGTAACCGAACAGTCGCGCCGGCAGATGTCGGACCGTCCGAAAACCCAGCAGGAAGCGCAGCAGCGCCGGCACGCGCGGTGGTTCCCCCGCTTGTTCCAGCACGCGCGAGATCAGGTGTTTTTGCATCGTGATCTGCACGCGCTGCACGACCCTTACCGGCCATTCGCGGCGCTGCTGGATTCGTGCGAGCAGCGACTCGTCGATCGCACCGCCCTCTCGCAACGGTCGCGCCAGCGCATTGGCCGCGGCCACCGCATCCTGGATCGCCATGTTGATGCCGACCCCGCCAATCGGCGACATCGCGTGTGCAGCGTCGCCGATCAGGAGCAGGCCCGGCGCATACCAGCGTTCGAGACGATCCACCTGCACCTCCAGCGTTTTCACCTGATCCCAGGATTCGATCGCGTCGCGCCGATCGGCCAGGAATGGGGCGAGTTGCGACACGGTTTCCCGCAACGCGTCGATGGATCGCGCGCGCAATGTGGCGTCGCTGCCCTTCGGCACCAGGAACGCCACCTGCCAATAACCTTCGGTCGAAGACGGGTCCTCCTGACCCGCTTCGACACGTCGAGTCCGGTACACGCCCGGACTCGACTCCGGCGGGTCGGGCAACTCGCTCGATCCGCGTGCGTCCCGTCCTTGGGACGCATGACCGGACCGGCATTCGCCGGCCCGATCATTGCTGCGGTTGAGCAGCACCATCATGTGGCCGCGATCGACGATGCCGAAGGTGTCCTGCGGATCGGATTCGCTGCGCGGCATCCGGAACCACAACACGTCCATCGGCGCGCCGTATTCGCGCGCCTTCAGCCCCGCCGATTCGCGCAAGGTCGAATGGCGGCCGTCGCAGGCGATCACGAGATCCGCGTGCAGGTCGTAATCGCCTTCCGGCGATTTCACACGCACGCCGACGGTGCGCCCGTTTTCTTCGATCAATGCCGTCGCCTGATGCCGCATGCGCAAATCGAAGCCGCGCAGCTTGCGTCCGGCGTCGGCCAGCATGTCCAGCAGATCCCATTGCGGAACCAGCGCGAGATAACCATAAGGCTCAAGGCCGCGGAAATCGACGATTTGCTGCTGGCGGCCCGCGACGATGCCGGCGAGGTGATCGATGCGGCGCTGCGGCAGCTTGTCGAAGCTGTCGCGCAGGCCGATCTCGTCGAGGATCGCGAGCGTCGAGGGATGCACGGTGTCGCCGCGAAAATCACGCAGGAAATCGCCGTGTTTTTCCAGCACCGTCACCGGCACGCCTGCGCGCGCCAGCAACAGGCCCAGCATCATGCCGGCCGGTCCGCCGCCGACGATGCAACAACGAACGGGGGCAGTCGTCGACATCGGCGCTCCATGGTCAGGCGGTCAGGTGAAGGGAGGCATCCTGCCTGCCGTGCCGCAGAGGCGCAACCGGCGTCCACAAGCCGCACATATTCATGCACTTGCACACTTGTCTTGATGTGCAACGTACGCCAGCGCCAGCCCCGCGCCGCGATCTGCGGTTACACTAGGCGGCTGCGAACGCAAGACCGGGCCACTTCGAAGCCCGGCTGGCCTCGCTTTCCCGACGCGGCGCCATCGGCGCCTTGATGCCAACCGCGCGCGAGCCGCGCGCAACTGGAGTACCCCGATGCTTTTCGAAACCATCGCCACCACCGGCCACGAGCAGGTCGTGTTCTGCCAGAGCAAGGACGCCGGCCTGAAAGCCATCATCGCGATCCACAACACCGTGCTGGGTCCGGCGCTGGGCGGCCTGCGCATGTGGCCGTACAAGACCGACGAGGAAGCATTGAACGACGTGCTGCGCCTCTCGCGCGGCATGACCTACAAGAACGCGGTGGCGGGCCTGAACCTCGGCGGCGGCAAGGCCGTGATCATCGGCGATCCCGCCAAGGACAAATCGGAAGCGCTGTTCCGTTCGCTGGGTCGTTTCGTCAACTCGCTGCACGGCCGCTACATCACCGCCGAAGACGTCGGCATCGACGTCAACGACATGGAATACGTGTACCGCGAAACCGAATTCGTGACCGGCGTGCACCAGGTGCACGGCGGTTCGGGCGACCCCTCGCCGTTCACCGCGTTCGGCGCGCTGCAGGGCGTGATGGCGACGCTGAACTACAAGCACGGCAACGAGGACGTCGGCAAATACCGCTTCGCGGTGCAGGGTGCGGGCCATGTCGGCAGCGAGTTCATCAAGCTGCTGCGCGAACAGGGCGCCAAGGTGTTCGTCACCGACATCAACAAGGAAGCGGTGCAGCGCTGCGTCGATGAACTCGGCTGCGAGGCGGTCGGCATCGACGAGATCTACGACGTCGATTGCGACGTGTTCAGCCCCTGCGCACTGGGCGGCACCGTCAACGAACAGACCATCGATCGCATCAAGGCCAAGATCATCTGCGGCGCCGCCAACAACCAGCTTTCCACCGATCAGATCGGCGATGAGCTGATGAAGCGCGGCGTGGTGTACGCGCCCGATTACGCGGTGAATGCCGGCGGCGTGATGAACGTGTCGCTGGAAATCGACGGCTACAACCGCGAGCGCGCGATGTGCATGATGCGCAGCATCTACTACAACGTCGGCCGCATCTTCCAGATCGCCGACCGCGACGGCATCCCGACCTACAAAGCCGCCGACCGGATGGCCGAGGAACGCATCAACGCCATCGGCAAGATCAAGCTGCCAACGATGGGCAACGACGGCGCGCGGTTCCTTGGCAGGATGCGCGGGCAATAAGAGCCGGGACTCGGAACTCGGAAAGAACAACATGCAAGTCGTCATTCCGGGGCGCCCGCGTTTTGTGCGGGCAAAACCCGGAATCAGTGTTCCGGGATTCGGGATTCCACACTTGTCGTCATTCCGGGGCCGGCCCGGCTTCATTGGGCCGGAACCCGGAA
>DATEDI010000034.1:0-31779 GCA_035281745.1 Rhodanobacteraceae bacterium
TTCAGCGCGTTGCCGCCGCAGAGCACTTGGCCGCCTTCCGCGCGCGCCTGCGCGATTGAACGCATGACCTTGTCGAAATGCTCGCGCGACACCATGGCGCCCAGGTCGGTGCCGGCCTCTTGCGGATCGCCCACGCGCAACGCGCGCACCTTGGCCAGATAGCGCTCGCGGAAGCGCTCGTAGATCGAGCGCTGCACCAGCAAGCGCGAGCCGCACAGGCAGATTTCGCCCTGGTTGGCGAAACCCGAGCGCACGATGGTGTCGAGGTTTGCGTCACTGAGATCGGCGTCGGCGAAGACGATCGCGGGATTCTTGCCGCCCATTTCCAGCGACACTTTCTTGAATTGCTTTGCCGCAGCTTGGGCGATGAACGCGCCGGTGCGCGTCGAACCCGTGAACGATACGGCCTTGATTTTTGGGTGTTCGACGATGCTCTGCCCGACCTTCGGCCCCAAGCCGTGCACGATGTTCAGCACGCCGGCCGGCAAGCCGCATTCGATTGCGAGTTCCGACAACCGGAACGCGGTGAACGGCGTGATTTCCGAGGGCTTCGCAACCACGGCGTTGCCCGCAGCAAGCGCCGGCGCGATCTTCCAGGTGAAAAGGTAAAGCGGCAGGTTCCACGGCGAAATGCAGCCGACCGTGCCCAGCGGTTGGCGCAAGGTGATGTTGATCGCGCGTGCATCGACGTGGGATTCGCCCGGCCATTGCGTGATCGCCTCGGCGAAGAAGTGCAGATTCGAAACCGCGCGCGGAATGTCCACGCTGCGCGCGAGTTTCACCGGCTTGCCGCTGTCGCGCGATTCCTCGCGCGCCAATTCATCGAGTCTCGTTTCCACCGCATCGGCAAGTCGGTGCAGATGCCTTGCGCGCTCGCCCGCCGACAACGCCGCCCATGCCGGTGCCGCGCGCTCCGCCGCGGCGACTGCAGCCTCCACGTCGCATGCATCGGAATCCGGGCAGCGCGCGTAAATCTTCCCGGTCGCGGGTTCGAACACGTCCAGGTACGCGCCACTCGCGGGAGCTGCAAGCTTCCCGTCGATCAGATTGGCGAGCGCGATGGTTTCCATCGCGCAAGCTTAGCGCATGCCGTTGTCTTCCCCCTTCCGCAGGAAGGGCGGAGCGAAGCGAACGCGCGCGCAGCGCGAGAGGGGGATGCGCTTTTGCCGTTCGCGGCCATATGGGTCGCTTCGTTGTGAACGCCATCCCCCGCGTGCGTTGCGCGCGACTCCCTTCGCGAGCGCGCGGGTGAACACACTTTAAGGTGACGAAGACAATGGCGATCCCGAAGCGGGCGATTGCGAGGTGGTAGCGTATTTCTTCGCCATTGCCTCGAAGCGCGGGTCGCCGCGCAAGGGAATGTAGGTCGGATTGACGGCAAAGTCGCTGCAGGAGAATGGCTCCGGTTCGCAGGAGCGACCCAGCAGATTCAACGCCACGTCTTTCTTGTCCAACACGAGATAGACCGCGAAAAGGTTGTAAAGGGAGTCGGGGCCGAGGTCGGGTCGTTGGCGCAACGCGTCCGCGGCGGCCAACGCCTGCGTGTGCAGTTTCGGATCCAGCACAGATCGGTAGGCCAGCTCGCCGGCGGCAACAAATTGCCTGCCCAACGCTGTGTCGGGGTGCACGAGATCGAACGCCTTGATGGCGTCCTGATCGCGGTGCAGGAGCGCGTAATCTTGGGCGAGACCGAAGGCCGTGGTAGGGCTGCGTGGCGCCAATTTGGTCAGCGTCAGCAAAGGCGGAAGCGCATTTTGGTACTCGCCGAGATTCATGTAAGTGGTCACAAGATTGTTCTGCGCCGTGGCGTTGTCGGGGTCGAGCCGTGCCGCTTCCAGCGTTTCTGCCAATGAGGGTTGGAGCGGCAGCAGAATTCCGTAATCCAGATGCGCGGTCGCGTTGCTGGGGTCGAGTTCGATCGCGCGTTGAAAGCCTTTGCGGGCCTCGGCGTTCCTGCCTTCGCTCAAGTTGGCGCTGGCCAGTGCAAGGATCGCATCCACATTGCCCGGGTCGAGTTGTAGTGCCTTGTTGGCCTCTTCGCGGACCTTGGGCAACGCATCCTTCAAAGTCAGGGTTGAAAATTGGGTCAGGTCGTTCAAATCGCGGGCCAGCAGCGCGTGGGCGTCTGCATAATCGGGCGCGATGGCGATGGCTTGCTCCAGCAGTTTGCGTGCCTGTTCGTAGGGCGCGGCGTAGCGGGCGGTCTGCATCAAGGCGCGCGCCTTCAGCACCAGGTCGTGTGCTTCAGGGTTTACCGTTTGCGCTGCGTGTGCGGCAGCAAACTTCACCTTCAGTGCATCCGAGATCGACGCTGTGATCTTGTCCTGCACCTGGAAGATGTTGGAAAGTGAGTCGTCATAATGCGACGACCAGGTCTGGTAACCGGTACGGGCGTTGACCAGTTCCACGATCACCCGTACTTCGCTGCCCTGGCGCAGAATCTTGCCGGTCAACACGTTGGCGACATTCAGCGCTTTGGCGATCTCGGTGGCCGATTGCGTGCGGTCGCGATATTTCGAGGCCGTATCCCACGCGATCACGTGTAGGCTGGTGTTTTGGCCGAGCGCGTTGGTGAGTTCTTCGGTGATGCCATCGCTGAAATATTGCTGCTTCGGATCGCCAGCCAGGTTGGCGAACGGCAGCACGACCAAGGTGTCGGCCGGCGGTTGGAAGGTGGCGGGCGCGGATGCGGGCGGAGCGGCGGCCGTCGTGGCGGTCGTTTCGGACGTTTGCGCTTGCGCCGTCGCGATGGTTTTCACCGCCGATGCGTTCCCGGCATGCCGCACCGCCAGCAGCCGCCAACCGAGCAATGCCACGGCGAGTACCAGCACGGCGACGATCACGGTATTGAGCTTGCGGCTGATCTGGCGGTTGGCGTGTTCCGGCCGCGCGTCGGGCGAATCGGCGGCGACGGTGCGGCGCACGCCCTCGGGCGTGATCTCGTATATCCAGGCGAAGATCACTGCGATCGGAAAACCGAGCGCCACCAGCAGCACGACGATTTGCGCGGTCCAGTCCGGCATGTGGAAGATCGGAAAGACCTGCGTGGCGACCTGCACCAGCAACCAGCCGGCCACCGCGTAGGCAGCCGCGACGCGCCATACGTGGCGGCGTTGCAGTTCCTCGAGGAAACCGGGCTTGTCTGGCGCCACGTCGTGGAAGGATTCCCCGCCGGCGACAGGCCGGCCTCCAATCCATCACAGTGTCGGGTTTTACGGCGCGTGGCGCAACCCGGGCGTCAGAGCGAACGGGTGCGCCCGCCATCCACTGGGACGTTGATGCCCGTGATGTATGCGGCCGCTGGCGAGCACAGGAATGCAACTGCCGCGGCAATTTCCGAAGGATCGGCGAAACGCTGCATCGGGATTTCGGATTCCATTTCGCGCTGCATGGCTTCGATATCGACGCCGGTTTTCTGCGCGCGGGTTTGCACGATCTGTTCGATGCGCGGCGTTTTCGTCGAACCCGGCAACACGTTATTGACGGTGATGCCGAACGGCGCGAGTTCGCTCGCCAGCGTTTTGGACCAGCTCGCGACCGCCCAGCGCGTGGTGTTGGACACGCCGAGTCCCCGGATGGGTTCCTTCACCGAGGTGGAGATGATGTTGACGATGCGGCCGTACTTCGCCGCCTGCATGCCGGGAATCGCGGTTTCCGCAAGCACGTGGTTGGCGAGGAGGTGTTTGCGGTACGCGTCGAGGAATGCGTCCACTTTCGCGCCGTGTACGGGGCCGGGTGGCGGTCCACCGGAGTTGTTGACGAGGATGTGTACGGGTTGCGCAGCGACCAGCTTTGCCACGGCTGCGCGCAGACCGTCCGTGTCGCCGGAATCGGCCGCCACGAAATCGTGCGTTTGCGATGCATGCGTGCGTGGCAGTTCTTCGACCAGTTGCTTCAGCACGTCTTCGCGGCGGGCGAGGGCGGTGACGTTCGCGCCAAGTTGCGCAAGCTCCACCGCGCAGGCGCGGCCGATGCCCTGCGATGCGCCGCAAACGAGCGCATGGCGGCCGGTCAGATCGAGATCCATTTCATGCTCCGCGCGGGAATGAAGCGAGCAGTGAACCCGTTTCGTCATGCCGGTGCAAGCAGGACCGCGGTTGCAGGCCGGCAAACGCGAACGCTGCCGCGGCGCGAAAGGCATCATGAACGGCGCGCGTGTACCCGGTACCTTGCGTGCCGCTTTTTTCAAAGGCACTGGGTCCCGGATCGCGGCTGCGCCGCGTCCGGGATGACGAGCAAGAACAAAGCTTCTCTAGCGATTCCGCAGCGCGTTGCGCAATTCGGGCAACAGCCCGGCGCCCACGGTGGGCTTGCCGCACAGGCCGTTGTCGACCGCGCTGGCATATGCCGGCGTCATCTTGCCAAGCGTCAGCGTGCCTTCCGGACCGTGCGGGACTTTGAAGTTCCCGCTGGTGACGGGGGCCGCCGAGCGGATGCTCGCGAAAGCCGACGCCGATGGCACGTTGACGTTGCTGAAGCTGGTCGGTGATTGCGCCCAGTACGTGGTCGACGTGAGCTGCTTCTGCGACGTGGTCACGACCAGGTATTGCGCGTTGGGGTTGTCGACCTTCACCGCGCCGAATCCCCCCGACATGCTCGGCCGCCAGTTGATGTACACGCACAGCGAAACGTCGGTGCTGGAAAGCGGCTGGTAGTTGGCGTTCAACAGCGTCACCGTGGGCGCCAGCAGGAAGCTGTTGCCGAGATGCCGCGCGCTGGGCTGCGTCTGGAATACCACGCGATACGGGTTCTTGAACTTGGGCAGCACGAACGTGAGGAAATGCGTGCGGTCGCCATCGATGTCCGCGATCGGGCTGAAATTGTCGAGCGTGAATTCGCGTGGCTCGTCCGGCAATGCGTCGTGGTAGGGCAGGTCGGCCCACACGTGGCAGCACGGCGTCGCGTCCTTGAGATCCTGCAGGGCCGCGTTGCGCGACGGCGGTGGGGTGCTGTCGAAGCCCCCCAGCAACGGCAACCTGACCACGTGGCTGCACGCAGTCAGCAGAAGGGCAAGGCACGCAAAGGCGGCAAGGCGGAGAAAACGGATCACGGCGAGTGTTTTGAAACGGAGTACGGAAGCCCCGCGGGACGCTCGTCCCGGCGGCGCCGAGGATGACGGTTCAGGCAGTGTAAAGGCTGCGGCGCGACAAAAAACGGGTCGAAAGTCGTGCTTTCCGGAATTGGGCCTGATCGGACCGTCAAGGCTTCGACCGGCCCGGCATCACGGAGTTTCCACGTGCTCGTCAGAACTCCGCGTGGCCGGGTGTGCGCGGGTAGGGAATCGCGTCCCGGATATTCGAAAGTCCACATACGTACACCAGCAGGCGCTCGAAGCCCAAGCCGAAACCGGCGTGCGGCACCGTGCCGTAGCGACGCAGGTCTCGGTACCACTGGTAGTGCGCGGGATCGAGGCCGAACTGCTGCATGCGCCGATCGAGATGATCCAGCCGCTCTTCGCGTTGCGAGCCGCCGATGATCTCGCCGATGCCGGGTGCCAGCACGTCCATCGCGGCGACGGTCTTGCCGTCGTCGTTGAGACGCATGTAGAACGCCTTGATTTTCTCGGGGTAGTTCATCACCACCACCGGGCGGCCGATGTGGGTTTCGGCCAGCCAGCGTTCGTGCTCGGTTTGCAGGTCCACGCCCCATTCGACCGGGAATTCGAATTTCTGTCCGGAGTTCTGCAAAGCCTCAATTGCATCGGTGTAGTCGATACGCTCGAAGGGCGCGGCGATGAATTTTTCGAGACGGGTTATGGCATCTTTCTGGACGCGTTCGGCGAAGAAGGCCATGTCGTCGGCGCGCTCTTCAAGTACGGCCTTGAAGACGGCCTTCAGAAAGGCCTCCGCGCAATCGGCGTCCGCGGCGAGGTCGCCGAACGCGATTTCCGGTTCGCACATCCAGAACTCGGCGAGATGCCGCGGCGTGTTGGAGTTCTCGGCGCGGAAGGTCGGGCCGAAGGTGTAGACCCTTGAAAGCGCGAGGCAGTACGCCTCAACGTTCAACTGGCCGGAGACGGTGAGGAACGCTTCGCGCGCGAAAAAGTCCTGCTTGAAGTCGATCGCGCCCTTGTCGTCGCGTGGCAGGTTGGCGAGATCCAGCGTCGAGACGCGGAACATGTCGCCGGCGCCCTCGGCGTCGGAGGCGGTGATGATCGGGGTGTTGACCCAGTAGAAACCTTCCGACGTCAGGTGCCGGTGGAGCGCCGTCATCATGGTATGGCGCACCCGCGAAATCGCGCCGAACAGATTGGTGCGCGGCCTGAGATGGGCAACCTCGCGCAGGAATTCAGGCGAGTGTTGCTTGGGCTGGATCGGATAGGTTTCCGGGTCTTCGACGAAACCGAGCACTTCGATCGTGTCGGCTTGCAGTTCGAACGCTTGGCCCTTGCCTTGGGAGGGCAGCAGCTTGCCGCGCGCCACGATCGCGCAACCGGCCGAGAGTTTCTGCACGTCGCTCGCGTAGTTCGGCAACGTTGCGGGCGCGACTACTTGCAAGGGCGCGAAGCACGAACCGTCGCTCAAATTCACGAATGACAAGCCGGCCTTGGAATCGCGGCGGGTGCGCACCCAGCCGCGCACTTCGACGGTGTCGCCCTGCGGGGCGCCGCCGGCGAGTGCCTGTTTCACGCTCAAGGTTGCCATGGCTTGAATCCGTGCCCTCGATGGGCCATGTATTGGAAAGACGAACGCGCGATAATAACCGACCCACACACGCAACCGATATCCGCCATGCCAATCGAACTCACCCCGACCGCTTCCGCGCGCATGCGCGATTTCCTGGCGAAGAACCCGGCGGCGCCGGGCATCCGCTTCGGCATCAAGCGCACGGGTTGCTCGGGCTTCGGCTACACCGTCGACCTGGCCAGCGAGGTGACCGGCGATGACAAGGTGTTCGAGGTTGACGGCATCAAGCTGGTGGTGGCCGCCAAGGCGCTGCCGTTTGTGGAAGGCACCCGCATCGACTACGCGCGCGAGGGCCTGAATGCCGCGTTCGTGTTCCACAATCCCAACGCCACCGGGGAGTGCGGCTGCGGGGAAAGCTTCACCGTGGACCAGCAGGCGATGGCCAACGGATAGCGAGGCGCGGTTTCGGCAATCTTCGCCAACTCCGCCGCGTGAGGCCCTGACGGGCGCCCATACCACCCGTCGTCGTCCCGGTTTTCTGCTTGCGCCATAACGGCGTTTCCCGTACCATTTCCGCTCTTCGGTCGGCGATTTAGGTAGCCGAAGACCCTCGCCTCACCGCCGGAATCGTTCGGGTCGGGAGGCTGCCGCGCCACGGTACATGCCCTGGCGACACCCATGAGGAATCACAATGCGTCATTATGAAGTCGTGTTCCTGGTCCATCCGGACCAGAGCGAGCAGGTGCCCGGCATGATCGAGCGCTACAAGGCGCTGGTCGAAGCCGAAGGCGGCAAGGTCCATCGTCTCGAAGACTGGGGCCGTCGCCCGCTCGCCTATCCGATCCAGCACCTCGCCAAGGCCCACTATGTTCTGATGAACATCGAGTGCGGGCCCAAGGCCGTCGCCGAGCTGAAAGCGGGCTTCCGCTTCAACGATGCAGTGTTGCGCCACATGATCGTGGCATGGCATCAAGCCGAAACCGAACCGTCGCTCATCATGAAGGCTGGCAAGGACGACAAGCCGTCCCGCCGCCGCGATGACGACAACGAAAGCGATGATCGCGACGATCGGGAAGCAGCCTGATGCCTCGCCCGACCAGAAACAAGAAGTCCGGAGACACTAACATGTCCAAGTTTTTCCGTCGCCGCAAATTCTGCCGCTTCACCGCCGAGGGCGTGGAGCACATCGACTACAAGGATCTTGCCACCCTGAAGCAGTACGTCACCGAAACCGGCAAGATCGTCCCCAGCCGCATCACCGGCACCAAGGCGCGCTATCAGCGCCAGTTGTCCACGGCGGTGCAGCGCGCGCGGTTCCTGGCGTTGCTGCCGTATTCCGACAATCATTTTGTTTGATCGGAGAGTTTTATGGAAATCATCCTGCTGGAAAAAGTGAAGAACCTCGGTGCGCTCGGCGAAAAGGTCAAGGTGAAGCCGGGTTACGGCCGCAATTACCTGGTGCCGCAGGGCAAGGCCGTGCCCGCCACCAAGGCCAACCTCGAATCGTTCGAGGCCAAGCGTGCCGAATACCAGGCCAAGGCCGACACACTGCTGTCCGATGCGCAGGGCCGCGCCGCGAAATTCGAAAATGCCGAGACCACCATCAACGCCAATGCCAGTCCCGAGGGCAAGCTGTTTGGTTCGATCGGTCCGCGCGACATCGCCGACGCGTTCACGGCGCAGGGCCTCGCGCTGGAGAAGAGCGAAGTGATCATGCCGGAAGGCGCGATCCACAACATCGGCGATTACGACGTCGAGGTGTCGCTGCACGCCGACGTGAAAACACCGGTGAAGGTGCACGTCGTCGCGGGCGCCTGATCGCGTTCCGGGCGAAATCGCAACACGCGAATGGGCGCCTTCGGGCGCCCATTTCGTTTGGCGGGCGAGCGGACGGGTTTGGTCGGCAGCCCGGATGCGACAATACAGGGTCGACCCGGATTCGGACGGTTCATGCGACGCACTCTCGAAGAATGGCTGGCGTACCAGCAGCAGATTCACGCGCGCGGCATCGACATGGGCCTCGAACGCGTGCGCGACGCATGGAAACGCATGGGCGCGCCGGGACTTGCACCGACGGTGATCACGGTCGGTGGCACCAATGGCAAGGGTTCGACCGTCGCATTCCTTGAAGCGATGCTGCGGGCAGGCGGCATGCGCGTGGGGTCCTATACCTCGCCGCACATCCTGCGCTACAACGAACGCGTGCGCGTGGATGGCATCGAAGTTGAAGATGCCACATTGATCGATGCGTTCGAGCGCGTCGAAGCCGCACGTGGCGACACCACATTGACGTACTTCGAATTCGGCACGTTGGCTGCGTTCGACATTTTCGCGCGATCGAATCTCGACGTTGCGGTGCTGGAAGTCGGGTTGGGCGGTCGGCTGGACGCGGTGAACATCGTCGATGCCGATTGCGCGGTGGTCGTCACCGTCGACCTGGACCACATGGAATACCTGGGGCCCGACCGCGAGGCGATCGGTCGCGAAAAGGCGGGCATTTTTCGCGGTGGGCGACCTGCGATCGTCGGCGAAACCGATCCGCCGCAGTCGCTGCTGGAGCACGCACGCACGCTCGGCGCGCGTGCGGAGATTCTGGGGCGCGACTTCGGCTGGGAGCCGCAAATCGACGCGTTGGCGTGGTGGCACCGCGATCCCGCGCAACCGCGGTATGTCGCGCGGGCGGACGACGCTCCCAAAATCGTTTTGCGCGGCGAGCTGGCACTGGAAGGTGCGTTCCAGTACCGAAACGCGGCGACCGCGCTCGCGACGCTGCATGTGTTGGGCGATCGCGTGCGCTGGGATGCGCGCGCGCTCGGGAAATCGGATGACGTTCGGAGCCCGATGCTTGCAGGTCGCTTGCAGCACTTGTCCGACCATCCCGATCTCGTCGTCGACGTTGGCCACAATCCGCAAGCGGCACGCGAATTGGCGCGATGGCTGGATCGTCATCCCGTTTCAGGCGTCACCCGTGCCGTGTTTGGCGCGCTCGCCGACAAGGACATCGAGGGCGTGGTGGCTGCTCTGGGCGCACGGATCGACCTCTGGTATATGGTGGGTCTACTCGACGAATCGCCGCGCGGTGAAACCATCGCGCGGCTGGCGCAACGCGTGCGTACCACGTTGCCGGAGGCCGTCTGCAGTGAGCATTCGGACATTCCCGCCGCGCTGGCCGCCGCGCATGCGGAAGCATCGCACGCGGATCGCATCCTTGCGTTCGGCAGTTTCCATGTCGTGGCGCCGGTACTGCGTGCGTATAATTCCTTCCACCCGTGATTTCGGCGTTTCGAGCTGACGCGCCGGCGGTGCACAGCTCAACGCCAATGCCTCGCATTGTGGTGTCGCATATATGGATTCAGGCCTGAAAAAACGTCTGCTCGGCGCGGTGGTGTTGATCGCGTTGGCGGTGATCTTCGTGCCGATGTTGCTGCCCGGCCATTCCAATTCGGGATCGCAGTCGGTCAGCATGAAAATTCCGCCGGAACCCAGCGGCGAATTGCAGACGCGCATCCTGCAGGTCGGGCCGGATGCCGCCAGCGCGGGCTCCAGCGCGCAGGCGACCCTCGTCGATCCGGACCACGTCGCGACCCTCGACTTGAGCAACCGCGCCGCGCAACCGCGATCGGCTGCGTCGTCGCTGCCGATCGCCGCGACCAACGCGCCGGTTACTTCGGCGCCTGTCGCGTCGGCGCCCGTTGCCTCGCCGACGTCCGCATTCGTCGCGCAGGCGCCGGCTGCCTCAAATGCCGTGTCCGCGCCCGAGGTGGCCAAGGCGCCGCCCGCGGCATCGGCCAACGCCGGGCCGCTGCCCGGCGGTGCCGGCGCGGCAGCCGGCACGATCTACTCGGTGAACCTGGGTGTTTATGCCAATCACGCCAGCGCCGACAAGCTGGTGGCGAAAGCCAAACAGAACGGCTTCAGCGCATTGGCCACGCCGGAAACCTTGCAAGGGAAATCCGTGACGCGCGTGCGCGTGGGGCCGTTCCACAGCCGTGCCGAGGCCGAAGCCGCGCGCCTGAAGCTGAAGGACATCGAACGCGTGTCGATGACGGTCGAATCCGGCACGGTCAACCAGAACGGTGACGCGCCTTCATCCGCGATTGCCGCGGGCCAGTCGGGCGCGTGGGCGGTGCAGCTTGCCGCGTTCAGCGACGAGTCGTCCGCCAACAAGCTGCGCGACCGTCTGCGCGGGCAGGGCTTCGACGGCTATGTCGACAGCGTGAAAACGTCCAAGGGCAAGCTGTGGCGTGTGCGCGCCGGCCCGTTCGCCACCCGCAACGTGGCGGAAAGCACGCGCGGCCAGATTGCGGACAAATTGAAGATCAGCGGAAACATCGTGGCTGATTGATGCGATCGATCCCTGATCGTTGCATGACGCGACGGATCGGTGGGGAGATATTTCCAGTCCACAAACACCAGAACGGCCTTCCTTGGCCTGATTTTCCACAACAGCCGCTTCGCCGGACCATTCGATCGCGATGAACGTCGCCGACATTGTCATCCTTGCGGTCCTCGCGCTCTCGACCCTGTTCGGGCTGATGCGCGGCTTCATCCGCGAAGTGCTGTCGCTGGTCTGCTGGGTCGCCGCATTCTGGGTCGCCTGGGCGTTCGGCGACCAGGTTGCGCAGCTTTACGGCGGCTGGCTGGCCGATCCCGCCGCGCGCATCGTCGCCGGCTACGTCACCTGTTTCGTGGCGGTGCTGATCGTGGGTGCGCTGATCGGCTGGATATTGCGTGCGCTGGTGAAGGTCAGCGGCCTGAGCGGCGGTGACCGCTTTCTCGGGATGCTGTTCGGGCTGGCGCGCGGCCTGCTGCTGGTCACCTTCGCGGTGCTGATGCTCGGTTTCACTGCCGCGCCGCGTGAGTCTGGCTGGTGGCGGCAATCCACGTTGCTGCCGGCGTTCGCGAATGGCGCCGGCTGGTTCAGCCGGCAGCTTCCGCCGGAGGTGAATCGCTACGTGGAAATCGGCCGCCGGTCCTTGCCCGCGCTGTCGGACGTCCCCATATCGGCGGTGCAGCGCGTGGCGCGGCAGATGACCGATCCCGCCGTGGCCGAATCGGTCACCGAGCCCGCCTCAGGTGCGTCGACCCGTGCACTCGGACACGGCCGGAAGCACGGTGATGTGGGACAATAACGTCCTGTGAAAGGCGGTGTCTGCACCGCCAGCAACCTCGAGACCTCGCCATGTGCGGAATCATCGGCATCGTCGGCAAGACCGAAGTCGCCACCGCGTTGTATGACGCGCTGACGGTATTGCAGCACCGCGGGCAGGATGCCGCCGGCATCGCGACCTACGATGGTCACAAGCTGCACCTGCGGCGCGGACCGGGGCTGGTGCGCGACGTGTTCGGCACGCGCGACATGCAGGAATTACGCGGCCACGCGGGCATCGGGCATTGCCGCTATCCCACCGCGGGCGCCGAGGATTCGGAAGAGGCGCAGCCGTTCTACGTGAACTCGCCGTACGGCATCGCATTCGCGCACAACGGCAATCTGATCAACACGGAACAGTTGCGGCGCGAGATGTTCGAGAACGATCGCCGCCACATCAACACCGATTCCGATTCCGAAATCCTGTTGAATATCCTGGCGCACGAGCTGCAGATCCAGGAGCGCCATGCGCTGACGTCGGATGAACTGTTCAAGGCCGTCGCGGCGGTGCACGCGCGCGCGAAGGGCGGTTATGCCTGCGTCGCGATGATCCTCGGCTACGGCCTGCTGGCGTTTCGCGATCCGCACGGCATCCGCCCGCTGGTGCTGGGCGAACGTGACACGCCCGAGGGCAAGGAATATGCCTGCGCGTCGGAGTCGGTCGCGTTCGACATCCTGGGGTTCAAGCGCCTGCGCGACATCGCGCCGGGCGAGGCGGTGTTCATCGGTCTCGACGGCAAGTTGTCCTCGCGGCGTTGCGCGGAGGGCGCGGTGCACGCGCCGTGCATCTTTGAATACGTGTACCTCGCGCGGCCCGATTCGATGATCGAGGACGTGTCGGTGTACAAGGCACGCCTGCGGATGGGCGAAAAACTCGCCGCCAAAATCCTGCGCGAGCGGCCCGACCATGACATCGATTCGGTTATTCCGATTCCCGATACGTCGCGCACTTCGGGTTCCACGCTGGCCGCGGCGCTCGGCGTGCCTTTCCGCGAGGGCTTCGTCAAGAATCGCTACATCGGCCGCACCTTCATCATGCCGGGGCAGGGCCAGCGCGTGCGCTCGGTGCGCCGCAAGCTCAACCCGATCCCGCTGGAATTCCGCAACAAGAACGTGCTGCTGGTGGACGATTCCATTGTGCGCGGCACCACCTCGCGCCAGATCGTGCAGATGGCGCGCGAGGCCGGCGCCAGGAAGGTGTATTTCGCCTCGGCCGCGCCGCCGGTGCGCTATCCGAACGTGTACGGCATCGACATGCCGGCGCCTGCGGAACTGGTCGCCCACGGTCGCACCATCGAAGAAATCCGTGAAACGATTGGCGCCGACTGGCTGGTGTATCAGGACCTGGATGATCTCATCGACGCGGTCGCCGAAGGCAACGAAAACCTGAAGCACTTCGACGATTCGTGCTTCTCCGGCCGTTACGTCACCGGCGTGGACTCCGAATACCTGCGTCAGTTGGAATTCATGCGTTCGGACGAGGCCAAGGCGCAACGCCGCAGCGCGTGAGTTGGTGTAGGGCGGCAGCAGCGAAGCGCATTCCGCCATCGCGGTCGCCCGACATTGCAGAAGGATATCGAATCCGTTTAGGCATTGACGGCGGGATTCACTGCGTTGCTCCCGCCCTACGATTGGGGAGTCTTCATGCCACGCCGCCTGATCGCATTGTTCGATGGCACCTGGAGCAAAGCGCAGACCCGCACCAACGTGGAACGCTTCTGGCAGCTGATCGCGTCCACCGATGCCGCGGGCCAAGAACAGATCTGCAAATACATCGCCGGCGTCGGCGTGAAGCCCGGCATCGAGCATCTGTTGGGCGGCGCGTTCGGCTTGGGCCTTTCCGGCAACGTCGAGGATGGGCTCCGGTGGTTGTCGAAGACGTGGCGCGCGGGCGATGAAATCTGGCTGTTCGGCTTCAGTCGCGGCGCCTACACCGCGCGCAGTCTCGGCGGCCTGATTCGCAAATGCGGCTTGCTGAAACCGGACGAGAAAGGCGAGGTCACGTCGGCCGACGTCGAGGCGGCCTACAAGCTGTATCGCAACGACCTGCATCCGAACGATCCCGCGATGCAGGCTTTTCGCGCCGCGCATTCGCGCGAGGTGCTGATCCGCTTCGTCGGCGTATGGGATACCGTCGGCGCGCTGGGTATTCCGGGCGTCGCGTCGTGGTTTCCGTTTTCGCGCAGCCGCTACGCGTTCCACGACACCGACCTCAGCAAGATAGTGCAGTACGCGTATCAGGCGCTGGCGCTGGACGAACACCGCGCCGACTTCAAGCCGACCAAATGGACGCGGCCCGATGCGACGCTGAAGTCCGGCGAGTCGGCGGTGGCCTGGAAGCCGGAACAGATCGAAGTGGAACAACGCTGGTTCGTGGGCGCGCATTCCGACATCGGCGGTGGCGAACAGAGTGATGGCGCCGGACACAAGCCGGATACGCTTCCGGAAATCACCCTGGCATGGATGCAGGCCAAGGCCAGGGGCGCGGGGCTCGCTTTCAGCGAGGATTACATGCCCGCCGCCGGGGCTGAACTCGACGTGCCCAACGATTCCTACGGCGCCTTCATGGGCGGTATCTACAAGTTGTTCAAACAGCCGTTCCAGCGCGCGATCGGCAGCGGCATCAACGAGACCATCGATCCGTCGGTGTGGCTGAAGTGGTATGCGCAATCCGAATACCGCCCGCAGTCCATCGAAACGGCCATGCTCGCGGATCGGATCGAAATGGGGTCGACACGGGTCGCATGAGCCAATTGTTCGAAGCCGCCAGGCGCTGCATCGATTGCGCCGAGCCGGGTGCCAAGCTCGCATTGACGCGCGAAACCTTCGATGCGTTGTGCGAAGGCCGCCTGTCGCTGCACGACGACGAATCGCAGCCCGCCCCCATCGGTGCGCCGGGCCGTCCCTTGCGGCCGCGGCTGGTGATGCCGCGCGACGTGCCGCAGCGTGGGCTGGGTACCGAAGAGGGCCGCGCCGCGCTGGTGCACGCCGTCGCGCACATCGAGTTCAACGCGATCAATCTCGCATGGGATGCGGTGTACCGCTTCCGCGGCATGCCGGACGATTATTACCTGGACTGGGTTTCAGTCGCGCACGACGAGTCGCGCCACTTCGCGATGTTGTCCGCACGTCTATCGCAACTCGGCCACGCCTATGGCGACTTCGACGCCCACAACGGCTTGTGGGAAATGGCGATGAAGACGGCCGATTCCTGTCTTGCGCGGATGGCGCTGGTCCCGCGCGTGCTCGAAGCGCGCGGGCTGGATGTGACGCCCGGCATGATCGCGCGGCTGCGCTCGGTCGGCGACGACGCCACCGCCGACGTTCTGGAAATCATCCTGTGCGAGGAAGTGCCGCACGTGGCGGCAGGCACGCGCTGGTTCCGCTATTGCTGCGAGCGCGAACAGCGCGATCCGGAAGCAACATTCCACGCGCTGCTCGCGGAATACGTGCCGACTGGCCTGCGCGGTCCCTTCAACCTCGAAGCACGTCGCGCCGCGGGATTCGGCGAAGCCGAGTTGGCGAAGCTGGTCAGCGCGTAAGCGGCGACAACTCGTTCACACGTAATGCCCGGAGGCCATCAGCACCAACGCGATCAGCATCAACGCGAGGGCGCACTTGCTGGCCAGCAGCGTGCGCCGATGTATCGCCTCAAGGCGTTGCAAGTGGGCGGCGCGTTGGGATTCCGGCATCGCATCGGTCTGTTCGGCCAACTCGGCGAGACGGGCGAAGCCCGGACCGATGATGCCGCCGCCGACGATCAGCGCCACCAGTCCGCAAAGGCCGCCGATTCCGAATGCCACGCCGCCGCGCGACCACACGATGGCCGGATCGAAACCCGTGGTCAGCACCCAATAAAGCCAGATGCCGCTGAGCACGGTCAGCAACGCGCTCGCCGCCATGAACACATGCAGCTTGCGCCGATGCAGCGACGCCAGGAACGGGCCACCGGCCGCGCCGGCGTCGCCGACCGCGGGCATCACCACCACGGCGAGCAGGCCGGCCGCGCCGACCCACGATGCCGCGACCAGAATGTGGAGCACGCGCAACACGACATAAGCGTTCGCATCCATCACGGACTCTCCGGGACGTGGATCGTGTGAACGTCAATGTCCGCTGTTCACCACCGCAGGCGGCGCAGGCAGCACCAGTTTCAGATAGGGCGCGGGCGCGTCCTGTCCCGGCGGCACCCAGTCATGCGCGGGCTTGCCGGCTGGCCCCAGCGAATGGATGTACGCGTACATGTCGGTCAGATCCTTGTCCGACAGATAGCGGAACGTCCAGTACGGCATCGCCGGGCGTGCCTTCAGCGAACGCAGCTTCGCGGTCCATTGCTTCGCCGTCAGTTTCTGCACATACAGTCGCAGGTTGGGGGCATACGTCGTGCCCCACGGTCCCTGGAAGTTCATGCCGGCGCCGGTCAACAGTGTGTCCTTGGGCGCCTGTCCGCCATTCTGCGCCCAGCCGGGCGTGTGGCAATCCTGGCAGCCGCCGTAGTTCACCAGAAATTCGCCGTGCCTGATCGATTTGTGCGGCGCGTGCGCGTCGCCTGCGAAAGCCGGTGCAGCCAGCAAGACGCCGACCGCGATGGCCAGAAATGCCTTGATCATGACCTTCCCTCCTGAGGTTGCGTGGATGGGGTGCAACCGCGCCCGAGTATTCGCCACTCGCGCGCTTCGCGCAAGTCGCGCCGCGGGTGTAGGCTCCACGTTTTGTGCGGACCGGAGGGGGTGCCATGTCCATGCGGAAAGCCCTGATTGCGTTCACCGCCTTGGTCGTCGCGACGCTGGCGTGCGCGGCACCGCCTGCGCAAGCGCCCGGTTCGCAACCGAAGACAGGCATCTTCCTGCTCACCGCCGATCGCGTGTTCGACGCGCGCAGCGAAGCCACGCACGCGGGCTGGGCGGTGCTGGTGGAAGGCGACAAGATTGCCGCGGTTGGTCCGCGCGATTCGATCAAGGTGCCGGCGGATGCGCAGGTGATCAATATGCCGGGCACCACGTTACTGCCGGGTCTGATCGACGCGCACTCGCACATCTTCCTGCACCCGTACAACGAGACGCTGTGGAACGACCAGGTGCTGAAGGAGCCGCTGGCTTATCGCACCATCGAGGCGGTCAACCATGTGCGCGCGACGCTGATGGCCGGCTTCACCGCGCTGCGCGATCTCGGCACCGAGGGCGCGGGTTACGCCGACGTGCAGGTGCAGAAGGCGATCAATGACGGCCTGATCCCGGGTCCGCACCTGTTCGTCGCGACGCGCGCCACCGTCGCCAAGGATTGCTACGGTCCGGGTCCGATGGGTTTTCGCACCGACATGACGATTCCGCAAGGCGGCATTCCGGTCGCGGGCGTGCCGGAAATGATCGCCGCGGTGCGCGACCAGGCCGGCCACGGCGCCGACTGGATCAAGATCTACGCCGACTATCACTGCGGCAAATCGCATGGTTCGGTGCCGACGTTCACTCAGGCAGAATTGAACGCGGGCGTGGAAGCCGCGCATTCACTGGGCCTGCCGGTGTCGGTGCATTCGACCACGCCGGAAGGCATGCGTCGCTCCATCCTCGCCGGCGTGGACACCATCGAGCACGGCTTTTACGGCACCAGGGAAGTGTTCGAGATGATGGCGAAGCACCACGTCGCCTATCTGCCGACGCTGGAAGCGGTGGTCGCGTATGCCGAATACTTCGATCACTGGAAACCGGGCGATCCGCCCAACGACGAAATGAAGGCCTCTCAAAATGCCTTCAAATTGGCGATGCAAGCCGGCGTCACGATCGGTTGCGGCAGCGACGTCGGCGTGTTCAAGCACGGTACCAACTACAAGGAAGTGGAACTGATGGTGAAGGACGGCATGCGTCCCGCGCAGGCGTTGCTGGCTGCCACTGCAGTCGACGCGAAGATCCTGCGCCAGCAGGACAAGTTCGGTCAGCTGAAACCCGGTCTCGACGCCGACATCATTGCAGTGCGGGGCGATCCGACGCAGGACATCGTCGCCATCGAGCACGTGCCATTCGTGATGAAAGGCGGCGTGGTCTACAAACAGCCATGAGTCGCGACACGCGTGACTCGCCGCCGGTCGCGGGCGATGGCGCGAGCGCGGAAGCCGGCTTCAAGAAGCAACTTGGCCTCATCGATCTCACCTTCATCGGCCTCGGTGCGGTGTTCGGTTCCGGCTGGCTGTTCTCGGCCAGCTACGTGGCAGACATCGCGGGACCGGCCGGGATCGTGTCATGGCTGATCGGTGGCGCCGCGGTATTGTTGCTGGGACTCGTGTATTGCGAACTCGGCGCGGCATTGCCGCATTCGGGCGGCGTGGTGCGTTATCCCGTGTATTCGCACGGTGCGTTGCTCGGCTATCTCATGGGCTTGATCACGCTGATCGCGTTTTCCAGCCTGATCGCGATCGAGGTGACCGCCTGCCGCCAATACGCGTCGGCCTGGTTCCCGCAGTTGACGCAGACGGGCTCGCAGTCGCCCACGCTGCTCGGCTGGTTCGCGCAACTCGCGTTGCTCGTGCTCTTTTTCTTCTTGAACTACTACAGCGTCAGGATCTTCGCGCGCGCCAACAACCTGATAAGCATATTCAAGTTCGTGGTGCCGCTGACGGTGATCGTGGTCTTGTTATGGTTCTTCCACTCGGGCAACTTCATTGCGCACGACTTCGCGCCGTTCGGATTCGCGGGCGTCGCCGGTGCGATATCGGCGGGCGGGATCATCTTCGCGTACCTGGGATTGACGCCGATCGTCTCGGTGGCCGGCGAGGTGCGCGATCCGCAGCGCGTCATTCCAATCGCGCTGATCCTGTCGGTGGCGCTGTCGACGGGCATCTACCTGCTGCTGCAGATCGCGTTTCTCGGCAGCGTGCCGGCTGCGATGCTCGCGCACGGCTGGAAGGGCATCGACAAGCTGTTCGTGCTGCCGTTCCACGACATCGCATTGGCGCTGGGCGTCGGCTGGCTGTCGTTTCTGGTGGTGTGCGATGCGGTCATTTCGCCGAGCGGCTGCGGCAACATCTACATGAACGCGACGCCGCGCGTCGTCTACGGCTGGGCGCGCGGCGGTACCTTCTTCAAGGTGTTCACGAAGGTCGATGCCACGTCGGGCATTCCGCGCCCGGCGCTATGGCTGACGCTTGCGCTGTCGATCTTCTGGACGCTGCCGTTTCCGTCGTGGTCGGCAATGATCAACGTGGTATCGGCCGCGCTGGTGCTGAGCTACGCCGTCGCGCCGGTCACCACCGCAGCGTTGCGGCGCAATGCGCCCGACATGCCGCGTCCGTTCCGTGTCCGCGGTTTCGCGGTGCTGGGGCCAATGTCGTTCATCGTCGCCGCGCTGATCGTGTACTGGTCCGGCTGGGGCACGGTATCGTGGCTGCTGGGATTGCAGATCGTCCTGTACGCGGTGTACGTCGCCTGGATGGCGCGACGTCGATCACGGCGTGACGAACTGGCGCGCGAGGTGCGCGCATCCCTGTGGCTGATGGGTTTCTATGCGTTGGTGCTGATTGCCTCTTGGCTTGGAACGTTCGGTGGTATTCGCGTCGTTGAAGGGCCGTGGGATTCCGCGCTGGTCGCCGGCATCGCCCTGGTTGTCTACTACTGGGGCGAGCGCAGCGGGGTGCCTTCGTCGCGGCTTGCGTGGAGCGCAGACGGTCGCGATTGATGCCCGCGGCATGCGCTCCGACGTAGACTTGCCCGATGGACGTGAAAGGCGGTTACCCGTGGTGGACGGTGCGCAATGGATTGCTGCGCGATTACCCGCCGCTGTCCGACGATGTCGAATGCGAAGTCGTGGTGGTCGGTGCCGGCATTACCGGTGCACTGATTGCCCGCGCGCTGGTCGATGCCGGGCTGGATACGATCGTGCTGGATCGCCGCGACGTCGGATGGGGCAGCACCGCCGCCAGCACCGCGCTGCTGCAATACGAAATCGATACCGAGCTGCTGCAACTGGCGAAACTGGTTGGCCACGAGAATGCGCTCGCGGCCTACAAGGCTTGCGAGGGCGCCGTTTCGGAGCTGCACTCGATTGCCGATGAAGTCGGCGATGTCGGCTGGCGCGAAACGCCAAGCTTGTATCTTGCGAGTTCGCGACGCGACGCGCGACGGCTGCGCCCGGAATTCGACGCGCGGCGCGAGGCCGGTTTCCGGGTGGAATGGCTGGACGAATCCGCATTGCGGGAGCGTTTCGGATTGGTCGCGCCCGCCGCGATCCTGTCGCGACCTGCCGCACACGTCGATCCTTATCGTTTCACCCATCGGCTGTTGGCGCAGTTGTGCGAACGAGGCCTGCGCGTCTTCGATCGTTGCGGGATGGTCCGGTGGGAACCGGATGCTGGCGCGCTGGAGATTCATACGTCGACCGGCGCCCGCGTGCGCGCGCAATGGCTGGCAATGGCCGCAGGTTACGAAAGCCAATCCTTGCTGCCACAGAACGTCGCGAAGAATCGCAGCAGCTACGCCTTCGTCAGCGAGCCGCTGCAACTGCCGCGGGAATTCGCGCGCTGCATAGGCTGGGAAACCGCGCGTCCGTACCTGTACTGGCGCGGTACCGATGATGGTCGGCTGATCGTCGGCGGCGAGGACGACAGGATCGACATTCCCGCGCGCCGCGACTGGCGTATCCCGAGCAAGGTGGAGAAGTTGCTTGGTCGCCTGCAAGAGCTGATGCCGGACGCGAAGCCGGATGTCGGCTTTGCCTGGGCGGGAACATTCGCGGAGACGGCGGACGGTCTGCCGTGGTTCGGCGCGCATCCGAAACTGGATTCGCGCGTGCTGTTCGCCATGGCCTACGGCGGCAACGGCATCACCTACAGCGCGATCGGCGCGCACATCCTCGCCGATGCCGTGCGCGGCAAGCCGCATCCGTTGGCGGCGTTGTTCGGGTTCGAACGCGATCGGCTTGACCGCTGACGCCTGCGGCGCGTGAGCCGCTTTACGCGCCAGTCACGCGCCGCTGTGTAGAACAACCCAACAAGGAGCGCCACCCAAAAGGAGAACTGCGATGAAAGCGACGATATTGCTCGGTACGCTCAAGCGCTCAGGCCTGTCCAACACGCAGACGCTGTGCGAATTCCTGTCCCGCCGGATGAAACGCAAAGACATCCGCTGCGAGATCATCAAGCTGGTCGACCATGATGTTTTGCCCGGAACCTGCAGCGACATGGGCAAAGGCGACGCGTGGCCTGGCATCCTGAAAAAGGTACTCGCCTCCGACATCGTGGTCTTTGCGACGCCGATCTGGTGGAGCGGTCAGTCGTCGGAAATCCAGCGCGTGATCGAGCGGCTCGATGAAATCCACGACGACATCCTCGCGGACAAGCCATCGCCCTTCGAAGGCAAAGCCGGCGGTATCGTCATCACCGGCGACTCCGACGGCGCCGAGCACGTCATCGGCAACATCAGCAACTTCTTCAACGCCATCGGATTGCTGATCCCGCCGTACGCCACGCTCTCAGTGCTGTGGGACAAGCAAGCCAAGAACAAGAAAACGTCGAAGAAAAAGTTGCTGGAAAAGTATGAAGCGGATTACGCGGACACGGCAGACAAGATGATCCGGCAGATGCTGAAGTACACGCGCGCTTCCGGAAGCGCCCAGGAAGCGACTTGATCAGAATGGCAATGCATACAACTGGTCCGCCCGCGCAAGCGCTCGGTGCTCCGGGATGAATCCAGACAGCCCGCACTATTTGCAACCACGATTGGGCCATGCGGGAGTAAAGTGCCGGCGTACCGGCGCTGGTTCCGGCGCAGGACCCACTTCGACGGGACGCCCTGATGCTGCAGCCGAGCCGTGTGTTGTTCGCCGCCGCGATGGTCGCCCTTGGAGTCACCGGACTCGTCAACGGCGATTTCGCGCTCGTGTGGCAAAACGTTCCGGCACAGCTGCCGGGTCGAACCCTTCTTGCTTACATCTGCGCGGCGATCGAACTGGCGCTCGGCGTGGGCCTGCTGTGGCGACAAACGCTGACGTGGACATGTCGCTTGCTGTTTCCGTACATGGTGCTGTGGCTGGTTTTGCTGGAAATTCCGGGCCTGATCCATGCACCGCTGGATGCCGGCGCGTGGGGCAGTGTCGGCGAGATCGCGATCATTACCGCGGGTGCGTGGTGCTTGTTCGCGATGCACGTCGAAAATTCCGGCGCGCGCGCTTCGCGCTGGATGCTGATCGTCGCGTTGCCGATGATTGGCGTCGAAGTGATCGTGGATGCGATCCAGGCCGGCGACAAGGTCATGCAACCGTGGCTGCAGGTCCTGCCCGATCCGATGGCGTGGGCCTGCTTCACAGGGGTCTGCAGCATCGCGGTCTGCATGGCGTTGCTTTTCGGCGTCTGGCCGCGTCTGACGGCGACGCTGGAAGCCTTCATGCTCGGCCTCATCGCCGTCGCCTACTGGGCGCCCGCGCTGCACACTGGCAGAACGGCAACCACCGCTTTCATCATTTCGTTCGTGATTGCCGCAGCCGTGTGGGTGGTGGCTGACAGCTATCGCGGCGTGCCGTGGTTTGGCACTGGGCGCGCGGCGTGGAAGCGCGATCAGGTTTCGGTGACCCCCAGTTCTTCGGAATTGTCGGGTGGGCGCAGGCCGTCGGAGCCGTTCGCGAGATAGCGTTCGGCGAGCGAAGCCGCCGAGACGCACCGTGCTTGCCTGAAGCCGGCGTCGCGGGCGAGCGCCAGATTCAGGAACCCGGGCGCATGGCCATTATTGCAACATGCTCGCGCCGCTGGTCAGCGCTCCGGCGCGCGCACCAGCCACCATGAAGTGCGCCACAGCCACAGCAGCACCAACGTGATCACGGCTTTTTCGCCGATGCCGCGCGGAATCGGCGACAGCGCGTACACCCAGAAATACACTACGCAGACCGTCGCGATCGTGGTGGCTTCGATGAACTGTTCGCGCCAATGCGGATCAAAGCGCAGGCGCAACGATTGCAGCAGCGCGGCGGTGGTCACGCAGATGAAGGTACCGAACGCGGCCCACTGATGAATCGTGCCGTGCAGGGTGGTCGGCCAGCGCGTGGCATCGGCGATGAAGGATGCCGTGATGCAAAGCGCGGCCGCTGCGACCAGGAACAGGATCAGCGGAAACACGCTGCGCGCGCGCCGGTCGAGTGCGCGATACCAGCCGATGCCGAGCGCCGCGATGCCCGGTGCGGGTGCGAAGAAACTCGCCTGCACCCAGCGGCCGTACGGGCCTTTTACGTAGATGCTCAGCGACACGGTGATCCAATCGAGATCGGTGCGCAGGAATTGCACCAGCACGCAGGTCACCGTGATGAACGCGACACCGACCAGCGCGGCGACGCCCAGCGCACGCGTGAGCGAATCGGCGCGGGTCGAGGTTGCGTCGCGCGTGTAATCGGCGTGGCTGGTGATCGAGTGGAAGTTCATCGCATCGCGTTCCATGCAAGTGCGATCGTGCGTCGAGACAGGCTAGCGACGACGATGTGAGTTCCGTGTCGCGTACGCGCGGCGCGGTTCAGTCACGCCGGGTGCGCGAAACCATGCAGGCGGGATTGCGGCGGTAGCGGACGTAGCCGATGCCCGTGAAAATGCCGGCGAACACGGTGCTCCAGAGCGTCGCGAACGCGGCGGCATCGGTCGCTGCATGACCCTTCAACCGCTGCGCGATGAACAGGACGGCGCCGGCCATTACCAGCGCGAGCACGAACCGCTTCAACCAATACGGCCAGGACATCGGGCGATCAATCGGCCTGACCAGATGCGGCGCGCGCGAACAGCCAACCCGACAGCGCGAACAACGCGACGAAGCCGCCGTTGAGGATCAGGATGCCCAATCTGCCGGGTGGTTCGCCGGCGCCCAGGCCGGCCGCCAACACGATCGCGGCGATCAGCGCCTGCGCCAGCGAGGTCGCGAACAGCGCGCGCGACATGCCGTGTGCCCGGACGCGTGCGGCGAGTGCCCCGATGATGGCCACGCCAATCACGCCCGCATACATCAGGTTGGCAGGGTTATGTTCGGAACCGATCAGACCGACCGCGAGATTGCCCCAGACGAGCAGCAGTGCGGTCGCCACCGCGAGGGCCGCCGCGAGTCGATACGCGATGCTGGCCGACTTGGCCGACAGCAGCGTCCACGACATTCCGGCGGCAAAGAGCAGGGTCCCGCCGACGGCGAAGTCCTTCGGACCCCAGTTCACCTCGGAGGTGAACTGCATTGCCAGCAGTGGCACCAATAACAACAATGCCGTCGCCAGCACAACCCGGATGACGGACCTAAGCGGGGCAATCGTGATGGTGGTCTGCATGATCCGGATTCCTTGGCGGAATGGGCCAGTCGCTACGGACGGTGCGGGCTGATCTTCGCGCCGACGGAAGTCTTTTGGCAAGCGGTGTCGCGCTGGCCCGGAATTACGGCGAGTACGGAATCGCCTGCCGCGCGAACGTCGCGAGATCGATGTTGGTGCCGCACACGATCAGGCCGACGCGCTTTCCTTCCAGCGTTTTGCGCAGCGGTCCGCACAATGCGGCCGTCGCGGCGGCACCGGCCGGTTCCACCGCCAGTTTCACGTCCGCGAACAGCAGCCCCATGGCGCGTTGCATGGCATCGTCGGAAATGGTGACGATTTCGTCGACGAAACGCTGCGCGACGGCAAAACTGTAGGGCAGGGCGTACGGCGCGGCGAGGCTGTCGGCGATCGTGTTCACTTTCCCGAGTTTCTGCGGCGAACCGGTTTTGAAACTTTGCGACATGCTGTCGGCGCCTTCGGGTTCCACGCCGTACACCTTGCAGCGCGGCTGCATCTGTTTGACCGCGCATGCGACGCCCGCAATCAACCCGCCGCCGCCGACCGGCACGATCACGGCCTCGAGGTCGTCAACTTGCTTGCAGAGTTCGAGACCGACCGTCGTGGTGCCGAGCACCGTCAGCTCGCCTTCAAAGGGGTGGATGAAGGTGCGGCCTTCGTCCTGCTGGATGCGTTCGACTTCCGCGAACGCCGCATAAACGTCGTCGGTCAGCACGACCTCCGCACCGTATGCGCGACACAAGGCAACACGCGCGGGATTCGCCGTTTTCGGCATTACCACCTTCGCGGTGGTGCCGACGCTGCGTGCGGCGAACGCGACGGCGATGGCGTGGTTGCCGGCGCTGACCGCGGTGACGCCACGTTGCTTCTGATCGTCGGTCAACGACAGCGCATTCAACAATGCGCCGCGCGCCTTGAAGGTTCCGGTGTACTGCAGCAGTTCCAGTTTCAGGAATGCCTGCGTGCCAGCGCCGGCCGCGCGTTCGATCGCATCGCCGCGCCACTGCCACGCCGGCGTCTCACGGATGCGATCGCCCAGACGCTCGCGCGCGGCGCGGATATCCGCGATGAAGGGAAAATCGGCCATCGCGGCACTGTAGCGGGCCGTGGTCGCGGAAGAAAGTTGCGGCAACGCTTCAATCCGCTACGAATGGACCACGCGCCGACCGAAGTTCCGGGCACCCCATCAATGCGGCGTGGAAACCCGATCCGCCACCTGTTCCTTCAGCGAGCGGGCGTCCGTCGCCTGCAGGTCGGCTTGCGCCAGGATGCCGCACAATTTGCCGTTTTCGTCCACGATCGGCATGCGGCGGATGCGGTGCGACGCCATTGCTTGCGCGCAATCCTCCAGCGTGTCGCTCTCGTTGCACGTCACCGCGGGCGCGGTCATGCAGTCGCCGGCGGTCACGTTGCGCAGTTCGCGTCCTGCGGCAATCGCACGCACCACAATGTCGCGGTCGGTGACCACGCCCAGCAATTTCCTCGCGCCGTCCTGTGCCACGACCGGCACTTCGCCGATGTCCTCGTCACGCATCAGTTGCGCGATGTTTTGCAGCGTGGCGTTGGGCGGGCAGCAAACGGGATTCAATGTCATGACGTCCTTGATGTTCATGGAGCTCCTCTGGGTTGCGGAAACGTGGATTCATGAAAGCACTCCGTGCGTTTCGGCGGCATGAAAGCGATGCAAAACCGGCGTTCGCCGGCGCGGATGTTCAGCCGGAACGTGGATTGCCCGCCGGCACGCTCGAGGTGAGCTCCGCGCCGACCGCGGCCAGCAATGCGCGGATGCCGAATGCAATCGTGAACGCGCTTTCGCGTGGCGTGTTGGTGCCGGCCGCCGCCTGCGATTTCAGGATGACCGCTGCGACCTGCGCGCCGATGCCGCCGACCAGCAGCGCACTGGACGTGGTGCTGGCGCCTGGCAACTGCCGCTGCACGTTCGGCAGGATCGGCAGTACGCCGGTTTCCTGGAATGCGAAGCCGCCCACCATCACCGCGAGCACGGCAAGCGTGCGCTTCCAGTGCGGCCGTTCCTTGGCTTCAGGCATCGTTGCATCCTGAGCCGTGCAGGATGCGCACGCGCTGAATGCGGGTCAGAAGCGCAGGACGAACGGAATGACCACCAGTGCAAGTCCGATCACGAATGTCAGCAGCGCACCCGACACGAACCACGGGACCACGATCAGCGCGATGCCGCAAACCAGCGGCATGATCCGCGCCTGGCGCTTGCCGTAGATGAAGAAGCCGACGCCGATCGCGCCGAACAACATGCCCCACAGCAGGGTGGCGGGCGTCGGCATCGCGCGCCTTACTCCAGTTCGAATCGGACCCGGCGACGAGCCGGATCCGATTCCATCAGCTTCACGGCGATGCGCTCGCCGAGCGGCAGTTCTCGGGCAGCGTCGATGCGGGTTTCGACGGCGGGTTGCTCGATCATCACCATCCCGGAGCGGGCGTCGCCGTCGGCGCGGCTGGTGACGAGGGCGGGAAACGTCTCGCCGACGTGCGAGGACAGCACCACGGCTTCCAGAAGATCGATCGTCGCGTGCTCGAACTGGCCGGCGGTGTGGTCGGCCCGACGCATCGTATCGGGCAACGCGCCGAGTCTTTCGAGCACCCAATCCGGCGTCGGCTTGCCTGCGCACAGCGCGATGCACGCCTCGCCCGCGTAGCGATCGATCAGCCGCCGCAACGGCGCGGTAGCGTGGGTGTAGTCGGCAGCCAGCGCGGACTGCATCGGTTGCGGCGGCGGCGCGCCGTGGAAGCTCGTGTAACCGGCGCCGCGCAGCACGCGGGTGCAGGCAACCAACATCGCGATCTGTGCCGGATCGGATGGATCGAGCGCATCGATGAATGCGGGATAGCTGCGTTCGGGCGGCCACGCGAGCTTCAAGGCCGCCGCCGTCCGGCGCAGTTGCGCGACGGCTTCCCGATTGGGCGCGGGCAGGGTGCGCAGGATGCCGACGTTGCCCGCGAGCATGATGTCGGCCGCCGCCATGCCGGTCAGCAGCGAAATCTGTTCGTTCCAGTCCTCGACCGGATGGCGCGCGCGATAGGCCAGCGTCCAGTGGCCATCGACCTTGGTGGCTTCCTGCTCCGGTAGTGGCAGGCTGATGGCGCCGAGTTTCTGCGCGCGCCGCTTGCGCAGTTCGCCGACTTCGCGCAGCAACGCCCACATCGGATCGGCCTTGCCTGCATCGATGTCGGCTTGCACGCCGTCGTAGTCGCAGCGTTGCCGGCTTTTCACGCGTGCGCGTCGCACTTCGGCGCGGATTTTCGCGCCGTCGGCGTCGAGGTCGATCGTCCACAGCAGCGCAGGACGCAATTGATCCGGCAACAGCGAAGCCGCGCCCTCGGAAAGTACGCGCGGGTGCAGCGGGACCGTGTGGCCGATGCCGTACAGCGTTTCGCCGCGGCGGTTGGCTTCCAGGTCGATCGCGCCGCCCGGAGTGACGAACGACGCCACGTCCGCGATCGCGTAATGCACGCGATAACCGACGCCGTTGCGTTCCAGATGCATCGCCTGGTCGAGATCCATCGAACCGGGCGGATCGATGGTGAGCAGCGGAATGTCGGTGCGATCGAGGTCGGGCAGCTTCGCGTTGGCTGCGGCGTCGCGCGCCGCGGCTTCGACGTCGGGCGGGAACGCATCGGGCAGGTGCATCTGCCGGCGGATGTCCGCGAGACCTTGCACGAGAACGGGATCAGTGGGTGCATTGATCCGCAAGCGGCGGGTTATCGGCATTCCACTCTTTCCTTTTGACGGACTCCTATCAGTGCAGCCCGCACCACCTTCACCAGCCCGGCCTTCAGCGCGAACAGCGCGATGAAAAGCTCCAGCAGGTTGCCGAACGCGGATTGCAGCACGCCGGTGGCGCCCGCGCCGAAGCGGTCGCCCAGTTGCTCCACCGAACGGCCCACCAGCGCGGCCAGCAACGCCACCGCAAGACCCAAGCACACGAACGCCAGCACCGCGCCTCCGTTCGCGAAGCGGGTGATGCCCGCGCCAATGATCAGCAGCGCACTGCCGCCGAGGCTTATCGCGTCCGAGCGGATGAACACGCGGTGCTGCGCACTCATGGTCGTGCCGCAGCAATGAGGCCGGCGGACGCGCTCATTTCGAGTCGGTGTGGTCCGAGGTGCCCGTGGATGTCGTCCGATCGAAATGCAGTCCCATGCCGGCCAGTGTCAGGCGCGCGGGCTGCTTGAGCGCGTTGACGTCGAAGGTGGCGTAGGCGTCACCATAGAACTTGTAGCGCCAGGTCACGTGGAACGTGTTGTCGTGCCACGGTTCGAGATCGCCGGTGAAATCGGGATTGCCGAGCCGCAGCACCAGATGGCCGTGTTCCAGCGCGACGTGCGCCTCGCCATCCAGTTTGTCTTGGTAAGTTCCGGCGTACTCGGCGAGCGGCAACGGCGGTTTGCTGCCCGGCACGCGAGTCGCGGCGAGCTTCTTGTCCATCGCTGCGCCTCCGGTCTCATCCTTGTGCATGGCGGCGAGCAGGGCAGGTTCGAGGTCGTGTGGCGGCAGGTCGAGCATCGTCTGCAGTACGCGCGCGACGATCGCGAAGCGCGCCTCCGCATGGTCCATGTTTTCCATTACCGCGATGCCGAGGTGCGCATCGGGCACCAGTACCACGGCCGAGGCCATGCCGTCGATGTCGCCGGCATGCCACACGATCTCGTGACCGCGATCGTCCTGCACGAACAGCCCCATGCCATAGGTGTAGAACGTGCCGCCGGGCATCCACGTGCGGATTTCATCGCCGACGCCGGTGCCCGATTGGATCAGCATGTCCGGCGTCATCATGGCGTCGACGACTTTCGCATCCAGCACCGCCTTGCCGTCGTATTTGCCGTCGGCCAGCAGCGTCTGCATCCATCGGCCCATGTCGTTGGCACTGGACCAGATACCGCCCACCGCCGCGAACACGTCCATGTTGTGCGGCCAGTAGCGGTGGATCATCGCGGGTTTGTCGTCGACCATGCCGTGCGGGGCGGCGACGTCGCTCGCCGCTGCCACGCCCGCTTCGGTGCTGACGGTGCGCGCCATGCCGAGCGGCTGGAAAACGTGTGCGGCGACGTAGTCGTTCCAGTTCTGGCCCGTGATGGCCGGAATGAAGCGGCTGGCGGCGAGGTACTGGACGTTGTTGTAGCAAAACGTCGTGCGGAACCCGTATCGGGGCTTCTGGAATCGCATGCGCCGCACAATGTCGGAGGCATCGCTGGTGTACCACGCAGCGCCCGGATCGCAGTAGCCCGTCCGGTGCGTCAGCAGATCGCGCAACGTGACGTTCTGCGTGACGTACGGGCTTTCCAGTTTGAAATCTTTCAGCTCGTCGGTGACGGGCGTGTCCCATTCGAGCTTGCCGGCGGAAACCAGCGTGCCCAGCGCGGCGACGGTGAATGCCTTGGAGTTGGAACCGATGTCGAACAGCGTGTCCCCGTCGACCTTGCCGGGCTTGCCGAGTTCGCGCACGCCATAACCGTGCACCAGCACGACCTTGCCATCCTTCACGATTGCGATCGACAGGCCCGGCACGTGCCAGTCGTGCATGACCTGCTGCACGTAGGCGCCCAGCCCATGCAGGTTTGCCGGCACGGAAGCTGACTGTGGTGGTGTCGCCAACGCCAGCGGCGTGATGAGGATCAGCAACAGCGAAACCCATGGACGTGTACGCATCGTCGGCGACCCCTCAAGTGAAAAGCCGGCGCATTGTGCCACGGCCGGCGACTTGCGCCGGCGTCGGCCGTGCAAGCTCACCGCGTGCGCGCTGCGCCGACAGCGAATGCGTTGTTGGCACGATCGACGTCCGGCAGCGCGCTATCGGGGTCGATGACGGCGCGCTTGATGCGCTTGCCGCCGGCAACCGGCACGTCGGACTGCGTGTGCTGCATCCAGGTCGCGACCGGTACGCGTACGTCGGTCGCGGTGCCGTCGTCGAACGTTACGCGCAGTGTTGACGGCATCGCGAACTTGTCGAGATTCGCCACCGTCACCTGCGCCCCCTTCGCGGGATCGTTGTCGACGTATTTCACACCGGTCACGGCAAGATCGAGTTTCCAGTTGTGCTGGAACCAGCCGCGCCAGAACCACGACAGATCTTCGCCCGCGGCGCTGTCCATGGTGCGGAAGAAGTCGGACGGCGAGGGATGCTTGAACGCCCAGTCGCGAACGTACTGCTTGAATGCCGCGTCGAAACGTTCGGGACCGAGGATCTGCTCGCGCAGCAGCGTGAGTCCGTAGGCAGCCTTGAAATACGTGATCGGATGGCGGAACTTCTCGCGGACCGCATCCGCGCGCGTCAGGATCGGCGGCGCGTCGGGCGCGTCGAACACCTGTTTGACGATGTCCCTGGCCGGGTTGCCGGTCAGTGGCGCGTATTCGCTGTCCTTCTTGGGCGCGAACTCGCCGTCATGCGCCTTGCCCCAGTTGTGGTGCGCGATCGCGTCGACGAAGGTGTTCATGCCTTCGTCCATCCAGGCGTTGCGGCGCTCGTCGCTGCCGACGATCATTGGGAACCACGAATGCCCGACTTCGTGTACCGCCAGCAGGAACAGTGTGTAGCCCTTCGCCTTCCACCAGTCGAACACGATGCCGGGGTATTCCATGCCGCCCGCGACGCCGGCTTCCGCGATGGCGTTCGGCCAGGGGTATTCGAACCCGGTGTATTTCGAGAAGAACTCCACCGTGTACTTCACGTGCTGGGTCGAGTTCTGCCAGCCATCCTTCGCGATGCTCTCCACCGGATACGCCGATTGCGCCATCGCGTGCCTGCCGCTGGGCAGGTCGATGCGCGCAGCGTCCCACACGAACGCGGCCGACGCGCCGAACGCGACGTCGCGCGTGTCGTGCATCCTGAAGTGCCATGTCAGCGTGCCGCCTTGCTTGGGACGACTGGCGGGATCCGTGACTTCATCGGCCGAGCGGATCACCACCGTCTTGTCGGAATGGCGTGCGTGTTCGTATCGCTGCAGTTCGGTCCTGGTCAGCACGTCCCCGGGATTCACGAGCTCGCCCGAACCCACCACCAGCACGTTCCACGGCACGGTGATGCTGTAATCGAAGTCGCCGTATTCCAGGTAGAACTCGTTGTTGAGGAACGGTGCGGTGTCCCATCCGCGCAGGTCGTCGTAAACGCACATCCGGGGATACCACTGCGCCATTTCGAAGATGTCGCCGTTCTTCGTGTGGAACCAGTCGTTGCGTCCGCCGAACTGTCCCGGAATGGCGTAATGCCACGCAATGCGCACGCGCACCTTGCCGCCGTGCCCGGCGACTGGCTGCGGCAGATCCACGCGCATGCGGGTGTCGCTGACGATGTGCATGATTTTCACCGCGCCGTGGTCGCCGATCACTTCGACGGAGGTGATCACGTCGCCATCGGTGTGCTCACCGAATTTTGGCGCGCGGTCGCCGGAGAAATTGCCGCGCGCGTCGGCGCGGTAGAGGTTCTGGTCGAGCTGCAGCCACAGGTAATCGAGCGCCTCGGGGCTGTTGTTGGTGTAGGTGATGGTTTCCGTGCCGGTGAGGGTTTTCGCGTCCGGGTCGAGCGTCGCGTGGATCTCGTAATCGGCCCGATTCTGCCAGTAGTCCGGACCAGGCCGTCCGTCTGCATTGCGATAGCGGTTGACCGGATTCTGGTAATGGAATGGCGCGAACAGCGTTTGCGGGTCGTATTTCGACGTGACCGTTTTGCTCGCGGCAGGCGCCGCTGCGATGGATGAGAAAGG
>DATEDI010000035.1:0-65971 GCA_035281745.1 Rhodanobacteraceae bacterium
AGACGGATGTCTTCGATTACATCGAGCGCTTCTACAATCCGAAACGGCAGCACTCGACGATCGGTTACATCAGCCCCATCCAGTTCGAGCAGCAGATGCAAGCAACTTAAGGTGGTGTCTACGAGACCGGCAGCAGCTCACTATACGAACGATGATGCCTAACGTTGCGCTCAACCTGACCGCCCTTAAAGCTTGCGCTTTCGCGCCGCTAAACTCGGGTGTTAGGCGCCAGAATGCGGAATCTCGCGTGGGCGAAACTCAAGTACATCAATCCAACCAAGCTGCTGCTTGGAATGGACGAGATATTCGACGCGTCCGGTCTCAAAAAGTACAAGCACGCATCTGACATCTTGCTTGACAGGCGCATCAGAGATATCGCCGAAGATCGAAGGTGTGCAAGGCTTCCCGCTCGTAGTTGCCTTAACCTGGCTGTTTTACAGCACAGCATCGTGCGCGGCGGCGCCGCAGCGAGTTGATGTTCACGAGCTTGTGCAACATCCAGAGCGCTTCGTTGGTGTTAGTGTCACGGTGCATGGTTGCTTGGTGTTCTTCACGGAAGGCGCGAGCCTTGGGCCGTGCAACACGGTGACAAGCTCAAAAGGCGGCGCAATCCTAGTCAGCGGCACCGCGTTCGGTACATACGCGCCAATCTTGGCGGGTAACAAAGTCAATCCAAAAGGTAGCATCAACTGCGTGGTTGGAGACTATGTCGGTGAAGTCAAAAGAATAAATAGCCCGTGGCACTCGGATACAAAGATGCTGGCTATCTATTTGGGCTCATTCAGTAATGCGTCTCTCTGCAAATGATAACGCGCATTGCCTAACAACTCATTCCAGCGGACGCGCTGCGCGCGCCGCTAAATTCGGGCGTTAGCCAACAGGTTCAGCGTCATCGCAACCTTGTTGACAGTACTATTTTATGTAGCTACAGTTAGTTCATGCGGATCACCTGCAATCCTGCCAAACGCGAATGGACGCTGCAGGAACGCGGTCTGGACATGCGCAGAGCAAAGGAAGTCTTTGCCGGGCCCCACTTCACCCGCGCAGATGATCGCCAAGACTACGGCGAGCCTCGCTTCATCACAGCAGGCTGGCTCGATTCTCGGCTTGTCGTGTTCGCATGGACGCCGCGCGGCGTCGCAAGACGCATCATCAGTATGAGGCATTGCCATGAGCGCGAAGCGAAAAAGCTCCAACCCTATCTCGCATGACGCAGAGACCCCGCCGGAGATCACGGACGCTTGGATTTCCGAGGCCGACTTGTATCACGGTGAAAAGCTGGTGCGCCGCGGGCGCCCTAAGCTTGCCAATCCACGTCAGCTCTTGTCCCTGCGGTTGCCACTCAAGGTCATCGCACGCTGGAGGTCTACGGGGCCTGGCTGGCAAACCCGGATGGTCGAGGTTCTTGAAAAGTCGGCGCCCAAGCCACGCCGGGCTGTTGGCTAACAACTCATTCCAGCGGACGCGCTGCGCGCGCCGCCGAATTCGAGCGTTAGGCCCTACGGAGACAGTCGTGACTGAGGAAGAATTCAGGCGTTACATTTCGTCTCAGGTCAGCAGCATCGGCATACTGCAGCATTCGTCATCGGTCCGGGCGGGCACAACCACCGAGATGGTCTGCCATGAACCCGAGGCCTGAATGCGGTCCAGCGACGCACTACGCGCGGCGGCCGCTGCGACTCACAGCAGCCAGTGGACAGCGAGATTGCCCCACCCGTGGCCCAGCGAACGCGCGGCTTTTGTCGCTACACGCGAGCGGGAGTCGCCAGTGCCGCGACATGGGCGGCGGTGCATTCGCGAAGCGCGACGAGGTCATAGCCGCCTTCGAGTGCCGACACGACACGGCCGTCGGCGTGGCGCTCGGCGAGTTCACACAGGCGCTGGGTGATCCACGCGTAGTCGTCGGTGGCGAGTTTCAGGTCGGCCAGCGGGTCGCGCGCATGGGCGTCGAAACCGGCGGAGACCAGCAGCAGTTGTGGCCGGAACATCTCCAGTTCGGGCAGCAGGATCTTGTTCCATGCCGCGCGGAATTCGACCGACCCCGCGCCGGGCGCCAGTGGCGCGTTGAGGACGTTGCCGTCACCGTGTTCGCTGGCGGCGCCGGTCCCGGGGTACAACGGCATCTGGTGGCTGGACGCATACATCACGCGCGCGTCGTGCTGGAAAATGTCCTGCGTGCCGTTGCCGTGGTGCACATCGAAGTCGACGATCGCGACGCGTTGCAATCCATGCACGGCAAGTGCGTGCGCGGCGGCGACCGCGACGCTGTTGAACAGGCAAAAGCCCATGGCATGATCGTGCGTTGCATGATGCCCTGGTGGGCGCACGGCGCAGAATGCGCGGTGCGTTTCATTCGACAGCACTGCATCGGTCGCGGCGACTGCGGCCCCGGCCGCGCGCAACGCGGCGTCCAGTGAGCCCGCTGACATCACCGTGTCGGGATCGAGTCGCGCATGACCCTCGCGGGGAGCGCTGGCGAAGATGCGATCGACGTACGCGGCGTCGTGCACGCGTTCCAGTTGTTCGCGCGTGGCGCGTGGTGCTTCGAGGCGTTGCAGTGCGGCGAATTGCGGCGCATCCAATGCATTCAGCACCGCACGCAGGCGCGCGGGTGATTCGGGATGATCGGCGCCGGGATCGTGTTCGAGGCAGGCCGGATGGGTGTAGACCCGCATAGCGTCAGCCTTGCGGTTTGGGCCGGGGTCTCTTCTCGTGCTGCCACAGCACTTCGCCGTGGCCGCTCGCTCGTGCCAACACGCGGCACAGCACGAACAACAGGTCCGACAGGCGATTGAGGTAATGCACGACTTCCGCGCGCACGCTTTCGTCGCGCGCCAGCGTGACCACGCGGCGTTCGGCACGCCGGCACACGGTGCGCGCGACGTGGCATTGCGCGGCCGCCATGCCGCCGCCCGGAAGGATGAATTCCTTCAATCGCGGCAGGTCGGCGTTGTAGCGATCCAGTGTCTGTTCCAGCGCCGTGACGTCGGCCGCGTGGATCATTGCCATGCCGGGCACGCACAGCTCGCCGCCGAGATCGAACAGCGCGTGCTGGATACGCACCAGCAGTTCGCGCACGTCGTCGGGCACGCCATCGCAGGCGAGCAGCACACCGAGCGTGGAATTCAGTTCGTCGACGGTGCCGTAGGCCTCGACCCGTGCCGAATCCTTGGGCGTGCGCGAGCCGTCGCCGAGTCCGGTGGTGCCATCGTCCCCGGTGCGCGTATAAACCTTGGTGACGCGCATGCCCATCTTTCCGTCAGTGCGCCGCAGTCACCCGCAGCACGTTCCAGCGGCGGCCGAGCAGGGCGAAGCCGCCGAACAGCAACGCCGTCCAAAGCAGCGTGCCGGGCAGGCTGCCGTATTGATAGAACGGCCAGCCGGCGACGAACGATGTCATCAGGCCCGCCGCGGTGTGGGGGTACATCGTGCCGCCCAGCCATACGGCGAAATTGGTGACGAGGTAGAAGCCGGTGGCGCTGGCAATGGCCGCGAGCGCGGTGCTGAGAAAACGCACGCGACCGCGCAGGCCGAAGCCCGCGAACGCGGTGAGCACCACGCATCCGTACACGACGGGCATCATCCAGCCGTAGAAGCCGATGAAGCAGTCGCCGAGGAACAACGCGACCAACGGCACCGCAATCGCGAGTTTGCGATCGGCGAAGTACGCGCCGCCGAACAGCGCCATCGCTTCCACCGGCGTGAAGTTCCACGGCATTGCGCCGGCCGCGTAGTGCACAAGCAGGCGGTACACGACGGTGAAGGCGACCATTCCGCACAGCACCAGCGTGCCGGGGGAAACGAGAGCCGATTGCGGAAAGCGGGCGGGCTGCGACATGGAATCCATCCTCGTTGCGTCTAGCATTGAAGCTTAGCGCAAACGCATGCCGCCGCGGGCTGACCCGCATCAACCGGCTATCATTTCAGGATGACGGAACGCACCGACATCTTGATCGTGGGCGGTGGGCTGGTGGGCGCGAGCCTCGCGCTGGCGCTGGATGCCGCCGGACGAAACGCGATATTGCTGGAAGCAAGTCTGCCACGCGGCAGTACGCCACAGGCGCCGGGCGACGACGATCGCAACCTGGTACTGGCGCGTGCATCGGTGAACGCGTTGCGCAACCTCGACGTGTGGCCGCAACTCGAAACGGCTGCCGGTACGATCCGCCACGTCGAGGTCAGCCGCGCCGGCGAATTCGGTCGACTGCGGATGAGCGCCGACGATGCCGGTGTCGACGCCCTGGGTCGCGTGGTGCCGGGGCGCGTGTTGGGCGCCGCACTGCAGCGGCGACTCGGCGCGTGCACGCATGTGCAGCGCCTCGCGCCCGCGAAACTGATTTCGCTGACGCCGGCCGATACGGGCTGGCGCGCGCGCATCACCATGGCCGATGGCGAACGCGACATCGAAGCGCGGCTGGTGGTGGGTGCCGACGGCAGCGATTCGCTGGTGCGCGCGCAGGTCGGCATCGGCGCGCGGGAACACGATTACCGCCAAAGCCTGTTCGTCTGCACGATTTCGTGCGAACGCGACATGCCGGGTTGCGCCTTCGAGCGCTTCACCGACGACGGTCCGGTTGCGCTGTTGCCGTTGCCGAATCAGCGGCGTGGATTGGTGTTGACGGTATCGGCCGATCGCCACGACGAAGTTGCGATGATGGACGACGCATCATTCCTTGCATTGGCGCAGCAGCGCTTTGGCTGGAAGCTCGGGGCGTTGTCGCGGCCGGGCAAGCGTTTCCCGCACCGCATTCGCCGCGTGCTGGCGGGCGCGGTCACCGGATCGCGTGCGGTGCTGGTCGGCAATGCCGCGCAAACCGTGCATCCGGTCGGCGCGCAGGGGTTCAACCTCGGTTTGCGCGATGCCTTGACGCTTGCGGAACTGATCGCTGACGCCGATGATCCGGGGACGCCTGCACTGTTGGGCGACTATGCCGCGCGCCGCGCGCCCGATCGCGATGGCGTGCTGGCTTTCAGTCACGGACTGATCGCGCTGGGTTGTCTTGCGCAGCCTGCGCTGGCGCCGCTGCGTTCGCTGGCCCTGTTGGCGCTGGACGGAATCCCGCCGCTGCGGCACGCGATCGCCCGCAAGGGCATGGGCTTTCGCGGCACACCGCCAGTCGCGGCGCTGGATGTTGGCCCATGAATGCGCGGCGGCCCGCGCTCGACATCGCGATTGCCGGCGGTGGCATGGTCGGTGCCGCCTGCGCGTTGGCATTGGCGCGCCGCGGCTTTGCGGTCGCATTGCTGGAGGCGCGCGAGCCGAAAGCGTGGCACGCGAGCGAACCCGAAGACATGCGCGTGATCGCGCTGGCGCCGTCGTCGGCGCGCTTGCTCGACGAGCTTGGCGTTTGGCGCGGCGTCGAAGCCACACGCGTGTCGCCGTATCGACGCATGTGCGTGTGGGATGCAGCGTCCGGCGCGGAGCTCGCCTTCGATGCCGCGCGCGAAGGGCGTGCGCAACTCGGCTGGATCGTCGAAAACAACCTGATCGCGAACACGTTGTGGAAGGCGCTGGAGCGCGCCGGCGTGCGTCGCGTCTGTCCCGCACGCGTCACCACGTTCGCGCAACGCGACGATCGCATCATGCTGGACCTCGACAACGGGGAAGCTCTGTCCGCGGCGTTGCTGGTGATCGCCGATGGCGCGGGTTCCGGGTTGCGCGAGCAGGCCGGCATCGGCGTGCGTGGCCGCGATTACGGTCAGCGCGCCGTGGTCGCGCACGTCGCCACCGAACGCGCGCACGAAGCGACGGCCTGGCAGCGCTTCACCCATGAAGGGCCGATCGCACTGCTGCCGTTGTCGGACGGCCGCAGTTCGATCGTGTGGTCGCTGCCGGAAACGCGCGCGCGCGAAATGCTGGCGCTGGACGATGCGGCTTTTCGTGATGCGGCCGGGGTGGCGTCCGATTTTCGTCTGGGTCGCGTCGTTTCGACTACGCCGCGCGCATCGTTTCCCCTGCGCCTGCAGATCGCCGACCGTTTTTCGGCCAGACGCTGCGTCCTGATCGGCGACGCCGCGCATGCGGTGCACCCGTTGGCCGGGCAGGGCGCGAATCTCGGCTTGCGCGATGTCGCGGAGTTGGCTTCGGTACTAGGCGAGGCGCGCGACGCGGGTCGCGACTTCGCAGCATCGCATGCATTGGAACGCTACGCGCGCCGACGGCGCGCCGCGAGCACGCTCGATGCGCGAGCGTTCGATGCGATCGAGCGGATATTCGCGTGGCAGGCGCCGGGTTGGGCCATGCTGCGGGGCGCCGGAATGCGCGCGATCGACGCGATCGCTCCGTTGAAGCGGCGCTTCTCGGCGCACGCTGAAGGTGTCGCGTAACCTGACGGCCTTTCTCCTTGCGCTTGAAGGGGAGGGCTTCAGCTTGGATCACCAAAAGGTGAGGAGACGATCATGCGCAAGACGTTGCTTGCATTGTTGCTGCTCTCGGGTGTCGCGCCGTTCGCGCACGCCGCGATGCGCTCGCAAACCGTGGACTACAGCGTCGACGGCAAGGCCATGCAGGGTGTGCTGGTGTGGGATGATGCGGTGAAGACGCCGCGGCCCGGCTTGCTGATGATTCCCGACTGGACCGGCGTCAACGTCCGCAGCATCGACTTCGCCAAGACGATCGCGGGCAAGGACTACGTGATCTTCATGGGCGACATGTACGGCAAGGACGTGCGCCCGAAGGACAACACCGAAGCGCAGGCCGCGACCAAGCCGCTATACGCCGACCGGCCGCTGTTGCGCAAACGGGTCGCGGCGGCATTCGACGAGTTGAAGGCGCTGGCGGCCAAGCACGTGGCACCGGTTGATGCTTCCAGGTTCGCCGCGATCGGATTCTGTTTCGGCGGTACCTCGGTGCTCGACCTTGCGCGTACCGGCAGCGACATCGCCGCGGTGGTGAGTTTCCATGGCGGCCTCGGTAGCGACGATCCTGCACTGGCGAAGCACATCAAGGCGCGCGTGCTGGCAATGAACGGTGCCGATGATCGCGGCACCATGCCGGACGCGCCGGGTTTCATGAAAGAGATGCAGCAAAGCCCCGCGCCCTGGCAGTTCGTGGTGTTCGGCGGCGCGGTGCATTGCTTCGCCGAGCCGTGGTCGCATTCGCCGCCCGGTTGCGTGTACGACGCGCCGGTGGCGAAGCGTGCGTTCGCATCGATGCACGCGTGGCTCGCCGAGGCGTTTGCCCGGAATCAGTAAAGCGGCTCGTCCGGGTCGGTCGGCGCGATGGTGTCGAACGCGTTGCAGGGCGGCAGAATCGATAAGTGTCGGGAGGTCACTCGACTGCTTGCCAGTTCGCTGCGATTGTGAACTCCGGGATTGTTTGGTATACGTCGCGCATCATCGCACGGCACGGGGGAACGCCATGATGAGGCTGTTGCGTTGCGTGTTGGTGCTGTTCGCCTTGGGGGGTGCGGCGGCTGCCGTTGCCGATCCGGTGTCATTCACTGATCTGGCTCGGCACCTGCAATACCAACATGTGAAAATTTCTCCGGATGGCCGGTACATTGCATTGACCGCCATCGTCGGTGATCGCACGGTACTTGCAGTGCTCCGCCTCGCCGACATGAAGGGGTTCAACCTCGAGACCCATGACAACGGCGACATCATCGATTTCGGATGGGTCTCGCCGACCCGGATCATCTACACCCAAGGTATCCGGGACAGCGATTTCGATGTGCCACTGACTGACGGCCAGCTGTTCGCGGTAAATGCTGACGGCAGTGGCAGGGACTTGCTGTACGGCTACGGTTCGCACAACCCATATTACGGCCCAGCGCAGCTTGTTTCGATCCTGCCTGACGATCCCGGCAACGTGCTCGTCTCGATTGAGATGATGGACACCGCTCAGCGTGATGGCGTGATGACGTCGGTGCAAAAGATGAGTGTAACGAGCGGGAGGTTGACGAAGTTGATGTCGGCACCTGTACCCGACCTCGACTTCATCGCGGACCACGCGGGTCATGTCCGGTTCGCTTACGGCGTGGACAACGACGACAAAGCCGTGGTCTACAGTCGTCCTGCGGATGACGACGGTTGGACGGTGATGCCGGATGCCGAAGCCGAGCGCGACTTCCCCATCGCATTCAATGTGACGGACCGCATTGCCTACTTTTCTTGCAATGCCACCGCGGGATTCGGCATTTGCACATGGGATCCTGTTACACGCAAGATGACTGCGCTGTGGACCAATCCGCGGGTGACGGCGACTGGCCTTGCCGCGGGCCCCTCGGAGGACAAGTTCGTGGGCGTGGACTTCGACAATGGCCGGCCGGGGGTGGCGTTGTTTGATCCGCAGTCGCCTGACGCGAAACTGCTGGTGGGTTTGATGCAGCAGTTTCCCGGCGAGGACGTGCAGTTCGTTTCATCCACGCGTGATGGTTCGCGTGCGATCGTATCGGTGTCGTCGGACACCAACCCGGGCGTGTTCTATTTGTACGATCGCGCCGCGCGCAGGTTGTCGCCGTTGTTGCAGGTCGCACCATGGATCGATCCACAAAAGCTGGCATCCAAGCAGCCATTCGAATTCGTGGCGCGCGATGGATTGAAGCTGCAGGGCTATCTCAGCTATCCGCCGGGAATGGAAAGTGCGAAGCACATGCCCATGGTGGTGTACGTGCACGGCGGTCCGTACGGCGTGCGCGACTGGTGGAACTACGACCCGGATGTGCAGGCACTTGCCACTCGCGGATATCTGGTCCTGCAGGTCAACTTTCGCGGCTCGGGCGGCTACGGCCACGATTTCGAGAAGGCAGGGTGGATGGAGTGGGGCGCCAAGATGCAGGATGACGTGACTGATGCCACCCGCTGGGCCATCGCACAAGGCATCGCGGACTCGAACCGCATTTGCATCTACGGGGCGAGTTACGGTGGTTATGCTGCCATGGAGGGTGCCGAGCGTGAGCCGAATCTTTACAAGTGCGCGATCGGATACGTGGGCGTTTACGACTTGGCATTGATGTACCGTCGAGGCGATATCCCGCAGTCGACGTACGGCAAGAACTATCTCGAACGCGTCGTGGGACACGACCCTGCGGAGCTGACGAATCGTTCACCGGTCGACCATGTCGATAACCTGAAAGCCCGGGTGATGTTGATCGTGGGCGGCGAGGATTCAAGAGTGCCGCCGATCCAGGGCGAGCGAATGCGCAAGGCCTTGCGCGCGAGGGGAATGGACCCCGAGTGGCTTTATCAGCGCAAGGAGGGGCATGGTTTCTACAAGGAAGCCCATGTCGCCGACCTTTACAAGAAGGTGGATGCGTTTGTCGCAGCCAGCATTGACGTGGGCGCGAGCGGCCCTGCCGCTGCGCTGCCGGTAGCGCAAGGCCATACACACTGAGTTCGGTCCGGCAGGCCAGCCAGATGCCGCAGGAAGCACCAATCACGATGTGCGATTGACCGCGTAATCGGCGAGTCCAGCCAACGCATCGCGATATTTCGATGGCGGCAACGTTTCGAGCGCCGCGTGCGCGGCGTCGGCATGCATCTGCGCGCGTGCGCGCGTGCGGTCCAGCGCCCCGGAGCCGCGGATCGCGGCGACGATCACGTCCAGCGCCGCCAGCCTTTGGCTGGTGATCGCATTGCGCAGGATTTCCGCCTGCATCGGGGTCGAACGCTGGATCGCGTAAATCAATGGCAGCGTGGGCTTGCCCTCGGCAAGGTCGTCGCCAATGTTCTTGCCCAGCGTGTCGGCGTCGGATACGTAATCGAGCAGGTCGTCGGCGATCTGGAACGCACAGCCGAGCTGCATCCCGTAGCGACGCAACGCAAGGCATCGGTCCTGGGCAAGGCCGGCCAGTACGCCGCCCAGTTGCGTGGCGGCCGCGAACAGCACCGCCGTCTTGCGCTCGATCACGCGCATGTAGGCGGCTTCGTCGGTCTCGGCCTTGCCGATGTTGAGCAGTTGCAACACCTCGCCTTCGGCAATGGAGTTGGTGGTGTCGGCGAGGATCCGCATCACTTCCATGCGATCCACTTCCACCATCATCTGGAACGCGCGCGAATAGAGGAAGTCGCCTACCAATACGCTCGCGGCATTGCCCCAGGCGGCATTGGCGGTCTTGCGCCCACGCCGGAGGTCGGAGCCGTCCACCACGTCGTCGTGCAGCAAGGTCGCGGTATGGATGAACTCGATCACCGCGGCCAATTCGATGTGTGCGTCGCCCCGGTAACCGGCCGCGTGTGCGGCCAGCACGTGCAGCATCGGCCGCAGCCGTTTGCCGCCGCCGCCCACGATGTGTTCGCCAATCGCGTTGATCAGCACCACGTCCGAGTGCAGGCGCTGACGGATCATGCCGTCCACCTGGCGCATGTCCGGTGCGGCGAGGTCGCGCGCCAAGGTGAAGGCGTTTGCAGGTTCGGGCGATGCAGCGGGCGAGGGGCGATTCATGGGCATCCAGGCGCGGCAAGCCAGCAATTATAATGCGACGTGCCAAACGGCCGGCGAACGCCTACAGAACGTGGTGGAATCGCCCGGCAGACGCCCCGGTGTGCTGGTAGCATCCTGCGATTCGGTTGATTCAATTCGAGGATTCGCACATGGCACGCGGCGTCAACAAGGTCATCCTGGTCGGCAATCTGGGCGCGGACCCGGAAACGCGCTACAGCGCATCCGGCACGGCAATGTGCACCATCCGGATCGCCACCACCGACAGCTGGAAAGACAAGCAGACCGGCGAGCGGCAGGAAAAGACGGAATGGCATCGCATCAAGTTTTTCGGCCGGCTCGCCGAGATCGCCGGCGAGTACCTGAAGAAGGGCCGGCAGGTGTACGTCGAGGGTTCGCTGCGCACCGACAAGTACACCGACAAGGAAGGCGTCGAGCGCTACAGCACCGATATCGTCGCCAATGAGATGCAGATGCTGGGCGGCCAGGGCGAAGGTGGTGGTCGGGGCGAAGGCGGCGATTACCGCCCGCGCCCGTCGCAGGGACGTCCCTCGGGTGGACCGCAGGGCGGTGGCGGACGCCCGTCCACGCCTCCATCTCAGGACAACGGTTTCGAGGACGACGACATCCCGTTCTAGTTCCGCGCGACAGTGGCAGCAACCGAAACATTCGAAGGCGGGTGTGATTGCCGGTTCATCCGCTATCGCCTCACCCGCATGCCACTATTCGTGCATTGCTGCCATTGCCGTTGGTGCCAGCGCGAAACCGGCAGCGCGTTCGTGTTGAACGCGCTGATCGAAACCGAATGCGTGGAACTGCTGGGCGGCGCGCCGGAAATGGTGGCGACGCCTTCAGCGAGCGGCAGAGGCCAGGCCATCGCGCGTTGCCCGCATTGCCGCGTCGCGCTGTGGAGCCATTACGCGGGCGCGGGTCCCAAGTTCGCCTTCGTCCGCGTGGGCACGCTCGATGATCCCGACAGGTTCCCGCCCGATATTCACATCTTCACGACGTCGAAGCAGCCCTGGGTGATCCTGCCCGAAGGCGTACCGGTCATGCGCGGGTATTACGACCGCGAGACATACTGGCCGAAGGAAAGCCTGGAAAGGCGTGCGGCGCTGCTCGCGAAATCCTCGACGTAGTTAGGCTGGCGTGGGGCTCCATGGGTTGGAAACCAGCCGGGAGACCAAGTAAGTTGGGCTTCCCCTGGGTCGAGTCCGCGCCAGTCCAACCTGCAAAAGCCATTATTTCGGTTTGGGTCCGCGCATCGGCACTGCGTGGCCGTACAACGAGGCGGGGTCGCGCGACAGGTTGTTCTTGTCGAGGGCGTCCAGATAGGACTGCCAGTTCTTGTCCTGCTGGGCGCCGAGATCGTGCAGGGTTTCCCAGGAGTAGATGCCGGTGGCGTGTCCGTCGGTGAAGTGCAGCGAGACGGCGTAATTGCCGACCGGCTGCAGTTCCATGATGCCGACTTCGCGCTTGCCCGCGACCAGCACCTGCTGGCCGGGGCCGTGGCCCTGGACTTCGGCGGACGGGGAATATACGCGCAGGTATTCGGCCGGCAACACGAAATGTTCGCCAGAGTCGAACACGACTTCAAGCGTGCGCGATTTCTTGTGCAGGGTGATGTCGGTGGGTCTGGGCGTTGGCATGCCGATGATTCTATCGGCGCATCACAGCGGGGCCCTGATTCCCGTCGGCCGCCGTTTGGTTGGCCGGGCCGCCGGCAACGTCGCTGGGTAGACTCGCGCCATCCTTGGCGCTCGCGCTGCGCGCCGCCTGCGGCGTTCGCGTTTGCAATCCTGCAAACGTAGTCGGATCGCCGCGCAGCCTGCCCCGGAATGCTCCTGTCCGGGGCGGCGTCCGGAATGACGAAGCTGGGGAATTGCGCTTTCCCGAGTCCCGAGCTTCAACTCACCGTACCGAAGCCCGATCCCGCGAAATCGATCCGCGGTGGCTGGCCGGCGACGTCCAGCAGCACCTGCGCGTAGGGCTCGTCGAAGCTGACGGTGGAAATCTCGTCCCAGCCGAAGAACGACGGTTCGCGCAGCCATTCGGCGTCGGGGGTGATTTCCTGGAGGGTGAAGCCGTCTTCCTCGATGCCGAGCGGGCGGCCGATGTAGCAGACCTCGTGTTCGTCTTCGGTGTCGACGTGCACGCACATCACTGCCGCGTATTCGGCCGCGGCGCGCACCACCTGGGTCGTGTCATCCAGCGGAAAATTACGCGGCAGGCGGGGATGGACGTCGCGGATCGCCAGCGCTTTTTCGATGAAGACGTGATGGCCGTCCGGCGCCTCGACTTCGCTGATGTCCGCCAGCCGCAGCGCATACAGACCGTCGAAGCTGATCTGGTCGCCGACCACCCACATCAGCAGCCATTCCTTGCCGATGCCGGCGAGGTAACCACAGAAGCTGCCATCCTCGAGATTGCCGCGCCACACGCGCACCAGTTCACCGCGTTGCATGGCGCCCCGGAGCTTGGGGCGCGGGCTGGCGGACTGGAATTTCAGAACCTTGCCCATGACGTCATTCTAGCCGGACCGGGCATCCGTTGCCCGGTTATCGGTCTCACAGGATATAGCGGGAGAGATCTTCGTTCGAAGCCAAGTCTTTGAGGTTTTTGTCGACATATTCGGCGTCAATGCAGTAGCGTTCGCCGCTTTTGTCCGCAGCTTCGAACGAAATGGATTCCAGCAGCCGTTCCATGACCGTCTGCAGGCGGCGGGCGCCGATGTTCTCGGTGCTCTCGTTGACCTTGAAGGCCACTTCGGCCAGTTTGGCGATGCCGTCCTCGGTGAATTCCAGCTTCACGCCTTCGGTATTGAGCATCGCGGCGTATTGCTTGGTCAGCGCGTTATTGGGTTCGGACAGGATGCGTTCGAAATCCTTGACCGACAGCGCCGACAACTCCACACGGATCGGCAGGCGACCCTGCAGTTCCGGGATCAGATCCGAGGGCTTGGCCATCGAGAACGCGCCCGACGCGATGAACAGCACGTGGTCGGTCTTGACCGGACCGTACTTGGTGGACACCGTCGAGCCTTCGACCAGCGGCAGCAGGTCGCGCTGCACGCCTTCGCGCGACACGCCCGCGCCGCCCCAATCGCTGCGCTGGGCGACCTTGTCGATCTCGTCGATGAACACGATGCCGTTCTGCTCGCAATTCTCGATCGCCTGCGCGCGCAGCTCGTCGTCGTTGAGCAGCTTGCCGGCTTCTTCGTCGATCAGCATGGGCCGCGCGGCCTTGATCTTGAGTTTGCGTTTCTGCGTCTTGCCGCCACCCATGCTCTGGAACATCGAGCGTAGTTGCTGCGACATCTCCTCCATGCCCGGCGGCGCCATGATTTCCACGCCCACGTTCATGGAAAACTCGAGTTCGATTTCGCGCTCATCCAGCGCGCCCTCGTGCAATTGCTTGCGAAGCTTGCCGCGCGTGGACGAATCGGATTCCAGCTGTTGCTGCTGATCGGCCTGCTGGTCCCAACCGCCGCTGGTTTCGCGGCGCGGCAGCAGCGCATCGAGGATGCGCTCGTCGGCGTGTTCCTCGGCCTGCGATTTCACGCGTTCCTTGGCGAGGTCACGCGTCAATTTGTAAGCCACGTCGGCGAGGTCGCGCACGATGGAATCGACGTCCTTGCCGACGTAACCGACCTCGGTGAACTTGGTGGCTTCCACCTTCACGAACGGCGCTTTCGCGAGCGTCGCGAGGCGTCGCGCGATCTCGGTCTTGCCGACGCCGGTCGGCCCGATCATCAGGATGTTCTTGGGCGTCACTTCATTGCGGAATGCGGGATCGAGCTGCATCCGGCGCCAGCGGTCGCGCAGCGCAATGGCCACCGCGCGCTTGGCGTTGTGCTGGCCGATGATGAAGCGGTCGAGTTCGTTGACGATTTCGCGGGGGGTCAATTCGGACATGACGGGAATCGGAATGGGGAATGGGAATCGTTCGGGCAGGAGCAACGGTTTCGGAGCAGTGGATCGGGTGGCAGGCTTTGCCGAGTCCCTATTCGGGGCTCTCGATCCCCAGCTCTTCGATCGTGACGTTGTGGTTGGTATAGATGCAGATGTCGCCGGCGATGGCCAGCGCCTTCTCGACGACCTGGCGTGCATCCAGATCGGAGTTGTCCAGCAGCGCCTTGGCCGCGGCCTGCGCGTACGGGCCGCCCGAGCCGATCGCGATCAAGCCATGCTCGGGTTCCAGCACGTCGCCGTTGCCGGAGATCAACAGCGAAGCTTCCTTGTCGGCGACGGCCAGCATCGCTTCCAGGCGGCCCAGCCGCCGGTCGGTGCGCCACTCCTTGGCCAGTTCCACCGCGGCGCGGGTCAACTGGCCGTTGTGCTTGGCCAGCTTGTCCTCGAACAGTTCGAACAGGGTGAATGCGTCCGCGGTCGCGCCGGCGAACCCCGCCAATACGTCGGAATTCTTGCCAAGCCTGCGGATCTTGCGCGCGTTGGCCTTGACCACGGTGTTGCCCAGCGTGACCTGGCCGTCGCCGCCCAGCACGACCTTGTCGCCCTTGCGTACGGACAGGATGGTGGTGGCGTGGAAGGATTCCATGGCGCTCTCGTTCTCGGGGATGCCGCAAAGGTGGGGATGGCTGCGGCCGATCCCAAGCGCGCCGGGCCTTCCGCGCCGCCCGATAGGGCCGGATCGTGGCGCGACAATCGAGCCGGACGGCCGGGCCGCCGCACTCCGGTGTTCGTCCCAAGCATTTTCATTGCGCTAAATTTTCGCCGCGAGTATCGTTAAATCGCGGTTAGATGAACCCCAAGGGGAGGTACGCGGCACCTGCGATGCCACGCCGGGGAATCCGGCGGGACGCGGTGTACGCGATTGCATTGTTCGATTTCCGCTGGAGAGCCCATGAACCACCAAATGAAACGCCTGTCGCTCGCGGTCCGCGTCGGCTTGACCGCCGGTCTGGTTGCAGCCGCCGGCTTGGCCCAGGCGCAGCAGCCTGCACAAGATCAGGGCAACACCAAGGGTCAACCCAAGACGCTGCAAACCGTGGTCGTGACCGGATCGTTGATCCGGCGCGTGGATACCGAAACGGCCAGTCCCGTCACCATCATCGATCGCCAGAACATCACCAGCTCCGGCAAACCGACCCTCGGCGACGTGCTCCAACAGTTGCCCAGCGTCGCCGGCAATGCCACCAATCCGCAGAACAACTCGAATGGCGGCGGCGTCGCCTCGCCGTTGACCGAGGGTGGCGACGGCGCCTCGCGTGTTTCGCTGCGTGGCCTCGGCACCGGCCGCACGCTGGTGCTGATCGACGGCCAACGCATGCTCAACGCCGACCTGAACCTGGTGCCGCAGAACATGGTGCAGCGGATCGACGTGCTGGCCGAGGGCGCCTCCACCACCTACGGGTCCGATGCCGTGGGCGGCGTGGTCAACATCATCCTGCGGCATGATTTCGATGGCGCCGAAGTCAGCGTGAACAGCGGCATTTCCGGACACGGGGATGGCCAGCGACACGGACTCAGCCTGACCATGGGTCACACCGGCGACAAGTTCAACATCGTCGGCGGCATCAACTACAACAAGTACGATGCGGTGCCCAACACGCGGCGCGATTTCGCGGCGCACCAGTTGTACCTGACCGATGGGCAGGTCAGCGTCGCCGGATCCAGTTCCATCCCCAACGGCCGCATGCAGTTGCCGGGTTCGTTTGCCGCGCAATACGGATGCACGCCCGACTCGACCAATCACATCGTGGTTACTCGGGACGCCGGCAACGGCACGGGCCTCGGCGATTATCGCTGCCGCACTTCGAGCGATACCTTCAACTACGCTGCCTACAATTACATCCAGGTCCAGCAGCAGCGCACCGACGGCTTCCTGGTCGGCAGTTACAACCTGACCGACAACATCACGGCGTTCGTCGACGCCTTCTACAACCACACCGAATCGGCCGGCCAGGATGCGTCCATCCCGGTGGGCACCGGTGACGGCCTGGTGATTTCTTCGACAGCGCCGTTCAATCCGTTCGGCGTCACCTTCAGCCCGAATCCCATCCCCGGTGATCCGAACAGCGGCTACGTGTATCAGACACGCTTGACCGGCGTGGGTACTCGCATCCATCCCTATACCACCAGCACCGGTCAGTTGATAGCTGGTTTGCGCGGCGCGGTCGGCCAGAGCAGTTGGGATTGGAACGTCGCCGTCGACTACGGCCACACCTCGCGCATGCAGAACGACAAGAACGAGCTGTACATTCCCGCGCTGCAGGCGGCGATCGATGCCGGCGCCAACATTTTCGATCAGGCCAACAATGGTGCGGCATTGGGTGCGGGCGCGGTCGATGCGATCTATCGGAAGCGCGAGATCCTGCGGCAGATTTCGGCGGGAGCCAATGGCAACCTGTTCTCGCTGCCCGCCGGCGACGTGCAATTGGCCGTGGGCGCGTTGTATCGCAAGCAAAGCATGAACTACACGATCAATCCGCTCGCCTTGCTCGATCCGGTGACCGGCTTCTGCCAAATTTCGCAGGAGGCCTGCGGCTCCCCCGGCAGTGGCAACGACAGCGTCAAGGAGGCCTTCGCGGAAACGCTGATTCCGCTGCTGAAGGAGGTACCCGGCGCGTATTCGCTGAACGTCGACGTGGGCGTTCGCTACTCCGACTACAACAGCGCGGGTTCCACCACCAACGGCAAGATCGCGATCGAGTGGCGTCCGATCCAGGACCTGCTGGTGCGCGGTACGGTCTCGCAGGTGTTCCGGGCACCGAACCTCGACCAGCTCTACGATGGCCGATCGCTGGTGCAGCCGAACTTGAACGACCCCTGCGCACATCTTTCGGCTGCGGAAGTTGCGCAGCATCCGATCGCGTGCCAGTTCGTGCCGCCGAATTGGGCGGGCAATAGCCCGGCGCAGGTCAACACGTACTACTCGGGCGCGAACGTCGTGGGCGGCAACCTCAAGCCGGAGCACGGCAAGTCGGTGGATTTCGGACTGGTCTACAACCCGAGCTGGGCGCCGGGCTTGAACACCAGTCTCGATTTCTGGCACATCTACCTGTACGACACCCTGGTGGCGATCGACGGGCGCACCGTGGTCGATGCGTGCTTCAACAACGGCGCGAGTCCTTTCTGCCCGTTCATCCATCGCTACGACAACACCACCCAGCAACCCGGGCAGGTCTTCTACATCGACACGCCAGTGGTGAATCTCGGGTCCCTCAGCACTAGTGGCATCGACTTCACGGCCAACTACAAGCTGCCACACTTCGATTTCGGCAGCTTCAATCCGGGTGATTTCAAGTTGGGCCTGGCCACCAGCTACGTCTCCACCTTCAACAACAACAAGACCCCCGGCCTGCCGGGTTCGACCGTCGACAAATTGGCCGGAACCTGGGATGCGCAGTTCGGCAATGTCTCGCGCTGGCGGGCCACTGCATCGCTCGGCTGGAATCTGGGGAACTGGGATGCGCAGTGGCGGACGCGCTACATCAGCGGCGTGACGGCGCTCAATGCGGACGCCGCGACCGGCGCGAACTTGCCGGTCGCCTCGGTGGTGTACAACGACCTCCAGGTCGGCGTGGCCGTGCCGACCATCCATACCCGCTTCGACATCGGCGTGGACAACCTTTTCGACAAGCGGCCGCCGTTGATCTATCAGAACGGACAGGGCAACACCGATTCCGCCACCTACGACATGATGGGCACCTACTACTGGGCGCGCGCGACGCTGAAGTTCTGAGCGTCCGCAACCTCGGTACGACCGCAGGACTGAGCAAGGGCACCGCGCAAGCGGTGCCCTTTTTGCATCCGCTAGAGTGGCGCCATCTTGCAAGATCCTCTTCGCATGATTGCCTCGGTCACATCCATCGTCGAATCCATGGCCACGGCATGGAATGCGGGCGACACGCAACGCGTGCTGGTGCTGGCGGCGCAGGTTTCCGATGTCGAGGCCGACAACGAGGCGTTCCTCGCGCTGCTTGGCGTGGCGCAACAGCAGACGGGCGATTACCCGCGGGCCGCGCAGACCTTCGAGCGGTTGACACGCATGCAGCCGGACGTCTCGGCGTGGTGGAACAATCTTGGCGAAGCGTGCCGGCAAGCGGGTGACTTGCCGGCAGCGGAACGCGCGCTGTTGAAGGCCAGGTCGCTGGCGCTCGGCGATGCCGAAGTCCATTACAACCTCGGCCTGCTTTACATCCAGCAGCAGCGCTGGTCGCTGGCGCGCGGCGTGTTGCTGGATGCGGTACGGCTTGCGCCGCAGTTCATTGAGGCGCGGCTGGAGGCGGCCCATGCCTGCCACGTCTGCGGTGATCTGGAGGGCGAGGAGGCCATGCTGGAAGACGCCGGTAAATGGCCGCCGCAATCAGCCGCACAGGCCTTGGTGCTGGCGTCGATCCTGTCCGTGCTCGGGCGCCTGACCGTCGCATTGGAGGTGTTGGCGCAGGCGCGCCTGCCCGATGGGCCAGCGGCCTTGGCCATGCGGCTGCGCATCACGGCGCAGCGTATTGCGTTGTACGAACGAAACAATCTGATCGACCAGGCGCGGCGCGAACTGCAACGGTTGTCGCTGGGTGCCCTCGATGCCTTGGAGGCAGGCGAGATCGACGCGCGCATCGACGTGTGGCGCGCGCATGCGGTGATGGCGATGCGCGAAGGTCGCGCTGCCGACGCGGCCGCGCTCTATCAGCGCGTACTGGACGTGGCCGGGGACACGGAGATCGTATCGAGCGCGGCCTTCGGCCTCGCCTCGGCGTACGACCGGCAGGCGCATTATCGCGAGGCATGGAACGCGCTCGAAGTTGCCCACGCCACACAGATGAAAATCGCACGGCAGGCTGCCCCGGAGTTGTCGGAAGTGAACGGCCAGCCGTTGCCGATGGTGGCGCGGTCGGTCGATGCGCAAACATACGCAACCTGGAAACCCGTGGCGGATCCATCCATGCCGGAGAGCCCGGTATTCGTGATCGGGTTTCCACGCTCGGGCACCACGCTGCTGGAACAGATGCTCGACGCGCATCCGGATTTCCAGTCGATGGACGAGCGCGGCTACGTTTACCAATTGATCGAACGCATGGAGCACGCGGGACAACGCTACCCCGCCGACCTTGCCAACCTGACCCAACAGGAAGCGGACCAATTGCGCGCGGTGTACGGGCGGCTGGTCGGCCAGACACTGCCGGACCTCGGCGTGCGCCGTCTGGTCGACAAGAACCCCCTGAACATGTTGTGCCTGCCGATGATCCTGCGCTTGTTCCCGGAGGCACGCATCGTCTTGTGCATCCGGCATCCGTGCGACGTGTTGCTGAGTTGCAGCATGCAGGCGTTCCGCTCGCCGGCGTTCCGCGCAATGTGCTCATCGCTGCCGCGACTCGCGCGCGGTTACACGGAGGCGTTCGAACAGTGCTGCCGGCACATCGAGGTGTTCGCGCCGCGTGTGCTGGAGTGGCGGTATGAATCAGTCGTCGCCGATCCTGGCGCGGCCGTTGCAAAGCTCGGCGATTTTCTGGAAGTCGTGGATGCGTCGGCCATGATGGATTTCGCCGGCAACGCGCGGCGCAAGCAGTTCATCGCCACGCCGAGCTATGCGCAAGTCACGCAACCAGTGAGCACGGCAGCGGTCGGGCGCTGGGAACATTACCGGAAACAGTTCGAATCGGTGCTTCCGGTGTTGCGTCCGTGGCTGGATCGATTTGGGTATGACGCGTAATGCGCGGCTCTGGCGAATTTTGATCAATATCTATTTCGTCATTCCGGCGCAAGCCGGACCCCAGTGACATATCGGACAACGCCTTGGAGCAAAAACGCTGGATCCCGGATATCGCTTCGCGATTCCGGGATGACGAGCAAAAGCAGTACTCCAGGGTGCTATTTCCGCTTCGCCCGCGGATGCGCGGCGTCGTACACCTTCGCGAGGTGCTGGAAATCGAGATGGGTATAGATCTGGGTGGTGCCGATGTCGGCGTGGCCCAGCAGTTCCTGCACCGCGCGCAGGTTGCCGGACGACTCCAGCAGGTGCGACGCGCACGAATGCCGCATCAGGTGCGGATACACGCGCCGCCACACGCCCTGTGATCGCGCACGCCGCTTGATCGCCGCGCGCACCGCGCCGGGCGTCAACGGCCGATCGCCGCGGCCGCGCAACACCGGCTCATCGTCCCCCGCTGGCTGCGCGTTGCGCAGCGTTGCCAGTGCTTCGAGCGCCATCCGCCCGACCGGAACGATGCGCGTCTTGCGGCCCTTGCCGGTGACGCGCAGCAACCCTTGTTCGACATCCAGATCGCGCCAGCGCACGCCGCACAGTTCCGACACGCGCACGCCGCTGGAGTACAAAAGCTCCAGCATCGCGCGATCACGCAGCGCCAACGGGTCGTTCGCCGTGACTTCCACCAGCGCGGCCGCCTCGTCCACATCCAGCACTTCAGGCAGCTTGCGGCGCACCTTGGGCGAACGCACGCCGGCGGCGGGATTGTTCTGGATCTTGCCTTCGCGCGCGAGAAACCGGAAGAAACTGCGATACGCCGACAGCATGGCGCGCAGCGACGGCGGTTCAAGGCCGCGGCGGTGTTCGTTGGCGACCAGCGTCTGCAGTTGTTCGCCGCGAAGATCGCTCCACGCGGCGAGTGGAAGACCGTCGGCGAAACGCGTCAGCGTCTCCAGCGCGTGCGTGTAATTGCGCAGGGTGCCCGGCGAATAATGGCGCTCGATCTTCAGGTGTTCGAGGAAGCGGGTGGTGTCGGCAGCCAGTGCGGACATTCACATCTCACGCGGCCGGTTCATTCGGTTGCGAAGCGCGCGATCGCGGCGTCCAGCGCCTGCGCGATCAGCTTCAGGAACAGCGTGCCGATGCCGGGGTGGAAGCGGTTCGGATCGTCGCTGCCGATTGCCAGCATGCCGGCCTCGCCGATCTTCAGCAGCGCGGTCGATTGCACGCGACCGACGTCGTTGCCGAACAGGCGGTCGAGCTTGCTTTGCGCGAGGCGTCCGCAGGCGGCATCACCGCGCGCGAGGAAGTCCGCAAACATCGGCAGTGCGCTGGCGCCACCCGGCACGCCGACCAACCAATCCGCACGGGGCAGGTCAGAGGCGTCGCGGAACAGCACCACGCGAACCAGATCGGTGTGGAAGTCTTCGTTGAGCGCGCCGACGAAACTCTTCAGGACGTCGGCGAGGTTGTCGTCGCGCAGCAGGCCGACCGTGAGCGTATGCACGCGCACCATCAACTGTTCGTTGTCGCCCGCGATCGCGACCAGTTCCGCCAATCGCTCGTTGAGTTCGTGGTTGCGCGCACGCAACGCTTCGAGCTGGTATGCCGCCAGCGAGGCGGCGGGGCCGTTTTCACGCGGCACGACCAGTTCTGTGGCGATGTCCGGGAAATTTTCGAGGAAGCGGGGGTGCTGGCGCAGGTATTCGGCGACGTCCATCGCCTCGAGACTTTGCTTCAGGGTCAAATCGGCCATGCGTGTTCAACCTTTGGGTTGCCGCGAAGTTTGGGAGTTCACCGACGCGAACGCAAATGCTGGCGAAGCTTTGGACACGGATAAAGTCGACCAACACGGATTTGGGCGCTGCCTTATCCGTGGCCATCTGCTTTTTGTCCGAGGCAAATGCCCTTCACGGCCGTTCGGAGTCGAATCCAAGCCATTCGCCATCGAAAACGAATGCCGCCGGACCGGTCATCCACAGTGTGTGGCCAGCGCCCTGCCATTCGATATCGAGCGCGCCGCCCGGCAGTTCGACGCGAACCGCATCCGCGACGCGGGCCCGGAGACGCAGTGCCGCCACCGCGGCGCAGGCACCGGTGCCGCAGGCTTGTGTCCAGCCGGCGCCCCGTTCGTGCACGCGCAGCTTCACGGTGCGAGCGTCCAGGACTTCGACGAAACCCGCGTTGGCGCCACGCGGAAAACGCGAATGCGTGGTGATGGCCGGGCCGAGCCGCTCGATGCGCGGGTCGGCGAGGTCATCCACTTCCAGCACCGCGTGCGGGTTGCCCATCGATACCGCGGCGACGTCGATACGTTCGCCGTTGACGTCGAGTGAATAAGTGTCCGCCGCGGCCGGTGCATCGAACGGAATGCGTGCCGGCTCGAATTCGGGTTCGCCCATTTCCACCGCGACGGTGGCCGGATCGGTCAGGCGCATGCCGATGGTTCCGGCGGGACTTTCCAGTTTCATGACTTCGCCGATCGCTGCTGCGCCGGCACGGTGCAGCCAGGCGCCGATGCAGCGGGCGCCGTTGCCGCACTGTTCGGAAGGCGAGCCATCGGCGTTGCGTATCGAATAGGCCGCGGTGCATGCCGGATCACGCGCGCGTTCTATGATCAGCAGTTGATCGAAACCGACGCCGGTGTGGCGATCGGCGATGGCCCGGATCGTGATCGGGTCCAGCCGCGGCGATGCAGTGCGTGCATCCAGCACCACGAAGTCGTTGCCGAGGCCGTGCATCTTGGTGAAATGGAGGGCCATGTTCGGCGCGCGTCAAGGGCCGCTGGACGAACCCGCCGCCGGTGCGGCGCCGGTCGAAGCCGACGCGGGTCGAGCGGTGGATGTCACCGGCGCGGGCGGCGAACTCGAAGCAGAGGCCGGGGCTGCGGATTTGGTCGGCAGGAAAAGCGCCCCCTTTTGCCCGCAACCGGCGAGCAGCGCGGCGCCGCATGACAACAGCAAAGCAGAAACCACGATGCGACGGCGCATGCACGCGATCCGGATTGGCGAGTCGCCGATGAGTATAAAGGTGCGCTTTGGAGGGCGACTACGCGACGGGCCATCCGTGGCCCGTCGTGTCCGTCAATGGCCCGCGCTGGACGGAGCGGCGGGTTGTGACTTGTCCGCAGCGTTTGCGGGGTTCACGGCGGCCGCGTGGTGCGCGTCCTCGACCGATCCGACCGTGACCACGCCACGCCAGCGTGCGTCGCGGGCCGTGAAGTATTTTTCGGGATCCCAGCGCCAAGGGCTCCAGAAATCCGTGCTGCCGCAACCGGCGATCGGTGCATCGGCGATCGTGGGGCCGCCGCACCCGCCCTTGTTGACACCGATGGTGGTGACGCCGCTGTCGAATCCCAGTCGCGAACCGGTGCCTTGGGTCTTGGCGATTTCCAGCGCGCGCGCCATCCGCTTCTTGGCCACCGCGTCACCGTATTCCGGCATCAGTTTGTCCAGCACCGCGACGGCCTGATCGTGCTGCGCTGGCGTCAATGCCTCACACACCCGGTCGCGGGTGGCGAGGAAGCTCGGGTATTTGCGCTCGGCGGCCAACGCCAGCCACGCGCAGGCCGTAACGGAATCCTGCTCGACGCCGCGCCCGTTCTCGTACATCAAGCCGATGCTGAGCTGGGACAGCTTGTCGGCGTAACGCGCGCCGTACTTGAAATATTTGATCGCTGACTGGTAGTGCCCTTCCGAATACAGGCGCATCCCGGCGAATTCGCCGAAAAGGTCGGGATGTCCCCAAGTCGACGCGTTGTTCATCGACGTGAGGACCCGTTCGATCTGCGGATCGGCCTGCGGCCGTTGCACGACGGGCTTGGCGGATGCGGGCGGGGTGGTGGCGATCGTCGGGGAGGCGGGCTGTGGCGGTGTCGCTGCGGGAGACGATGCGGCGGCGAACCACAGCGTCGCGCACAGTGAAGCGGTGAGAATTGAACGGTTCATCGCGTTGACTCCTTGTCAAGTTTGCTTGACACAAAGATAGCCATGACAATCCGCGGTGTCAAGCAAGCTTGACAGGTGCCGCATTCGTGATGGAACGACGGCGATGCACAAATGATGAGTAGGCGGGACCCGGCGCACATGTCCCGGATGTCATCTATTCAAGGCTGACAGTTGTCAGGCGTTTGATGTATCGCCATGCGTCGGCGCCGTCTTCGTAGAATCCGGGAATCCGATCGCCGCGCGTGTAGCCGCGATGCTCGTACAACGCGATGGCGGAGCCATTGTCGACCCGTACCTCGAGGCGCATCGACTCGCACCCGCGCGCACGGGCATCCGCTTCCGCGGCGGTCAGCAACGCGCCGCCGAGTCCCGTGCCGCGTGAGCGCGCATCGACCGCCAGCGAATACAACCGCGCGGTTCGCGAGTGGCGCCGATGGAACACCACCGCAGCGGCGTCGATGCCGGCGGCTGCCTCGCCGATCACCAGCACCGTGGCCGTCGCGCTCCCGATGTGCCGTCGCCACTGCGCGCGGCTTATGCGGTCGCCCTCGAAGCTGGCTTGTTCCAGCGCGAGCAAGGCGTCGAGGTCGGCAGGCACTGCCTGCCGGACTGGGGCGGACGGGCGGGACGGCATGCCGCAAGCGTGGCGTGCGGACCACGCTTGCGCAAGGCTGAATCCGCGCCTGCCGGGGAAGCCTTGCCTCTTGCGTTTGCCTTGCGCGGTGCCGACACTGCGCCCTTCCGGACGCCGCGCACGGACGCGGCGTGGCGCAATCGGGAAGATCTGCAATGAGCCGGCTGGTCATCGTCGTCGAAAAAGCCTCCGACTGGGGTTCGTACTACCCGTCGGACAATGTCGTCACCGCAATGCAGTATCTGCGCGAACCCGTGGGCGGGGACGAACGCACCCACGTCATCAATCTGTGCCGCAACTACAAATATCTCGGCGTCGGCCATTACGTATCGTTGCTGGGCGAAGCGCGCGGGCACCGGGTGATTCCCTCGGTGCGCACGATCAGCGATCTGCGCAAGCGCGCGCTGTACAACCTCGACGTCGAAGATCTCAACCAGAAGTTGACGCACTTCCTGCCGGCGGGCGGACAGGACACCACCGATCTCGGCATCCTGGTCTATTTCGGCGTGACCTCGTATCCGGCGCTGCAGGATCTGGCGCGGCAGGTGTTCGAAACCTTCCCGTGCCCGCTGCTGCGCATCGAATTCGAGCGCGACCGGGTTTGGCAGATCAGCGCGATCAAGCCGATCGGTCTGCATACCCTGGACGATGCCCAGGAAGACGGCTTCGCGCAGGCGCTGGATGCGTTCTCCAAGCGCCTTTGGCGCAAGCCTCGCGCGCGCAAGCCCTCTCGCTACGATCTCGCGATGCTGGTGAATCCCGGCGAGGCGATGCCACCTTCGAATGCGCGTGCGCTGAAGCAGTTCGTCGCGGCGGGCAAGGAACTGGGCATCGAGGTCGATCCCATCCACAAGCACGACTATCCGCGCCTCGCCGAATACGACGGGTTGTTCATCCGCGAAACCACCGCGCCCGACGATCACACCTACCGTTTCGCGCACAAGGCCGAGCGTGAAGGCATGGTGGTGATCGACGACCCCACCTCGATCCTGCGTTGCACCAACAAGATCTATCTGAATGACATGCTGCGCGCCCACAAGGTCGCGGTGCCGCGCTCGGAAGTGCTGTATCGCGAAGATTCCAAGCAGTTGCGCGAGCTGCCCGACAAGCTCGGCTTTCCGCTGGTGCTGAAGATTCCGGACGGATCGTTCTCGCGCGGTGTGATCAAGGTGGACGATCTCGATCAGTTGGCCAAGGCCGCGGCGCACTTGTTCCAGAGCACCGCGTTGCTGATCGCGCAGGAGTTCCTCTACACCGAGTTCGACTGGCGGATCGGCGTACTCAACCGCAAGCCGCTGTACGCCTGCAAGTACTTCATGTCGCGCGGCCACTGGCAAATCTACAACCACAGCGCACGCGGCAGCGCGCGCTCGGGCGGGTTCGAGTGCATGAAGATCGAGGACGCGCCCGCCGACGTGGTCAAGCTGGCGGTGCGCGGCTCGGTGGCGATCGGCAACGGCTTGTATGGCGTCGACATCAAGCAGGCGCAGGACCGCACCGTATTGATCGAGGTGAACGACAACCCTTCGATCGACGCCGGCGTGGAAGATGGCGAGCTCGGTGAGGAGCTGTATCAGCGCATCATGCGCGAGCTGCTGCGCCGTATGGAGGCCAAGCGCAACGGCGTCGCGGCATAGTTTTGCGATCGTCCATGATCGCGGCCCCGTTCGGCGCCGTTGCATCTGTGGCGTTTCTGACGGCCGTGAATATCAGAACGGCCATCCATGGCCTGGCTTCCCGCGACAGCCGCTCCGAACGAAGCGCGTCGATATGTCGATTGCCGTGTTGAAGAACCCAGCCGCGCTGAGAATGTACCCTTCGCAACGAGCAACATGAGCGGTGCGACCAGCAGCCAGAACGCGGGCGACCAGCCCAGCGTGGCGTCACGCAATGGCAACGGTGTCAATCCGTACAACACAACGCCGCAGGCGAGCCAGGTTCCCGCGGCAAGCGTCAAGGGATCGAAGGTGTTTGCGGATTCGGAACGGCGTGACATGGCGGGCTCCTGATCTGAGTGCATGTCAGCTTGCCCGCGGGCGATCTCGCCGATTGAGACGCGCACTGCCAGAGTGCATCCGCTCCGGACGGGCACAGCGGCCTTTATGCTGCCCGAGTCCCGAGTCCCGAGTTTCCCCAACCCCGAATCCCATGTCCGCAATCGTCCCGCGCTACGCCGTCTTCGGCCATCCCATCGCGCATTCACTGTCGCCGCGCCTGCACGCGCTGTTCGCGACGCAAACCGGGATCGCGCTGGAATACAACGCGATCGATGCGACGCCCGACGCGTTTGCGGATACGGTACGCACGTTCTTCGCGCGGGGCGGGCGCGGCGCCAACGTCACCCTGCCGCACAAGGCCGCGGCTTTCGCAATTGCGGACGTGCGGGCCGCCACCACGCAGCGGCTGGGCGTCGCCAACGTGTTGACGGCGCTGCCGGACGGGCGCATCGACGCCGACAGCAACGATGGCGCCGGCATGCTGGCCGACATGCGCGGCCGTTGCGGCATCGACCCACGCGGAAGCGAGGTGCTTTTGCTCGGCGCCGGCGGGGTCGCACGCGCGGCGGCCTTCGCATTGCTGGACGCCGGTATCCGCAGCGTCACGATTGCCAACCGCACCGCGGAACGCGCGCACGCGTTGGCGGCGGCACTGGCCGACGTCGTGCGCGTGCACGTGGCGCACTGGGACGATCTGGAACGCTGCGCTCCGTTCGATCTGATCGTCAACGCGACCTCCGCGGGCGTGCAGCGCGTCACGTTGGAATTGCCATCGTCATTGGCGCATGCGCGCACGGCAGCCTACGACCTGAGCTACGGTCCGGCGGCGCGACCTTTCGTCGGCTGGGCCAAGCCCGCCGGCTGCGGGTCCGCGTTCGACGGGCTCGGGATGCTGGTCGAAACCGCCGCGGCATCGTTCGAGCGCTGGCACGGCGTGCGCCCGGATACCGATGCAGCCCTGAAGGAACTCAGCGCAGGTAGTCGTTCTTGAGTTCGACATAGTGTCGCGCCGAATAGCGCAACGCCTCGATTTCGGTATCCCCCAACTTGCGCACGCAGCGTGCGGGATTGCCGACCCACAACTCGCCTTCGCCGACTACCTTGCCCGGGGCGATCAGCGCGCCGGCGCCGATGAAGGCGTGTCGGTTCACCACCACACCATCCAGCACCGTCGCGTGCATGCCGATCAGGCAGCAGTCTTCGATGGTGCAGGCGTGGATCACCGCACCATGGCCGATCGTGACGTCCGCGCCCACGATGCAAGGCTGCCCGCCCGGCGTGTAAGGGCCATCGTGGGTGACGTGCAACACGGCGCCATCCTGCACATTGGTCCGCGCACCGATGCGGATACGCTCGACATCGCCGCGCAGCACCGCGCCCGGCCAGACCGATACATCGTCGCCGAGTTCGACATCGCCGATCACGGTGGCGGCGGGATCGACGTACACGTTCGCGCCGAGCTTTGGCTGGATGTTGCGGTAGGCACGAACGTTGGTCATTGCGCTTCGCCGTTGCGTAGATCACGATCCGGAGCATCGTAATGGCGGCTCCCCTCCATGGACACGACGGTCACCCAACTGGACGCGTTGCTGTACGCCCAGCGCACGGCCTGGCATGCGCGCATGCCCGACTACGCGCAACGGATGGACGACCTGGCGCGTCTGCGCCGCGCATTCAAGGCGCGGCTGGAGGATTTCGTGCGCGCCGTCAGCACCGACTTCGGCCATCGCCCGCGTATCGAAACACTGCTGGCCGACGGCGTACCCGTACTCAACGAGATCGATCACGTTCGCAAACGCCTGCGCCGCTGGATGCGCACACGCCGCGTCGCCGCCGATGCGACCTTCTTGCCTGCGCACTGCGAAATCGTCACGAAACCAGTCGGCGTCGTCGGCATCGTCAGTCCGTGGAATTACCCGATCAATCTCGCGCTGGTGCCGCTGGTCGATGCGCTCGGCGCCGGCAATCACGTGATGCTGAAACCGTCTGAGCACACCCCGTGCACGTCGGCGTTGCTGGCCGAATTGCTGGCAGAGGTTTTTCCGGCCGAGCGCGTGGCGGTGGTGCAGGGTGGCGCCGACGTGGGTGCCGCGTTCGCGGCGCTGCCGTTCGATCATCTGCTGTTCACCGGTGCGACCGCGCTGGGCGCGAAGGTGCTGGTCGCGGCCGCGCCGAACCTGACGCCGGTGACGCTGGAACTGGGCGGCAAATCGCCCGCGATCGTTGCGCCGGGTTGCGTAACGCCGCGCAACGTCGCGCGCATCGCCGCAGGCAAGTTCCTCAATGCGGGCCAGACGTGCATGGCGCCGGATTACGCGCTGGTGCACGAAGCCGAGCGCGATGCGTTCGTTGCGCTGCTGCGCGCGTACATGACGCAGCACTATCCACCATCGGCCGATGGTGGCGATTACGCGAGCATCGTCAACGACGCGCAGCACGCGCGCCTGTGTGCATGGCTGGAGGAAGCCCGCGCGGCAGGTGCGCAAATCATTTCGCTGCATGACGGTTTGCAGGATCCCGCCCGACGTAAGTTTGCCCCGACCGTGGTACTCGACGTGCCCGACACGCTCGCACTGATGCGCGAGGAAATCTTCGGGCCGGTGCTGCCGGTCGTGACCTACCGGCAGTTCGATGAAGCGGTGGATTACGTCAACGCCCGCGCGCGGCCGCTGTCGTTGTACGTGTTCGACGATGACCAGGCGCGTGTTGCGCGCGTGCTGGAGGCGTGCACCGCGGGCAGTGTCGCAATCAATGATTGCGTGTTCCAGTTCGCGCAGTCGCGGCTTCCGTTCGGCGGCATCGGGCCGTCCGGCATGGGCGCGTATCACGGGCACGCAGGCTTTCTCGCATTCTCGAAGCGGATGCCGGTGTTCCGGCAGGCGCGCTGGTCGGCGACCACATGGTTGCGACCACCCTACGGCACGCGCGCGGGGCGGTTGTTGAGGTGGGTGTTGCGATGACGCGCGCGCGCTCGGCCGCTTGATTTCGAACCCGCGCAGCGCCACGCTGTGGAATCCCCCGGAGCGCAACATGTCCAGCGAGAATTCCCTGTTCAACGACGCCGCATTGCCCGCGTTTTCCAGCATCCGTGCCCCCGACGTGGTACCCGCGATCGACGCCATCCTTGTCGATTACCAGACCGGCATCGATCGCTTGACGACCGCCGGCGCCGCGCGTGATTTCGAGCACGTGATGCTGGAGCAGGAACGACTCGACCAGCGTCTGTCGCGCGCATGGGCTCCCGTATCGCACCTGCATGCGGTGGCGGACACCCCGGAACTGCGCGCAGCCTACGAGCAGGCCGAGGAAAAGATCACCGACTTCGCCAGCGGACTGGGACAGAATCGTGCTCTGTATGCCGCCGTGCAGGCAGTCGCCGATGCACACGGTTTCGCGCAACGCACGCGGCCCGAGCGTGCGCTGGTCGAACACGCGCTGCGCGATTTCAAATTGTCGGGGGTGGCGCTGGAAGAACCCGCGCGCACGCGCTTTCGTGAAATCGCGAACGAACTTTCCAAGCTCACCACCGCGTTCTCCAATGCGGTGCTGGACGCCACCGACGCCTGGCAACAACACATCGAGGACGAGCGCGATCTCGCCGGCATTCCCGAATCGGGTCGTGCGGTGTTGCATGAATATGCGCGCGAACACGATCTGGACGGGTGGCTGGTCACACTGAAACAACCCTCGGTGCAGGCCGTGCTGACCTATGCCGATGATCGTTCCTTGCGTGAGCGCGTGTACTGGGCCTACCAGACCCGCGCGTCGGACCAGGGCCCCAATGCCGGCAAGTTCGACAATTCCGAACGCGTGGAAAAAATCCTCGCGTTGCGCCACGAAGCCGCGCAATTGCTCGGCTTCGCGAGTTCCGCGGAGGAATCACTGGCGACCAAGATGGCGAAGGCGCCCGACGAGGTGCTGGCGTTTTTGCGCGACCTGATCGCGCGCGCCAAACCGGTCGCGCAGCGCGAGCTGGAAGAACTGCGCGCCTTCGCGCGTTCCGAACTCCAGATCGACAATCTGGAAGCGTGGGATGTGGCTTACGTCTCCGAGAAGCTGCGCCTTGCACGCTACGCGCTGGACGAGGAACAACTGAAGGCCTATTTCCCGCTGCCGTCGGTATTGAACGGCATGTTCCAGCTTGCCGGAAAGTTGTACGGCATCGCGGTGGAGCCGGCGCGCGAGCGGGTGGACGTGTGGCATCCCGACGTGCGCTATTGCGAGGTGCGCGATGCGGATGGCACGCCGATCGCGGGCGTATATCTGGATTTGTACGCCCGCAGCGGCAAGCGCGGCGGTGCATGGATGGATGTGTGCCGCGCGCGCTTCCGCGACGGCGACGACGTGCAGCTGCCGATTGCATTCCTCACCTGCAACTTCGCGCCACCGGCGGGCGGACATCCGTCGCTGCTGACCCACGATGACGTGCAGACGATCTTCCACGAATTCGGTCACGGCCTGCATCACATGCTGACACGGATCGACCTGCCGTCGATCGGTGGCATCGACGGCGTCGAATGGGATGCGGTGGAGTTGCCCAGCCAGTTCATGGAGAACTTCTGCTGGAACCGGCAGGCGCTGGACCTGTTCGCGAAGCACTGGTCGACCGGCGAGAAGCTGCCCGACGCATTGTTCGACAAGATGCTGGCCGCGCGACACTTCCAGGCTGGCCTGTTCCTGGCCCGGCAACTCGAATTCGGGTTGTTCGATTTCCTGTTGCACGCCGATTACGATCCGGCGCGTGGTGCGCGGGTGATGGAGGTGCTGGAGACGGCGCGTCGCGAAGCCGCGGTGCTGCATCCGCCGGCGTGGCAGCGCTTTCCGCACGCGTTCACGCACATCTTCGCGGGCGGCTATGCGGCGGGTTACTACAGTTATCTGTGGGCCGAAGTGCTGTCGGCCGACGTGTTCGGGGCGTTCGAGGAACACGCGGCCCAGAATCCGTCGGGCGAAGGTGGCGACGTGATCGACGCCGCGACGGGTGCGCGTTTCCGCGACGAGTTCCTGAGCGTGGGCGCCAGTCGGCCGGCGCTGGAAAGTTTCATCGCGTTCCGCGGCCGCGCGCCGCAACCGAATGCGCTGTTGCGCTCGTACGGCCTCGCTGCGTGATTGCGCGGCGGCCCTTTTCGATATCAATCGAAGCGGCTGTTGTGAAAAGCAGGGCAGGAAGCCCGTTCTGGTGTTCGCGTGCCGTCGTGCTGCACGTTGCGATCCCATCCAACGATGCCGCGATCAGGGATGATCGCACGAGCATGGTGAGAAGTCAGGGCAGGAAGCCCGTGCTGTGCTTGCGTGCCGTCGTGCTGCATGTTGCGATCCCATCCAACGATGCCGCGATCAAGGATGATCGCACTCAAGTGCAGGCGACGGTGCTGGCCGAGCACGCAGCGGTGGTTGCGGCACTGGTGGCGGCGACCGTGGAAGCAGTGATCGCGGCCATGGTCGCGGCGGTGACGGCTGCGGTTTCGGCTTGTGCCACCAGTCCGGCGACGGCGTTTGCGCCCGCGAGACCCGCGTCGCCAAGCGCGGCGATGCGTGCCTCGATCGCCTTGCGCTGGTCGCGTGGATAGATCGCGTCGGTCACGCGGCAAGCCGCCGCGAGATGGATCAGGCAGGCGGTTTGCGCATCCGGTGACCGGCCGTGCAGCAACGCATCGTCCACGCGCTGGCGAATGTCGTGTTCGACGCGCGCGTCGCGTTCCGGATAAACGTTCTGGTGGAACAACAGCAGCACGCGCCGCTCGCGCTTTTCCAGCGAGCCTTGCGCAACCAGCCGGTCCAGCAGGCGTTGCCGCAACCCGTCCAGGTCGCGCGAAAGATGCCATACCCAGTGCGAAAGATTTTTCCCCGGCATGGCCGCGATCACCCGCAGCGCATCATCCAGAAGCGCGTCGTCGGCGGCGGGGCCGGTCGTCGAGACGGCCTCGTTGTCGATGTGGATGCGTCCTCGCAGGGCCAGCTCCATGACGACCGCGCCGGCCAAGCCGTAATCCAGACCGATCGCGGCTTGCGACAACACCGTGCCGCGTTCATCGTCGAGCGCGAGCAGCAGGAGGTCGGTGGCGAGCATGGCGCAACTCCGGGCACGATGTGGAATGATTGGGGCCGTCCAGCCCTGATTACAATCCTGCCATGCGCATCGCTTCCTGGAACGTCAATTCGTTGAAAGTGCGCCTGCCGCACATCGAACAGTGGTGCCGCGAGGCGCGACCGGACGTGCTCGCCTTGCAGGAAACCAAGACCGAAGACGACAAGTTTCCCTGCGAGGCGGTGGAAGCGCTCGGTTACCGTTGCGTGTTTTCCGGTCAGAAAACCTACAACGGGGTCGCGTTCCTCTCGCGCGAACCGATCGAGGACGTGGTCGCCGGCATGCCGGGCTTCGACGATCCGCACCGGCGCGTGCTCGCGGCCACGGTCGGCGGCGTACGCATCGTGAACTTGTACGTGGTGAACGGGCAGAGCGTCGGCAGCGAAAAATACGCATGGAAGCTCAAGTGGCTTGCCGGCGTCACCGCCCATCTGCGTGCGGAATTGCAGCGCCACGGCAAGCTGATCGTGCTGGGCGATTTCAATATCGCGCCCGAAGATCGCGACGTGCACGATCCGGAGGCGTGGCGCGGACAGGTGTTGTGTTCGGAACCCGAACGCGAAGCCTTGCGCGGGATTCTGGATCTGGGTTTTGTCGATTCGTTCCGCGCGTTCGTGGAGGACGCCGGTCATTTCAGTTGGTGGGATTACCGCCAGGCCGCGTTTCGTCGCAACCTCGGTTTGCGCATCGACCTGATCCTCGCCAGCGAGGCCCTGCGCGCGCGCATGACCGCGGCATCGATCGACCGCACGCCGCGCACGTGGGAGCGCCCGTCCGACCACGCGCCAGTGGTGCTGGAACTTGCGAACTGAAGCGGCCGCCCCGATCATCTGACCCATGGACGAAGCGCCTGCCCATCGCGAAATCATCGATGACATCGAGCTGGAAGTACTCGACCGTTATCTGCGCGGCCGCGCGCGCGATTCCGACGAAACCATGTTGCTGGACGGCGTGCACGGCATGCTGACCGCGCTGGCGATCGGCCCCGATCCGGCCCTGCCCGAGGAATGGCTGCCGGAAATCCTGCACGCGCCATTCGAGGATCCCGAACAGGGCGCCGCGGTGCTGGGCCTGCTGGCCAAGCTCAATGATTCGATTCCGGCCGAGCTCGAAAGCGAGGTGTACGAGCCGGTGCTCGGCGAGGTCGCGCCCGAACAGGCCGTCAGCAGCGATCTCACCGCGGCCGGCTGGTGCGAAGGCTTCAGCCGCGGCATCGATTTGCGCGCGTCGATCTGGGAAGCGCGTCTGGCCGAAGACGGCGAACTGCTGGAGATGCTTTCGCCCATCATGGCGCTGGCCGTGGACGAGGGCGTGCTCGCAGCCGACATGCCGATCGCCAAGCTCGATGACAACGAATACGAAGCCTGCCTCGCGCAGATTCCGGACGCGGTCGAAGCCGTCGCGCACTACTGGCGCGTGCGTCCGCCCACCGAACGCGAACGCACCGCGGGCGGCGGCGCGTCATCCAGCGCATTTGCGAGCGCGCCGGCGAGACGGGGCGGGCGTTGGGTGCATTGATTGTGCGTTCATCCGTGAACGCTGCTTCGTTGGATGTGCTCGCAAGCGGAAATGCATCGAGCGCAACTAGACCAGAACGGCCATCCATGGCCTGACTTCTCACCAACAGCTGCTTCGTTCGGCACAGCGGTTCAAGCCGACAGTATCCCTCGACTTCACGCATGGCCGCTACCGGGCTTTACGAACCGATCAATACGCTGAAGGCGGTGGCGCCGGACATCTGGATCGCGGATGGTCCGATGCTGCGGATGGCCGCGCCGTTTGGCATGAGCGCGCCGTTTCCCACGCGCATGACCATCGTGCGTCTGCCTGATGGCACGCTCTGGTGCCATTCGCCGATCGCGCCCGACGATGGCTTGTCAGCCGAAATCGACGCACTGGGTCCGGTGCGGCATCTGGTGTCGCCGAATCTCTTGCACTACGCCTCGATCGCGGTGTGGAAGCGGCGTTATCCCGATGCGCGCACGTGGGCCTCGCCGGGCGTGCGTCGACGCGCGGCTTCGCAGAAAATCGCCGTCGCGTTCGATGCCGACCTCGCCGCCGCGCCGCCGGAAGCCTGGATCGGCGAAATCGATCAGGTGCATTTCCGTGGCAGCCGGGCGATCGAGGAATTCGTGTTCTTCCACCGCGCCAGCGCCACAGTGATCCTGGCTGACCTGATCGAGAACTTCGAGGCGCGCAAACTCACCCGCGGCATGCGCTGGATCGCGCGTCTGGGCGGCGTGCTCGATCCGGATGGCAAGGCACCGCTGGACATGCGCATGACTTTCCTGGGCCGCAGGCGCATCGCCCGCGAATGCTTCGAAAAGATCATGGCGTGGCATCCGCGTCGGGCAATCCTCGCACACGGTCGCTGGTATCCGGAAAACGCCGAAGCCGAGTTGCGCCGGGCGTTCCGCTGGCTGCATTGATCCGCGTTGCTCCGGGCGAACACTGCGTTCGCGCCTCGGGCATTGGCTTTGCGACCGGAAAGGCGCATCTTGGTGGCATCTGATTTGCGACTGTCCGTGCTCGCGGCATCTCGGGTCGGCAGGATCCGAAAGGCTCGTGGCGGCTGCGCAACATCAGAACGGCCATTCCGTGGCCTGACTTTTCACAACAGCTCGATCCGGAGGTGTTCCGTGACTTCCCGCACCATCACCCGTCGCGTACGCGGCATTCCGACCAGCGACGGCGCCGGCGTCAAGCTGACCCGCGTGATCGGCCAGCCGAAGCTGGATTCGCTGGACCCGTTCCTGCTGCTGGACGAGTTCGGTTCCGAAGCCGCCACCGATTACATCGCCGGCTTCCCCGATCATCCCCACCGCGGCTTCGAAACCGTCACCTACATGCTCGACGGCCGCATGCGCCACCGCGACAACCACGGCAATTCCGGCCTGCTGGAATCGGGCAGCGTGCAATGGATGACCGCGGGCCGCGGCATCGTGCATTCGGAAATGCCCGAACAGGAACACGGCTTGATGCGCGGCTTCCAGTTGTGGGTGAACCTCGCCGCGAAGGACAAGATGATGCCGCCGCGCTACCAGGACATCGCGCCCGAAAAGATTCCCACCGCCGAACCCGCGCCGGGCGTGAAGGTGCGCGTGGTGGCGGGCGACATGTTCGGCGTGCGCGGGCCGGTCGACGGTATCGCGATCGCGCCGGTTTACCTCGATATCGCGCTGGAGCCGGCCGCGAAGTTGTCGGTGCCGCTCCCCGAGGCCCACAGCGCGTTCGCCTATGTTTTCGAAGGCGACGCCGTGCAGGTCGGCGCGGAAACGCTGGGCCTGCGCGAACTCGGGGTGTTGTCGAAGGGCGATGCGGTCGACCTCGCCGTCGCCGACGATGCGGCACCGGCGCGCGTGCTGCTGGTGGCGGGACAGCCGCTGAACGAGTCCGTCGCGCGCTACGGCCCCTTCGTGATGAACACGCCCGAACAGATCGTGCAGGCCATGCAGGATTACCAGGCCGGACGGTTCTGACGGTCGCTGGCGCGGCCTGATCGACGCACGCAGGCCATGCGGTCGAATAATCGGCTGCAATTTCGCATCGAGGGTTGTATGTACCGAGGGCCCGCCGGAAACGACGGGTCCTCGGCGCGCATGCAGGGCATGCCGCCCGAAGGCGGTGGACACGCTTGCGCGTCGCATGATCGTGTTCCCGCACGTGCGGCCAGCACGGAATTCCTTCTCACCTGCGTGGACGGTCGCGCGGGTTTCGAAGAATTCGATGCAGATTAGGGTTGAGGTGATTTCAACTCTATCTTGCAAAAACGTCGCTACATGGCGGCTTGCGGGTTGCGTAGGATGCACGTTCATTCAAGCATGGAGATGGCGACATGAACGCTTTCCTGCACAAACTCGCTGGCCTGGCGCGCACGATTCCGCCCTTTCACGAGAGCCATGCCGCGTGGCGCGCGCCAAGCGGCGTGACAAAGAAATCGACAAACGCAGCGGACGGCTGCGGCGCCAGACACGCCGACACATCGCGGAAGTGGACCATCGCCGGACTGCGATGACCGCGCGATGGGGCATCGTGTCGGCGCCGCTGCCGTCTCGCATTGCGTGACCCACAAAAAAACCGGACGGCTTGCGCCGTCCGGCTGGAGTCGCGCTGGCGGAGGGAGGGGGATCTCGGCCGCGCGTACTTTGTCGGTCCCTCGCGGGACGTGCTTGTGCGATCCTCGACGGATCAGCGCGCCTTCTTGGCGGGCGCGGCGGCGACTTCGTTGGCCGCCTTCAAACTGTTGCGGGTCAGGTCGCCGAACTGCTCGGCGGTCTTCTGCGCGATGCCCAGGATTTCCTGGCTGGCCGCATAGGCCGCTTCGGCGCTGTCGCGCGCGAAATCGATACCCTTCGGCCACAGCGCGGTGACGTCCTGCATCTCGCGGGCTTCCAGCGAATCGGCGACAAACGCCAGGTTCGACTTGGCCTGCGATTCCAGCGCCTTGACCTGCAGGCTCTGGATTTCGGCGAAACCCTTCAGCGCGGCGATTTGCGCCTTGTAGGCTTGCTCGGCGAACTGCTTGCCGAGATCGAGCGACTGCTTCTGGAACTGGCTGTACATGGTGTGCTCCCTCTTGCGGAGGTCGGTAGGAATTGATGCCTACTCTAGCTGATTGCATTGTGCAGTGCAACATTTCCGGGATATGGTTCAGCTTGTGTATAAATAACTACTATTAATCAATAGCTTGATGTGGCGTAATTCATTTGTTCGATGTTGCACTGCAGCGTTTATCGATGGGTTTGCGAATCGGGATCGACTTTTCGGCGATCACGCACGACGGCACAGCGTGACCTGCGCGCTGCGCATCGACGGAAAAAGCTTTGGAAAAACGAAGCGTCAGCCCGCTTCGAGCGCCTGCTGCGCGCGGCGCGCCCAGATCACGCTGTGCCGGTACGCCACTTCGTAGAGGTTGGGCTCCACGAACCAGGCGAGGTGGTCGAAGCGGCCGCTCTCGTAGTGCTCCACTTCGGTGAGCAACTCGCCCAACGGACCTTTGCGGTGCAGCAGCGCCTGCTTCACCTCGAAGCTCAGCGGTACCTGCCGCATCAGGTCGCGCATCGCGATGTCCATCAGCACGTCCAGTCGCGACAGCAGACCGACGATGAACGTGGTCATCGCATCCTCGCGGCCGGACAATTCGGCGAGGATTTCGCACATGCGTCCGCGCACCAGCATGTTGCGCATCAGCTCCTCGGGTTTGCCGGGCTCGCCGTGCACCAGCAACATGTTGGCCCAGCGGCCGAGTTCGTTGGTACCCAGCAGGCCGATCGCCTTGGACAGCGAGCTGACTTCCCGATTGAGCCCGACCGCGGCTGAGTTGATGACCTTGAGGATGCGAAACGAGAACGCCGCATCCTTGATCGCGATCTGCTCCAGCGCCATCGGCGAGGTATCGGGGCGGTGCAACTCGGACAAGAGCTCCAGCAACAGCACCTTGTTGTTGGCGATCTTCTTGTCCTTGATCGGCGTCGTCTGGACCAGGAAATCGCCCTGGAACCAGCTGACGCCGAGATCGGCGCAGGCGTAGAACTGGTCGATCGCATCGACGCCGTCGGCCAGCAGCTGCATTTTGTGGAAATACAGGCGCCGCGCGGCTTCCGCGATCCCGGGCAAACCGAGCTGCGGCAGGTTCAGGCGCACCACTTCGAACACATCCAGCAGTGGTTCGAGGTCGTTGCGCTCCGGGGCGTAGCCCGACAATGCCAGCTTGTAGCCACTGGCCGCCAGCGCGCGCAATTGCGCGACGAGTTCGGCCGACGGGTTCCTCGGCACCGCGATTTCGAGGATGTACTGGTTCTGCGGCAGTGACGTGATGTCGGGCGACAGCAGCGTCGCCGGCGAAACGCGCAGCAAGGTCGGTACGGTTTCGATGCGACCGTTCTGGAAGGTGTCGGCGTAGGTGCCGAGCACGATGCTGCTGGTCAGTTCCGGCAGCGCGGCGCCGCAGTCGCCATCTTCCTGGTTCAGCAGGGCTTCGTAGGCGGCAACCGTCTTGTTGCGTGTGTAGACGGGCTGGAAGGCGAGCAGGATGCCCAGCCGTTCCTCGGTGGCCATGACCTCACGCGCAAGTCTTGACACGTCACTGACTTCCCAAACTGAAGAATGATCACGCCTGCGAGGCGATCCGGTTGTCGCCGCCGCGCGCCTGCCCATCCGGGCCGTACAAACCCTTGCCCGCCAGCGCGTGCAGATCGTTGAGCAGGCGCTGGTTGCTGGTGAGCCGGATGGTGATCAACTGGCCGTTGAAATAATTGAGTTGCGCCGCCTGTCGGGTGCGGTCACGCATCTGTTGCCACGATTCAAAGCAGCCCTGTTCGCGGGCGGCGCGTTCGTCGCGTGCCACGTTTGCGTTGTGATCCGGGCCGGCCTGTGCGGTGCGGCGACGGTTTTCGCCATCGGCAAGCGCGTCCAGCACGTGCTGCTTTTCCGCAGCCAGCGCACCGAGCGCTTCGCCATCGATGGTGCCCTCGCCAAGCAGATCGCGCTCGCGGTCGAGCAGGCCGATCAGCTGGTCGAGACGGTCGTGTTGATCGCGCAGGTGCGCGGCAAAATTCATTGGCCGTGGCCCAGAAGATCGCGCACGCTGGCGATCAGGCGATCGGTGATGCGGTCGGTGTCCATCTTGAGGCTGCCGTCCGAGATCGCCTGGCGCAATTCCGCCACGCGTGCGTGGTCGATGTCCTGACTGGTATCGGCGCCGGCGCGGCTCAGGTGGGTCGCGGATTGCGACTCGCCATTGGCCTGCGGCGCAAGATCGCCGACCTTCTCTTTGCTTTTCGCCTGATCGATCCGGGTCGGAGTCGTCAGATGCGAGACATTGTCGATTTTCATGAGACGCTCTCCATCAGTTCGCCCCTGCGACCTGTGTATCGGCGTGACTCGCGCATTCTTTAGGGCGCGCCGAAAAAAATCTGTGGATCAGCACAACTTCCAGAAGCTTCAAAAGCTTACCTTCACGACACCATTCCCGGCCACGACCCCGGTCAGGATCGAGCGATTGCCCATCCGAACCCGCACGGTATCACCCAGCGCGCCGTCTTGCAGTGCCTCGCCCTGGCGCACCACGCGAAAGCCCTGGCCCACCGCTTCCACCGAGACGGTGCGGTTGCGCTGGATCAGCGATGGCGCCTGTAGTTGCGAGGCTTGGACCACGCTGCCGCGCGCCAGGGTACGCGTGGTCACCCGGCCGACGGCCGCATTTTCATCCAGCACCGCCTGCCGCGGCAGCGCGGTCAGGTCGCCGCTGCGCGCTTCCAGCATTGATTCGGTCACCAGCGTCCCGACCGGAATGTCCTGGGCCGCCACCCAGTATTGTCCGATCGCGGTGACGCGCGCCTGCAGATAACGGGTCTGGCCATCGCCGCACCGCACGCCCACCGTCACGCGTCCCAAGAGGTGCTGATCGTGACCGGGCAGGAACGGTTGCGGATCGATGCAGGGCGGCAAGGCGGCTTCGGACGCCGGCACCGTGACGGTCACGTCGTTGCCGAGATTCCGGGTCGCGTCCTGCAGGAAAGCTTGCGTGGCATCTTCGGCCGTGCCGGCGTGCGCGGCGCCACTCGCAAGCAGCAGCAGCGCCGGAAACAAGCATCGCGAGCGGATTCGATTCGAAACCATTTCTGTATGCCTTCGGCTGCACGTGGGCCGGCGCCGGTGCTGACGGCGGGATCGTGACGAGCGCCAGTGTAGGCAAATGGTGCCGTCCACGAGCGTCCGAATTGAACGCAAAAACCCGGTCTGTTTGTCCGATTGGATCGCCACCCCCGCGCGTATTCTCGATTCCGAACTTCCACCGATGGCGGCGCATCACGTCCGCCGCGGCGCAACAGGGGAATCGATCATGCTCGACAAGCTCGCTTCGGCACTGGACTTCGATCGTCAGGCACTGGGCCTGCGTTTCGAACGCCAGAAGGTGCTGGCCGGCAACATCGCCAACGCCGACACGCCCAACTTCAAGGCGCGCGATTTCGACTTTTCCCGGGCACTGGCGCAGGCCACTGCGCGCGATGGTTCGCAGGGCCAGCTGGCGATGACCACCTCGTCTACCGGCCATCTGCAGGGCAGCGGCGAGAGCGTCGGCACTGCACCGCAGATGCTGTATCGCGTGCCCGACCAGCCGAGTCTCGATGGCAACACGGTGAGCATGGACGTCGAACGCGCCGCGTTCGCGGACAACACCGTGCGCTACGAAACCTCGCTCACGCTGATCAACACCCGCCTGCGCAACCTGAAAGCTGCGATGCAGTCGGAATGACGATCACGAAGGGGATTGATCCATGACCATGTTTTCGATTTTCCAGATTTCCGGCTCGGCCATGCAGGCCCAGTCGCAACGCATGAACGTGTCGGCCAGCAACTTGGCCAACGCCGACAGCGTGGCCGGCCCAGATGGCCAGCCGTATCGCGCGAAACAAGTGGTGTTCGAAGCCCGCGGCCGTGACGGTTCGGCGGGCGTCGGCGTGTCCAGAGTCGTCGAGGACGCGACGCCGCTGCGCCGCGAATACCGCCCCGGCGATCCGAACGCCGACGACCAGGGTTACGTCAGCCTGCCCAACGTCCAGCCGGTCGAGGAGATGGTCAACATGATCGAGGCCTCGCGCTCATACCAGGCCAACGTGGAAGTGCTGAACACCAGCAAGCAGATGATGACCAAGACCCTCACGCTGGGAGAAGGCTGATGAGTGTTTCCGCCGCGCAATCGATCGATCCGCGCGTGCTGAGCGCGCTCAACGCCAGCACCGCCGCCAAGACGGACACCGCAAGCGACCTGCAGAACCACTTCATGACCCTGCTGGTCACGCAGTTGAAGAACCAGGACCCGCTGAACCCGATGGACAACTCGCAGATGACCTCGCAGTTGGCCCAGATCAACACGGTCAGCGGCATCCAGGACCTCAACACCACGTTGAAAGGCATCACCGGCCAGATCAACGCCGGCCAGTCGCTGCAGGCCGCGGCGCTGATCGGCAAGGGCGTGCTGGTGCCGGGCGACCGCGTGCTGGTCGGCAACGACGGCACCACCACGCCGTTCGGCCTCGAACTCGGGGCGCCGGCCGACGACGTGCAGATCACGATCACCGACGGCTCCGGCAAAGTCGTCCGAAGTTTCGACCTCGGCGCCGTGGATGCCGGCACCCAATCGTTCAGTTGGGACGGCAAGCTCGACGACGGCTCGCAGGCGCCGCAGGGCGCGTACACGCTTGCGGTCAAGGCCGTCAGCGGCAGCGACGCGGTGGACGTCACCGGTCTCAATTACGCACTCGTCACCGGCATCAGCACCGGCAAGGACGGCCCCTTGCTCGATCTCGGCGGCATCACCAATCAAGTCAGTCTTGGCGACGTTCGCCAGATCCTCTGATCCAACCATCGTTTTCCAAGGAGCGCACCCATGAGTTTTTCGCAAGCACTGAGCGGCCTCAACGCCGCCTCGCAGAACCTCGACGCCATCGGCAACAACATTGCGAACTCGCAGACCTACGGGTTCAAGGGCTCCAGCATCCAGTTCGCGGATGTCTACGCCGGCTCGCAGATCGGGCAGGGCGTGCGCGTCGCGGGCGTGCTGCAGAACTTCGCGAACGGCACGCTGGAAACCACCGGCCGCAATCTGGACCTCGGCATCAATGGCGGCGGCTTCTTCCGCTTCAAGCAGGGCGACCAGGTGGTGTACTCGCGCAACGGCCAATTGACCTTGACGCAGGACGGCTACCTCGTGAATGCCGCGGGCGCCAAGCTCACCGGCTTCGCCGCGGGCGTGGGCACCGGCGGCACGCCGGAAGCCCTGCACGTGCCGACCGACGCGATGACCGCGAACGCCACCACGTCGGTGCAGGCGGCGCTGAACCTGGACGCGGGTTCGCCCACGATCGACCGCACCACCGTGCCGTTCGATGCCACCAACGCCAACAGCTATTCGTACGCGAACACCGGCACGACCTACGACTCGCTGGGCGTGCAGCACATCATGACCACGTACTTCACCAAGACCGCCGACAACACCTGGGAAACCCGGGTCGGGATGGACGGTACGTTCAATCCCGCCAACCAGGGCACGCTGGTGTTCGATCCCAACGGCGTGTTGAACGCCGGCGCCAGCACCTTGCCGAACGTGACGTTCACGCCGGCCGGTGGCGCCGCTCCCATGAACTTCACGCTGGGCTTCACCGGCACCACCCAATTCGGCAACGACTTCGCGTTGTCGTCGCTGGTGCAGGACGGTTACACCTCGGGCAGCCTGGTCGGCATCCGTTTCGACAAGAACGGCGACATCGTCGGCAGCTACTCCAACGAGCAGACCCGCACGCTCGGCACGATCGCGCTGGCCAACTTCCGCAATCCCGAAGGTCTGTCGCCGGCCGGCGACAACGCGTGGACGGAAACCGGCAGCTCCGGCCAGCCGTTGCTCGGCACCGCAGGCAGCGGCCAGCTCGGCAGCCTCGAGGACGGGACGCTGGAATCGTCCAACGTCGATCTCGCCACCGAACTGGTGAACCTGATCATTGCCCAGCGCAACTATCAGGCCAACACGCAAACCATCAAGACGCAGGATCAGGTGTTGCAGACGGTCGTCAATCTCCGCTGATCGCCTGATTGAGGAATTCCCATGGATCGCATGATCTACACCGCGATGAGCGGCGCCCAGCAAAGCTTCAACCGGCAGGCGGTGGTCAGCAACAACCTCGCGAACGTGTCGACCACGGGTTTCCGCGGCCAGATCGATGCCATGCGCGCGGTGCCGGTCCAGGGCGACGGCGCGCTGCGCACCCGCGTGTCGGTGATGGCCACCACGCCCACCAGCAATTTCGCGCCCGGCCCGATCAACGCCACCGGCCGCGATCTCGACGTCGCGCTGGAAGGTGGGGCCTGGCTCGCGGTGCAGGACGAGAACGGTCAGGAAGCCTATACCCGGCGGGGCGATTTGCAGGTGGACGGCACCGGCATGATCACCACCGCAGGACGCCCGGTGATCGGTGACGGCGGCCCGATCATCGTGCCGTTGGGTGCGGAACTCACGATTGGCGCCGACGGCACCATCAGCGCGATCGGTCCGGGCGACAAGCCCGACGCGCTGGTGCAGGTCGGCAAGTTGAAACTGGTCACGCCCGATGAGAAGACGCTCGCGCGTGGCGACGACGGCCTGTTCCGCTCGCTCGACGCGAGCGGCAACCCCGCGCCGCTGGCGGCCGACGAGAGCGCGCGCCTGCAGACCGGCGCGCTGGAAGGCAGCAACGTCAGCGCGGTGGAATCGATGGTCGACATGATCACCACCTCGCGCATGTACGAAATGCAGATGAAGGCCGTGCAGTCCAGCGAGGACAACGCACGCCAGGCCGACCGCTTGTTGTCGCTCGCCTGAGACTTTGGAGGACTAACCGATGATCAAGTCACTGTGGACCGCCAAGACCGGTCTCGAAGCGCAGCAAACCAAGATGGACGTGATCGCCAACAACCTGGCGAACGTCAGCACCAATGGTTTCAAGAAATCGCGCGCCGTGTTCCAGGACCTGCTGTACCAGAACATGCGCCAGGCCGGCGGCCGCAACGACATGCAGAACGTGTTGCCGGCGGGCCTGCAGATCGGCTCGGGCGTGCGCCCGGTCGCCACCGAACGCATCCAGACGCAAGGCAGCCTCGAGCAGACCGGCAACTCCAAGGACATCGCGATCGACGGCAAGGGTTTCTTCCAGGTGCTGATGCCGGATGGCAACAACGCCTACACCCGCGACGGCAGTTTCCAGGTGAACGAGAGCGGCCAGCTCGTCACCGCCGATGGCTATCCGATCCAGCCCGCAGTGCTGATTCCGCAGGACGCGCTGTCGATCACGATCGGCAAGGACGGCGTGGTCACGGTGACCCAGCCGGGCAACAACCAGTCCACGCAGGTCGGGCAGTTGAGCCTCTCGACGTTCGTCAATCCCGCCGGGCTGCAGAGCATCGGCGACAACCTGTATCTCGAAACCAGCGCGTCCGGCATGCGCAACGAATCCACGCCGGGCCTCAACGGCGCCGGCCGCCTCGACCAGGGCTACGTCGAAACCTCCAACGTCAACGTGGTGGAGGAAATGGTCAGCATGATCCAGACCCAGCGTGCCTATGAAATCAACAGCAAAGCGGTTCAAACCTCCGATGAAATGCTCGCCAAACTCAGCCAGCTCTGACGAAGCCCGAATTTTGATCGTCATCCCGGAGTCGCCAGGCGATGCCCGGACTGCGTTTGCAGGATTGCAAACGCGAACGCCGAAGGCGGCCCGTAGGGCGAGCGCCACGGATGGCGCGAGTAGCCCAGTGACTTTGCGTTTCGGCGCCCAACGGAAGAGGCACGGGATTACGCGCCGCTCCTGCGGCGCGCCCTTCGGGCCATTGGCTTCGCCGATGTTCGCGTCGGCATCCTGCCTCCGCAGTCCCGCTTTCGCGGGAATGACGAAATCAAGGTCGGACTCAACTGTAAAGTTGCTTCGCATCGCGCTGTTCGCCGTCGCCACATTGGCGATGACCGGCTGTGCGCAACTGATGCACAAGCCGGTTGTTCCGCAGATGCCGCCGGTGGAAATCCCGGCGCCGCCGCCGCCGGTCGCCAATGGCTCGATTTTCCAGGAAGCGAGCTACGGCAATCGCCCGTTGTTCGAAGACCAGCGTCCGCGGATGCCGGGCGACGTGCTGACCGTGGTATTCAACGAACAGGTCAGTGCTTCCAAGAGCGCGCAGGCCAGCGCCAGCCGCAAGAGCGAATCCAGCTTCGATCCGACCGTGGTGCCGAATGGATTGAAGGATCTCGGCAAGCTCGGCATCGATCTGAAGGGCGGCCATGATTTCCAGGGTTCGGGCGGCGCCAAGGCCAACAACACCTTCAGCGGCACGATCACCGTGACCGTGGTGCAGGTGCTGAACAACGGCAACCTGCGGGTGCACGGCGAAAAGCAGATCGCGATCAACCAGGGCACCGAATACATCCGCTTCGCGGGCACGGTCGATCCGCGCACCATCAGCGCCGACAACTCGGTGCTGTCCACGCGCGTGGCCGATGCGCGCATCGAATACGTGGGCGACGGCTACATCAACGATGCGCAGCGGATGGGCTGGCTGCAGCGCGTGATGATGAAAGTGTCGCCGTTCTGAAGGACAACCTCGTGATCGTCAGTCGTGGTTTGGACAAGTTGTTCGGGACGGCGCGCAAAAGCGCGCTGTGGTTGCTGCTGGCGTTGCTGGCGAGTACGCAGGTGCACGCACAAACGCTGCGCGAACTCGCCGACTTCGCCGGCGTGCGCGACAACGCTCTGGTTGGTTATGGGCTGGTGGTGGGGCTGGACGGCACCGGCGACCAGACCATGCAGACGCCGTTCACCACGCAAAGCCTGACCAACATGTTTTCGCGGCTCGGCATCACCGTGCCGGCCGGCACCAACATGCAGTTGCGCAACGTGGCAGCGGTGATGGTCACCGCCACCTTGCCGCCGTTCTCCGCACCCGGGCAACGCATCGACGTGGTGGTGTCCTCGGTCGGCAATGCGAAAAGTCTGCGCGGCGGCACTTTGTTGATGACGCCATTGAAAGGGGTCGACGGCAATACCTACGCAATCGCGCAGGGCAACATGCTGGTCGGCGGCGCGGGCGCCAGCGCCGGCGGTTCCAGTGTGCAGATCAACCAGCAATCGGGCGGCACCATCAGCGATGGCGCGATCGTCGAGCGCAGCGTGCCGCTGGAGCTCGGCCAGAATGGCGGCATGCTGGCGCTGCAATTGAAGCGCGCCGATTTCGGCACCGCGCAGCGCGTGGTGGACGCGATCAACAATGCGATGGGCCGGCAGGTGGCGTCCGCCGAGAACGCGCGCACGATCCGTGTCGACGGCCCGCAGGATGCGAACCAGCGCGTCGACTTCATCGCGCGTATCCAGAGTCTCGAAGTGACGCCGGTGGATGCGCCGGCGCGCGTGATCATCAATGCGCGCAACGGTTCGGTGGTGCTGAACCAGCGGGTCACGCTGCAGCCGGCCGCGGTCGCGCACGGCGATCTGTCGGTGGTGATCAGCACCGAAAACACCGTCAGCCAGCCGGCGCCTTTCAGCAACGGCAAGACCACCGTGGTGCAGAACAGCGCCATCAACATCACCAAGCAGCGCGGCAGCCTCAACGTCGTCAAGGGCGCCGACCTGATGCAGGTGGTGGATGCGCTGAATGCGCTCGGCGCCACGCCGCAGGATCTGATGTCGATCCTGGAGGCATTGAAGGCCGCCGGTTCGCTGAACGCGGACCTGGAGATGATGTGATGGCCGTCGGCTCGCTCGACACGGCGCGTTTCGCGCTGGACGTGAAAGGCCTTGATGGCCTGAAGCGGGCGGCCATGAAGGATCCGCAGGCGCAGTTGAAGGAAGCGGCCAAGCAGTTCGAGGCGGTGTTCCTCGGCCAGATGTTGAAAAGCATGCGCGACGCCGGTTTCAAATCCGATCTCACGGACAATCGCCAGATCCAGTTCTACCAGTCGTTGCTCGACCAGCAGCTGTCCCAGAACATGGCGGGCAAGGGCACCGGCATCGCCGAGATGCTGGTGCGCCAGTTGTCGCACAACAAGCCTGCGCAACCGCAACCGGCCGCCGATGCCGCGATGGCGATGCGTATTGCCGCGATTCCACGCGGCACGCCGCGCTCGCTGGAAGGCATGCCGGGGGTCGCCGCCACCAGCGATGACAGCGATGGCCATCAGGACGACGGCATGATCGCCGCGGTGGTCGCGCAGATTCGCGCCGCCGAGGCTTCGGCCAAACCGGTAGCGCGCAGTGCGCCCGCGACCGTCGCAGACGTCAGCGCACCGGCCGCCGCTTCCAGCGACAACAATGCGTCCGACAATGGCGAAGGCAACGTCTACACCCGCTTCGTCAACCGCTTCGTGGGCGCCGCGCGCGCAGCCGCGCAAATGAGCGGCGTGCCGGCGCGCTTGATCCTGGCGCAGGCCGCGCTGGAAACCGGCTGGGGCCGCCACGAGATGACCGCCGACAGCGGCGCCAAGAGCCACAACCTGTTCGGCATCAAGGCCGGCGGAAGCTGGGACGGCGCCACCGCCAACAACATGACCCACGAATACGTGGACGGCCGCAAGGTCGGCGTGCGCGAGGCGTTCCGGGCCTACGGCTCGTACATCGAATCATTCGTCGATCACGCCAAGTTGCTCGGCAACAGCGCGCGGTACGCGGCGGTGCGGCAGGCCGGCAGCCCGGAGCAGGCGGCACAGGCCTTGCAGGATAGCGGCTATGCGACCGATCCTCGCTACGCCGACAAGCTGATCGCGATCATGCAGCAGATAGGACGCGTGGTCATGCCCTAGTGGCTCATGGGAAGGAACATAAAGCCGATCTACGTGATAGCCATTTTCATGAATCTCGTCATTCCGGGGTCTGCGCCGGCTCCATCGGCGCAGGAACCCGACTGGATTTGCAGGGATTGCAAACGCGAACGCCGAAGGCGGGTCGCAGAGCGAGCGCCAAGGATGGCGCGAGTCAACCCAGCGACTTTCGCGGACGAAAGCAAAGGCGCTGGTTTCCGGATCGCGCCCACCCCGTGGGCTTGTCCGGAATGACGAAGTTGTTTCGACAGTCATGCAAATGTGACGCGAAACCGGAATTCACAATCGTTCAAGAAACCCCACCGGCTGCCGATAACGTCAACAGAGCTTCGAAGGAAAACCGACAGTGAGCATTTTCTCCATCGGGTTGAGTGGTCTGAATGCCGCCAGTGCCGCGTTCAACACCGCCAGCAACAACATCAGCAATGTCTACACCCCGGGGTACAACCGGCAGGTGGTGGAGCTGGGCGAGTTGCCGGCCGCGCAGGGCGTGAACGTGCAGGGCATCCAGCGCCAGTTCGACAGCTACATCTCCCAGCAGCTCAACAGCGCCAACAGCAAGACCAGCGCGCTGGACGCCTACCAGACCCAGGTCAGCCAGATCGACAACCTGCTGGCCGATCAGGATTCAGGCCTGGCGCCGCTGATGCAGAAGTTCTTTTCCTCGGTGGCGGATCTCGCAAGTACCCCCTCCGACCCGGCCGCGCGCCAGGGCGTGATCGGCAGCGCCGATACCTTGAGCGCGCAGTTCCGTTCCTTCGACAGTTACCTCTCCGACATGTCCTCGGGTCTCGATGGCCAATTGCACGACGAGGTCACCCAGATCAACAACACCGCCACGCAGATCGCGAACCTCAACACCCAGATCGCGCTGGCCAAGGCCAAGCAGGGCCAGGCGCCCAACAGCCTGCTCGACCAGCGCGACCAACTGGTGGCGGATTTGAGCAAGCGCGTGAACGTGCGGGTCTCCGCGCAGGATAGCGGCAGCTACAACATTTCCTTCGGCAACGGCCAGCCGCTGGTCAGCGGCGGCAGGCAGTTCGACCTGGAAACCATGCCGTCGTCGGTCGATCCCAGCCGCACCTCGATCGGTTACCGCGATGCGTCAGGCAATCTGGTCGAGATACAGGACTCCACTTTTTCCGGCGGCACGCTGGGCGGCTTGCTGACGTTCCGCGATGAAACGCTGGACCCGACCCGCAACAAGCTCGGCCAGCTTGCGGTGTCGTTCGCCGAAGGCATCAACACGCAGCATCGCGCGGGCGTCGACCTGAATGGCGACGCCGGTGGCGACATGTTCGCGATCGGCCAGCCACTGGTGTACGCGAACGCGCGCAACACCGGCACGGCGTCGATGACCGTCGCGTTCGATCCCGCGAATGCAAGCCAGCTCACCGCCAGCGATTACGACGTGCGCTACGACGCCACCAGCGGCAACTTCAAGGTCACGCGCGCCGACACGGGCGAAAGCACCACCGCGGCGCTGAATGCCAGCAACCAGTTGAGTTTTGGCGGCGTCACGATGACGGTGAACAACCCGGCCAATCTGGCCGATGGCGATCGCTTCCAGGTGCAGCCCACGCGCATTGCCGCCTCGGCTTTCCAGAACGTCATCGGCGATCCGGCCAAGCTCGCCGCGGCCGACACTGCCGGCGGCACCGGCAACAACAAGAATGCGCTGGCACTGCAAGCCCTGCAGTCGCAGTCGCTGGTCGGCGGCACCGCCAGTTTCAACCAGGCCTATGCGTCGCTGGTCGGCGACGTCGGCAACCGTACCAACATCGTGCAGGTGAACCTGAAAGCCCAGCAAAGCCTGAGCGACCAGTTGACCGACGTGCAGCAGTCGCAGTCCGGCGTGAACCTCGACGAGGAAGCGGCCAACCTCGTGCGCTACCAGCAGTATTACCAGGCCAACGCCAAGGTCATCCAGACCGGTTCCACCATCTTCGACGCCATCCTGGGCTTGCGGTAATCGACAGGGAATCCCGCCATGCGCATCAGCACCCAAACCCTTTACGCCCAGAGCATGCGTTCAATGAACCAGCAGCAGGCGGAAATTTCGCACGTGGGCCAGCAGATCGCATCGGGCCAGCGCGTGATGCGTCCGTCGGACGATCCGCAGGCGGCTTCGCGGGCCGTGCAGGTCAGTCAGGCGCAGGCGATCACCAGCCAGTACACCGATTCAAGGGTCAGCGCCCGCAACGCGCTGTCGATGGAAGAAAGCGTGCTCAACAGCGTGGGCGATGCGGTCAGCAGCGCCAAGACCCTGATGCTGGAAGCGGCCAACGGAACCCTGACCAACGCCGACCGCGCGTCGATCGCCAGCCAGTTGCAGGGCGTCTATGAAACCGTGCTCGGCCAGGCCAACGCCACCGACGGCAACGGTCGCTATCTGTTCGGGGGTTACCAGGACAAATCCGTGCCGTTCGTGATGAGCGGCGGCGCCGTCACCTACACGGTAACCGACCCGAACCAGGACACGAGCCGCCAGCAGCAGATCGACGCATCGCGCCTGATGGACGTGAGCGACACGGGCAGCACCGTGTTCCAGGGCACGCGCGGCGCGACCGGCTTCATGGCCGTCGCCGAAAGCGGCAACACCGGCAGCGTCACCTTCAAGGGCAGGCCGGACGTCGTCGACAGCAGCGATCCGAATTACGGTACGCCCTTCAAGATCGCGTTCTCCGTGACCGCCGGTGTCGCCACGTATGAAATCCAGGACGGTTCCGGCAACGTGCTGCAGGCGGCGCAGCCCTACCAGTCGGGCCAGGCGATTCAATATGGAGGCCTGTCGCTGAGCTTGAGCGGCACGCCCGCGAACGGCGACGCGATCGCCGTCGATCAGGCGCAGAACTTCAACACCGATCTCTTCAAGACCTTCGAGAAGGCGCTGGCGATCCTGAAGCAGCCCGCCGATACGCCGGCCCAGCAAGCCGCGCTGCAGAACACCCTCGGGAACGCGATGACCGAGTTCGACAGCAGTCTCGACAACGTGCTGATGGTGCGCGCGTCGGTCGGCTCGCGCCTCAACGAGCTGGACGTGGTCGACAAGGTCGCCAGCAACCGCCAGCTCAACTACGCCCAGACCAAGTCCGATCTCGTCGACCTCGACTACAACTCCGCGATCTCCGAATACAGCCTGCGCAACGTCGGCCTGCAGGCCGCGCAGAAAGCATTCGTGTCGATGAAGCAGATGAATTTGTTCGATCTGCTGTAAGCACGGTTTGCTTCAGCGCCCGTGGGGAGGGGCCAGTTTCTCCTGCTGCTTGAATTTAGCGGCGCGCGCAGTGTGTCCGCTGGAATGAGTTGTTAGGTGCTCTTGCCTAGAGCACCCGAAAAGTGCTTGCTGTACTGCGTGATCGACTCGTTACAGCGTGAAAGGATTTCTTGTTGTGCCTCGGCTGGCGAAACATCGTAGCGAAGCGAAATTGCCTTGGCGATGTGCCTGATTGTGTCGGCGAGCATGTCACCCCACGCAATTGTTTCCTTGATGCCACCCTCCGAGTAACAACCGACGTTTAGAGACACCAAGAAGTCGCTGCGCGTTACCCAAATGCGCGCCATCTCCTGTGCCTCAGGATCTTCGGCTGCTCCGTCTGGTAATGGCAGTTCGTTGCTCATGCACCTAACGCCTGAATTTAGCGGCGCGAAGCCGCGTAGCGGATGAGCGTCCGATGTAATGAGTAGCTAGACCTTGATGCCACATGCGAGCACGATTACCGATGCCGTTGCACAGAAGATTTGGCCGAGAACCATAAGCGCTTGGGTTTGTGATGTCTTTGACGTGAGCCGTGCACTTACCATCAAGTCACCGCGCTTTACAGCGTCCAGCGCGCGAGAGGCGATGCATCGATATGGCAGGAGCAACCCACTCAAATAAAATTTGAAGAAAGCCGGAAATACAAAACGCTCCGATGAGCTGATGGACTGCTCTATTTGCTTGCCCAACACCTCGTTGGACGTGACACCAGCGACGACCATGACAGACAGATAACGGGCGAAAAGACCCAAGAGGAGCGAAGCGGCGAACAGAAATAGCGCCCAACGTAGACTGGAAGTGCTGACGTACATGGCGACGGACGCAATGTTAGTGACAAACAACGTGAACGCTGCTCCGAGCCCCGCCATTAGCCACGCCGAGAACTTGGAAAGAAGTGGGGTTGCTATGGCCGCGCTTTGGAGCAGGACCCCGCAAGCAATCTTTTGTTCGACGGCAAATTGTCTCGGATCCGTCACTCGCGCCCCCAAATGCCCATTATCAAGGCCCAACGCTGAGGTAACGGTGCGAACCTGTGCAGCGGGGTGAGCGTCCGGTTAACCGAACTGTTAGGCCGCTGGCGCTCACTACCGAACAGTTGTTGCGCATTGCGACTTCTCGGTAACGGTACAACAGATGTAGCTCCAGTCCTTGAGATGACGCGCGGCGGCTGCAGTGGCCGCTTGTGCATCGCATCCGCCGAGCCCAGCTTCGCGAGCCTTGTAATTTGCGGCTGTGAAGCCAGCCTCGAATTGCTGGCCGCTGTCATTGTCGGACACCAGCGAGCGCAGCCCGATCATTTTGTACGGGAAAAAATCGCTGTCGATTTGTGAGCAGCCCCTAAGCCCATTACGGCAAGCGACATGATGAAAGCGGTCTGTACTCGCCTCATGCAATCCCCCTGCGGCCTAACGCTATTTCTGCCCCAGATTTGGAGCGGTAGCCGGATCGTCCCGCCTTGGAACACAGTTGTCAATCAGGAAATTCCTGTGATGCATCAAGCACCTGGGAGATTCCGGCGCGTGCGGGAGGATCGGGTTGTTGCCGCGATATCGCGCACTTCGGGGCGCTATCCGATATCACGGACGATCCGGGGCGGTATCCAACGGAAGAATGAAGCTGGTTTGCCGCTTCTCGTGCGTCTGGTGACTGCTGGTTGGTACCGCCTCAAATCGGCGCCATCGCCTGGATCATCGCCTGCAGACTTTGCAATCCCTGGCCGAACAACGCATCGAGGTAGCGGCCGAGGTCGGTCATCAGCACGCTCACCAGCGCGAGGCCCAGCGTCAGCGACATCGGGAAACCCACCGAGAATACGGTGAGCTGCGGCGCCGACCGGTTGAGAATGCCGAGGCTCAGGTTGACGATCAGCAACGCCGCGATCAGCGGCAAGGCCAGCGCCAGACCCGCGGAGAAAATCGTGGCGCCGGAACGCGCCAGCAAATCGAACGCACCCACATTCAGGCCCGCTACGCCGACCGGCAGCGCGTGGAAGCTGAAGGCCAGCGTTTCGATCACCATCAGGTGGCCGTTCAACGCCAGGAACATCAGCAACGCGATCATGTAGAACAGCCGCGACAGCACCATGGTGTTGGTGCCGGTGTCGGGCGACACGAACGTCGCGAATGCCAAGCCCATTTGCAGGCCAATGAAATCGCCGGCCGCCATCACCGCGGAAAACATCACGCGCATCACCAGCCCGAGCGCAGCGCCGATCAGGATCTGTTCGACGATGATGCCGAGCCCCGCCCATGACCAGATCGGCACGGCGGGAAACGGCGGCAGACCGGGCGCGACCACGAAGGTGATCAGCGCGGCCAGCCCGATTTTCACGGTGCGCGGAATACTCGAATGACCAAGCAGCGGCGCGGTCATCATGAACGCGAGCAGCCGGAAGAACGGCCACAGGAACAGCGCCAGCCAGGCGTAAAGCTGCGCGTGGGTGACGGTCAGCACGGCGCGATTCCGATGCCGCTCAGTGCACCAGCAGCGGCAGGCTCTGCAGCAGCGCGGTGGTGTAGTCGACGATCACCGACATCATCCACGGCCCTGCAACGATCACCACCACGCACACGCCGAGGATCTTCGGAATGAACGACAAGGTCATTTCGTTGATCTGGGTCGCGGCCTGGAACAGGCTCACCAGCAAACCGACCGCGAGTGCGGTCAGCAGCAGCGGCGCCGACAGCATCAACGCCACCATCATCGCGTGATGCGAAAGGCTCATGACGGTTTCGGGTGACATGTCGATCTCCGTTGGTTCCTTCTCCCTTCGGGAGAGGGTGCCCCGAAGGGGCGGGTGAGGGTTCGAACATTCCCGATGGCGTTGAACCGGACCCTCATCCGGCGCTACGCGCAAAACCAGAAGCAGTGCGTTGCACCCTTCTCCCCGAGGGAGAAGGAAAATCCTCAGGTGGCGAAACTCTGGACGAGCGAGCCGATGATCAAGTGCCAGCCGTCCACCAGCACGAACAGCATCAACTTGAACGGCAGCGAGATCGTGGCGGGCGGCACCATCATCATGCCCAGCGCCATCAACACGCTGGCCACCACCAGGTCGATGATCAGGAATGGAATGAAAATCGTGAAGCCGATCTGGAACGCGGTCTTCAATTCGCTGGTGACATAAGCCGGCACCAGCACGCGCATCGGCACGTCGTCCGGGCCCTGCATCGGACCGGCCTTGGCCAGTCGCGCAAACATCGCGAGATCGGTTTCGCGCGTCTGCGTGATCATGAACTTGTGGAACGGCTTGCTGCCGGCGTCGAGCGCCTGCTGCATGTTGATGGTGCCTTGGCTCAACGGCGCCCATGCGGTGTCGTAGGCTTGGCTGAAGGTTGGCGCCATCACGAAGAAGGTCAGGAACAGCGTCAGGCCCAGCAACACCTGGTTGGGCGGGGCCGAGGACGTGCCCAGTGCCGTGCGCAACAGGCTCAGGACGATGATGATGCGCGTGAAGCAGGTCATCATCAGCAGCGCGGCCGGCAGGAACGCGAGGCTGGTCAGCAGCAGCAGCGTCTGCAACTGGATCGACCATTGCTGGCCGCCATCGGCCGTCGGTTTGCTGGTCAGCGCGGGCAGGGTGGCCTGCGCGTGCGCAAGCTGCGGCAGCGCGATGATCGCCGCCAGCACCAGCAGCAGGCACGCCGGTTTCGGCGCGGGGCGCAGGTACCGCGCAACGCGAAGCGTGAGCGCGGTCATCGACCGCCCCCGCCGAGATTCTGTTTCAGCGCGGCGGCAAAGCGTTTGGCGAAGGTGTCGCCCACCGGGCCAATCGGTCCCTTCGGCGCCGGCGCAGCCTGGTCGGCCGGCAGTTCATGCAGCTTGCTGATGCCACCAGCGGTGACGCCGAGCACCAGCCAGGTGCCTTCCACTTCCACGATGACCACGCGTTCCTTGGTACCCACCGCCTTGGCGGCGATGAGCTTGATGCGCTGGCCGAGCGAACCGCCGCCCGGTCCCCATCGGCGGATCAGCCACGCGCACAGGAAGATCACGCCGACGATGACCAGCAGCGCGAACGCGACTTTTCCCATCGCGGCGAGGCCGCCGACGTTGGCGGCGCCAGTCAGCGAAGAAGGAAGCGCAGATGAAGCCGGTGTGCCGCTCATGTTGAATCCAGGACAACGTGAGTTTCGTTCGTCATCCCGGAATCGCGCAGCGATATCCGGGATCCAGTGCCTCTGAACTCAATACATTGCGAGAAAGTCACTGGGTTCCCGCTTTCGGGGAATGACGATGGGGTGATTGATCAGGCCACTAGCGGTTCAGCCGCTGCAGCCGCTCGGACGGGGTGATGATTTCGGTGATGCGGATGCCGAACTTGTCTTCCACTACCACCACTTCACCTTGCGCAATCAGGTAGCCATTGATCAGGATGTCCATCGGCTCACCGGGCAGGCCGTCGAGTTCCACCACCGAGCCCTGCGCCAGTTCGAGCAGTTGCTTGATGGTGAGGCGGGTGCGGCCGAGCTCCACGCTCAGCTTCACCGGGATGTCCATGATCATTTCCAGGTCGCGCGCGTTGACGCCGTCGGCGTTCGCGCTGAGCGGCTGGAACACGTCGGCGCCGGCGTTGCGCGGCGTGGCCACCGGCTTGGCATCGGCAGCGGGTACAGCAGCCTGTTCGGCCAGCGCTTCGGCCCACGGATCGGCTTCGGCGGTCGCGGTGGCGGCCTGTTCGTTCAGATCTTCCGCGGTGTCGGGCTTGGCGGCGGATTTGGCAGATTTACTCATGGTCGGATTCCTGGGCTGTCGGCAAGCGCCCTTTGACGAAGACTTCGGCGGTAACGCCGTCCGGGTTGGAATGGTTGATGACGCGTTGCACGCGCAGTGCGCGCTGGTTCTTGTGGCTGCCGTATTCGCACTCGAGCACCGGCACGCCGTGGACACGCGCGGTCACCGATTTCGGCAGTTCGATCGGAAGTACGTCGCCCACTTTCAGTGCGCGCACCTTGCGGATGCGGCTGGGCACCGTGACGAATTCAGCCACCAGGTCCACTTCGGAATCGCGCAGCTTGCCGGCCATGCGCTGCGTCCAGCCCTGGTCGTTGCCGTCCTGCGCGCCGATGGCCGGATTGGCCAGCACGTCGCGCAACGGCTCGATCATCGAGTAGGGGATGCAGATCTGGAAGTAGCTGCTCAGGTTGCCGACGTCGATGTGGAACGTGGTGTTGACGATGATCTCGTTGGGCGAGTTGGTGATGTTGGCGAATTTCGCCTGCACTTCCGAGCGCAGGTATGTCATCTCCAGCGCGTACACCGTCTGCCAGCATTTCTGGTAGCTGTCGAGCGCAAGATCCAGCAGGCGGCGGATGATGCGTTGCTCGGTGTTGGTGAATTCGCGGCCTTCGGATTTGGTGACGAAGCGGCCGTCGCCGCCGAACAGGTTGTCCACCACCATGTAGATCAGGTTGGGCGGAAACACCACCAGCGCGGTCCCGCGCAGCGGCTTCATGCTGACCAGGTTGAGGTTGGTGGGCACCGGCACGTTGCGCACGAAATCCCGGTAACTCTGGTAATGCATGCTTTCGACGGTGATGTCGGCGCTGCGGCGGATCAGGTTGAACAGGCCGACCCGGAAACGGCGCGCGAAACGCTGGTTGATCAGGTCAAGCCCGTGCAGGCGCTCGCGGATCACCCGATGCTGCGAAGCCGGGTCGTACGCACGGATGCGCGCGACGCCGCCGGTTTCGGCATCCTTCTTGTCGCCGCCCGGCCCGTTGAGCAGTGCGTCGATTTCTTCCTGGGAGAGCAGATCATCTTCGGCCATGGGCGCGGCGTCTCACTGCACGATGAATTGGGTGAACAGCACTTTGTCGATCAGCAGCGCGGGCTGCGCGTCGGCGAACTGCTTCAGCAATGACGTGCGGATCGCTTCGGCCAGTTTCTGCTTGCCGTCGCTGGTGATCAGCGTGGCGGCGTCCTGACCCGAGAGCACCATCAGCATGCGATTGCGGACCTGCGGCAGGTGCGCCCGCAGGAATTCCTGGGTGGATTCATTGCCCAACTGCAGCGTCATGCCGACGTACAGCAGGCGGTCGCCGCCTTCGAGGTTGACAGTGAAGGCATCGATGTCGAGGAACACCGGCTTTTCGGCGCGCTTCGGCGCGGTGGCTGCGGCCTTTTCGCTGCCGGACGGCTTGGCATGTTTGCCGAGCAGCAGCCATCCGGCCGCGCCGCCCGCGCCCAGCAGCACCACCAGCAGAATGATGAGGATCAACCAGAGTTTGGCGATGCCTTGTTGCGAGGATTTCATGGGTCGCCTTTTATGAAACGGGTTCCGATCGATGGATGCAGTATGCCGATCCGGGCGCCGCGACCATTGCGGGAAAAGCCCACCGGAATGGGCGCTATCCGTGGTTTTGAACGGTGGGGATCGCCCTTGCGGGACGGCGCGCGAACCGGAACGCGCGAGTGTTTTCAGGCGTACAGATCGACGCCGCCGACACCGATTCGCGGCAATACGCTCGCGACCGGGCGCGCTGACGTGATGCTTTCGACTTCGGTCGCGCCGCCGAACGAAGGCGAGGACGATGAACCGCCGGAACTGCCCGAGTCCTGACGCTGCTGCTGGCCCACCATCGCTTCGCCGAGCGCGATGCCCTGGCCGGCCAGCGCTTCGCGAAGTTGCGGGATCGCCTGTTGCACCGCGTCGCGAACCTGCGCGTGCGCGGCGAAGAAGTGCGCCTGCGCAACCTGGTCGTTGACGTGCAGGCTGATCTGCAGCGGGCCGAGCTCCTTCGGGTGCAGGTGCAGTTCGATCTGTTGGTCGCCGCGCTGGCTGAAACGGATCAGCTGCTGGCCGAGTTCGTTCTGCCAGGGCATGGAACCGATCGGTGCCTGCAGCGTCGCGGTGGGAACCATTGCCGGTGCGGTCGCGTGGCTGGCGGCTTGCGGCGCGGCGTTCATGCTGAGAAGTCCGTTGATCGCGGACGATGCGGCGCCGTTGTCGGCGTGCGCCGGTGCGTTCGCATGCGAGGATGCGTCCGCGGCCGAGAGCAGTTGCGATGCAAAGCCTTGCCCGTTGCCCGCAGCGCCGGCGTCCGTTCCGGTGTGACCGGAGGTTGCGGCGGAGCTCACGGCTTGAGGGGTCTGTTGCAGTTGCTGGAGCTGATGACGGCTGCCAGCACCGCGCGTGTCGGCATTCGCGATCTTGCCCGGCGCGGCATCCGCCGCGCGCTGGCCGGAAGCGGTGCCCTTGCCGGCGCCAGCCGCTGCGGTTTGTCCGTGCTGGGCGGCCACGGCGGCAAGCGCGGCGTTGATCGCGGCGGCGATCGGGGTGTCCGGCGTCGCGGCGTCCGCGTGCGCATGCTTGCCCTTGTCGTCGCCGGCTGCCTGCTTGCCCGGCTTCCGCACATCCTGGTCTTCGGATTTCTGCGCGTCTTTCGGATCGGCCTTTGGCGCATCCTTGCCTTCGGGCTTGGCATCCTTCGACGCCAGCAAATCGGCCGGCGCGAGCTTCGCGCGCAGCGCCTGGTCGGCGGCGTCTTTCATCGTCGCGGCGACGCGTGGCGCGGGGATCGCTGCAAGCAGCGTCAATCCCTTGGGTGTGCCGTGGACGTTCGTCGCATCCTCGAGCACCGATGCAAACTGCGCGCCGGGCTCGGCGTTGCCGGCCGGCTTGCCGGTGAGCGGCGTCTGGGCGGCGGTGCCGGGGAGCAGATGAATGATGTCCATGATGGATGCCCTTCGAAACTCAGCGGCCGCCGGAACGCTGGCGGGCTTGCGCGTTGTTGGTGGCCTCGTCGCTGTGACGCTGTTCCTGCCGCACTTGCTTCAACTGCTCGCGCGCGGCGCGGCGGCTGGCAAGGGTGTCGTACGACGAAAGCTGTTTCTGCTGCTGGCGCCACGACTGCTGGCTGGCGCTGACCTTGGTGCTGTGTTGCTGCAACCGGACGTCGGCGCAGCCGATCGCGTCATCCAGCGAATGGATGAAGCTCTGGTAGTTGTTCAACAGGCCGACGTCCATGCCTTGCATCAGCGCGTCGTGCAGCCGGCGCCGGTATTCCTGCTTGTAATGGTTCAGGGTGTCGAGCTGCTTCGCGGTCTGCTGCTGGCTGCGGCGATCCTCGGCCAGTGTGCGGCCGGCCTTGTCGCGCGCCTTGCGGCTTTCCTCGATGAGCGCGTCCAACGGGTTGAACTTCATTGCTTGTTTTCCGGAAAAAGTCCGCCGCGTGCCGCGGCCGGTCAGGGAATGCTGGCGGCCGAGTCGCGGCCGACGGGAACGAGGGGCGTGATGCATGAACCGTGCAAGCCCGCATGCGCAGGCGGGTACCGGTTCCAGGAATGTGAACCCGGTCCGGTCGGCGGTCGCGCCGGCCACAAAAGCTTGCAGTCGGGTGCGCGGCGTCACGTTTCCGCGAAGCCGCGTTTTCGTGGACGCGCTCACGGTTCGTCCTCGATCAGCTGCGCGAGCGCGGCGCGCGATTGATCCACGTCGGCGCGCTCGTTGATCGCTTGCTGCAGGAACGCTTCGATGTCCGGATAGCGCGACACCGCTTCGTCCAGTTGCGAATCGTGGCCGCGGCTGTAGGCGCCCACGCCGATCAGGTCGCGGTTGCGCTGGTACAGCGAGAACAGTTGCTTGAGGCGTTGCGCCTGGCGCAGTTCGGTGTCGTCGACCAGCGCGGTCATCGCGCGGCTGATCGAAGCCTCGATGTCGATCGCGGGATAGTGCCCCGATTCGGCGAGCTGGCGCGACAGTACGATGTGGCCGTCCAGGATCGCGCGCGCCGAATCCGCGATCGGATCCTGCTGGTCGTCGCCTTCGGTGAGCACGGTGTAGAACGCCGTGATCGAACCGCCGCCGTGTTCGGCATTGCCGGCGCGCTCGACCAATGCGGGCAATTTCGCGAACACCGACGGCGGGTAACCTTTGGTCGCCGGGGGTTCGCCGATCGCGAGCGCGATCTCGCGCTGCGCCATCGCGTAACGCGTCAGCGAATCCATGATCAGCAGCACGCTGTGGCCGGCGTCGCGAAAACCTTCGGCGAGGCGCGTGGCATAGGCCGCGCCCTGCAGGCGCTGCAGCGGCGAGGTGTCGGCCGGCGCCGCGACCACGACCGAACGGCGCAAGCCTTCGGCGCCGAGGATGTTGTCGATGAAATCCTTGACCTCGCGGCCGCGCTCGCCGATCAGCCCGACCACGATGCGGTCGGCGCTGGTATAGCGCGCCATCATGCCAAGCAACACCGACTTGCCGACGCCGGAGCCCGCGAACAGGCCCATGCGTTGGCCGCGGCCGATGCACAGCAGCGTGTTGATTGCGCGGATGCCGACGTCGATCTGGGTATTGATCGGCGCGCGCCGCAGCGGATTGATGGACGGCGCGTGCAGGGTGCGATGCGGCAGGTCGTCGAGCGGATCGAGGCCGTCCAGCGGATAGCCGTTGCCATCCACCACGCGGCCGAGCAGGCCTTCACCGAGCGGGTACCGACGCGCACCGGTGCTGCCGTCGTCGCCGAGCAGGAACACGCGCGCGCCGGGCGCCAGGCCGCTGGTTTCCGCCAGTGGCATCAGGAATACGCGGTCGCCTGCAAAGCCGACCACTTCCGCTTCCGCGAAGCGGGCTTCGCCGGCTTCCAGCTGCGACAATTCGATGCGGCAGCCGCTGCCGAGCGGCACGCGCAAACCCACGGCCTCCAGCACCAGGCCAGTGGCGCGCACGATGCGGCCGCTGCTCTGGCAATTCGGCACGCCGCTGACGCGCTCGCGCACCTTGCCCAGCACGGCCTGCCAATGCTCGCTGTGGCGATGGGCTTCGAGCGCGCTCATGAGGCGCGCTTGCGGGCGCGACGCGGTTTGGCGTCGCGGATGGGCGCGCTGCCATAACGGCGCGCGCGCGCCAGCAACGCCTGCCAGCGCACTTCGCGGGTGGCGTTGAGTTCACCTTCGGGACCGGTGACGCGACAGCCGCCGCGTTCCAGCGTCGCATCGGCTTGCACTTTCCAGCCGGTGGCGCCGAGCTCGTCCGCCAGTTGCGAATCGACCAGCGCGAGATCGTCCGGATGCAGACGCAGGCAAGGCTGGCCGCTGAACAGTGGTTCCTCGCGAAGCAAGTCGCGGATCAACGTGCGGATCTGTTCCGGCTTCGCCTGCAGCGCGTCACCCGCGAGTTGTCGACCGGTGGCCAGCGCCACGTCGGCGAGGCTGTCACCGATGTCGGTGTCGAGTTGCTCCAGCGCTTCGCGCAAACCATTGACCAGCGCAACCAGCGGCTCGACGAGCTCGCGGCGGCGTTCGGCGAGTTCGCGTTCACCGGCCTCGCGACTGGCCTGCAAGCCTTCGGCATAGCCTTCTTCCCGACCTTCGGCGAAGCCGGTCGTGTAGCCTTCCTGATGCGCGGCGGCGCGGGTTTTTTCGCGCAACGCACGCAGTTCCGACTGCTGCTGGAAGGCGCGTTCGTCGACCGGGTTGCGCCCGGCGTGCGCAGCCTCGGCGATGGCGGCTTCCGCCAGTTCGCCCATGCGCCACGGCTGCCAGGATTTGGTGCTGTCGGAGGCGCCGTCAGACATACGCGTCGTCGCCGCCGCCCAGCACGATCTCGCCGTCGTTGGCGAGCTTGCGCACCACCAGCAGGATCGCCTTCTGTTCCTTTTCCACCTGCGACATGCGCACCGGTCCGCTGCCTTCCATCTCTTCGCGCAGCAGGTCGGCGGCGCGGGTGGACATGTTCTTGAGGAACTTGTCGCGCAACGCTTCCGGCGCGCCCTTCAACGCGAACCTCAGTGAATTGGTGTCGATTTCCTTCAGCAGGCGCTGGATGCCGAGATCATCCATCTCGATCAGGTTGTCGAACAGGAACATCTCGTCGATGATGCTTTGCGCAAGATCCTTGTTGTGCGCACGCACGCTTTCGATCGCGGCTTCTTCCAGCGCGGAATTCATCAGGTTCAGGATCTCGGCCGCGGTGTGCACGCCGCCCATCTTGCTGCGGCGCAGGTTCTGGCCGTTCAGCATGTTGCCCAGCACTTCGGTGAGTTCCTGCAACGCCGCCGGCTGCACGCCGCTGAACGTCGCGATGCGCAGCACCACGTCGTTGCGCAGCTTTTCCTCGAAGGTGGCCAGCACTTCCGCGGCCTGGCGGCGCTCCAGATGCACCAGGATCGTGGCGATGATCTGCGGATGCTCCTCGCGGATCATTTCCGAAACAGTCGCCGCTTCCATCAGGTTCAGCGCGTCGATGCCGGAGTTGGCGCCGTTGTTGTCCATGATGTCGATCAGCAGGCTGGCCGCGCGTTCCGTGCCCAGCGCCTTTTCCAGCACCGCGCGGATATGCTCGGTGGAATTGAGATTCAGCGCGGCGTATTGCTCGGCTTCGTCCTGGAATTCGTCCATGACCTGGTGCATGTCTTCATGCGAAACGTTGTCCAGCCGGGCCATTTCCTGGCTGACTTCCTGGACTTCGCGCGCGGGCAACTGGCGCAGCACCATCGCCGCGCTTTCGTCGTCCAGCGCCAGCAACAGGATCGCGCTGCGGCGAAGATGGGTCATGTTCGCGTTACTGGCCATCGCGCTTTATCCAGTTGCGGACGATCATCGCCACCATGGCCGGGTCGTTCTTGGCCATGTCCTTCAGGTCGTTGAGGCCGTGTTCGTAGGTGGAGGCCTTGCGTTGGGTCTTGCGTGGCACCGGCGCGTGTTCCGATGATGCATCCGCACCAGCTCGCGCGGCCGGCGTGGCCGGGACGCTCGCGGCCAGGCTGAGCCAGCGTTGCCGCAGCGGCTTCACCACCATCCGGTACAGCACGATCGCCGCGATCAGCACCAGCAGGTAGCGCGCGAGCGTGCCGAGCAGGCTGAACCAGTCGAACTGCTTCCACCAGGAATCCTGATCGGGTGCATTGGCGGAGGCGCTGAAGGCGCTGTTGACCACCGCCAGCGTGTCGCCACGCTGCTGCGAAAAACCCATCGCCTCGCGGGTCAGGTCGTCGATCTGTTTCATCGTGGTGGGGGCCAGCGCCACGGGCTTGATGCTGCCGTCCTTCTGCTTCTCGTCGCGGTAATTCACCACCACTGCGACCGACAGCCGCTGCACCGCGCCGAGGCTGTGCTGTGTGTGGGTGATGTTGCGATCGACTTCGTAATTGGTGGTGCTTTCGCGGTGCAGGTCGCCGTTTTGCGGGTCGGCGTCGCTGCTGGCCGTGGTGGTCTTGCCGTTGGGCGCGCCGGTGCTGGCGGCGCTGCTGGGCGGGTTGTTGATCGGTGATGCCGCCGAGCCCGGCGGGGTGTTGGTCAACGCGCCGGGAATGCCGCCCGGACCGCCTTGGCCGTCCGCGCGCGTGAAATTCACCTGATGGCTGCGCACCGTGGCAGGGCTGTTGCCCTGGTTCGGGCCGTAATGTTCGTCGGTTTCCTCGCTGCGGTTGAAATCCACCTGCGCGGTGACCTGCGCGTGCACGTTGCCGGCGCCGAGCATCGGGGTGAGGATGCTTTCGATGCGCTGCTGGTAACGGTGTTCCACTTCGCGCACGTAATCGAGCTGGGTGCCATCGAGGTCGGCATCGGCGCCGTTGCGCGTCAGCAGATGGCCGTTCTGGTCGACCACCGTGACGTTGTCGGCGGCAAGGTCGCGCACGCTGGAAGACACCATGTGCACGATCGCGTTGACCTGGCCTTCGCCCAGCGCGCGGCCGGGACGCAACGTCAGCACCACGGTGGCTTTCGCCGGCTGGCGCTCGCGCACGAACAGCGAATCCTTGGGCAGCGCCAGGTGCACGCGCGCGCTTTGCACGGGGTCCAGCACTTCGATGGAGTTGGCCAGCTCGCCCTGCAGGCCGCGCTGGTAATTGACCTGTTCGGCGAACTGGCTGATGCCGAAAGGCTGCTTGTCCATGATCGCGAAACCGACGTTGCCCGCCTGCGGCAGGCCTTGTTCGGCGAGCTTCAGGCGCAGGTTGTAGACCTTGTCGGAGGGCACCATCAGGGTGTGGCCGCCCTGCGCGAATTTGTAGGGAATGTTTTGTTGTTCCAGCGCGGTGATGATCTTGCCGCCGTCGCTGTCGCTGAGGTTGCTGTAGAGCACGCGGTAATCGGGGCCGCCGGCCCACAGCACCAGCGCGGCAATGATCGCCACCACCATCGCGCCGCCCACCAGCAACGGGATCAGCGGATTGCGTCTCGTCCACCCCAGTCCGCGCTCGAGCATGGCGCGGCCGCCCTGGCCGGAATTCTTCATGCCGCTGGTGGCGACGCTGGCGTCGTTTCCGCTCACTGGCGGCTTCCCGGCCTGCGGTGCGAGCGGGTGAGCGACGATGCGGGCTGCGATTCGAATGACATGGCAACGTGTCGTGGGTCTGCGGTTCCGTTCCCACGCCTGCGGAACGGGCTTTGACAACGGTGGCCATTATGGGCACCGGCATTTCCGGGCAATCGGAAGAAAAGCCCATCGTTTTGATGCCATTTGCGGACATGGAAGCCGGCGGCGTGCTGCTAGCCTTTGCTCCGCATCAATGAGGAGAGGTCCATGAATCCGGTCGGCATGCAGGGCGTGATCCAGCAAATGAAGGCGCTGGCGACACAGGCTGGCGGTACACCCGCGAAGGCCGCGACGGCCGCCTCCGGCACCGGCGGATTCGGCCAGGCCATGCGTGCGTCGCTGGACCGCATCGACCACATGCAGCAGGCCGCCACCGGCGAAGCCCAGGCGTTTCAGGCCGGCAAGCCGGGCGTCGCGTTGTACGACGTGATGATCGACACGCAGGAAGCGAGCCTCGCGTTCCAGATGGGCGTGCAGGTGCGCAACCGTCTGGTGAACGCTTACAAGGAAGTGATGAACATGCAGGTGTAGGGCACGCACTCGCGGCCCGGGATGAGCGGGACAGCGAAAACACCTGCAGCGCGGCGATCAGCGAAGCAGTGCGACCACGCTCTGCGCGGACAAATTGGCTTGCGAAACGACGGCCGCCTCGGGCTGCTGCCTGATCTGCGCGTGGGTCGAGCGGGAACTTGCGACCGCATGCCCGGCGTCGTGCAACACGGGATGCGGCGCCGCCAGGCCGCGCGGCGCGTTGCCCGACAATTGCACCTCGACGCCATCGTCGGAAGCATCGGCGTCCGTGGCGCCATCCGGTCCCGTGGCGGCCGTGCCGACGTCGCGATCCGCTCCGGGCATCGCGAACTTTACCGGACCGTACTCCACGTCCACCATCGCGGCGTCCACGAAGCCACCCGCGCGTGAAAACGTCAGTCCGTTGCCGGCGTCCACGCGGTAGTAATTGCCGTCGCTGGCGAGGGCCGCGTAACCCGAGCCGTCCCTCAGCGCGAACACCCTCCCGGTGATGGGCTGCGTGGGTTTGCCGCCTTGCCGGGCGGGTGGGTGCGGCGCGTCGGGCAGGCCGGCGAGCGGCGCGATGGTATCGATCGGTGGCATGGTTCGGGTTCCTCTGCTGCTGGTTCGAACAGTCCTGCCGCAATGCCCCCACACACAGATGAATCAACTCCCCGCTGCAACGCCGGCACCTCGAAAACAATCCGTTACGACATCCATCGGCCGCGTGCCGGATTTCTTTAGGCGCGAAGCAAAAAAAAAAGGCCCCGCGGGTGCGGGGCCTTGAGGACGCCCGGATGGGCGTGTGGGAGGGGGAGAACCCACCCGGGACGTTTTTAGCCGAGCAGCTTGAGGACGGTCTGCGGGACCTGGTTGGCCTGGGCGAGCACGGAGGTG
>DATEDI010000036.1:0-102909 GCA_035281745.1 Rhodanobacteraceae bacterium
AGACGGATGTCTTCGATTACATCGAGCGCTTCTACAATCCGAAACGGCAGCACTCGACGATCGGTTACATCAGCCCCATCCAGTTCGAGCAGCAGATGCAAGCAACTTAAGGTGGTGTCTACGAGACCGGCAGCAGCTCACCCGCCGGTCCTCCTTTACTGGCTCGCCCATATCCCCTGGCACGGTGACATCTTCGGCTATGGTGAGCCGATATCGCAGGCTACGCGTGGGTACGGGAAGAGCCTCCTTGGCACGTTCAGAACTGAGGATGTCATTAAGCTGCTGTCGTTCATTGATCCCGAGGCTCAGATCGGGAGAGGTACGCTTGGGCAGTCTGTTGAGGCAATCGTCTCGTCGCTGCCTCACTCGGCAGCTATGCTGCGAACGATTGTGGGAGCGAGTGAAGTCGATATTCAGCTTCGCGAGTACGCCGCCCTCATTCTCGCGATGAACGAGGGAGAAAGTTCTCTTACTGATTTGGCGCTTCTCGAGAGCGCGGGTTCGTGGTACGCAGGCGAGATCGCCAATCACGTCAAAGACTACGGCGGAATCAATCCGTACGCATGAATGACGCCGAACCATTCCATCGAGCGGACAGTCAACGGGCTCGCCGGTCGCCTGCCGCTCATGTCAAACGTTGATGCGGCGTCGCTAGCGGATTCCGAGCGCGGAAGGACGATCGGCGACGGCCGTCGCGCGCGCCAGCCTTCCGGAAAGCGGACAGTCTCCAGCGGCAGCAATGGGTCGCTATCCGGCATTCGCGTGTTGAATTAGCAATTCAGCTACGGCGTGATCTGCCAGTCGGAGCGCGCTGGCGAACCGGTGGGAATCTTAAGGTGCCCGCCACGCACGAACACCCATTTGTATCGGAACCGGCGTAGCCTTTGGACCTGTTTCCTCGGAGGCATGAGTGATGAAGACATGGTGTTTGGTGCTGTTGCTACTGTTGGTGCCGCTGTGCGCGGCACCCACCGCAAACGGAGCGCCGGTGTCCGACTTCACCCAGGGCGCTGACGGGGTGCGGATTCACTACTTAGAATCCGGCCGCTCTGACGCGTCGCGCACTTTGCTTTTCATACCCGGGTGGCGCGTAAGCGCGACCATCTGGTCGCAGCAGCTCGACTATTTCGCGGCGCACGGTTTCCGCGCGGTCGCCATCGATTCGCGTTCCCAGGGCGAATCGAGCATTGCTGCCGGCGGCAACGCGCCCGAAAACCGCGCCGGCGATATCCAGCAGGTCATTGCCAACCTCCATCTGAGGCACGTGGTTCTGGTCGGATGGTCGCAGGGTGCGCAGGACGTGGCGGCGTATGTCGATCGCTTCGATACGGATGCCGTCGATGGACTCGTTTTGATCGACAGTCCTGTCAGCGCGGGGCCCAACGACATAGCGGCCAATCCCGGTTTCATGAAGGCCATTGCGGCGGGCCTCGCAAGCTATGCAAAAAATCCCCGCGCTTATTCCGACGGAATGATGCGTGCCATCATGCATGCGCCTCCGGCACCAGCTTCATTTGCTTCGCTGGGCAACGAATCCATGAAGACGCCGGTGGATACCGGCATCTCCATGCTGGTGCAGGATCTTTTCACCACCGACCGCCGCCCGTACCTCAAGCATTTCGACAAGCCCACGCTGGTCCTCGCGTCGGGCGAGAGTCCATTGCTGGATGCGCAACGACAAATGGCCCGTGCGTTGCCCCATGCCACGTTCGACGTGATCGAGCACGCCGCGCACGCGGTATTCGTGGATCAACCCGCTGTCTTCCAACGCAAGCTGCAGGCGTTCGCCGACACACTCCCAACGCGCTCAGGCAAGGACTAACACATCCGGAAGCGGACGCACGTACGATCGTTCTGCACCGCGGCAGCTCGATCTATCCTGCAGGCCCGGGAGAGGAGACTTCCATGGCGAAGCTTGTGTTCGAATTGAACCAGTCGCTCGATGGCTACGTCGACCACCAGGCATTCGGCCCTCCTGATCCGTCGCTGTTTCGCCACTTCACGGAGCGGGTGCGCGGCCTGACGGGCATGGTGTACGGCCGTCGCATGTACGAGGTCATGCGTTATTGGGACGAAGACTCTCCCGATTGGGACGCGGACGACCGCGATTACGCGGCGGCATGGCGGAGCAAACCCAAGTGGGTCGTGTCGCGCTCGTTGAAGTCGGTCGGCCCGAACGCCACGCTTGTCGCCGATGACATCGCGTCGGTGATACGGGGACTGAAGTCAGAACTCGCCGGGGAGATCGAAGTCGCAGGACCCGGCCTGGCGCAAAGCCTGACCGACCTTCGCCTCATCGACGAGTATCGTCTTTACATCCATCCTGTCGTGCTGGGTCGCGGCAAACCGTTCTTCGCAGGCCCTCGACCGCGGCTCCGCCTCGTGGCCAGCGATTTGATCGTCGAGAACGTGATCAGGTTGACATACGTTCCTGCTTGATTATTCCGCCCGACGGAACGACGCCGGTGCATCAAGTCGACAGCACTGGGGCGGCTCGCGGATCAGGTTCGATCCGAACCTACCGTTACAAATGGCGCGGCGCGTCCATGTGCTGGTGGAGAAACCGGACGACCGCAACGCCGTAATCTTCAACGCGAAAGTAGATGGCGTGCCGGTTGACGACAGCGCGCCGGTATCCCGCCCGGATATAACCGCAATCCTGCGCAAGGTCCGGTGCTTTCGCCAATCTTGTGCAGGTTTTTTCGATTGCGGCCGCATAGGTCACCGCCTGCTCCAAGCCCCACTCGCGGACTGTGTAGTCAAAGATTTCGTCGAGATTCCGCTGTGCGGCGGGTGTGAGGCGATACTCGGGCGCTCGCCGGTCAGCCACCGTGCTGCGCGCGCTTGCGACGGGTGAATGCCGCGAAGTCGAATGCCTGGGGCTTGCCGCTGTGTTCACCCTCGACCAGTGCGCGGCGCACGGCCTCGATTTCAGAGCCGCGCTCCTGCTCGCGGCGGATCAGATCCCGGATCAATTCGCTGTCGTTCGTGAATCGCCCAGCGTGTACCTGGGCACTGATCCAGCGGTCCTGTTGATCGGTTACGGTGATGGTTTTGCGTATGGTGGCCATGACTGGTTCGACACTGCGGTTGCGTGCGTATGAATATATCATACGCACGATGACGGCGAGCGTCGCGGGGATCGCGGCTTCTGCAGTCGCTGCAGCTAACCTGCCTGCCTGTCAGGCCCGCGCCTGGGATTCCTTTCCAGCGCATTGTGGATGGCGGTCGCGGCGACGCCGCTGTGGCCAACGGCGACGGATATCTGGTGCAGCGCGCTGACGACGTCGCCGGCGGCGTAGAGCCCGTCGACGGTGGTCATCTGGTCGCGGTCCACGCGGAGTGCGCCATTCTCGTCCGACTCCGCGCCGATGGCCTCGGCCAGGGTCGATTGGGCGGCGCACCCCAGAAACGCGTAGACGCTGTCGAACGATTCGAGCGTTCCGTCTGTCATCTCGAACGAACATCGCTGCCCGTCGAAACGAAGTTCTCCAGCCTGCGTGATGATGCGTACGCCGAGTGTTGCCGCCCGGCGGAACATCGCGTCATCGGGTGGCTTCCCGTCCGACCAGACGAGCAACACGTCCGCTGAATACGTGCGCAGGAATTCCGCGTGATTCAACGCCGGCTCGCCGGACCCATACACGGCGATTCGCTGGTCGCTGGCCTCGTAGCCGTCGCACACGGGGCACAGTCGTAGGGCACCCACCGCGATCGCCGCTTCCACCCAGTCGAAATCGGGAAGTGCATCGAGAATGCCGGTGGCAAGGAGCACCTTGCGCGCGGCGATCGCGTGTCCGTCGGCGTCGACGAGCAGGAATCCATCCTCGTGCCTCGCCAGGCTTTCGATCCGGGCCGCGCACATGCGTGCACCGTAGCCCGACAACTGTGCGCGCAACCGCGCCAGCAACCGGTCTCCGGAAATGCCGCCCGGGAACCCGGGACAGTTGTGGCTCTCGGGTATCCAGTGCGCCCGGCTCGGACCGCCGTCGAACACGACCACCGAGCGGTGGAAACGCGCGAGGTAAAGCGCGCCGGTCAATCCGGCAGGGCCTGCACCGATGACGGCGCAGTCGTACGAGGACGGCGCATCGCTGCTGTCGATCCTGGGCTTCCGTGTCATTGCACTCGGCATCCTTCAAGCTTGCTTCTGCACCGCCGCAGATCAATCATCGAGGCGCGGGAAACTCGCCGCGCCGGTTCACTTCGCGTTCGTAGCCGCGACGACCAGAATCCCGAAGCTGCCGGGCTTGATCGTCGGCCGCGGATGCGGCTCGGCGCCGGTCGGTACAGGCCGCGGGCCAAGTTCTGCCGCGGACAGGTACACGCGGCCGGTGGCTTCGTCGAGCGCCATGGTGCGCGCGCTTTTCTGGGTGGGAACGTTCGCGATCACCTGATAGCGGTCGGGCGTTTCCTCGCGCACGACGGTCAAGGTGCCGCTGCGGCCGTTGGAACTGAACACCAGGCCGCGTTGCGCGTCATAACGCGCGGCGTCGGGGCCTTCGCCGATCGGCACGCTGGCGATGGGCTTGCCGTTTTCGGAATCGGTGACGGCCATGATGTTGTTCTGGCACACCGAGAACAGGCGATGGTGCGCGACGTCGATCGCGAGACCCGACGGATGCCGGCAATCCTTCAGCGGCCACGTGGCGGTGACCTTCATGGCGACCGGATCGATCACGGCAAGCTCGCCCTTGTCGGTGATGTTGGCGAACACGTATCCGTGCCCATCACTGACCGGAAATTCCGGTTGGCCCGGCAGCGCGATGCGGCCGAGCAACTTGCCACTCGCCCCGTCGATCACGCTGGCGTCGTTGCTGTCGCCATTGAACGTGAAGACTCGTTTCGAGTACGGGTCGTAGACGATGCCGTCCGGGTCCTTGCCGCCGACCGCGACGGTTTGTTCGACCTTCAGCGTGGCGGGATCGAAGACCGTCACGGTGTTCGAGTGCCCGTTGCTGATGAAGCCGCGGTGCAGGTCGTCGGCCACCACCGCGCCGTGCACGCCGGACAGCCCATCGATCTCGCCGACGCGCTTGTTGTCACGCACGTCCAGCACGATCACGCGATCGGAATGGCTGACGTACAAGTGCTGCGTGGCTTGGTCGAGGTGCAGGTAATCCCAGAAACCCGAGCCGCCGAGCGGCACGCGCTGCACCACTTTCCAGCCGCTGCCGGAAGCCGCCAGCGCAAACGCCGGCATCAGGACCAGGCAAAGTGCGATCGCGGATCGTTTCATGGGATTCTCCAGTTGGCTGCCTGGACGGCGAAGGTTTGCTGCGGGTAACCCTGCAAAGTGTATTCCTCTGCGCGGGCGGTGGCGTTGCATCTTCAGCCCAAGCCCCGCGTACCAAGTGCGGTTCGGTAGGCCGCAAACTGCAGCGGCAAGCGATTGTGCCGTGTAGCGCGACGCGCTACACTGCTGTCGTGATCATCGGCTTCCGCCACAAGGGTCTGCAGACGCTGTATCGCACGGGTTCGTCGCGTGGGGTGCAGGCGGCGCATGTGAACAAGCTTCGCCGCATTTTGTCGGCGCTGGATGCGGCCGCTTCACCGGCGGAACTGAACCACCCAAGCTATCGGCTGCATCCGCTCAAGGGCGAGTTGAAGGGGCATTGGTCGATCTGGGTCAACGGCAACTGGCGAGTCACGTTCCGGTTCGCCGGTACGGATGTCGAACTGGTCGATTACCAGGACTACCATTGAACGAGGTGAGCGCCATGATGAAGAATCCTCCGCACCCCGGCGAGCTGTTGCGCGAAGACGTGCTGCAGCCGCTCGGCATCGAAGTCACCGAAGCCGCCCAGCGGCTGGGTTTGTCGCGCACCACGTTGTCGCGCGTCATCAACGGGCGTGCCGGCATCAGCCCCGATCTTGCGATTCGGCTGGAGCGGGCTGGGGTCAGCACCGCCCGGTTCTGGATGACGCTGCAGGCCAACTATGAGCTGGCCCACGCCGAACAGAGGAAGCAGCCGAAGGTCCGCCGACTGCAAGACGCTGCGTGAACGGCGGCACGTTCGATACAAGCAAAAATGGATTACTCGCCGCATCCTGCGGCTCGCCCTGCGGGCCATCGGCTCCGCCGATGTTCGCTCCGGCATCCTGCCTACGCAGTCCGGGTTCCATCGCCGTTGAAGCCTGCGATGACCGCGGAATGACGATCTTGGGTGGCTTGACGTGCTCAGGTTCTCCGTTCCCTCACATCTTCAACTCGAACCCCGCATACCACGTGCGGCCGTAGGCGGGTTCGAGGCCGGTGCGCCACACGCGGTTGTAGTACTGGCGGTCGGTGAGGTTGCTGATGCCGGCGAGCAGTTTGAGCCAACGTGTAACTTGCCAGTCGCTCGCGAAATCGACCACGGTGTAGCCTTGGATCTTCGCGGGGATGAAAGTCGCGCCGCTGCCGAAAGGCTGGTTGGAGTCCTGCCAATACTGCGCGGCCGACGACACCGCAGTCAGGCTGGCCTTGTATTTTTGATCCACGCGCCAGGTGATGCCGGCCTTGGCGACGTAGCGCGGCGCGTACGCGGGGATCTTGCCGACCTGGCCCGGGATCACGCTTTGCGTGAAGCGCGCATTCAACAGGCTCAGGCTGAAGAAGCCTTCCAGGTGTTCGCCGCCCAGCGCGCGCGCGGTCGGCGCGAAGAAGTCGTAATTGATCTGTCCCTCGAAGCCGCGGTTGCGGGTGTCGCCGCTGTTGACTTCGAGCACGTCGGTGGCGTTGATGTGCTGCGCCTCGATGCGGTTCTTGAAGTCGATCCAGAACACGCTGACGTCGTAGTACAGGCCGGTCACCGGCACGCCGTGCACGCCGGCTTCCCATGACAGCGACTCCGACGGATCGGGCGCGTGGCCCGGCACCACGTTGGCGAACGGCGAGGCCATGTCGAAGTAGCGCAGCGGCCGCCAGCCCTGCGACACGTTGAAATAGGTTTCGTTGCCGGCGCCGAAATCGTTGCCGATGCCGAGGCCGAACAGCGGCACGGTGCGCGAATCGGATTCGTGGATCAGCGGGCGCGACAGGAACGGCGGGCGCACGCTTTCATCGACCGCGACGCGTTCGCGTTCCAGCCGGATCGACGGCACGATGTGGATCTCGTGCGGCAGCCGGAACACGTTTTCCGCGAACACGGCGTAGTAATTGGATTGCCGTTGCTGGCGCAGGCGCGGCGTGCCGCTGCGGTCGTAACGATCGACGTACAGATCGGTGTTGTCCCATTGCCGGAACGGATCGTTGCCGTGGAACGCGACTACGCCCGCGGTGAAGGCGTTGCCCTGGCCCCATTTCTTGCGCACGCGCACGTCCAGTCCCTGCGTGCGGAACTGCTCGTCCTGCAACGTGGTGCTGGAAGGCGGCGGTTGTGGCGCGAGGTCGGGCGCCGACGCGCCGTTGGCGGCGCGGCTGGCGAGATCCTGGTAGCCCGCCCACAGCTTGCCGATCAGCAGCCAGCCGTTGCTCCATTCGTGCTGGTGACCGAGCACGATCTGGTAGCGATCGACCCAGTCGCGATTCCACGGCGTCGGTGTCGCGTCAGGATTCAATTGCCATTGCGGATAGCTCATCCGGCCCGGATCACCCGAATCGGCGTCGATCGCGTGCACGTCGAGCCAGGTGTATTGCTGGTCGTCCGGCCGGTATTCGACGTACAGGTCGGCCTGGCGCATCTGCGATTGCGCGTTCTGGCGCGGGCCGTCGCTGCGCACGTAACCGGCGTCGGCACGGTACGTCCATTTGCCGGTGCTGCCTTCCAGCACGTTGTAGGTCGAATAGAGGCCGTCGCTGCCGATCACCTGTTCGGTGCTTATCGCAAGCGGCGTGCCGGGTTTCGGGCGCTTCGACACGAGATTGATCACCGGCGCGGGTTCCGGCCCGTACAACAGGCTGGAACCGCCGCGGATCAACTGGATGTCGGCGATGCTGTGCGAGAACGGCATCGCGTACAGCGTGGGAAATCCGATCCAGTCCGCTTCCAGCGGAATGCCATCTTGCATCACCAGCACGTATTCCGATTCCTGCGGATTGCCGAGGCCGCGGTAGCTCAGGTTGAACTGCGTGGGCGTTGGCTGTTGCGACACCTGCACGCCCGGCGAGCGCACGAACAGTTGCTGCAGGTTGTTGCCCACGACCGTGGGCTGCAGGTCGAGGTGCGTGACCGTGGCCTTCTTGGTCACGGTGATCTCGGTGCCCGATACCTCGGACATCTGGTGTTTCAGCTTGGCCGCGACGTATTTGCGCCAGTCGTAGGGTTTGTTGCCCTTGACGTTGATCGTCGGCAAGGTATGCGTGGATCGGTCTTGCTGCTGCGGCGCGGATTGCGCGTCGCCGGCTTGATGCGCGAGGGCGAACGGCGCGAACATGGCCAGCGACAGGGCGACGGGCAGGGCAGCGGGACGCATGGGCATCGAGGATTCCGGTGACGAGTGAACGGCAATCGACTACTTTTCACGATTCGTGCCGATGGTGCCATAGGCCATTCGTTTATTCCGTACCTTGTTGGGCTTCTCCCGGAACAAGTTCCGGGAGAAGCCCAACGATCGTCGGGCCATGATGCGTCGCTGTATGGGTGAACTGCGCCCGCGTTGGGCTTCGCTGCGCTCAGCGCCAACCTACAAGTGCGATCCGACGTTGCTTATGTGAATCGGGTGCCGGGTTGCTACTTCTGGCACTGTGGTGAATGCTTGGCGGGTAGCAAGCTGTTCCGTTCGAAATGCTGGCGAGAATGGGGAGTCGATCCATGCACATGCGAATGAATGGTTGCGGCGTTTCTTCGATCTTTTTCGCTGCACTGTGTGTTGCGATGGCGGGATCGGCTTTTGCGCAGTCGCGTGATGCCGCGCATCTGCCGAAGACCACCACACCGCCGCCATTGCAATTCCACTACATGGGTCCGCCGGCCGGTGGACGGGTCGCATCGGTCGCTGGCATTCCCGGCGATTACTCGACGTACTACCTCGGGTCGGCCTCGGGCGGCGTATGGAAGTCCACCGACGGCGGGCACACCTTCAAGCCGATCTTCGACGAACAGGACACGTCCGCAATCGGCGCAATCGCGATTGCGCCTGCCGATCACGACACGGTGTGGGTGGGAACCGGCGAACCCTGGACAATCCGTCCCAGCGACATCGTCGGCGACGGCGTCTACAAGTCCACCGATGCCGGCGCGACCTGGAAGCACATGGGCCTGCCAAAGACCGGGCGCATCGCACGCATCCTCGTCAATCCGAAGGACACGAACAACGTGCTGGTGTGCGCCGAAGGTTCCGGCGCGGCGCCGCAACATGAGCGTGGCGTGTTCCGCACCACCGACGGCGGCAAGTCCTGGAAGCAAACATTGTTTGTCAACGAAGAGACCGGCTGCAGCGGGCTCAGCATGGATCCGGGCGACCCCGACACGGTGCTCGCCGGTACGTGGCAGTTCAGCGTGCGCACCTGGGCCGAGTTGAGCGGAGGACCGGGCAGTGGCGTGTACATCTCGCACGACAACGGCCAGACCTGGACGCACCTCACGACCGGGAACGGCTTGCCCAAAACGCCGCTCGGCAAAATCGACGTGACCATCGCGCCGTCCAATCCGCAACGCATGTACGCGTTGATCCAGACTAAGGATCAGGGATCGGTATGGCGCAGCGATGATGGTGGCAACAATTGGAAGGTCGTGAGCTGGGATCGCAATCTCATCATGCGCGCCGGCTACTACATCTTCATCGAGGCCAATCCCAAGGACGCCGACGGTGTGCTGGTGCTCAACAGCGGTGACCATTATTCGAGTGACGGCGGCCAGACTTTTTCCGGCGAGGGCGGCAAGAAGGTGAAGCCGCTGGGCGCCGCGTCCTGCGGCGATTGCCACGACGGCTGGATCGACCCGACCGATCCCGCGCACTACGTGCTGACCGATGACGGCGGCGCCAACATCGCGACCGGCGCGGGTACTTCCATGCACGTTGCGCTGCCGAACGGACAGCTCTACCACGTTGCAAGCGACGACCAGGTTCCGTACTGGATCTACGGCAACCGTCAGGACGATGGCGGTTGGCGCATTTCCAGCGACATTTCACAATCCAGCGGCAACGGGCTTTTGCCCGAAGACGCATTCATGCCGCAGGGACACGCCTACGGGCGGTATTACGACGAAGACGAGGGCAGGTCTGGAGGCAAACCCAAGGTCAACAAGGAACTGCTGGCAAAATATCCCAAAGCCGCGTCGCCGCCTAAGGGCTGGGCGCTCGGTCCGAATGGCGAACCCAAGACCCCGCCAAATCGCAGCGGTTTCGAAGGCCCGAACGCGGAGCCGCCGACCTACCAGTATTTTCCGAATGCCTGCGAGTCGGGATTCACGATTCCGAAGCCCGGCAATCCGGACATCGTGTGGTCGTCGTGCTACGGCAACGAGTTGTACCGCTTCGACCTGACGCAGGGAACGCCGCACTCGGTTTCGCCGTCGATCGTCGGACTGGATTCGCCGCCCGACAAGCTGAAGTACCGTTGCCACTGGACGCCGCCGCTGGCGATCGATCCGTTCGACCACGACAGCGTGCTGTACGGCTGCCAGATGGTGCTGCGCACGACCGACAAGGGCCATTCGTGGACCGAGTTCAGCCCGGACCTTTCCACGCGCGATCCGTCGCTGATCGTTCCGAGCGGCGGCATCATGCAGGACAACCTCGGCCAGTATTTCGGCGCACTGGTGTGGTCGCTGGCTTATTCGCCGATCGAGAAGGGCCTGCTGTGGGCGGGCACCAACGACGGCAAGGTCTGGTACACCAAGGACGCCGAGTCGCACGGCCACCCCCAGTGGGTGGACGTCACCGCGAACCTGCACATTCCCCCGCGCGGCAACATCAACCAGATTGCGCCGTCGCATTTCCACGCGGGTACCGCCTACATCGCGGTGGATTTCCGCTTTGCCGGCGAAAACAACCACAAGCCGTACATACTCGAGACCACCGATTACGGCAAGACCTGGAAGAACATCAGCAGCAATCTGCCGTCGGACAATCCGTTGGACTACACGCTGAGCGTTGCCGAAAACCCGAACCGCGAAGGCATGCTGTTCGCGGGGACCGGACATGCGTTCTACTACACGATGGACAATGGCAGGCACTGGACGCGGTTCCGCAAGGGTCTGCCGCCGTCGCCGGTGACCTGGATCAACATCCAGCCGCACATGCACGACGTGGACGTGTCCACCTACGGCCGCGGCGATTTCATCCTGCCGAACATCGCGATGTTCGAGCAGACGGGGAGCCCGGATCAGCCCGGCAGTGGAGCCACACGGCTATTCAAACCGGGCGAGGTCTACCGGCAGGCGCGCGGTGTGTATCCGACCGCGGCCCAGCCGGCGCGACCGCAGTTCCAGTTCTATCTGGCGAAGGCGCCCAAGGAGCCAGTGCAGTTGCAGATCCTGGATGCGCAGGGGAAGGCGATCCGTACCGAAAAACTCAAGGTGCACCAAGGCCTTAACGGCGCATATTGGGATCTTTTCTATGACACGCCGACCGATGTCCGGCTGCTCACGACGCCCCCCGAAAATCCGCACATCTGGGACGAGCCGCGCTACCAGGGCAAGACGTATCGCAGCATCATCCACTGGGGCATGACGCCGCATACCGGCACGCCGATCGCGGCGCCGGGCAACTATCAGGTGCGGCTGACCGTGGACGGCCGGACCTTTACGCAACCCTTCGAGGTGGTGAAGGATCCGGCGGTCAAGGCGAGCGATGCAGTGTTGGCCGATTCGACGGCGATGCAAATACAAATTGCCGACGCGATCACCGAGACCTCGGACATGGTCAACGCCATGGAGCAGTGGCGCAAGCAGGTCGAGGACCAATTGAAGACGCACGCGTCGGCTGCCACGGCGGATGCGCTGCAACACCTCGATGCGCAAATCCTGGAGGTCGAGAACCAACTGGTCAGCCCGGAAGCGAGGCTCAGCGATGACAAGCAATACTCGACGCCGTTCCGGATGTACTGGAATCTTCGCTGGCTGGCGGGTCGGGTTGGGCAAGGCATCCAGAACACCGCCGGGGGTTCGGATTACGAACCCACCGTCGCGCAGCGCAACAACTTCGCCGACCTTCAGGCAAAGCTCGCCGCCGCGCGCACGGCATTCGAGAACCTCAAGACCACGACCGTGCCGACGTTCAATCGCGCGATGCGTGGCAATGGAGTCACGATCAAGTTGGGTGGGTAACGGCGCCTCGAAAGCTCGATTTTTGCTCGTTACACGGCGAAGGCCGGTATCCAGCGGACGGAGTTTTGTAAGCTGGGTTGATCCCGGAACTCGTTCCGGGAGAAGCCCAACAATCGCAACGGGAAAACGCGACATCGGCGAAGTGGGAATGGGCCGCGCCCCACGTTGAGCTTCGCTGCGCTCAGCGCCAACCTACAAGAGCGCCGACGCCGCAGGAGTTTCCGTTTGGTTGGTGTACGGAACGACAAAGAGATCGCGATAACCACGCTTTTGTAGGTTGGGTTGATCCCGGAACTCGTTCCGGGAGAAGCCCAACAATTGAATCGGTAGAGAGCGCGACATCAGTGGCGCGTGCGGAATGAGTTGCGGCCGCGTTGGGTTTCGCTGCGCTCAGCACCAACCTGCGAGAGCAACTCCGACGCCAAGGCGTCATCAATCCGGAACGGCGTCGTGGTAATCGAGGGGTTGCGTGTGGTCCGGGAGGCCTTCGCGCTTGAACCTCGATGCGAGGGGCGTGGCAAGGATCGAGACCGCGAAATTCAAAGCGAGCGCCAGCAGGCCAATGTAAACGCCATAGTGCGCGTCACCGAAGACGAACGTGTACACCGGCTTCAGGCCTTGCGCGTACGCCAGTGCGCTGCCAAGGATCATGCCCGCGAGCCAGCCGAGCAGCAGCGCGGAAGCTCGCAGCCAACGCGTGTAGAGACCGCAGATCACTGCCGGGAAAATCTGCAGCATCCAGATGCCGCCCAGCAATTGCAGGTCGATCGCGAACTTTGTCGGCAGGTACAGCACCGCCAGCAACGCGCCGAACTTCACCAGCAACGAGATGTTTTTCGCGATCCGCGATTCCTGCGCGTTTGAAAGATTTGCATTGACGTACGCGCGCCATATGTTGCGAGTGAAAAGATTCGCGGCACCGATCGACATGATTGCCGCCGGCACCAGCGCGCCCAGCGCGATCGCGGCGAAGCAGAACCCCGCGAACCACGGCGGGAAACTTGCATTGATCAAAGCGGGCACCGCCATCGAGCCGTCCGTGACGTCGACGTGCGCGGCCAGCGCCATGTAGCCGAGCAGCGCAACCAGCCCCAGCATGATGCTGTAGGCGGGCAGCCACACCGCGTTGCGGCGGATCGTTTGCGGGCTGTCGGCCGACAGCGTCGCAGTGGTCGCGTGCGGATACAGGAACAGCGCGAACGCCGAACCAAGTGCCAGCGTCGCGAATGACCAGTACTGGTCGGGCTTCAGAAGGACGCCGGTGTCGCCGCCCTTGGCCGCGAAGGCCTTTTCGGCGGCGTCGAACACCGCGCCGTAGCCGCCCAGCTTGATCGGAATGATCACCACCGCCGCGATCACGGTGATGTAGAGCATCGCATCCTTGACGAACGCGATCAACGCGGGTGCACGCAGGCCACTCGAATACGTGTACAGCGCCAGGATCACGAAGGCGATGATCAGTGGCGTTTCGCGGCCGATGCCGAGCGCGCCGAGGCCCATTGCCTCGAACACTTTTTCGAGACCGACCAGTTGCAGCGCGATGTAAGGCATGGTCGCGAGCACGCCGGTGACCGCGACGGCCAGCGCCAGGCCGCGGCTGCCGTAGCGGCCTTCCACGAAATCCGCCGACGTGATCCAGCCGTGCTTTCTGCATGCGTTCCACAGGCGCGGCATGGTCAGGAACACGATCGGGTACACGAACACGGTGTAGGGCATCGCGAAGAAGCCGTAGGCGCCGACCGCGTACACCAGCGCCGGCACCGCGATCAGCGTGTAGGCGGTGTAGAGGTCGCCACCCAGCAGGAACCAGGTGACGAACGCGCCGAAACGGCGCCCGCCCAAGCCCCATTCGTGCAATTGCGTGAGGTCGCCCCGACGCCAGCGCGCTGCGAAGAAGCCGAGCACCGTGACCAGCAGGAAAAAGAATGCAAATACGCCAAGCGCGGTGGCGTCGAACCGGACGCCTGATCCCGAAGGCGACGTCATCGGCGCCACCCGCGATGCACGACCCACGTCAGCAGCGCGGCCAGTACCACCCACGCGAACTGCCACACATAGAAGAACGGGAATCCCGCGACCGTCGGCTGCGTGCGGTTATAGAGCGGCACGCACAACAGCGCGATGAACGGAATCAGCAACAACCAGGGCGTGAGTTTGCGCGGCATGGGCTGCGTGCTCCTGAGGTTCGGGGCAGGACGTCCGGTGGCGGCCGTGGCATCATACGCGCCTTCGCAGCCAGTCACGATTCCGTGGAGCCAAAGCGCGTCCAGTTCGATTCGAGCACCTTCAGCAACGGAGATGGCTTCAGCGGCTTGGATTTCCGGTTGGGTATCGACGGCGACGACAATTTCGACGAAGCATTGGCCGACTCCATCATTCGCGACATGCAGCTGCTGATGGTCGTCGGCGTGGCGGTTTGGCCGCACGAAGATCATCAGCGAGCCGTACAAGCGCGGGTCGCGAACGGATTGCGCGATGCATGATCCGGATCAACGCGAACGCGTCCAGCGCAGGGGAGAACCGATGGCCAGCAACATCAACCGCGGACCGCGCCAAATCTGGCTCGCATTCATCTGGTCAATGAAGGGCCTGCGCGCGGGTTGGCGCACCGAGGCGTCGTTCCGCCTCGAAGTGGTCCTGCTCGTGATCCTGTTTCCGATCGGTTTGTGGCTTGGCGATGGCGCGATCGAAAAAGCACTGTTGGCCGGTTCATTGTTGCCGGTGCTGGCAGCGGAGATGCTGAACTCGGCTATCGAATGCCTGGTCGACAAGCTCTGGCCCGAACTTCATGAAACAGCCGGCCGCGCCAAGGACATGGGCTCGGCCGCGGTGTTCCTGCTGATGGTCAACATGCTGGTGATCTGGGGCGTGATCCTGCTTCCGCGCGCGTTCTAGCGTCGTACTTTCCCGTTGCGCGGACCGACCGCGCGTGCTGCAATCGGCGCTCCGAAACACGACGAGGGTTCCGCCGTGCGCGCTTTCCGAAAGCTATGTGCCGGTTTCGCGGTGCTGCTGGCCTGCGGCCTGTTGTCGGGCTGCGGCTACAACCAGATCCAGACCAAGGACGAGGCGGTCAAGGCCGCGTGGTCGGAAGTGATCAACCAGTACCAGCGCCGCGCCGACCTGGTACCGAACCTGGTCGCGACGGTGAAGGGCTATGCCGCGCACGAGGAACAGGTGTTCCGCGAAGTCACCGACGCGCGCGCCAAGGTCGGGCAGGTGACGGTGAATGCCGACGACGCGGCGTCGCTCGCCAAATACCAAGCCGTACAGGGCGAACTTTCCAGCGCGCTGACGCGGCTGATGGCGGTGTCGGAAAACTACCCGAACCTGAAAGCCAACGGCCTGTTCCAGAACCTGCAGGCGCAGCTGGAAGGCACCGAGAACCGCATCACCGTCGCGCGCCATCGTTATGTGCAGGCGGTGCAGGATTACAACAGCTATATCCGCGGTTTCCCTGTGAACCTCACTGCGAAGGTTTTCGGTTATCAGGTGAAACCGAACTTCACGGTCGACAACGAAGCCGCGATCTCGACCGCGCCGAAGGTTGATTTCGGTACGCCGTCTGCGCCTGCGTCCGCTTCGAGCGCGCATTGAGCGGGGCGTGAAGACCGCGTTTCACTCCTGGACGCTGCTTGCGGGCCTGTTGTTTGCGCTCGTGGGCGTCGCGCGTGCCGACGTTGCCGTGCCAACCTTGAAGGCCCGTGTCACCGATCTCACCGGCACGCTCTCGGCGCAACAGACACAGCAACTGGAAGCGCAACTCGTTGCGCTCGAGCAGCGCAAGGGGGCGCAGGTCGTGGTGCTGATGTTGCCGAGCACGCAGCCCGAAGACATCGCCGATTACGCGACCCGCGTGTTCGACCAGTGGAAGATCGGCCGCAAGAACGTCGACGACGGCGTGCTGGTGGTGGTCGCGAAGGACGACCACCGGGCGATGATCGAAACCGGTTACGGTCTCGAAGGGGCGATTCCCGACGCCGCGGCGTCGCGCATCATCCGCGAATACATGTCGCCGAAATTCCGGGTGAACGATTTCTTCGGCGGCTTGAACGACGCGATCGGGGCGCTGACGAAGCTGGTCGACGGCGAAAAATTGCCGCCTCCGCTGCAGGAACCGCAACGCAATCCGGGTGGCGTCGCGCACGGGCACGATTGGTTCACGGGGTTGGTCGTCGCGTGGATCGTGCTGGTTTGGGCGCGTGGGCTCTTTGCGCGCATGTCGCGGCTGCCGCGGGCAGGACTGGTCGGCGGAGTGACCGGGTTGCTGGCTTGGCTGTTCAGCGGTTTGTGGCCGTTGGGACTTGGACTCGGCGTACTTGGCTGGCTGATCGGCTTCGCAGGCGGCGGCGGTGGCATATTCGCGCGGCGCGGTGGCTCCGGCGGCTGGGGCGGATTCGGCGGCGGCGGTTTCGGTGGTGGTGGCTTCGGTGGAGGCGGCGGATTTTCCGGCGGCGGCGGTTCCACCGGTGGCGGCGGCGCTTCGGGGAGTTGGTGATGGATGCGATTCGTTGGTTGCGGCACTGGTTCCACGCGCCCGCCAGCCGGGCGTTTCCGCCCGCGGCCATGCAGGAAATCCAGGCGGCGATCGCGGCGGGGGAAGCCCGGCACGATGGCGAAATCTGCTTCGCGGTCGAGGCGCGCCTGCCTGCGCGTTACCTGATCGGCGGGCGGCGCGTGCGCGAACGCGCCGAAAGCGTGTTCGCCGACTTGAAGGTGTGGGATACCGAACGCCGCACCGGCGTGCTGATCTACGTGCTGCTAGGCGATTACACCATCGAGATCATTCCCGATCGCGGGGTGGTGGCGCGCGTGCCCGAAGGTTCGTGGGAGCGCATCATCGGCTTCATGGGGGAGCAGTTTCGCAAGGAACAATGGAAGGAAGGCGCGCTGGACGGCATCATCGCCACGCACAACCTGCTGGAGTTGTATTTGCCGCCGGGCCCCGGCCGGCGCAATGCATTGCCGGACGAACCGATCGTGCTGTAGCGCGCTCGCTACGCAGACAATCCGGCCTGCAGCGCGTTCGCGAGAGCACCGGGCGAGGTGACCGGCGTCTGGCAAGTGAGGCCCGAGCAAATCCATGCCGTGCCTTCCGCGCCGCGCGCTTCGCGTGCCGCCAGAATGCCGGGCAGCGGGCCTGCATCGGACGGAATAATGAAGATGTCGGCAGGAGCGCCGCCGGTCGCAAGACCCGTGGCGTGCAAATCCGTTTGCAGCGCGGTTTTCCATGCCGGTGCGCGCTCCGTGGTGCAACGCACCACGATCTGGGGGCGCGGGCGTTCGAATTCGTTCAAAGCGCGCAACAGGGTGGCGCAGGCGTCGGGGTATTGGTGCAGCGCGTTCGAGCCGGCGCGCAGCGCGCGTTCGGCACTTTCGAGATAACGCGTATCGCCGGTCAGGTGCCCCAGCCGCAGCAGTGAACGAATCGCGACCGCATTGCCGTTCGGCAGCGCGTCGTCCGTCCAGCTGCGGCTGCGCGCGAGCGGGGTGCCGTGCGCGGGCGTCGAAAACCAGAAGCCGCCCGCGTCGCGATCCGCGAACTTGTCCAGCAGCGCCTCGGCCAGCGCGATCGCCCACTCGAGATCGCGCGTGGCGAACGTGAGCTGCAGCGTTTCCAGAAGCGCGTCGAGCAGGAACCCATGGTCGTCGAGGAAGCCGGGGATGCGCGAGGGCGGTTGCGCGGCGTTGGCGGACAGCGCACCCTCGATCCATGTCGATTCGCGCAATGCGTTCAACGCACGCAGCGCCATATCGGCGGAACGTGCATCGTCGAGCAACCTTGCGGCGCGTGCGAGGCCGGAAATCGCGAGTGCATTCCATGCGGTCAGGATCTTGTCGTCGCGCGCGGGATGGTCGCGACGCTCACGGGTGTCGAAAAGTTGACGCCGGACGGCGGCGTATTCGGTCCTTGTATTTTCGATCGAGCCGCCGAGCTTCCGGGCGATGTCGTCCATTTGCGCATCACGCAGCAGGTGCCAGGCCTTGCCTTCGTAGTTCTGCGACGCGTCCAGTCCGAACGCGAGTTCGGCCAGCGCGAACCCGGTCTCCGTCAACGGCGACTTCATCTGCTCGCGCGTCCAGAGGTAGAACTTGCCTTCCTCGCCGTCGCTGTCGGCATCGAGCGAGCTGTAGAACGCGCCGCTTGGCGACGTCATGTCTCGCGCGAGCCAATCCACGATTCCGCCGACGGCCGCATTCGCTGCTTCGCGAAGCGATGCGCCGGCATCCGGATCGACGGCGAGGCGCGCATACGCCGGCAGCAACTGCGCGTTGTCGTACAGCATCTTCTCGAAATGCGGGATGGTCCAGTTTGCGTCCACGCAATAGCGAAAAAAACCGCCGCCGAGATGGTCCTGCAAGCCCCGCGCGGCCATGTTCGCGAGGGTGAGGCGCGCCATGTCGTGCGCCGCATGGGAATCCTTGTCGAGCAGCCATTCGATTTCGGTGGCGCGCGGGAACTTGGGCGCGCCCGCATTGCCGCCCCAGCGCGCGTCGAAACGGGATTCCGCGCGCCGCAGCGCTTCGGTGCTTGCGGAGTCGGCGTCCGGCGTATCGCCCGGCTTGCCCGCTTCCGCATGCTGCATCCACGTCTGCAACTGTTCGGCGTGTGCGCGGAGTTCGTCACGGTTTGAATCGAAGTAGGCGCGCACGCGCTGCAGCACCTCCGGGAACCCCGGCAGGCCATGGCGTGGCGTGGGCGGAAAGTACGTGCCGATGTAGAACGGCGAAAGGTTCTGTGGATCCAGAAAGGCGGTGAGCGGCCAGCCGCCGCCGCGCTGGCTCAGCGCCTGATGCGCAAGTTGATACACGCGATCGATGTCCGGGCGTTCCTCGCGATCGAGCTTGATGTTGACGAACGACGCGTTCATCAGCGCCGCGATCTTCGGATTCTCGAAGCACTCATGTGCCATCACATGGCACCAGTGGCAGGCGCTGTAGCCGATCGAAAGCAGGATCGGCGTGCCGGTTTCGCGCGCATGCGCGAGCGCCACCTCGTCCCATGGCTGCCAGTGCACCGGGTTGTCCGCGTGCTGGCGAAGGTACGGGCTGGAAGTGTCGTCCAACCGGTTGTGATCGAATGTCGTGGCTGTCATCGCTCCATGCTAGCGCGAACCTGAAAACAAGAAGCCCGGCTCGCGCCGGGCTTCCTGACGTGCAATGAAAGGCCGCTTCAGTTTGGCGCCGAAGCCGTGTTGCCGGCCCCGATGTGCTTGCCGAGGAACGGAAGGATCATGTTCCAGAGTTCCTCGTTGTGTTCTTCGCTCGCGAAGCCGTGCAGTTCCTTGGCCTCGGCCAGCCACTCGTAGGGTCTGCCGGTCTTGTCGAGGTACGAGCGCAGGTCGGTGGCGTTCTGGTACGGCACGCGCGGGTCGTCCTTGCCGTGTGCGATCAGCACCGGCACGTTGAACTTGTCCATCATGCTGACCGGCGACATCGCATAGGCGTCTTCGCGTGTGCCGATGGCGTCCTTGAAGTACAGGCGGCCCCCCGCGAAGCGGCGCGTATCGCTCTTGTCCATGCCGATACGCCAGTCGTAAACGCCGGCGTAATCGATTGCACACTTGTACAACTTGGGCGCGAGGATCGGTTGCATCAGCGACGAATAACCGCCGAAGCTGCCGCCGAACACGCAGATGCGGTTGGGATCGACGTAACCCTGCGCGATCACCCATTGCACGCCATCGATCAGGTCATCCTGGATGCCAGTGGCGAACTGCTTGTATCCGGAGCGCTGGAAGTTGTAGCCGCGCTCGCCCGAACCGCGATAGTTGATCTGCAAGCTCGCATAGCCGCGGTTGGCCAGCAGCGCAGCCCACGGATCGTAGAACCAGCCATCGCTGGGACCGATCGGTCCGCCGTGCGGGATCAACACGAGCGGAAGATGCTTGTGATCGCCACCGTTGGGCAGTGTCAGGAAGCCCGCCAGTTCCACGCCGTCGCGACCCTTGAAGCGGATCGGCAGGCGCTGGGGCATGTCGGCCGGCTTGATCCAGGGCAGCGCCTGGTACAGCGGGCGCGCGTGCATGCCATTGCGCTCGAACAACGCGAACGCGCCGGGATTGCGATCGCTGCGCACGCTGATCAACAGCGTCGCGCCGTCGGTGCTCGCGCCTTCCATCGACACGAAATCGGCGGGCTGGCCCTGTGCAAGCGCCTGCATGATTTGTGCGTAGGCATCGTTGCCGATGTACTGGACCTTGGGACGGCCGCCGGCCCCGAATGCCGCCGCGATCGGGGCGCCGGTTTCCGGATTCCACATCACGTCCGTGACGGAGGAGAACGGATCCGACGCCAATACGGTACGGCCGCTGCCGTCGAGGTTGCACTCGATCAACTGGTCGGGACCGCCAGCCAGGCTGGACCGCGCGTACAGGTGCTTGCCGTCGCGGCTGATGCGGAGTGGATCGAACGATTTGCCGACCACGGAATCCGGCATGCGCGTCCAGGTCTTGCCGTCGGTGCTGGAAAAAGCTACCGGATTCATATGGGTGTCATCGCCCGCGGCGATGCGTGCCACACCGTCGTGCGGCAGCATCGACATGCCGCCGTGGTCGATCTCGCCAATCTTGGCGGCGCGGCCGCTGGCGCCGTCGACGTCATACAGATCGGATTTGCCGTATTGCCAGATGTCGCCCTCCGCGCCCGCGGACATGCGGTCCAGGCTCAGGTAAAAGTGCCCGTTCGGCTGATAGGGCGTGCCGACGATGGATGGAAAACCCTGCGGGATGTCGAGCGAATTCATGGAAGAAAACGTACCGCCGCGATGGCGCAAGCTGTACAGCGTCTTTTTGTGCGTGCCATCGAAATCCACGCCCACGATGTCGCCGGTGACCGAAGGCGCCACCAGGGTGCCGGTTTCCCGCGCAAGGCCCATGATCAGTCGGGTATTGCTGACCCAGTGCAGGTTGTATGGCATGAAGCGCGGCGCCATGTCTAGGCGGCTGACGGGTTTCAGGTCCGGCAGGCTCAATACCGCCAGCTGGTAACTGGCGTCGGTGCTGTTGGTGTTTTCGTTGACGGTGACGGCCAGGTATTTTCCGTCCGGCGAAATGACGGGATTGGTCAGCGTCGGATGTTTGACGAAGTCGGAAACCGGCAGTTCCGCGGTGCCGGCGGTGGCGCAAAACGACATGCCGGCGACGAGCAGCCAGCAGGCAAGGCTTGCAAAACGCATCGATGTATCCCCGTGTGAAAAACCCCGGTCCGAGTATGCCAGTGCGATGCGGCCTTGTTAAGGCGCGTGATTCGCCGATATTGTTGCGCGTTGGTTCGAAGGAATGCAGTCGTGGATGAAGCCGTCGAATATCCCGCGTTGTATTTGAAGCGCGGCGAGGATGCGCGTCTGCGCGCCGGCCACCTGTGGGTGTTCGCCAACGAGGTGGACGTCGCCCGTTCGCCATTGACTTCATTTCAACCGGGTGACGCGTGCGTGATCGTGGATGCGCGCGACAAGCCGGTCGGCGTCGGGTACGTCAATCCGCATTCGTTGATCTGTGCCCGCATGGTGGCGCGCGGCATGGAGCATCCGCTGGATGCCTCATTGTTGACGCATCGCCTGCAGGTGGCGCTGGCGCTGCGCGAGCGCGTGCATGCTGAGTCGTATTATCGCCTGCTGTACGGCGAGTCAGATGGCGTGCCAGGGCTGACGCTGGATCGCTTCGACGACGTGGTCGTCGCACAGGCGACCACCGCCGGCATCGAACGCCTGAAGGCGCAGGTCGAGGCGGCGGTGCAGAAGGTGTTGAAGCCGCGTGCGCTGATCTGGAAGAACGACGCGGGCATCCGCGCGCTGGAAGGCCTGATGAGCTATGCCGACGTCGGTTTCGGCGATCCGCCCGGCGCGCTGTGCGTGCGCGAAGGCGGCGTGGAATTCGCGGTCGACGCGATCGGCGGCCAGAAGACCGGCTGGTTCTACGACCAGCGCGCCAATCGCGACGCGTTGGCGCCGTACGTGAAAGGCGCACGCGTGCTGGACATGTTCGCCTACCTCGGCGCCTGGGGATTGCGCGCGGCCGCGATGGGCGCAAGAGAAGTCGTGTGCGTCGATGCCTCGGCGTCGGCGGTGAAACTGATCGGCACGAACGCCGAGCGCAATGGTTTGGCCGAACGCGTGCGCGCCGAACGCGCGGATGCGTTCGATTTCCTGAAAGACTTGCGCGAGCGCCGCGAACACTTCGACGTGGTGATTCTCGATCCACCCGCATTCGTCAAGCGCAAGAAGGATCTGAAGGAGGGCGCGCTGGCGTATCGCCGCATCAACGAACTGGCGATGCAGGTGCTCTCGCGCGACGGCATCCTGGTGACGTGTTCGTGTTCGTATCACATGCCGCGCGCGGCATTGCTGGATGCGGTGCAGCGTGGGGCGCGCCATCTCGATCGCAACGTGCAGGTGCTGCAGCAGTTGCAGCAGGCGCCGGACCATCCGGTGCATCCGGCGATTCCCGAGACCGATTACCTGAAGGGATTCATCTGCCGCGTGCTGCCAGCATGAAAGCCCCTTTCCCATCAAAAGAGGGTTGGGGTGAGGATGCGATATCGCGCATAATGCCGCGTCCTCGTCGCAACCGAACCCTCATCCCCGGCCCTTCTCCCGAAGGGAGAAGAACATGACCCATCCATTCTTCGTCGACATCGATCCCATCGCATTCCATATCGGTTCGTTTGGGGTGCGCTGGTACGGGCTGATGTACCTCGGCGGTTTCATCGGCGGGCTGTTGCTGGGCGAATATCGACGCCGGCGTGGACGGCTGCCGGTCGATCGCGATTCGTTCCTCGATCTTGCGTTCTATTGCATGCTGGGCGTCATCGTCGGCGGCCGCATCTGGTACATGCTGACCTACCAGCCGATCAACTGGATCTGGACGGACCCGTTGCAGATCTTCCGCGTGTGGGATGGCGGAATGTCGTTCCATGGCGGACTGCTGGGCGTGCTGGTGGCGAGCCTGTGGTGGTGGTGGCGACATCGCGCGTCGATCACGCATTATTTCGACGTGGTGGATTTCGTCGCGCCGCTGGTGCCGATCGGGCTGGGGCTTGGCCGGCTCGGCAATTTCATCAACGGCGAGCTGTGGGGCAAGATCAGCGACCTGCCGTGGGCGATGATCTACCCGCACGCGCTGCAGGAGAATCCCAGATTCGCCGGCATGTCGGTGGCGGAGTTGCACGCGCTGTATCCGACCGGCGCGCTGGATGCCTATGCGCGCCAGCCTTCCGAGCTGTACGAATTCCTGCTGGAAGGCGTGGTGATGTTCACGGTGCTGTGGGTGTTCTCGATCAAACCGCGGCACCGCTATGCGGTGTCGGGATTGTTCGGGTTGATGTACGGCTGCTTTCGTTTCGCGATCGAGTTCGTCCGAGAACCCGATCCGCAACTCGGGTACCTGTTCCACACCGGTTGGCTGACCATGGGCCAGGTGCAATCGCTGCCGCTGATCGCGGTCGGGCTCGTGCTGCTGTGGATGTCGCGCCGCGCGCCGGTGGTCCAGCCACGGCCGGTGGTGCCTGTCGAAAGCCCCGCGAAAGGCTGAAGTGCTAAGCCTTGCGCGCGCGGGTGAAGTTTCCTCTCGCGGGATTGCATTTGCGACCCCAACCCTTGGGTTGATGGACGGGATGTTGCGAGGAGGATCCACATGCCGACTTTGCATTCCCTTGCGGAGCGGTTTGCCCGTTATGGCTGGGCGGGTGGCTGGCTGCTCATAGTCTGTATCGGCGTGGTCGCGCCGCACATGGCCTGCGCGGCGGATCTCGGTCCATCCATCTTGCCGAAGATCGATGCGGCCACTTTCGAAGTGGTGGCTGCCAAACCCACCCATGATCCGCTGAGTTACGAGAAGGCCCTGCCGCTGGACCTGCTCCCGTACCAGCAGCGCACCGACAAGTATTACTCGATCGGCACGGCCTTCGCGTTGGGCGGCAATCGTTACGTGACGGCGGCGCACGTTCTCCTGACGGGCATGGACAGCCTGTGGGGACCGCCGGAACTGCGTGACGCCTCCGGTCACGTGTATGCCATTGACAAGATCGAGGAGTTTGCATTGCGCCGCGACTTTGCGGTGTTCTCGCTGGTGACGCAGCCGCCAAACGTCACCACGCTGTCGACAAATGCCAAACCCGTCCTCGATCAAGCGGTGTACGCCGTAGGCAATGCGCTGGGCACTGGCGTCGTGATCCGCGACGGCTTGTACACATCCGACTCGCCGGAACAGCAAGATGGGCAGTGGAAATGGATTCGATTCTCCGCAGCGGCATCGCCAGGCAACAGCGGCGGTCCACTGCTCGACCAAGACGGCAAGATCATCGGCGTGGTGCTGATGAAATCGCCCAACGAAAACCTCAACTACGCGCTGCCGATCAGTGAGGTGCTGAACGCGCCGGCGAACACGGCCGTGATCGACAAGCGGATGTCTTCAGGGTTCGACCTCTTCGATACGACCATCACCGGCACCTTCAATACGCGATTCGCATTGCCCGCTGCCTTGGCGGATTTCTACGCCAGGTTGCAGGCGCTGCTGCACGGTTACGAGGACAGCCAGTTGAAGGCGGTGTTCGCGAAGGACGCGGAGCAGGTCTTCCCGCATGGCACCGGTTCGCATCGGGTGTTGTACGGCGTACCCGGTTTTTTCGCATTTCCCACCTTGCTCAGGCGCAACAGCGCGGGCGAGTGGGAGCCTGGCGGGAAGCGGGCCGCGAAGGCGCCATTGTCCGACAATGGATACCTGGCGATTGGCATGGTCGGGCACGACCTGCTGTTCCACCTGCGCAAGCCGGATGATGTCAGCGACCAGCAGCTCCATGGCGATCCAGCGCGGTTGATGGATGCGTTGGCGAAACCGGGGCTGTTTCGTCGCGACGTTGCGTCGGAACGTATCAAGATCACTGGATTCGGCAGGCCCGGACTGGACACGACGTACACCGATCACTGGCAGAGAAACTGGCGGGTGCTGACCTGGCCGATGCCGTTCGCCAACCGACGCGTGATGGTTTTCGCACTGCCCGTGCCGGATGGTTATGACGGCTTCATGCGCGAGCTGCCTGCGGGCGACGGGCATGGATACCTCGTCAACATGGAAGCCATGACCGACTTTTTCTATTTGTCCTATCGCGGCTCCCTGGCACAGTGGAAGGACTATCTGGAGAACACCACGCTGTCGCCTGCCGCGTTCAAGACCATCCACATCGACGCCGATTACGGCAAAAGTTTCAGTTACGCTTCACCGCGCGTTGCATTCTCGATCACGTCGCAGGTGCAGAAGATCCAGCCCGACAGTGAACTTACGCTGGAATTCATGTATTTCCCCGACCACGACAAGGTGGTCTGGGACGTGGGCGACATACAGTTGAAGGTGGACGACAACGACAAGGACTGGATCAACGTGCAGCGCAATTTCGCACCCGCACCGGATCTGGGCGAGGGCTTCCAGGAAATGTGGCACAAGGTCGTAGCCCGCCGGCATCCGATGGACGGCGTCGCGAGCGACGGCAACGACGTGATGAAAATCAACGCCGTCGTGGACGCGTCCGGCAAGGATCCGCAGGTACTCTACACGGCTTTCTACGCGGAAGATGGATCACATCCGCAAGCCTACATGCGGAAGAAACTGGACTTGCTGATGAAGAATCTGCATGTGCACGAGTGAAGCTGCTTTGCGTGCGTCCGTTCAAAGCCACTTCGCCCGCTTGAGCACCACGTAAAGCGTGATGCAGATGACGATGGTGGCGGTGATGATGCCCGGATAGGCGTAGCGGCTGGCGAGTTCCGGCATGTCGCGGAAGTTCATGCCGTACCAGCTTGCCAGCAGGGTAGGCGCGGCCAAGAGCGCCGCCCAGCCGGCCAGGCGTTTCACCACTTCGTTCTGGCGCACGGTGATCAGCGACAGGTTCACGTTCATCGCCGCGCCCAGCATTTCACGCATCGAATTGATCGCATCGCTGACGCGCGTCACGTGGTCCTGCACGTCGCGGAAGTAGGGGCGCACCTCGTCACGGATCACTTCCGGGTGCAGCCGCACAAGTTGCCCCAGCGTGTCCTGCAACGGCGTCGCCGCCAGCTTCAGCGTCAGCAGTTCGCGCTGCATGCCATACAGGCGTCGGGTCACGTCGCGGTTGGCAAGGTCGGCGAAGACGTCCTGTTCCAGTTCCTGCAGCTCCTGCTTGAAGTCCTGCACGATCGGCAGGTAGTTGTCGACGATCAGGTCGAGGATCGAATACAGCGCGAAGCTGGGACCGAGCGCGAGGTGTTCCGGCGTCTGCTCGCAGGCGCGGCGCGCCCGCGCATACGACTGCGACGCGCCGTGCCGCACCGACAGCAGGTAATGCTTGCCGACGAAGATGTGGGTTTCGCCGAACGCGATGTTGCCCTCGGTCATCTGCGCTGTCTGCGCCACCACGAACAGCGAGTCGCCATACGACTCGATCTTGGGCCGCTGGTGCGCGCTGTGCGCGTCCTCGACGGCCAGTTCATGCAGCCCGAATTCCACCTGCAGCTTTTCCAGCAACGGTTCGTCGGGTTCGACCAGGCCCACCCAAACGAACCCCTGCGCCGGCGCAAGGAAGTCGCTGATCTCATCCAGCGTGATGTCGCGGATCTTTTTTCCGTCCGCGCCGTAGGCGGCGCAGTTGGCGACCATCGATTTCGCGTCGGGCGTGTCCATGCACCGATTATGCAGGATGGATGCAAGCCGCGCGCATCACGCGGTCGGGAGCAGTGCTTCCACCGGTTCGCCGAGACGCGTGAGGTCGCGGCCGTGGACGAGGATGCCGCTGGTCGCATCATCGAAGGATGGTTCGTCCACCTGGCGCACCGCGGCGACGGCGCGGTTGGCGTCCAGCGCCAACACCCAGCCGAGCTCGCCGCGTGGAAAGCGCAGCAGCGTGCCCACCGGCCAGACGCCGAAATGATCGACGTAGCGCTCCACCCAGCGCGGATCGAATTGCGCCGGCGACCGCCGCAAGTGCTGGTAGATGCGATCGATCGGCAGCGCGGCGCGATCGGCGCGGTCGCGTCCCATCGCATCCACCACGTCCACGATGGCCGCGACGCGCATCAGTGCATGCAACTTGTCGCCGCTGCGATGACCCGGATAACCGCTGCCGTCCAGACGTTCGTTGCCGCCTTCGACTACAGTCTGGATCGCCACCGGCGACAGCCAGTGGCAGGCGGCGAGCCGATCCTTGATGAGCGCCACGTGCTGCCGGAACTGGCGCTGCTGTTCCGCATCGAGCCGTGTCGCATCGCGAAGCGGCGCGGGCAGCAGGGCCTTGCCGAGGTCGTGCACCAGCCCAGCCGCCGCCAACGCCCGGCACACGTCCGGCTTCAGGCCGAGCGCCGTGCCAAGATCGATCAGCCGCACCGCGATCGCAAGGCAGTGCCGGATCAGCGACAATTCCCGATGCAGGCAGGTCAGTGCAAACAACAGCGCTTCACGATCTTCCGCGTGCAGCGCCATCAGCTTGGCCGCGTGCTGCGAGAGCAGTTTCTGGTCGATCAGCCCGCCCTGGCGCAACTTCATGATCTGGGTCGAGAGGAACGACGCGCAGCCGGCGAGCTGCCGGGCCATCGGGTTGCGATAGGTGTCGGATTCGTCGGCCGCATCGTCGATGGTGCTGCCGAGATACAACGGTGACGGGCGCAAATCGCTCTTGTCGGAAGCGGCATGGCGCGCGGACTCGCGTTCGGTTTCGCGCACCAGGAACCACAGCCGTTGTTGCTGGTCGCGTCCGCCCACGTCGAGCCGGAACCCGCACAGGATGCGATCGTTGCGGAAGGTCTGGTGCCGCGGCCAGCCGGGGACGATGAACCGGCTGCCGTCGGGAAAGGTCATTTCGAGTTGCAGCGGGCGACTGCGATCGTCCAGCAGCGCCGCCGCCGAAGGCTCCGCTTCCACCATGCAGCCGTGCAGCGACAGGTCACGCAGGTAACCGGTCGCGGTGGCGCCGGCATCCTGCAGATTCACCTTGACCTTCATGCCGCGGCGCAGCCGCGCCCGAAACGTGTCGCGCTGCTGGTGCTTTTCGAGCCACCCCGGGAATTCGCATCTGCAAAGACGCCGCTGGTCCTCTTCCCAGACCACTTGGACCGTCAATATCGGCGTGCGCAGTACGCCCCTCGACCCTTGGCCGTTCAGCCGGAAAACGGCACCCTTGCAGAACGCCGTGGCGCCATCGGCGATGGCGCTGACGTCCAGGTGCAATGCCTCGCCCGCGTTGGTGGTGGCCACGGTCACGGGCAACTCGACCATCTGGTCCTGCTCCAGGACCAGGCAAGCAGTGCCGGGCTGGCGCAGGGTTTCCAGCAATTCGATGATTTCCGCGGGATGGTCGATGCGGGTGTAGAAATCGCCGCTTTGTGTCATGGAGGCCTCGTCACCGGGGCGGTCACGGTTGATCGATGGTGTTTATCGGCCGGTGGAGGATTTCCTTTAGGGGTATGTGGCTCACATGCGCGGCAGGTGCCGTTCGTGCATGAGCGCCATGCCGCCCGCGAGTCCCAGCCACGCGGGCAATGCGAACAGGATCCACGGCAGGTTCTGCTGCGGGAATGCCGGGATGAGCTTGGAAACCAGCGCGAACAATGACAGCAACGCCATCAGCACCGCGATCGCGAGGCCAAAGCGCGAAGCGGCGGCCCCGTGTCTGCGCACGCGCAGCAGTGCCGGAAGCAGCAACCACGCGAGCGGGTTGAAGAGCCACAGGTTTTCGTTGGCCCAAGCGGCGCGATGCGCGGTGCCGAACCACAGCACCAGCATCAGTGCGCCGGCGAGGCCCGCCAGCAGTGCGTACAAACTGCCGACCACGGCGAACCACCACCGGTCCACCTCGTACTGGTTGCGCAACCATGCCGATGCGAAGAACGCCGCGCCGAGCAACAGCCCCGCAATCAGCAGCGGCCAGCGCATGTCGGGTGGTGACGCCGGCGGAGAGGGCAGGCGTTGGGGCGACAGCAAGGTTGTCGATTGCACCAGCGGCGTCCCGTCGGTCGCGCGCGCATCGCGCAGTTCGTTCATCAGCCGCACCGGAATGAAGGCGCCGCTCCAGCGGGTCAGGGGTTGATCGGCGTAGGGGCCCAATCCCAAATCCAGCACATACATCAGCCACGGCTGCCCGGACATCAGGCGATCGGTTTCGCTGCGATAGGACTCGCCGTCGGCGGCAGGGCCGGCAAGTTGTCGTTGCAGCGCCCCGCCCAGCACGCGGTCCAGCGCATCGCGCACGCGCGTGGTGCAGTTGTCGGCGAAGTAACGATAGCGATAGCGCGAATGCTCCGGCTGCACGTTCCAGACCAGGAAGTCGCGAAGCGTCGCGCGCTGCGCGGGCGTCAGGTTCAGATGCTGGCTGGTGATCGAACGGCCTTCGCCGGAGTATTCACGGACGTCTTCGATGGTGGGCCACGCCGCGGCGCGGTAGATCATGATGCCCCGCGCGAAATTGACGTAGAAATCCTTCTGGTCGAAATCGAACAAGCCGTAGTTGAAGGCGTAGGCCTCGCCTGTCGTCGTGTCGGTGATCACCAGCGCGTCATGGCCGAAGCGTTCCCAGTACACCGAGCCGGGACCGTAGGTATAGAGATCCACGCGCAGGTCGGCGCCCGGTGCGTCGGCGACGCCGGCGTGGGCGCGTGCGGGGAGCATGAGGAAAAGCAGAACGAACAGAACCGGAACGAGCCACGCAAGGCACGGGGCGAAGCGCGATTCCGCGCGCGAGTGTGATGGGAAGTGCATGGGTCGCGATAATTCCGATGCGTCGCCCCGGCGGAGGCCGGGGCCCAGTGGCAGGCCATGATAAGAGCAAAGACACTGGATCCCGGCTGCGCCGGGATGACGAGCAAAGGCACTGGATTCCGGGTTCCGCCCGCAAACAGAGCGGGCGACCCGGACTGACGAGTGTTTCGTCTTGCGCTTTCGCGGCGCCAAACGGTGCGGACAGGAAGGGGACGCCAAACAGCCTGCGCCTTTGCTCGTCATTCCGGACGCGCGCAGCGCGATCCGGAATCGGTTTCCGTGGCCGTCGGAAATCAGCCGGGATGCTCAAAACCGATTCCGGGTTCCGCTGCCGCTGCGCGTGAGCGCCCCGGAATGACGACGTTGTTGTTACGCCGTGCCGGCTGCCGCGCGCCGCTACTCGGCGGCGTTCTTGCGGACGCGGAACTGCAACACCCGTCGATCATCCGCGCGCGTCACGTCGAACGCGTAGTCGCCCAGCGTCGCGGTTTCGCCGGGGTCCGGCAGGTGGCCGATCTCGGCGGTGACGAGGCCGCCCACGGTGTCGTATTCCTCGTCGGAAAACGCGGTCTCGAACTGCTCGTTGAAATCCTCGATCGGCGTCAGCGCATCGACCAGCCAACTGCCGTCGGCCTGCGCGACAATCAATTGCGGCGGCACGGCTTCGTCGTGCTCGTCGTCGATTTCGCCGACGATTTCCTCCAGCACATCCTCGATGGTGACGAGGCCGGCGACGCCGCCGTATTCGTCCACCACCACTGCCATGTGGTTGCGGGAGCGGCGGAATTCCGCCAGCAGCACGTTCAGGCGCATGGATTCGGGAATCATCACCGCGTGGCGCAGCAGCGCGCGCAGATCGAGCGCGCCGTTGTCGCCGCGCTTCAACAAGTCCTTGGCCAGCAGGATGCCCAGGATTTCGTCCTTGTCCTCGCCGTGCACGGGAAAACGCGAGTGGCCGGATTCGACCACGGTTCCGAGAATCGCAGGCAGGTCGTCGTCGATATCCAGCGTGACCATCTGCGCGCGCGGCACCATCACGTCGCCCACCACCATCTCGGTGACGTGGATGGCGCCCTCGATCATCGCGAAGGTTTCGCTGGTGAGCAAGCCGTTGCCCTGCGCTTCGCGGAGTTCCGCGAGCAGGTCCTCGGGGCTGCGGGGTTCGCCTGAGAGCATGTGGCCCAAACGATCCCACAGCGAGCGGTGGGCGGGGCCGGTTGTACTTGGGGGTTCTGCGGACATTGGGGTGGCACACGTCCCCGGAAGGGGCGGATTCACGATTCTAGCGGATGCGCGCCGGCATCGCAGGTGGAGGCGCAATCAATACGGGTCGGGCATGCCGAGCTTGGCGAGGATGCCGGTTTCCAGCTTTTCCATTCGCGCGGCTTCGATGTCTTCCTGATGATCGAAACCCAGCAGATGCAGCACGCCGTGCACGGTCAGGTGCGCGTAGTGATCGCGCAGCGGCTTGCCCTGTTCGCGTGCCTCGCGCGCGACCACCGGCGCGCAGATCGCAAGGTCTCCCAGCAGCGGTGAGGCAACCCCGGGCGGCAACTCCACCGGAAACGACAGCACGTTGGTGGCGTAATCCCTGTCGCGGTATTGCCGGTTCAGCGCACGGCCCTCACGCGCATTGACGAGGCGGATCGACAACTCGGCGGGTTTGTGGTGGCGCGCGGCGAACAGCGCCGCTTCGATCCAGCGCTTGAAGCTGACGGCTGCCGGAAGGCCGCGCCGCGGAATCGCGTAATCCACGTGCACCAGCAGAGCCGAGGTTTGATGCGGATCGGCGACGCCGAAGGACCGGGACGGGCGACCCGCGCGGGCGCTGTTCATCCGCGGTCCTCGTCACGCGGCGCGCGCGTGCGCGGCTCCGCTTCCAGCTTCGCGTTGGCGGCTTCTTCCGCGCTTTCGTAGGCACGCACGATCTTGGCGACCAGCGGATGCCGCACCACGTCGCGCGCGGTGAAGAAGGTGAAGCTGATGTCCTCGACGTCGCGCAATACTTCGATCACGTTGCGCAAACCCGAGCGCGTGTTGCGCGGCAGATCAACCTGTGTCACGTCGCCGGTGACCACAGTGGTGGTGCCGAAGCCGATGCGGGTCAGGAACATCTTCATCTGTTCGACGGTGCTGTTCTGCGCCTCGTCCAGGATCACGAACGAATCGTTGAGCGTGCGCCCGCGCATGTAAGCGAGCGGCGCGATCTCGATCACGTTGTGCTCGATCAGGCGCGCGACCTTGTCGAAACCGAGCATTTCATACAGCGCGTCGTACAGCGGGCGCAGGTACGGATCGACTTTCTGCGCAAGGTCGCCCGGCAGGAACCCCAGTTTCTCGCCGGCCTCGACCGCGGGACGCACCAGGATCAGGCGCTGGACGCGACTGGTCTCCAAGGCTTCCACGGCACTGGCGACCGCAAGATACGTCTTGCCGGTGCCGGCCGGGCCGATTCCGAAATTGATGTCGTGGGTGGCGATCGCGTGCAGGTAGCGCACCTGGTTCGGCCCGCGTCCACGGATGGTGCCGCGCTTCACCTTGATCGCGACTTCCTGCGCGCCTTCGGCCGGTTGTTCGGCCAGCGCATCGACGCCGGCTTCGGACAGACGCAGGTTGAGCGCGCGACCGTTCAAGGTCTCGTGCTGGGTCGCTTCGTAGAGGTTGCGCAACACGCGCTCGCCGGATTTCACCGCGGGTTCTTCGCCGATCACGCGGAACACGTTGCCGCGGTTGTTGATCTCGACGCCCAGCCGCAGTTCGATCTGGCGCAGATGCTCGTCGAACGGCCCGCACAGGTTGGCGAGCCGCTGCGTGTCGTCGGGTTCGAGGATGAAGTCGTGCTGGATGATGCCTTCGGTCATGGGTGTGCGGGGACTACCTGCTTTATCCTTCTCCCCTCGGGAGAAGGTGGCGGAAGCGCCAGATGAGGGTTCGGGTTGCCGATAACGTTGGGTCCATTCGCAAGATCGGACCCTCACCCCCGCGCTGCGCGCGCGGCGCTACGCGCCGCCTCTCCCGGAGGGAGAGGGGCTTGAAGCCGCCCTCGCAGCGAATTGGTCAGCGCCGCGGTGATCACGATATCCACGAACTGCCCGATCAGGTGCGCGTCGCCGGCGAAATTCACCTGGCGCATGTTTTCGGTCTTGCCGGTGAGTTCGTTGGGGTTTTTCTTCGACGGCCCGGTCACGAGGATGCGCTGCATGGTACCGACCATCGCCTCGCTGATTTTCGCCGCGTGGAAGTTGATCGAGGTCTGCAACGTCGCCAGGCGTTCGTGCTTCACCGCGTCCGGTGTCGGATCGAACAAATTCGATGCCGGCGTGCCCGGCCGTTTGGAATAGATGAACGAGAACGACTGGTCGAAGCCGATGTCCTCGATCAGTTGCAGCGTCTGGGCGAAATCGGCGTCGGTTTCGCAGGGGAAGCCCACGATGAAATCCGACGAGATGCAGATGTCCGGACGCACCGCGCGCAGTTTCGCGATCTTCTCCCTGTACATCGCCGCCGTGTAGTTGCGCTTCATCATCATGAGGATCCGGTCGGACCCCGATTGCACCGGCAGGTGCAGGAAGTTGGCGAGCTTGGGCACGTCGCGATACGCGGCGACCAGAGAATCTGAAAACTCCAGCGGATGCGAGGTGGTGAAGCGGATGCGCCCGATGCCGTCGATCTCGGCGATCGCGCGGATCAGCAATGCCAGGTCCGCCGTCTCACCGTCGAACATCGGCCCGCGATAGGCGTTGACGTTCTGGCCCAGCAGGTTCACCTCCTTGACGCCCTGTTCGGCCAGCGACGCGACTTCGGCCAGCACGTCGTCGAACGGGCGCGAAATTTCCTCGCCGCGCGTGTAGGGCACCACGCAGAACGAGCAGTATTTCGAGCAGCCTTCCATGATCGACACGAACGCACTCGGACCTTCCGCGCGCGGCTCGGGCAGGCGATCGAACTTCTCGATTTCGGGAAACGAAATGTCGACTTGCGGCCTGCCGGTTGCGCGGCGCGCGTCGATCAGGTCGGGCAGGCGGTGCAAAGTTTGCGGACCGAACACCAGATCGACGTACGGCGCGCGCTCGACGATCGCCGCACCTTCCTGCGAGGCCACGCAGCCGCCGACGCCGATCAGCACGTCCGGATTGGCCTGCTTGAATTCCTTCCAGCGGCCGAGCTGGCTGAACACTTTCTGCTGCGCCTTCTCGCGGATCGAGCAGGTGTTCACCAGGATCACGTCGGCTTGCGATACGTCGTCCGTCCGCACCATGCCGCGTTCGGCCGCGAGTACCTCCTCCATCTTGCGGGAGTCGTACTCGTTCATCTGGCAGCCGTGGGTCTGGATGAAGAGTCTTCCAGAACCGGGTTTTCCGGAACCGGGCTTGTTCGATCCGGCCTTGGCAGGGGTAGCGGCGGGTGTGTCGACCATCGGAAATGCGGGACGCGCTGAAACCCGCATTGTAGCGGGGTTCCAAGCTGCGCTCGACGCGGCAGGGCGCATCGCCGACGGGAACGGCCAGCGGATTCACCATCGCGATGTGCGCCGGCGCGCGCTTTGGGTATCAAACACTTGGCATCGAGCGCCCGTCGGCGCACACTCGGGCCCCATGAACGCCATGCTCCGCGCGGGGGTGCGCAGTGGCCGGCAAGCCGGGGCCCCGTCGAAAAAGTCATTCCGCCTTTCGCGGGCGGTGATGGCGTGCGCGTTGTTGATGACGATGGGTTGGGCGGCACCCGCGGCGGCCAGCGTGTTGTATCGCTGTGTCGGCAGTCACGGCGAAATGGCGTACGTCAGCCACACCGTCGGTTACCGCGATTGCACGAAGCTCGGCGCATGGGCCGCGCCGCGCGCGCACGCGATCAAGGCGAGCCTGCAGAACACCCGTCCGCGCAACCAGCCGAGCGGCACCGTGCTGCCGGGCAAGCCGCCGCACGAGGTCAAGGCCAACCCGTCGGTGCTGAAGGTGACCCCGCTGGGCGAGGACAACACGATCCAGGTACAGAAGCTGGTTCGCAAGCAAGCCTGGCAACCGCTGCCGGTCGCGATCCTGGATACGCTGGGCGGCCTCGTGTTGCCGCAATTGCTGGGCGTCGAGCCGGAGTCATCGGCTCCAGCCGCGGAACCCGCGCCCGCCAGCAGCGGGCCAGGACCGGGTCCCGCGACGACCGCACCGATCCCGTTGAAGCTGGATGCCGACGCGCCGAAAACGCCGAAACGCGGCGCGGTGTATCGCGTGGTCCAGAAGAACGGCAGCGTCCTGTACACCAACGTCGCGTCACTGGCCAAGGGCCCCGACGCCAAGATGCTGTTCACCTACATCGTCGAATGCTACGCCTGCAACGTGCATTCGAAGATCGACTGGAACACCGTGCCGCTGCAGCTCGCGGCGTACGGCGACGACATCCGCTCGGCCGCCAACGTCAGCGGCGTGAACGTGGCATTGCTGCGCGCGATCATCCATGCAGAGTCCGGGTTCAACGCACGCGCGCTTTCGTACAAGGGCGCGCAAGGCTTGATGCAATTGATGCCGGGTACGGCGTCGGACCTTGGCATCGGCGACGCGTTCGATCCTGCCGAGAACATCTCGGGCGGCGCGCGTTATCTCGCAATGCTGCTGCGCGACTACCACGGTGACGTGAAGCTTGCGGCGGCGGCCTACAACGCTGGCGCGGGCGCGGTCGCGAAATACGGCGGGGTGCCCCCGTACGCGGAAACGCAGGTGTACGTGAAACGCGTGGCGCTGCTTTACGAGCGTTACCGCAAGGCGCTGACGGCGCGCGTTAGTCCCACGCTGGCGACGGCCACCGCGCCAGATTGAATCAGCGTTTCAGTTCGGATGTGAGCGCAGGCGCGATGGCTTCGACGATCTGGGTTGCGAGTATGTGGTTCGCGGCCACCAGGTTGCCCGATTCAGGCAGCCCGTCGCGGCCGACCAGATCGCAATAGCGGCCGCCGGCTTCGCGCACCAGCAGGCAGCCCGCGGCCATGTCCCAGATTTTCAGGCCAGTCTCGAAATAGCCGTCGAAGCGTCCCATCGCCGTCCAGGCAAGGTCCAGCGCGGCCGAGCCGGTGCGGCGGATGTCCTCGGCGCGCTTCAGCACCTCGCGTGTCATCCCGAGTTGCGCGTCCAGATGGCGACGTTCGCGGTACGGGTAGCCGGTGCCCAGCATCGCGCCGTCCAGCGATTCGCGCTTGCTGACGCGGATGCGGCGGTCATTGAGGAACGCGCCGTCGCCCTTGCTGGCGGTGAAAATCTCGTTGCGCAGGGGGTCGAGGATCACCGCGTGCACCGGTTCGCCGCGATCAAGTTGCGCAATCGACACGCCGAAGTGCGGAATGCCACGCAGGTAGTTGTGGGTGCCGTCCAGCGGATCGATCACCCAGGTGAAGCGCGCGCCGGCCTTGCCGGACGCACCGCTTTCCTCGGCCAGGATTGCGTGGTCGGGATGGGCGCGTTTCAGCTCCCGCACGATCTCGGCTTCGGCCTGCCGATCGACTTCCGAAACGAAATCCAGGTGGTGCTTCTCGATCACGGTGACGCTGTCGAGGCGATTCATGTAACGCAGGATCACGCTGCCGGCGGCGCGCGCGGCACGGATCGCGATGGTGACGGCAGGTCGGGCCATGGCGATGAAGTTCCGGAGGTTTGAAAAAGAACGCGCCGCACGGGGCGGCGCAGTTCGCAGTTTAGCAGGGCCATCGGTTGACCCGTTAACCTTGGCAATCTTCAGCTCGTCATTCTTTAAGCTCGTCATTCCCGCGAAAGCGGGAATCCAGTGTCTTTTCCGGGTAGCGTGGGGGCCAAAGGCGCTGGGTCCCGGATATCGCTTCGCGACTGCGTTTGCAGGATTGCAAACGCGAACGCCATGGATGGCGCGAGTATTCCGGGATGACGATCAAAAGCAAAAATTCTCCGAGACATGAACCACTCCACCGCCTCCATTCCGCCCACTCCGCAAACCATCCGCTTCGTGCTGGCACGCACGTCGCATCCCGGCAACATCGGCGCCGCCGCGCGCGCGATCCGCACCATGGGATTCTGGCGCATGGTCCTCGTGGCGCCGCAGCGTTATCCCGATCCGCAGGTCGAAGCGATGGCCACCGGCGCCGACGACGTGCTGCAGCACCTCGTGACCGCGGCCAGCGTGCCCGAAGCAGTCGCCGATTGCACCCGCGTGTACGGATTGTCGGCGCGGCGCCGTGGTGTCAGCCTGCCGGAACTCGATCCGCGTGCCGCCGTCGCGGAAATCGCGCCGCTGCTGCAGGCCGGCCGCGAGGTCGCGCTGTTGTTCGGCAACGAACGTTCCGGACTGGACAACGACGAACTGTCGGTGTGCCACGCGATGGTGCGAATCCCGAGCGTCGAGGATTTCTCGTCGCTCAACCTCGCGCAGGCGGTGCAACTGATGGCGTGGGAAATGCGGATGGCGACGCTGGCCGGCGCAGATTCATCTCCCGAGCCGCACGAGGCGCCCGCGACCGCAGACCAGATGGAACGCTTCTTCGAGCACCTGTTCGCAACCCTGCACGAAATCGATTTCCACAAGGGCCGTTCGGCCGTGACCATCGAACAGCGCCTGCGCCGCCTGTTCCATCGCGCGATGCCCGACGCGCGCGAACTGCGCATCCTGCATGGCGTGCTGGCGGATGCGGAGCGGATGGCGAGTTTGGCAAAAGGACGCGATGCAGCGAGCTAGCGTATAATCAGGACTGAATTCGGACCGGAATATTCGATGTGATCAGCAAAGCCGTCATCAGCCTCACGGAGTTCAAGAACGATGCCGCCGGTTGGGTCAAGCGCCTGCAGAAGCAACCGCCGGTGGTGCTGACACAGAACGGACGCGGCGTCGCAGTCGTGCAGAGCTACGAGGAATACGAGCGCGCGCGCTTCGAGTCAGCGCTGGTGATGCGCCTCAACCAGGCGCTGGCAGACGACCGTGCCGGCCGCACGATCCCGCATGCCAAGGTAAAGCAGCAGATGCGGTCCGCGTTGAAGAAGCGCATCGCCGAGCGTGGCTGAGTGGGCGGTCTACTGGTCGCCAGAGGCCCGCGGCGACCTGGAAGGCATCGTCGAGTTCATTGCCGCCCGCGGTGACGTCGAGAACGCGCTTGCCGTTTTCGAGCGCATCGCCGCATGCGTGGATTCGCTGGCAACAATGCCGGAACGCGGACGCGCCGTTCCGGAAGTGCATCTTGCGATCGAGCCGTCTCTCCTGGAGCTGATCGAAGCGCCGTGGCGAATCATGTACGCATGCGAGCGCAAGCGCGTGATCATCACTGCCATCATCGACAGCCGGCGCAACGTGAGTGCTGTTCTGGAAAACCGCTTCGGGCTAAAGCTTCTCGATACCTGATGAGCAAAACGGCGCGGTGCGCCAGAAGCGCACGAGAGGGTTCTGCACACAATCGAGCTGGCATGATTTGGTTTTGCTTCTTCCCACCCAAGCGTGCAGGTGAGGATGGCATTCACCGCCTGTTGCGTTATTGGGGCGGCGAAGCGATTTACTTAGCGCACGGATCGAATGGGGCCATTGCTTCCGTGCTGCGTCAGCTCGGCGAACCTTGCATTGTGGAGGCCGACGTACCCGTGGCTTCGCTGTCACAACTGGGTACATTCACGCTGGCGCGATTCATATCGCGACGCGACTTGAGTCACCACAGCGGAGCCGTTGACGAACCCCATCTGTTTGAAGGCTACGCGATGCATGCAATCCCGGTCGATTGCATTCGCGTTGTGCATCGTTCCCTAGTGCGAGCTTCATTGCGTTGTCAGGTTGCGACAGCTGGCGCGTTCCGTTGTCATAGAGGTGAATCTTGTCCCGCGAGTGGTGGCCAAAGACAAAGGAAGGCAAAGGGGTCAGGGCTCTTTAGGTAAAGAGACTCCGATTCCACAGAGTCAGCCACCGTCCTCATCCGACTCATCATTCGCGGCAATCGGCGTGATCAGCACCTTGTCGATGCGCGCGCCGTCGCGGTCGACGATTTCGAAATCGAGTCCGTGCCAGGCGACTTTTTCGCCGGTGACGGGGATGTGTCCGAACATGTCGATCAACATGCCGGCGAGCGTGTAGTAGTCGCCTTCCTGTTCGTTGGGCAGTTCGTCGATTTGCAGCAGTTCGCGCAGGTCATCGGTGGCGAGCGAACCGGAAATCAGCCAGCTTCCGTCGTCGCGGCGCAACGCAGCCGTGTCGCCGGATGCGTCCTTGCCGTTGCCGCGCGCGGGGTGCCCGACCACGGCGGTGAGCACATCGTTCAATGTCACCAGGCCTTCGATGTCGCCATATTCGTCCACCACCAGCGCGAACGGCGTCTTGGCGTCGCGGAACTCGTCCAGCAGGTCGAGCGCGCGGGTGGTGGCGGGCACGAACAACGGCTTGACCAGTTTGCGGAACAGGTCGAGGCGGGCGGCATGCGACGATGCGGCGCCCGGTTCCTGCGCCAGCGTCTGTAGCAGGCGTTTGACTTCCAGCACGCCCAGCACTTCGTCTTCGCTTTCGCGATAGACCGGATAACGGGAATAGGGCGTGGCGCGGATCACCGCAAGGTTCTCGGCCAGCGGTGCGGCCGCATCCAGCCACGCGATGCGCGGGCGTGGGGTCATCACGCTGTCGACGTTGCGATCGCCCAGGCGCAGCACGCGGTAGACCATGTTGCGCTCGTCGGAATCGAGCACGCCTTGTTCGGCGCCCTCGGCGACCAGCAGACGGATTTCCTCTTCGCTGACTTTCTCGCGGGTGAAACGCTGCAGCTGGAACAGGCGCAATATGCCGCTCGTGAGGATGTCGAGAAACCACACGAATGGCGTCATCAGCCACGACATCACCTGCATCGGAAACGCCACGGTCTGCGCGATACGCTCGGGCGCCACCAGCGCTGCGCGCTTGGGCACCAGCTCGCCGACGGTGATGTTGATGGTGGTGACGAGGATGAAACCGAGCACCAGCCCGATCACCAGCGACGCATGTTGCGCCACCGGCACGCCCGCCCGGGCGAGCCACACCCGGATGGCGTCGCTGATCGAAGCGCCGGTGGCGGCGCCGGTGATCAGCGTGATCAGCGTAATGCCGATCTGCACCGTGGACAGAAACCGGTCCGGGCGTTGCGCCAGCCGCAAGGCGACCTGCGCGCGCGTGCTGGTGCGCGCGAGGTAACGCAGACGGCTTTTGCGCGCCGCGATCAGCGCGATTTCGGCCAGCGCAAAAAACGCGTTGCCCAGCGCCAGCGCCAGCACCAGGCCGAGTTCGGTCAGCATCGTGGCCGGTCGGGACGTTCCATCCCGGAAGTCTAGCAAGCGCGGAACTTCTTCGGACGGAACGGTTGCTCGTGTACCATTTGCAGGATTACGCGCCCGGATGAACGCCATGTTTTCGCTGCAGACGATGTTCGGCAAAGGGGACCGCTTTTACGATTTGCTCGAATCCAGCGCCGGCGCGGCCCGCGACGGTGCCAAGGCGCTGCAGGCGCTGCTGGAGTCGCACGGCGAACCGATGCTGCTGGACGGATTCCGGGCGGCACGGCGGCGCGAGAAGGATCTGGCGGCGCAGATCAGCGAAGCGCTGGTCAACACCTTCGTCACCGCGCTGGACCGGGAAGACATCGAGGCAATGTCGTCGGCGCTTTACCGCATCCCCAAGACCATCGAGAAGTTCGCAGAGCGTTACGTGATCGTGGCGAAACGGGTCGAGGGCATCGATTTCGTGTCGCGCGCCGGCCTGCTGATGAGCGCGACCGAAGGGGTGGTGGAGATGGTCGGCGAGTTGCGCAACGGCATGAACATCGGCCGCATGCGCAAGCTGCAGGATCGCCTGCAGGCCGTGGAATCGGAAGCCGACCGGCTGCTGCTGGAGCCTTACCGTACCCAGTATCTCGGCAGCGACGACCCGATCCGGGCGATGCTGGCGAAGGACTTGTTCGAGTTGCTGGAAAAGGCCATCGACCGTTGCCGCGACGTGGGCAACGTCATTTATTCGATCGTGTTGAAGAATTCATGAGTCCCGAGTCCCGAACCTCCGCATGAGCCTCGGTCTCCTCATTGCCGTCATCGTGATCGCGTTGGCGTTCACCTACATCAACGGCTTCCATGACACCGCCAATTCGATCGCGACCGTGGTCGCGACCAAGGTGCTCACGCCTGGGCAGGCGGTGCTGCTGGCTGCAACCACCAACCTTGCCGGTGCCTTGCTGGGTTCCGCCGTCGCGCTCACCATCGCCACGGGCCTGATCGACGCCGGCGTGCTCCAGGTCGGCGGTGAGGTGCTGATCTGCGCACTGCTGGGGGCCATCATCTGGAATCTGATCACGTGGTGGCTCGGCTTGCCTTCGTCGTCGTCACACGCGCTGATCGGCGGCTTGTGCGGCGCCGCCTTCGCAGCGTCCGATGGCAACTTCCGCTCGATCATCTGGGCCACCGATCCAAACCACTGGTGGCATGGCGGCGGCTTGATTCCGAAAGTGCTGGTGCCGATGGTGGTTTCGCCCATCGCTGGTTTCGTGCTGGGCATCGTGGTAATGGGCTCGCTATTGGCGCTGTTCGCCTGGTTCGCAAACCGCAAGGGTTGGTTGCGCCGGTTCGGGCGTACGCCCTTCGTGAACATGTTTTTCGGCAAGGCGCAACTGGTTTCGGCGGCGGCCATGGGCGTTTCGCATGGCATGAACGACGCGCAGAAAACCATGGGCATCATCGCGCTGGCGCTTGCCGACGCCACCCTCGCGCACAATTTCGATCACCTGCCTTCATGGCTGCACTTCCTGCGGATATCGGACGTCGGCGGCCATTTCCCGATCCCGGTATGGGTGAAGGTCGTGTGCGCGCTGGTGATGGCGGCCGGCACCGCGGGCGGCGGCTGGCGCATCATCAAGACGCTCGGCCACAAGATGGTGAAGCTGCATCCGATCAACGGCTTCGCCGCCGAGACCGGTGCCGCCGCGGTGATCATCGTGTCGTCGATTTTCGGCCTGCCGGTTTCCACCACGCACGTGGTGTCGTCCTCGATCATGGGCGTGGGCGCCTCCAAGCGCTTCAACGCGGTGCGCTGGACGGTGGTCGAGCGCATGGTGTGGTCGTGGATTTTGACCCTGCCGATCAGCGCGTTCATGGCGTGGGTGCTGGTCGAGATTTCGCAGCCGCTCTGGGGTTAGCGGGCGCGATACACTGCGCGCGTGAGCGCAGCCCATCCGCACGACGCGATGCCTCCACGCGACGACAAGCTGGTCGTCGCGATTTCATCGCGTGCGTTGTTCGACCTCACCGAGTCGCACGAACTGTTCGAACGCGAGGGGCTGGAGGCTTATCGCAAGTACCAGATCGCGCACGAGAACGACGTGCTGCAGCCGGGCGTCGCGTTTCCGGTCGTGAAGAAGTTGCTGGCGTTGAACCGGCCGGCGCCGGACACGCCGTACGTCGAAGTCGTGCTGTTGTCGCGCAATTCCGGCGATACCGGGCTGCGCATCTTCAATTCCATCCAGCACCACGGGCTCGCGATCAGCCGCGCCGCGTTCACCTCGGGCGAGGCGACCAGCGAATACATCGCGCCATTCGGGGTGGATCTGTTCCTGTCCGCGAATGCCGAGAACGTCGCACGCGCGCTGAATTCGGGCGTGGCCGCGGCGACGATCCTGCCCTCGCAGGTGCGCGATTCGCATCCGGGCCAGTTGCGCATCGCCTTCGACGGTGATGCGGTGATCTTCGGCGACGAATCCGAGCGGCTGTCGCAGGAGCAGGGCCTCGACGCTTTCCATCGCAACGAAACCGAACGCTGGAACGAGCCGCTGTCGGGTGGTCCGTTCCGCAATTTCCTCGCCGCGCTGCATCGTCTGCAGGCGGCATTCCCGCCCCACGATTCGCCTATCCGCACCGCCCTGGTCACCGCGCGTTCGGCGCCCGCACACAAGCGCGTGATCCTGACGCTGCGCCAGTGGGGCGTGCGCATCGACGAGGCCCTGTTTCTCGGCGGCCGCGACAAGGGGCCATTCCTCGAAGCGTTCGGCGCCGACCTTTTCTTCGATGATTCTCCGATCAACGTGGAATCGGCGCGCCGCCACGTCGCGACCGGGCACGTGCCGCACGGGGTTTCGAACCGAAGCGCCTCCGACAAGCCATGAACCGGCAGGCTTCGATGCCGCCACGTCGACGATCTTCTATGGATGGTGAACCACAGGGAATGGGTCCGCGGCCGCATGTCCCGATACAATAGGGGGCTTGCCCACGAAGCCGGATTGCCCATGCCGCACGCACCACTCAATCCCCTCGATCTGTACGACGTCCGCGCACTGCTTTCCGACGAGGAACGCATGGTTCAGGACTCGGTCGCGCGCTTCGTCGACGACAAGGTGTTGCCGATCATCGGCGATTGTTTCGACCAGGCGCGTTTTCCGACCGAGCTGGTTCCGGAGATCGCATCGCTCGGTTTGCTGGGCGCCACGATCCCCGAGGAATACGGCGGCGCGGGCATGAACCAGGTCAGCTACGGGCTGATCTGCCAGGAAATGGAACGTGGCGATTCGGGCCTGCGCAGCTTCGCGTCGGTGCAGTCATCACTGGTGATGTACCCGATCTTCGCGTTCGGCAGCGAGGAACAGAAGCGCGAATACCTGCCGAAGATGGCGCGGGGCGAGGTGATCGGCTGCTTCGGCCTCACCGAGCCGCACGGCGGTTCCGATCCGGCCAACATGAAGACGGTTGCGAATCAGGACGGCGGCGATTGGGTGATCAACGGTTCCAAGATGTGGATCACCAACGGCAACCTCGCGCAGGTGGCGTTGGTATGGGCGAAAACCGATGACGGCATCCGCGGCTTCCTGGTGCCGACAAACACCAAGGGTTTTGCCGCACAGGAAGTCCACAAGAAGATGAGCTTGCGCGCGTCGGTGACGAGCGCGTTGTTCCTCGATGACGTGCGCGTGCCGGCCAGCGCGATGCTGCCGAACGTCAAGGGCTTGCGCGGCCCCTTGAGCTGCCTCGATTCGGCGCGCTTCGGGATCAGTTGGGGGCCGATCGGCGCGGCGCAGGGGTGCCTCAAGGAGGTGCTGGATTACACGCAGGAACGCGTGCTGTTCAATCGCAAGCTCGCCGCCAATCAGGCGATCCAGTTGCGCCTCGCCGACATCGCGCGCCGCATCACTACCGCGCAGTTGCTGGCGCTGCAGTTGGGACGCCTGAAAGATGCGGGCAAACTGCATCCCAGCCAGATTTCGCTGGCGAAGTGGAACAATGTGCGGATGGCGCTGGATGTCGCGCGCGAGTGTCGCGACATCCTGGGCGGCGCCGGCATCACCACCGAACACGTCGCGATCCGGCACGCGCTGAATCTGGAATCGGTGGTGACGTACGAGGGCACGCAGACCGTGCATCAGTTGGTGGTCGGACGTGAGCTCACTGGGATCAATGCGTTTTAGTGTGATCGTCCGTGATCACTGCCTCGCCGAACCTTCCGGGCACGAGACGGTATGAGGTTCACCAGCACCAGAACGGCCATCCATGGCCTGACTATTCACAACATCTGCTCCGAGCGGATCGGAGAAGCAGGAGAGTGACATGAGGCTTCGTTGCAAATGGCTCGCCGGTTTTGCGATCGGCGCAACGCTTGTTTCCGGCGGTGCGATGGCGGCCGTCAGCGGCAATGAATTGCACATCGCCTTGACGTCGCTGAAACTGGCGCTGGTCAAGATCGGTGTGGCGAACGCGGTGCTGGGCAATCCGACGCCGCCTGCCAGCAACGCCGAGGCGCACATCGCGGCCCCGAATCAGTTGAGCAGCCAGGAAATCAGTTCGATCCTGGTCAGCAAGGGCGGGGTGATCAACGTGTACTTGACGCCCGCTGTCGGGGTCACCGACGGCATCGTGCAACTGGTGCCTAAGGTCGTCACCGACAAGGATGGCAAGAAGGGCGTGCAGTACGTCTGCTACAGCCCCAACATTGCCGACATCGCAAGCGCCGAGCCGGGATGCAGCTATCACCCGGCCTCGAAGTGATCCGCCAATGTCGGACGCCATGCCGAAGCCGGAACCGGTGCTCGAAACGGAGCGGCTGATCCTGCGCCCGCCGTGCGGCGAGGATTTCGAGGCATGGGCCGCGACCGCACGGGATGAGGAAGTCATGCGTCATCTCGGCGGCGTCAAAAGCCGCTTCGATGCATGGAACCATTTCACGTCCGCGGTCGGTTCATGGCACGTGCTCGGCTTCCACGCGTTTTCGGTGATCGAAAAGAGCACAGACCGCTGGGTCGGTCGCGTCGGTCCGTTGCATCCGGATGGCTGGCCGGGCGATGAGATCGGCTGGACGCTTGCGCGCGAGGCGTGGGGCAAGGGTTACGCGACGGAAGCGGCGACCGCCGCGATCGACTGGACGTTCGCCAACCTCGGCTGGCTCCGGATCATCCATTGCATCGCGCCAGCCAACACGGCCTCGCAGGCGGTCGCGAGACGGCTCGGCTCCACCCTCCAGGGCCCCGGCCGCATGCCCGCTCCACGCGACGAGGACCCGATCGAAATATGGGGCCAGTCGCGTGAGCAATGGTTTGCGCGCCGCACTCCACGCACCGCCTGAATCCATCGAATGAACGCTATCAAGACTCCCGTTCCCGCGCGCCACAAGGGCTTCAACCGCGCCGAAATCGTCGACCAGAACTTCACCGAATTCGTGCAGGCGTGGCAGGGCGAAGCCGCGTCCGCGCCGCGCGACGACGCGCCGGTGCTGCCGGGCAGTGCGTGCAGCGCGCGCGATTTCCGTGAGTTGTTCGAGTCGCAACTGATTTCGCGTCACCTCGATCTGATGGCGCGCGTGCTGCGCGTGCAGAACAAGGTGTTCTACACCATCGGTTCGTCGGGCCACGAAGGCAACGCGATGGTGGCGCGGCTGACGCGTCACACCGACCCCGCGTTCCTGCATTACCGCTCGGGCGCGTTCATGGCCGAGCGCTTTCGCAAGTTGCCGAAGATGGATCCGGTGATGGATTCGGCGCTGTCGTTCGCGGCCAGCAGTGAAGATCCGGCGTCGGGTGGACGCCACAAGGTGTGGGGTTCCAAGCCGTTGTGGGTGTTGCCGCAGACGTCCACGATCGCTTCGCATTTGCCCAAGGCGCTCGGCACTGCGATCGCGATCGAGCAGGCACAGCGCATTGGCCACCTGTTGCCGATTCCGAACGATTCGATCGTGATCTGTTCGTTCGGCGACGCATCCAGCAATCACGCGACGGCGCAAACCGCGTTCAACGCGGCAGGCTGGACCGCGTATCAACGCTTGCCGGCGCCGGTGCTGTTCGTGTGCGAGGACAACGGCATCGGCATTTCGGTGAAGACGCCGAGTGGATGGATCGCCAACAACTTTCGCGATCGCAAGGATCTCGACTACTTCTTTGCCGACGGCCTCGATCTTGCCGAAGGTTGTGCGCAGGTCGCACGTGCGATCGAACATTGCCGCGGCACGCGTCGCCCGACCTTTCTGCATCTGAAGACCACGCGCCTGGCTGGACACGCGGGTACGGATTTCGAGATCGAGTGGCGCAGCTTCGATGAGCTCATGGCGCTGGAAGCGACCGATCCGTTGTTGCGTTCGGCTGCGATCGCGCTGGAATCCGGCGTGTACACGAAGCAGGCGTTGCTCGAAAAATACGAGTCCACCCGCAAGCATTGTTTCGCCGCGGCCGAGGAAGCCTACGGCCGCCCGAAACTGAAATCGCTCGAGGCGGTGATGAAACCGCTGGCGCCGTACACGCCCAAGGTCGTCGCCGCGGAAGCGGCACGCGCGGACTACGCGGACAAACGCCTTGCGGTCTTCGGCGGTGACGACAAGCTGCCGGAGAAATTGCCGCCGCGCCATCTGGCGCTGGTGATCAATTCGGCGCTGCATGACCTGCTGGCGAAATACCCGGAATCGCTGCTGTTCGGCGAAGACGTGGCGCAAAAGGGCGGCGTGTACACGGTGACCCGCGGCTTGCAGAAGGCCTTCAAGGGTGCGCGGGTGTTCAACACACTGCTTGACGAGACGATGATCCTGGGCCTGGCGCAGGGTTACGCCAACATGGGCATGCTGCCGGTGCCGGAAATCCAGTACCTCGCGTATTTCCACAACGCCTGCGACCAGGTCCGTGGCGAAGCGGCATCGCTGCAGTTCTTCTCGAACGACCAGTACCGCAATCCGCTGTTGGTGCGGATCGCCTCACTCGGTTACCAAAAGGGCTTCGGGGGACACTTCCACAACGACAATTCGATCGCAGCGCTGCGCGACATTCCCGGTTTGGTCGTCGGCTGTCCGTCGCGCGGCGACGATGCCGCCACGATGCTGCGCACGCTGGCGGCGCTGTGCAAGGTCGATGGCCGCGTGTGCGCGTTCCTCGAACCGATCGCGCTGTACATGGCGAAAGATCTATACGAGCACGGCGACGGCGAGTGGCAATTCGGCTATCCCGCGCCCGATCAGGCGATGCCGCTGGGCGAAGGGCGGGTGTACGACGCCAAGGCGAACGATTTGGTGATCTTCACCTTCGGCAACGGCGTGCCCATGGCATTGCGCGCCGCGCGCGAAATCGAAAAGAAGCAGAAGTGGAAAGTGCGGGTGATCGACCTGCGCTGGCTGGTGCCGTTGAACGCAAAGTTCATCGCGGCACAGGCGAAGACCGCGAAGCGCATCATCGTGCTGGACGAAGGACGCCGCAGCGCGGGGGTGGGCGAGGGCGTGATCACGGCGATCGTCGAGGCGGGTCTGGGCAATATGCCGCTGCAGCGCGTGGTCGGTGCCGACACCTACACGCCGCTGGCGGATGCGGCGCTGCTGGTGCTGCCGAACGAAGCCGACGTCGCCGCCGCTGCGGACAAGATGGCGTGACCGGCACAAACGCAACCCGATGAAGGCCGACGCCGCCACGCACGCCGGCGTGCCGCAGCCGGTCGCCGGTCGCCGGCCGCCGCGTCGAACGCATTTCGGCATGATCGGCGCGGTCAGCTTCGCGCACCTGTTGAACGACATGATGCAGTCGGTGATCGTCGCGATCTATCCGCTGCTGAAGGGCGACTTTCACCTCAGTTTTTTCCAGATCGGCGCGATCACGCTGACCTTCCAGTTGACCGCTTCGCTGCTGCAACCGGTGGTGGGGATGGTCACGGACAAGCATCCGCTGCCTTACTCGCTGCCGATCGGGATGTGTTTCACCTTCAGCGGTCTGCTGTTGATGTCGGCGGCGCCGACCTATCCGATCCTGCTGCTTGCGGTGGCGCTGATCGGCTGCGGCTCGTCGGTGTTCCATCCGGAATCGTCGCGGGTGGCGCGCATGGCTTCGGGCGGGCGTTACGGTCTCGCGCAATCGCTGTTCCAGATCGGTGGCAACCTCGGGCAGGCGTTGGGGCCGGTGCTGGCGGCGGTAATCGTGCTGCGGGTCGGCCGCGCACACGTGGGCTGGTTCGGCCTTGCGGCGCTGCTGGCCATCGTGGTGTTGCTGCAGGTGAGCCACTGGTACAAGCAGCACGCCGATGAGCGGGTGGCGCACCGCGCCGCGAATTATCAGCCGCTGTATTCCCGTCGCACGGTCGTGCACACCATCTGGGTGCTGCTGGCGCTGATGTTCTCCAAGTTTTTTTATCTCGCCAGCATCAGCAGCTATTACGAGTTTTACCTGATCCGGCATTTCGGCGTGTCCACGCACACCGCGGCCAATCTTTTGGGCGTGTTCCTGTTCGCGGTCGCCGTCGGCACCATGATCGGCGGGCCGTTGGGCGATCGCATCGGCCGCAGGCGCGTGATCTGGTTTTCGATTCTGGGCTGCGCGCCGTTCACGCTGGCGTTGCCGTACGTCGGCCTCGGCTGGACGGTGGGGTTGAGCGTCGTGATCGGCCTGATTCTGGCCTCCGCGTTCCCGGCCATCATCGTGTACGCGCAGGACATGTTGACCCACCGGATCGGCATGGTGTCGGGCCTGTTCTACGGTTTCAGCTTCGGACTCGGCGGTATCGGTGCCGCGGTCCTGGGCGTGGTCGCCGACCATTTCGGCATCGTGTTCGTCTACCAGGTCTGCGCGTTCCTGCCGCTGCTCGGAATCCTCGCGATATTCCTGCCCGACGTGCGGCCGGTCGAGCCGATCGACGCGCCTTCTCCTGCGGCGTAAAGCTGCAGGTTGGCTGAGCGGTTTCATGCGAAGCCCAACCCGTTCGGTGAATTCTTCATCGCGCCAACCACCGCAAATGCACCTTGCGTGCGAGCAGGTGGCGCGTCGCCAAGCCCGCCGCCAATGCGCGCGTGATGAAGATCTTCGGCAAGCTCGTACCCCATGCGGGGTCCTGTGTGTCCGAAAGTGATTGCTTCCTCGTTGACTGGCAGCGCGCATTCTGGGGTTCCAACGCCCCGCGGCTGCTGGCCGCCAAGCAGTTACGATCCGGATGGCCTGTTCACCGTGCACCACGGTGTCGGGTCGGAAGCGTGGAGTGCGGACGGATTCGTGCGAACGCATTGATTCGGTTGCATCCGGAACCCTGCGCCCCGATATGGGGTCTTATTCGTGGCGACATGATGGCGCATCCGCTAGAGTCTCGGTGGGCGGCGCGAGCCGCGCACTTCATTCGGACAATCGAGGAATCCCATGGCCCTGCGTTCCCATAACCCCGCCCTGCGCGACAAGGTTTTCCAGAACCTGCCCGCGACCGGCGAACCCATGACGATCAACGGCACGCTCGCGCGCTCGGGCCTGTTGCTGGTGTTGATGCTGATCACCGGCGCGTGGACATGGCATCGTTTCATGCTGGCGATCGAGGCAGGCGGTATTCCCGCCGGCTTGCAAACCATGCAGCCATTCATGTGGGGCGGCCTGATCGTGGGTCTGGTGTTCGCGATCGCCAGTGCGTTCAAACCGAACTGGTCACCCGTCACCGCGCCGCTGTATGCATTGGCGGAAGGTACCTTCCTCGGTGCCATCTCGGCGATCTTCGAGGTGCAATATCACGGCATCGTGCTGCAGGCGGTGATGGCATCCATCGGCGTGCTGGTGGTGATGTTGTTCCTGTATCGCAGCGGCATCATCAAGGTCACCCAGAAGTTCCGGATGGGCGTGATGGCCGCGACTGGCGGCATCCTGCTGCTTTACCTGGTGTCGTGGGGGCTTTCCGCGTTCACCAGCGTCAATACTTCGATCCTGTTCGCAGGCGGCACCTTGAGCATCCTGATCAGCGTGTTCGTGGTGTGCATCGCGGCACTGAACCTGGTGCTGGATTTCGACCTCATCGAGCGGGCCCAGGCAGCGGGTGCGCCCAAGTACATGGAGTGGTACTGCGCGTTCGCATTGATGGTGACGCTGGTATGGCTGTATCTGGAGTTGTTGCGGCTGCTTGCCAATACGCGCCGCTGATGTCTGGAGGCTTCCTCCCCATGATCATCGTGACAAGCGAATACGTGGCCGGTTACAAGGTCACCGAAACCAAGGGCCAGGTTTTCGGGCTGGTGGTGCGCAGCCGCGGCATCGGCGGCAACGTGATGGCCGGCTTGCGTTCCATCGTGGGCGGCGAAATCAACGAATACACCCAGATGCTGGAAGAGGCGCGACGCCACGCCACCGACCGGATGGTGCAGAACGCGCAGGCCATGGGCGCGAACGCGGTGGTGATGATGCGCTTCGATTCCTCCGAGATCGGCCAGACCATGAGCGAAATCGTGGCGTACGGGACGGCCGTGGTGATCGAGAAAGCCTGATCGCACCCATGCTCATGATCGCGCTCTATGTGGTCGGCGGCGCGCTGCTGCTGGTCGGGGCGATCGCGTTGCTGGTGGGTGGAGTGTTGGCGGTATTCCTGCCGCAACTGGTCCTCGGCGGCGCATTCCTGATCGTCGCACTCGCGATCGAGCGCTGGCGTTACAAGCCGATCCGCGCCGCCGGACCTGATTCTCGCTGGACGGATACCGGCGAGCGGTTCGTCGATCCCGAAACGGGCCTCATGACCGCTGTGTATTTCGATCCCGCCAAGGGCGAGCGGCATTATCTGACTGCGCCGGCATCCGACAAGTCGCGATAAGAAACCTGCTGCGCGACCGGCACCCGCTTGCTATTACCTTCTCCCGATGGGAGAAGGTGGCGCGCCGCGCTGGTGAGGGTTCGGCATCGCCGTCGCGTTTCGCGTGCCCGAACCTCCATCCCCGTGAGAAGGATTGCGGCCCCGCAGTGCTGTGCTGCTAGGCCGTGATGACGCGCGGTTCCGGTTCCAGTTCGACACCGAATCGTTCGCGCACGCCGCTGCGCACGCGTTGCGCGAGTGCCCACAACTGCTCGCCCGTGGCGCTGCCATGGTTCACCAGCACCAACGCGTGACGGTTCGAAATGCCGGCATCACCTTCGCGCAAGCCTTTGAAACCCGAGGCTTCAATCAACCATGCGGCAGACAGTTTCGAGGTTTCGTTCGGGGCCGGCCAGCATGGCAACTGCGGGTGTTCGACACGCAGGGCCGCGGCTTGCGGGCCGGGCACAAGGGGGTTCTTGAAGAAGCTGCCGGCGTTGCCGATCACGGCCGGGTCGGGCAGCTTGCGGGTGCGCAAGGCCATTACCGCGTCGGCCACGTGGATGGGGGCTGGATGTTCAATGCCCATGCGTCGGAGTTCGTCCTGCACGCCGGAATATTCGATGCGCGGCGACCATTCGCGCGGCAGGCGCAGCGTGACCGCGGTGATCAACCAGCGATCGGGGTGGCGCTTGAAGATCGAATCGCGATAACCGAATTCGCAATCGGCTTTCGGGAATACCGCATGGTGGTGTTGTTGCAGATCCCAGGCTTCGACCGATTCGATGAATTCGCCGACCTCGACGCCGTACGCCCCGATGTTCTGCATCGGCGCCGCGCCCACGCTGCCCGGAATCAGGATCAGGTTTTCGAGTCCTGCGTGACCGTGCGCCAGCGTCCAGCGCACCAGGCTGTCCCAGTGTTCGCCAGCGGCCACGCGGATGCGCGCCCTATCGTCGCCATCGTCCAGGACTTCGACACCGCGGGTTTGCATGGTGACCACGGCGCCGTGGAAGTCGCCGGTGAACAGCACGTTCGAGCCTTCGCCCAGCAGCAGCATCGGCATATCGCGCAGGGCCGCTTGACCCAGCAAATCGGGGATTGCCGCTGCATCATGGATGTCCGCCAACCACGTCGCGCGCGCATTCACGCGCAATGTGTTGCGGTCGCGCAGCGATGCGTTTGGCGTGAGCGTGAAGCCGATGGAAGGAAAATCGGCGTTGTTGCTGTCGGTCCCGTTCAGCACGGCTGCGAGCCTTTGGAATGGCGGGCGATGCGGCCCCGGGTTGCTTCTCGCTGTCGTGTCATGTCTCGGCCTGTTGCCGGCGGATTTCCTCGACGCACTCCGTGAGCAGCCACGGTCCGCGGTAGATCAGTCCCGAATAGATCTGCACCAGCTTGGCGCCGGCCGCGAGCTTGTCGGCCGCATCGCTGCCGGTGAGCACGCCACCCACGCCGACCAGCGGAATCGCATCGCCAAGGCGTCGCGCCATGCCGCGCAGGATTTCGGTCGAGGGCTCGAACAACGGCTTGCCCGACAGTCCGCCGGTTTCGCTGGCATGCGCGCTGCCTGCGACCCCGGTGCGATCGATGGTGGTATTGGTGCAGATCAAGCCATCGATGCCCGAGCCCGTCAATACCGCCGCCATCGCGTCCATCTGTGCATCATCCAGGTCGGGTGCGATCTTGAGCAGGATCGGTTTGCGTGCGCCGTGTCGGATCGCAAGTTTCTCGCGCGCATCCATCAAGCTTGCGATCAGACGCCGCAAGGAGTCGCCTTGCTGCAGGTCGCGCAAGCCCGGCGTGTTCGGCGAGGACACATTGACCGTGACATAGCTCGCCAACGGGTACACGCGTTCCAGGCAGGCGAGGTAGTCGTCGGCCGCGTGTTCGTTGGGCGTGTCCTTGTTCTTGCCGATGTTGATGCCCAGCACGCCGCGCCAGAGCGACCCTTCGACGTTGCGAACCAGCGCTTCCACGCCGTCGTTGTTGAATCCCATCCGGTTGATCAGGGCTTCGTGTTCCGGCAACCGGAACAGGCGGGGCCTGGGATTGCCCGCTTGCGGGCGCGGCGTCACGGTGCCGATTTCGATGAAACCGAAGCCCAGCGCGCCGAGGGCATCGAGGTGTTCGCCGTTCTTGTCCAGCCCGGCCGCAAGCCCGACCGGATTCGGAAAGTCGATGCCGAACGCGCGCACCGGCAAATCGGCGGGCGGCGGTTGCGCCACCCAGCGCATCAGCTTGCTGCGCTGCGCGACGCCCAGTGCATACAGCGTCAGACGGTGCGCCGATTCGGCTTCCAGCGAGAACAGCAGGGGACGCAACGTGATGTACATCGGGTCAGTGGAATCCGTTGAGGGCAATCGCGCCGAACAGGATCAAGACTGCACCGCACAGCAGCGCCAGCATGAAGCCGAGCTGCAGCCAGCCGAGAATCAATCCCGCCAGCGCCATGCCGTCGCCTTCGACGCTGCCGGGCGGCGCGCGCCGGATTTCGGAGCGCGCGGAGTGACCGCAGACGACCGCGATCAGCGCCCCGAGACCCGGAAGACACACGTACGCCAGCACGCCGAACACCAGGCTCACCACGGCCAGCGAATTGGTACGCGGGTAGACGGTGTTCATGGCCGAAACGCTTCCGGTTTCATCAGCTCATGATCGCACACCATCGGTGTGCGTTTTCCACCGGGCGTCCTCAAAAACGCAGCGACTGGCCGCCATCCACCGTCATGATCTGACCGGTGATCCAGCCGGCGAAGGGCGAGGCAAGGAACAATGCGAGGTGGGCGACTTCTTCCGGCGTGCCGAAGCGACCGAACGGAATCGTGCCGAGCACCTTTTGATACTGTTCCGGCTTGTCGTGCTTGACGCGATCCCACACGCCATCGGGAAACTCGATGGAGCCCGGCGCGATCGCGTTGACGCGGATGCGGTGCTCGGCCAACGCCAGTGCCTGCGTGCGGGTGTAATGGTTAAGCGCGGCCTTCATCGCGGCGTAGGGCGGCCCCATGGTGCGCGGCCGGAACGAGCCGATCGAACTGGTGTGCAGGATGCACGCGCGTTGCGATTGCTTGAGGTGCGGCACAGCGAATCGCGACGCGCGTACCGCCGCCATCAGGTCGACGTTGAAGTCGACGAACCAGGATTCGTCGTCTTCGCGGAAGCCGTAGCCGGTGGCGTTGTTCACCAACACGTCCATGCCGCCCATCGCTTGCGCGGCGCCCGCGGTCCAGCGTTCGATTTGTTCCACCTGCGACAGATCGCAGGTATGGGTGTGCAACTGGCTTGCATGCGAACCGGCATCCTTCGTCAGCGCATCCAATCCGTTTCGCCCACGCGCGCACACCGACACCTGCGCGCCGCCCTCGAGAAATCCCAGCGCAATCGCGCGGCCGATGCCCTTGCTGCCGCCGGCAACGGCGACGCGGTACCCGTTGAAGTCGAATGGCGTCGATGCACTCATGCGGCGTGTTCCTGCAGTGTGGCAATAGGCATGCGCCCCCACTTCTACCTGTGTCATTCCGGGCGGCACGAGGCCGCCACATCTCGACCTATCGTCATTCCGGACGCGCCGAAGCCGCGAACGGCCCCGGAATGACGAGGCGGCTGGTTACGCTGTCCCTGGTCCCCGCCCCGTCACAAATCGAACTTGATGCCTTGGGCCAATGGCAACGCGTCCGACCAGTTGATGGTATTGGTCTGGCGGCGCATGTAGGCCTTCCATGCGTCGGAACCCGATTCGCGTCCGCCGCCGGTTTCCTTCTCGCCACCGAACGCGCCGCCGATTTCGGCACCCGAGGTGCCGATGTTGACGTTGGCGATGCCGCAGTCGGAACCCGAGCCGGACAGGTATTGTTCGGCGGCCTTCAGGTTTTGCGTGAAGATCGCCGAGGACAGACCCTGCGGCACGTCGTTCTGCATGCGGATCGCGTCGTCCAGTGTCTTGAACGGCATCACGTAGAGGATCGGCGCGAAGGTTTCGGTCTGCACGATTTCGTCGGAGGACTGCACGCCGGCGATGATGGTCGGTTCCACGAAGTTGCCTTGGCGTTCCAGCACCGAGCCGCCGCTGACGACGCGCGCGCCGCTGGCTTTCGCGGTCTTCACCGCGTTCGCGAACTGATCGACCGCGGCCTTGCTGTTCAGCGGACCCATCAATGTTTCCGGCTTCGTCGGATCGCCGATCTTCTTCTCGACCTGCTGGTACGCGTGGCGCAGTTTGCCCAGCACATCGTCGACAATCGACTCGTGCACGAACAGGCGGCGTGTGGAGGTGCAGCGCTGGCCCGCGGTGCCGACCGCGCCGAATACGATGGCCGGGATCGCGAGACCCAGGTCGGCCGAGCGGTCGAGGATGATCGCGTTGTTGCCGCCGAGTTCCAGCAGCGAGCGGCCCATGCGCGCGGCCACGCGTTCGCCGACCATGCGGCCGACCTTGGTGGAACCGGTGAAGCTGATCAGCGGGATGCGCTTGTCGTCCACGAACTTCTGCGCGAGTTCGCTGCCGGCGTCGTTGAAGAGGTAGAAGATTTCCGGGAAGCCGCCGGCTTTCAGTACTTCGTTGCAGATGCGGACGGAAGCGATCGCCGAAAGCGGCGTCTTGGGCGAGGGCTTCCAGATGCATACGTTGCCGCACACCGCGGCGACGAACGCATTCCAGCTCCACACCGCGACCGGGAAGTTGAACGCGCTGATGATGCCGACGAGGCCCAGCGGATGCCATTGCTCATACATCCGGTGGCCCGGGCGCTCGGAATGCATCGACAGGCCGTACAACATGCGCGACTGGCCGACCGCGAAGTCGGCAATGTCGATCATTTCCTGCACTTCGCCATCGCCTTCCGGCTTGATCTTGCCCATTTCCAATGCAACCAGTGAACCGAGCGCGTCCTTGTGTTCGCGGAGTGCCTGCGCGCACAGGCGGACCGCTTCACCCCGTTTGGGCGCCGGGATCGTGCGCCATTCCGCGAACGCCTTCTGCGCGTTGCGCACCATGGTTTCGTAATCCGTGTCGCTGGTCGCATACACCTTCGCCAGCGGCTCGTTGGTGGCAGGATTCAGCGGCTCCAGCGCACCGGCGTCGGTGGTTTTCGACCACTCGTGGTTGCCGAGGAAGGTGCCGGAATTGGTGTCGGCGAGGCCGAGCGCGGAAAGGATGGGGTGGGTCATGCAAGCTCCTGTGTCCACTGCACGTGCAGCGCGTGAAATCAATCGGATATTGTAGCAGCGCGCGAAAAGACGGACTCGCTTGGCAAGCGTTGACAGGAGGCCAGCGAATTCGCGCACGCTCGTCGAAATGGCGACCCCGGCCCGATTCGAACGGGCGACCTTCCCCTTAGGAGGGGGACGCTCTATCCAGCTGAGCTACGGGGCCAGATTGTGGTTTTTGCACGAGCCATCCATGGCGCAATCGTCCGCTCGTCATCCATGGCTCGCCGGTTTCGTTCGCACGAGCGTCCACCGGACGCTCGCAATCGCTCCAGAAACCACCAGCTGAGCTACGACGGGGCCAGATTGTGGCACGCTTGCGTTCGCCCGCGGAAAGCCGCGGCGCGGGCTTGGCGAACGATTTTCGCATGATTGCCGCGTTCGCGCCGCATACACGTTTTGCATGCCAGCATGCGCCATCGTGGTTTCGCCGGCACGGCAAAGGAAGTCTGGATGGGGCGACATATCCTGTATGGCGTCTACCACTGGGGTCTCGGACACGCGACGCGCAGCCTTGGATTGATTCGCGCACTGCTGGACCGCGGCGATCACGTGATCGTGATGATCCAGCCGGGCCCCGGCATGCGCTTGCTGCAGTCGGAACTGGGCGACGCCTGCGAGTATTTTCCGTTCCGCGATACGCCCGCGCCTTTCAGCCGCTACCCCGCCGTGTTTTACTTGCGCATGACGGCGTCGATGCCGTGGGTGCTGGCGGGCTTCCGCCGCGAACATCGGATGACCGAAGCGCTGGTGGCGCAACGGCATCTCGACTGCGTGGTTTCGGACAGCCGTTTCGGGGTATGGTCGCGTGCGGTGCCGAGTTACTGCATTCTGCATTCGATCCATCAGGTCGTGCCGTTCTTCAGCGGGTTCACGCAATGGGTCGCGGAATGGGGACAGCGCAATTTGTTGCGCGGGTTCACCCGGATATTGATACCGGACGTTGCGGAAAACGGCGGCTTGTCGGGCTGGCTGGGCCACGATCCGGAATTCGACTGGGGCGACGGTCGACTGGTGTACATCGGGCCGTTGTCCAGCGTCCAGCCCATGGACTTGGAGCAGGATATCGACGTGTTCTTTTCCGTGTCCGGCATCGAACCGCAACGTGGCCTGCTGGAGGACCTGGTGCTGGAAGCGTTGCCGAAGCTGTCGGGCCGCATCGTGGTGACGTTGGGCAAACCGGGCGACGGCGACGGTGCGCGCGAGGTCGACGGTGCCACCGTGTATGACTATCTCAACCGCGAGCGCCAAGCCGAAATGCTCAACCGCGCGAAGCTGGTGATGACGCGTTCGGGCTATACCACGTTGATGGAACTGGCGGCGCTGGGTCGCAAGGCGCTGTTCGTGGCGACGCCCGGACAAAGCGAGCAGGAATACCTGGCGCGCTTTCATCGCGACAAAGGGCATGTGTGGTCGGAGGAGCAAAAGCATCTGGATTTGCCGCGCGACATCGAGCACGCACGCGCGGCGGCCGGCATTCCCCGCATGGACGCGGCGGCGTCAGTCGGGCGCTTCCTTGCCGCGATCGCCTGATTCTTCCCGGTCCTTGCGCTTGTTGGACTTGGTCGGCATTTCCCGCCAGGTGGCGCCCACGATCGGCAGGCACAGCAGCCAGATCGAACCGGTCCACACGATCCGGAACCCCAGCATCATCGCCAGCCCATCGGTGTAGCCGATGCCCCACGCGCGCGCGATCACCATGCCGAGCAGGTCGACCGTGCCGATCTGGCTGATCAGTCCAGCGCCGATCAGGATGACCGCCAGCGAAAACATGTAGATGGTGGTGGCATCGAGATAGCTGAGATGCTGTACGTGCATGCCACGTCCCACCTGCCAGAACGCGGTGGCGAGCGCACCAAGGTAGATGGCCGCCAGTACCAGGCTCACCGCGATGGTGTGGGGCGTGCACAATTTGCGCAGCCCGTCCAGCAATTCGATGGCGCCTTTCGCGATCTTCTTCACCCATTCGCGATGGAAGCGGTCCGGCAACTTGCGTGCCTTGTCTTCGAACAGCAGCGCCGCCGCGACCGCCGAGGCGAACACCACCAGCAGCGCCACCGAAATCCACCGCACCTCGCTCCAGCCGGGTATCGCGATGACCGCGAGAAACAGGAACACCGTTGCGATCTCGACCAGCAACATCATCACCGTCGCGGCCGAGCTGCGGCCGACATGTACGCGCCGCGAAGCCGACAACACCCAGTTCTGGGAAAATAGCCCCAGCGGCAGCGTCACCGTGAGTTCGCCGACCGCGAAGGCAAGCCAGAACGGCCGAGGCGGAATGCACACGTCGATTCTTCGCAGCATCAAGCGCAGTTGCACGGCCTTGCACCCGAGGTAGACCGCCGCGCTGCCAATCGAGATGCCCAGCACGCGCAGCGGCAGGTCCCGCAGGCGTGCCACCACTTTGCCGAGATCGCCGAGACTGAACGCGAACACCAGCAGCGCCGCGGCCAACAGCACCGGCAGGATCACTTGTGGTTTCAGGACGGCGCGCGCATGCGTGAAGATCTTCAGCATGGCAACACCCGATCGACGTCGGGCAGGAGGTCGGCGAGGCTGTTGTCTAGATAGCGCACGACGGCGGCCGGGGTGCGCCAGCCGGGCTCCGTGTCTTGCGGGACGGTGTTGCGGAATCGGCCTCGGCAGGTGCATGCCACCAGCCGTTTGCGCTGGAGCCAGTGCAAGCGTTCGGACGCGAGTTGATGGATGTCGGCGCGCGCAAACAGCGGGTCCGGCGAGGCACCGCGTTCGTACAGTTTCGAGACGCCATGGTTCAGCCAGTGCCCCAGGTCGCGCGCGGTGAAAACCTGCGGGCCGTGCGACAGGAAGCGCGCGAGCAGGTAGCTCGGCGTGATCGGCACGTTGTCCAGGATCGCGCGTCGCAATGTCGCATCGAACGCGCGTCGATCGAGCGAGGTGTCGGCGCGAAACCGCTCGCCGATGCGGATCACGACACGTGACCGCCCCGGCGCGAGCGTGTCGTAGCCGATCGCCATCGGTTGTATCCACGGCGGGGCACGCGTGGCGCGGACGAGCCGGAAGAAACCCGCACGGATGCGCCCGAAATGACCGTCCGTCGAGATGGTTCCCTCCGGAGAAAAATACACGCAGCAACCGTGATCGATGCGGTTCGCAAAATGCGCGAGTTGCGCATCCACCACCGCGCGGAACGCCGGCAGCAATTTCCGGAACGCGGGAAGCGAAAGTCGCCGCAGGCCCCACCATGATTCCAGTGGCAGATCGCGACGCGCGAGCGCCGATTGCACCGAGCAACCGCCGGCAGTGAGCGACATCTCGCGCCGGCCCCGCGCATTCAGCAGCGCGAAGCAATCATCGTCACTGCAGCCTTCCTCGCACAGTGCGAGCAGCGTTTCACCGAGCGTGAACTCGCGCACCCGCCGCATCGGTTCGGTGCGTCCCAGGGGAAAGAACCATGCCAGGGAAATGCGGCCCATCAGCGCCGACAGAGGCGCCGGCCAATCGACCGTCAGGCGTGACAGGATGCCGGGCCGGAACAGGTCCTCGCGCGTGGCATAGAACGGCGGCGTGCCTTCGAAGCGCAACCCGCGCCGCCGCGCCAGCACGATGCCGAGCATCGGGCCGTCCACGTCGCGCTGGTGGTTGGACGCGATCAGCGAACCCGGCGCGAGTTCGAAATGCGCAGGTGCAACGATCTCGCGGTCGTAGCCCGTCCGAATCCACAGATCGAAGCCCATCTGCAGCAGCCAGTTGCCGACGGGATGAGCGCCGATCGCCGCATCGGGCAAGCGGGTCCAGGGTCCGCGCGTGGTCATGGCTGGCGCCGCACGCTGCTGCATTCAGGTGGCTCCGCGCTGGTAGCGCCGACCCTTCCAGAGCGAACGCGTGCCGGCCAATGCGCGCCACGCGGAATACCAGGTGGCGGCAAGAAAGAATGTCGCGGCCAACGGCAGCAGCAGCGCCGCGAGCGGATTGCGCCGGTAGTACATCAGGGTCGGCAGATAGCATGTGAGCATCGCGAGTACGGCGACAAGTCCGATTGCCTGCACGGTGCGCGTCGGTCCGAAGGCGAGCGCAACCACGGGAATCCAGAATGCCACGATCAGCAGCACGGAAACCGCCAGCGTCAGCAGCAGCGATTCGCGCAACTGCACGAATGCGGTGCGCGCAATCATGTGTGCGATCTCGCCGAAGTTCGCGCGACGCTGGCTCGTTGCGCCGTGGGTCAGGCCGATCCAGCAGCGGTAACCCTTGTGCTTCACGCGCGTGGCGAGCGTGCAATCGTCGATGATTGCATCGCGCCATGCGCCGAAGCCACCGGCATCGAGCAACGCGTTGCGATCGACAAGGACCACGCCGCCTGCCGCCGCGGCGACGCGCGAATCCTGGTTGTTGGCCAGCGCAAACGGATACAACAGTTTGAAGAAATACACGAACGCCGGCAGCAGCCAGCGCGCGGCGAGACCGCGCCAGCACGGTTCCGCGCACAGCGAAACCAGCGCGTAGCCTTCATCGGCCTTGCGCTGCAGCGCCGCGAGCAGGCCGGGCGCGAGGCGGATGTCGGCGTCCAGCAACAGCATCCGGGCCGTTCCGGCGCGTTCGAGTCCTTGTTGCAGCGCCCAAAGCTTTCCGGTCCAGCCCTGCGGTGGCGTTGTGCCCGCTATCACCGTGAGATGCGGCAACCCGCTCGCGCGTGCGATGGAAGCGGTGGCGTCGGTGGATTGGTCATCGATCACGATGACGCGTGCGGCCGGTGCCGCGATCGCCAGCGCGCGCAATGTTTCGCCGATCACCTGTGCCTCGTTGCGGGCGGGGATCAATACCGTGAAATCGGCAGGCGATACAGGTGGCTTCGAGTCGGCCTCGAGATGTTCGCGACAAAGCCAGGCCGCCCACGGCGCCAGCAACACGCCGGCCCAGCATGCCAGTGCGAGGGCGGCGAGGATCAGGATGGCCATGGCCGCCGGTTACACGATCGTCAGTGCTGGATGCCGCCGAAGTGCGCGATGGGAACGTTGCTGTGCGGTTGGCGCTGATTCGGTTCGGGCGTGTCGTACAGAATCGGCGGATCGGCGGCGAATGCGCCGGTGAGTCTGGGTCCGCGCAGGCTGACCCACAGCGCCTTCAGCGGGTGGGCGATCGCATCGGTGGCGGCGGTGCCTTCGAAGCCGCAGTGGGCCATGCAGTTGGCGCACTTGGGATTGCGGCCGACGCCATAGTTGTCCCAGCGGGTGTTGTCGAGCAGGGCCTGCCAGGTTGGTTCGTAACCTTCGTCCACCAGCAGGTAGCAAGGCTTCTGCCAGCCGAACACGTTGCGACACGGCATGGACCAGGCGGTGCACTGGTAGCCCTGGTTGCCGCACACGAAATCGAGGAACAGGCTGGATTGTGAAAGTGCCCACTTGCTGCGTTGTCGCTTCCTGCGCGTGAAGATCTTGCGCATCAATTCCTTGGACTGGCGGCGCCCCATGAACACGTCCTGGCGCGGCGCGTGTTCGTAGGCGAAGCCCGGCGAGAACGTGATGCCATCCACCTTCAGGTCGCGCGTCGCGAAGTCGAAGAATTCGGCGACTTCATCGGGTTTGGCAGTGGTGAACAAGGTGGTGTTGATGTTCACCCGGAATCCCCGGCGCTTGGCCTCGCGGATCGCCGAGGTTGCGATGTCGAACACGCCTTCGCGCCCGACGCTTTCATCGTGTCGTTCGCGCATGCCGTCCAGGTGCACCGAGAAGGTCAGCTGGTCGGAGGGTGTGAACAGATCAAGCTTTTTCTCCAGCAGGATCGCATTGGTGCACAGATACACGTACTTGCCGCGGGCGATGAAGCCGTCGACGATGGCCTTGACGTCCTTGTGGATCAGCGGCTCGCCGCCAGCCAGCGACACCATCGGCGCGCCGCAGTCGTCGACCGCAGCCAGACATTCCTCGACCGAAAGCCGTTGCTTGAGCACATGCGACTCGTAATCGATCTTGCCGCAGCCGGGGCAGGCGAGGTTGCACTGGAACAGCGGCTCCAGCATCAGCGTCAGCGGATAACGTTGCACCCCGCGCAGGCGGCGTCCGATGATGTAGCTGGCGACCTTCAACTGTTGGCGGACGGGAATCGACATTCGGATCTCCTGTGGCGCTTGCCGGCCGCGCAATGCGCAGCCCTCAGCCTGTCCCGCATGGTGAACCGTTGCGTGTCAAAGTAGTGTTTAGGTGCCGACGGTGCAATTCACCACAGTTTCAGGACGATGTGTCAGGACTGCGCCGGCTAGCGTTGTCGGAAATCAGGCTTCGCATTGCCAGCGAGGCAGTTCGCTGTTGCCCGGCAAGCGACTGGCAAATTCGCCGCGCAGGCGTTGCCATTCCATTTTCAGCCACGGCGTGAAGTGTTCGGGTGATTCCGCGATTTCGTGGTCGAGCGCCTCGGGCGCGACATAGCGCCATGCGGCGATCTCGGTATCGTTGACATGCACGGGCGCGTCGGATACGCCGACGTACACCCAGCACAGTTCGGTTTCCGAACCGGCGTCGCCGTACTCGGCGTGGTACTGGAACTTGTAGACGAATTCGAGCGGGCAGGTGAAGCCCAGCTCTTCGTGCAGCCGTCGTTGCGTCGCGGTTTCCATGTCCTCGCCACCGCGCGGGTGGCTGCAGCAACTGTTGGCCCAGTAGCCGGGCCACAGCGGTTTCGATGCGGCGCGTTGTTGCAGCAGAAGTTCACCGGCCGGATTGAACACGAACAGCGAGAAGGCGCGATGCAGGATGCCGCGGCCGGCGTGCGCGTCGGCCTTGCTGGCGTGGCCGATCTCGCGATCGACCTGGTCCACCAGGATCAGTCGCTCGGAATCGAACGAGACGACACGCTTATCGACGGCAGGGTTGTCTTCGTGCTCAGCCAATGCTGGTCTCCATCGCCTGATAACCGGCTTGCTGCAGCGCGCGCGCGACGCGGCCCGGATCGTCGGGGCACAACGCAATCATCGCGCCGCCGCCGCCGCCGCCAGTGAGCTTCGCGCCGACGGCGCCATTGGCGCGCGCGACCTGGATCATTTCTTCCAGTTCCCAGCTCGACACCTGCAGCGCGTTCAACTGGCCCTGGCAGATGTTCATCAGTTCGCCGAATTGTTGCAAGTCCCAGGCTTGCAACGCCTTGATGCCCTGCATCGCCAGCGCATCGATTTCATCGAAGATGCGTTCGTACAGCTGCTTGTTGCGTTGCCACGCTTCGCGCACGCGGCCCACCGTGCGCGCAGTCAAACTTTCCACGCCCGACAGGCCGATCACCATCGGCAGCGGCTTGGCGAACTGCAGCGGTTCGACGACCGGCGGCTCGCCGCGCTGGAACAGCAGCGGCTGGCCATAGGTTGCGACGGTGTTGTCGATGCCTGAAGGCGTGCCGTGCGCGACGCGCTCGCATTCGTAGGAAAGTGCGCACACCTGCTGGTCGCTCAGGCCCAGCGCGCAATGGCGGTCGAGCGCGCGGATCACTGCCACCGCGAGCGCGGCCGAGCCGCCCAATCCATTGGCGCGCGGCAGGTTGGGGTAGACCTGGATGCGCAGCGGGCGGTCGGTAAGTTCGAGCCGTTGCAGGATCAGTTCCAGCGATTGCAGGAACGAACCGGGGTGCTTGGTGCCGGGATGCAAGCGTTGTTCGACACCCCAGCGCGGGATGATGAGTTGCGTGCCGTCGTCCGATTCCTCGGCGCGTGCGCGGATCGCCATCGGCACCGGCACGGCGATCGCGTGGCGGCCATACACCACCGCGTGTTCGCCCAGGAGGATCGCCTTGCCGTAGCCGGTCGCGTATTCGGATTCCTCCACCGGCTCGAAACCGTGCGCGACGGTTTTGGCTTCCGGCTGCGCCTGGTTCTTGACCTCGGCGATGATCTCGCGGGCCTTCCATACCTTGATCTCGCCGGAATCGAGCAGGCGTTCGACCACGGTTTCGAAAATCTCCGGCGTCGCGCCCGCGCTCACCGCGACCGAACGGGCATGCAAGGTCATGTGGCCCTGCTGGATGCCGTCGGTGACGAGCGCACGCAGCGCGGAGAAGTTCTGCGCCAGGCCAACCGCGCCCATGATTTCCGCCAGCTCGCGCGCCGTCGCGACATTGGCGAGACGCAGATTCAGCGCGACGGTGGCGTTCGATTGCAGGTTGCCGCCGACGATGCCGACCTTCATCGGCATCTCGATGGTGCCGACCAAATTGCCCTGGTCGTCCTTGTACCAGCGCGTCAGCGACGTGTAATGCTCGCCGCGCGCGGCGTAGGCATGCGCGGCGGCTTCCAGCGCGCGCCAGTCGTTGCCGGTCGCGAGTGCGGCGGCGTCGACGCCATTCATGATGCCCTTGTTGTGCGTCGCCGCGCGATATGGATCGCACACCGCGAGGTCGTTGGCGAGGATGATGCCGTCGCGTACCTGCTCGCCGTCGTAACCCTTGCCGGCCAGAAGTTCGGTTGGAATGACCGCTTTCGCCCACACCAGTGCGCGGTCCGTGAGATTGGAAAGAATGCGCAGGAATACCTTGCCGCCGGTGATGCCTTCCACCAGCGGCGCCACGCCCTCACACATGGTGTTGACCATGTTGGCGCCCATCGCGTCGCAGGTGTTCACCAGCAAATGCAGCACCACCATGTCGCGGCGACCGTCGGCGGCGGGATGGATGCGCACCTCGATATCCTTGGCGCCGCCGCCGCGGGCGACCATCTTCGGATGCAGACTGTTGGCGAGGTTCAGGATTTCCTGCTTGCGCTGCAGCAGCGCGGCCTGTGCGGTGGCCGAGTTGTCGATGTCGACGATCTGCACCTGGCCGATCAGGATCGGCTCGGTGCTGCGGGTGGTGAAGCCGCCGGCAGCACGCACCAACTTTGCGGCGGATGACAGCGCCGCGACGATCGAGGGTTCCTCGACCACCAGCGGTACCACGTGATCCTTGCCATTGACCAGGAAGTTGAGGCCGAGTCCGAGCGGCAGGCCCATCACGCCGATCACGTTCTCGATCATCTTGTCGGCGCGCGCGACGGTGAGCGTATGCGCGCCGGTCGACAGAACCTGAAAATCCTCGCGCGACAGCAGGCCGCGCTCGCGCACCAGGTTCACGCGTTCCGGCACCGACAACTTGTAGAAACCCGGCAACCTCGATTGGTCCATCTTGATTCCTTGCAAAGCCTCAAATGTTCGAAACGACCTCCAGACCCTTGGGGTCCGCTTCCAGTCCGATCACGGGAAACCCTGCGCGCAACGCACGCTCCGAAAACTCCCGCAACCGCGTATCTTCCACGGCAAACGTGACGCCTATGTCACCGCCGCCCGCGCCACAGCTTTTGTAGACGCATCCGCAGTCCGCGGCGGTCGCGGCGATCGCCTGATGTTCGCGGCTCGCGATGTCCGCGCCTGCGGCCGCGCCGAAGCGCGCCAGAGCTGTTGCGTAATCGTGGAGGGAGGACAGGAAGGTGGCGGCATCGTTGGCGGTCAAGGCGTCGATACCGCGTGAAGAAATTGTAGCGAGTTCATGCATGTATTGCGTGAATGCGGTCGGCTCGCGTTCACGCCAGGCGACGACCGTGGCAAGCATCGCGCGGGTCGACGCCGAGCGGCCGCTGTAAACGCAAACCCAATGGAGAGTTATCGGCAACGCCGTGGGCGCGACCCGGGCAGCACCGCCGTCCAGCCGGAAGCGCGAGAGTCCGCCCGTCAGCGATGCCGCGATGTCGATGCCGCTGCCCTGGCCCTGCTGGATCGCGCGGTGCGCTTCGATCGCTTCGTCGATCGTGGGAGGGGCGGCGTGGGTGTGGGCGTGCAACGCGCCGAGCAGTGCGACGGTGAGCGCTGCGCTGGAACCGAGTCCCAGTTTCTGACGCGTGCCTTCGTGCTCCAGGTAAAACGCATCGCTGTCGAGTTCGATGCGGCACGCTGGCAGTCGTTCGGTTTGCGGAAACCGCGCCAGCAGCGTGGCGATCCATTCGAGCTCAGGAGGTGCTGCATCGATCCAGCTTGGACGGCCATCCCGCAGCCGCAGCCGCGCCTGCAGTTGCAGGGTGGGCGAGACGATTTCCCAGTGACCGCTGCTGGGCGCGAGTGTCACGCGTGCGCGGCGATCCACCGCCAGCACCAGCGCCGGTGCACCTTCCAGCACCGCGTATTCTCCCAGCAGCACCAGTTTGCCGGGCGCGCTGGCGGTCACGCGCATGCGTCGACGACCTCGACAATACGCGCACCTTCGCCGAGGCCGCTGACCAGCACGTCTTCCACGCCCGAGACATCGCGCAACGCTGCGGCCACGCGTGTCGCGTCGTCGGGCAGGCAGACGGCTTTCACCTGCGGACCCGCGTCGATGGTGAAAAACACGCCCATGCCATCGGCCTGCAGCGCGCGGACACATTGGATGCAATCGAGCGTCGCCCCGTTCCAGTAGATGAGGGCAGGACGTGTGGCGAGCATCACGGCGTGCATCGCAAGGCAGCTCGCCTCGCTGACTGCGCTGAGTTTTTCGAAATCGCGCGTTTGCACGGCGCTGCGCGCCGCGTCCAGGTCACCCGGCACGGTGGCGATCCAGTCGCGGTAATACGGCGACGTCCGTTGCGAGGTTTGCATGCCGGCGCGCGAATCGACCGCCTTCCTTTCGCGGCTGGTGATCGCGACCACGACCTTGAGCGGCCACGCCTTGGCGTCCAGCAGCGGCGTCGCGAAAGCGTCCTCGCCGTCGTCGCGCGTGCCCGGCGCCATTTCCACGAAACCGCCGAAGATCGAACGCGCGGCCGAACCCGAGCCGCGGCGCGCCAGCACCGAAAGCTCGCGTGCGTCGAGGTGCAGCCCCAGCGCACGATCCGCCGCGATCGCCAGCGCGGCAAAACCCGATGCCGAGGATGCAAGTCCCGCCCCGGTCGGAAAGTCGTTGCTGGATTCAACGTGCGCGCAGGTCGTCACGCCTGCGCGCGCGCGGAAAAGGTCGAGGAAGGCGCCGATCTTGCGGCTTTGCCCGCCGTCGAGCTCGCCATTCAACGCGATGTCGTCGACGTCGAGCGCATCATCGAAGCGCACCCGGGTGCGCGTGTGCAGCGCATCCAGCGTGATCGACAGCGAACCCGCGGCCGGCAGGTTCAACGCGGCGCCGCGCTTGCCCCAGTATTTGACCAGCGCGATGTTGGGTTGGGCTGTCGCAGTGGCGTGCATCCGGTGCGATGTGATCACTTGGGTATCGATGAGTTTTGTAGGGCGGGAGAAGCGCAGCGCATCCCGCCGTTGCGACGCAACGCAGGCGGGTTGGCACCCGCCCTACCTCAGTCAAAGTAGCCGTTGTCCCGGAACCATTGTATTGCGTCGGCCAGTGCTTCCCGCGCCGGGCGCGCGCTATAGCCGAGTTCGGTTTCGGCACGCCGGCTCGAAAAATACATCGTGTGCCGCGACAGCTTGACACCATCGACCGTGACGTTCGGCGTGACGCCGGTCACGCGCGCCCATGCCTCGGCGACGTAGGCCACGGGCAATACGGCGGCATGCGGCAACTTCAGCCACGGCGCGCGGCGGCCGGTCAACGCGGCGACGGTGCCGAGGATCGACTGCAGGCTCATGTTCTCGCCGCCCAGCACGTAGCGGCGTCCGCGCTGGCCGCGTTCGTACGCGAGTACGTGGCCTTCGGCGACATCATCGACGTGCACGACGCACAACCCGGTATCGACGAATGCAGGCATCCGTCCGCGCGCGGCGTCGAGGATCATCCGGCCTGTCGGCGTCGGCTTGCGGTCGCGCGGGCCGACGGGCGCGGCGGGGTTCACGATCACGATGTCGTTGCCTGCGCGCGCGCAGCGGCGCACCAGCGCTTCCGACAGGAACTTGGAGCGCTTGTAGGCGCCGATCATGTCGTCGAGGCGCACGGGCGTGTCTTCGTCGGAAGGCGTGCCGTCATGATGCAAGCCGAGCGTGGCGACGCTGGAAGTGTGCACGATGCGATGCACCCCGCAATGCCGCGCCGCCAGCAGGATGTTGTGGGTGCCACGCAGGTTGGCTTTCAGGATCGCGCGCGGATTGCGTGCCCAAAGGCGATAGTCGGCGGCGACGTGAAACAGTCCTTCGCAATCCTGCAGCGCATGTTCCAGCGAGGGCGGATCCAGCAAGTCGCCGCGCACGATTTCGACATTCAGTCCTTCTAGATTCGTCGTGTCGCTGGACGGACGCACCAGCGCGCGCACGGAATAGCCGCGCTGAAGCAATGCGCGCACCACGGCCGAGCCCACGAATCCGTTGGCGCCGCTGACCAGGACGCGGCCGCTCATGCAGCAAGCGCTGCCGCGGTCGCAAGTGAACGGCGCGCGCGCCGGAAGTCGCGCGACAGCGCCCGCGCCGCGCGCCACGTGACGGGGCCGCCGAGCGCGATGGCCGACACCATCCGCAGCGACCAGCCGCGATCGGCGCCTTCGAGCGCGCCGGCCATGGCCGCGGGCAGTTCGCGATCGAACGGATCGCAAATCGCCTTGACCGCCACGAATGGCAGCTTCGCACGCGCCGCGACCGCGGCAATGGGCGCGGCTTCCATGTCGACGGCGAGCGCATGGCTGCGGGTCGCCAGCGCCTGCTTGTCGGCCGTGGTTGCAACCGGCTGCGGCGTCGACCACAGGATTCCGCGGCGTACGCGCAGGCTTGCGGACAGAAGTTCAGCGAGCTGTGCGGCGAGATCGGCGTTCGTGGCAAAGCCCGGATCGTCACGCATGTAGCAGATGTGATCGGGAATCAGCACGTCGCCTGAAACCAGGTCGGGCGTCAGCGCGCCCGCCACGCCCCAGTTCGCGAGCCGCACGACGCCACAGGCGAGCAGGCGTTCGGCCGCGCGCATCGCGTTATGCGGGCCCATGCCCGACACCGCCACCCAGCCGTTGCGCCAACGCGCGCATTCGCCGATGCCGATGCCGCGTACACCGATGCTGTGCGCCTCCGCCGGCAGGGCGACGATCAAGCCGACCCCGTCAGGACTGGCGGGCGCGGACATTGCGATAGCGCACCAGGGCCCAGTACGGGAAATAGCGGCTGTAGCCGTGGTACTTCAGATAGAACACGCGCGGAAAGCCGGGGGCATTGAAGCGCGCATCGTGCCATTCGCCGGCGGCCTGCGTCTTCAGAAGGTATTCGACGCCACGTGCCACTGCAGGACTTTCCGCTTCGCCAGCCGACATCAACGCCAGCAATGCCCACGCGGTCTGCGCGGGTCCGCTGCGTGCGCCGCGTCCGCGCAGTTCCGGATCGAGATAACTGTCGTTGCCTTCGCCCCAGCCACCGTCGGCCTGCTGCACCGACTTCAGCCAGCTCACCGCGCGCCGGATCGCCACCTCGTCCGTGGAAATGCCCGCGGCGCGCAGCGCCACCAATACCGACCACGTTCCGTAAATGTAATTGGTGCCCCAGCGCCCGAACCACGCGCCTTCCGGCGTCTGTTCGTCCAGCAGGAAACGCGTCACGCGTTCGCGCGCGGCGTGATCGGAGGCCCGATCAAGCAACGACAGCAGCGTCAGCACCCGACCGCTGACGTCGCTGGTGGGCGGATCGAGCAGCGCGCCGTGGTCGGCGAACGGAATCTGGTTCAGCCACTGGTGATCGTTGTCGGCATCGAACGCGGCGAAGCCGCCGTTCTTCGACTGCATTCCGCACAGCCAATCGGTGGCGCGATCGATCGCGTGCGCGAACTTCTCCGATTCCGGCGACTGGTGCAGAGCGCGCGCCGCGACCGCGGTGTCGTCGAGATCGGGATACGCGTCGTTCGTGTACTGGAAGGCCCAGCCGCCGCCCGCAAGCTGCGGACGGTAATCGCGCCAGTCGCCCGGCTCCTCGAGCAGTTGCCGCGACAGCAGCCAGTCCAGCGCGCGCTGCTGGGCATCGGCCGGCGCGTCGCGGTCTTCCTGCAACGCCAGACAGGTCAATCCGGTATCCCATACCGGCGATACACACGGCTGGCACCACGCTTCGTGGTCGTGCACCACCAGCAGGTCGTCGATGGCCTTGCGGGTTTCGCGCCGAGCCGGATGCTCGGCCGGATAGCCCATCAGGGCCAGCGCTTCGTAGGCGTTCACCATTGCGGGGAAAATCGCGCCCAGCCCGCCATCGCCGTTGCGGCGTTCGAGAATCCATGTCTCGGCGCGTTTCAGCGCGCGCCGGCGCAAGCGATCGGGAATCAGGCGTTCCAGATGACGGATGATTTTCTCGCCCGCGAACAGGAGGCGATTCAACAGCGAGCGCGAATGGAAGTAATGCTTTTCCTCTTCGGGCGGCGTGACGAACAGTTCGGGGATGCGCACGCCGCGCGGATTGGCGGCACGCGGCTTCAGCGTGGTCAGCACCGACAACGGCACCATCACCGTGCGCGACCAGTACGACACGTTACCGAGATGGAACGGGAACCAGCGTGGCAGCAGCACGATCTCCACCGGCAGGAACGGTACGCCGCGCCACGGCAACTCACCGAACAGCGCCAGCGCGATACGCGTGAAGACGTTGCTGCGTGCGGCGCCGCCGTGCGCGAGGATGGCCGCGCGCGCTTTCGCCATGTGCGCCGCGTCGGCGCGATCACCGGCCAGCTTCAGCGCGTAATAGCACTTCACGCTGCAGCTCACGTCCAGCGCGCCGCCGGGATACAGCGGCCAGCCGCCGTCGCGCGACTGGTGATTGCGCAGGTATTCGGCGAGTCGCGATTCCAGCAGGCGGTCGGATTCGCCGAGGTAATGCAGCATGAGAATGTATTCGGCGGGAATCGTGCAGTCGGCTTCGAGTTCGAATTGCCAGCAACCGTCCGCGCGCTGGTGCGAGAGGATGTTCGCGCGCGCGGCCTCGATCGCCGCGATCAGGCGATCGCGCGCTCCAGTGTCGACGCGATCGACCGCGGGGCGATAGTGCGGAATGCCGGAATCGGGCGCCATGGCGTCAGCAGGCCCTCATTTGTAGGTAAAAGCCTGCGCGGGGCCGCATGCATCGCTGCGCGGCCACGCGCTGTGCGGGTCGGGCAGCAATCCGCGCCAGTCGCTCGCCAGCGCCTGCAGCGGCAGGCCGTCCGCCATGCGCGCGAACCAGCGCTGCAGCACGCGGCTGTAGCCCGCGAACAGGTGGGTGACGATCACGATCTTCTTGACGACTTGCCGCGACACTTTCACCTGTGCGCCGGCCGTGAAATCCGGCTTGGCCAGGATCGAACCGAGCGTGCGCATCGCGAGTCCCAGCGCAATCAGGCAGAAGCGCCTGATGCCCACCTCCTTTTCGGGTATCAACAAGGTGTAGTCGAGTGCGTTGCGAAGATGGCTGTGGGCGACGCCGATCAGTTGTGCGTAGGCCCTGCCGAATGCATCCGGCACGGCGTTGCGGCGGATGTCTTCCAGTTCCACGCCGGCGCGGGCAAACAGGTCGTGCGGCAACCAGCAGGCGCCGCGATCGCGATCCTCCCAGAAGTCCTTGAGGATGTTGGTCATCTGCAGGCCTTGCCCGAATGACACGTCCAGCGCCGACAGCTCTTCGCGCCGCTCGGCGATGCGCGGCGAGTAATCGCAAAAAAGGTCGGTGAGGGTCTGGCCGACAATGCCGGCGACGTAATAGCAATAGCGATCCATTTCGTGCATGTCGGCGAGGCCGGCCCTGCTGGTGCGGCGCTCGAAGCTCGGCATGCCGGTGCACATCGTGCGGATACAGCGCGCCAGTGAGTCGCGCTGCGCCGGATTGAAGCCGTTGGTGACCTGGATGATTTCCGAGGTGTGCGCGACCAGGTCGCGTTCGGCGGCGAGCGTGTTGCCGACGAGCAGCGGCGCCAGGTCGCGCGCGAACGATGCCGGGTCTTCCGTGGCTTCCACCACCCGCGTGAAGCGGTCGTGGAACTGCTGCTTCACGTCGCCCGGGAGGGCTTTTTCGTCTTCGATGGTGTCGGCGATCCGGCACAACAGATACGCATTCGCGATCACCGTGCGCAGGCGCACGTCGAGTTGCGGAATGGTCAGTGCAAAGGTGCGCGATACCTCCGGCAGAATGCGCGCCTGGTAGCCGTGGGCGCCGCGCCGCGATCCACTGGCGAAAGCTTTGGCGATCATTCTGCTGGTCTCCTGCGGCACATCGTCAGCCGACTTCGTGATCGTACGCATTGTGCGTGAAGATAAGGTGGAAGTCGCGCGGAAATTGCTTTGACACGCAAGCGCCGCCCTCGCTAGGCTCGCGGCGATTCGCGGCCGCTGCCGCGGGAGAAGGAGTGGGTCGATGTCGTTTGCCGATCGGGTGCCGGAATACCTCGAACGTGTCGAGGGCGCGCTGGATGCGCGGCTGCCCGCGGCCGATGCCCGACCCGCGTCGCTGCATGCGGCAATGCGCTACGCGGCACTCGGTGGCGGCAAACGCATCCGGCCGTTGCTGTGCTATGCGAGTGGTGAAGTGCTGGGCGTCGCACCCGAGCGCCTGGACGATGCCGCGTGTGCGGTCGAATGCGTGCACGTGTTCTCGTTGGTGCACGACGATTTGCCCGCGATGGATGACGACGCGCTGCGACGCGGCAAGCCGTCCACGCACGCGGCCTTTGGCGAGGCGACCGCAATCCTGGCCGGCGACGCACTGCACACGCGCGCATTCGAGATCCTTGCTCGCGACGGCACGCGCGAGGCCATCGAACGGCTGGGCATGATCGCGATCCTCGCCAGCGCTGCCGGTTCCGAAGGCATGACCGGCGGGCAGGCGGTGGATCTCGAGTCCGAAGGCAAGCAACTCGCCGCCGCGGACCTCGAAGCACTCGATCGCGACAAGACCGGCATGCTGATCCGCGCGGCGGTGCTGATGCCGACTTGCGCCGCCACCGGCCTTGCGAGCGCCTCGCGCGACGCACTCGATCGTTTTGCCGAATGCATGGGACTCGCGTTCCAGATCAAGGACGACGTGCTGGACGTTGAAGGAGAACAGGCCCTCACCGGCAAGACCCACGGCGCCGACGCCACCCGCGGCAAGGCCACGTATCCGTCGTTGATGGGCATGGACAACGCCAAGCGCCGCGCCGACGCGTTGTACGCGGAGGCGCTGGCTGCGCTCGATCGCTTCGGCGATGCCGCCGAACCGCTGCGCTGGATGGCGCGCTACATCGTCCACAGGGATCGATGAAGCCTGTCGATTGGCAAGCGCCCGGCGCCATCGGGTGATTCATTCCGGGCTTGCATCGCGCCCCATGAAGCCCGACACTTGCGCTCATCTGGAGACCGGCCTGTAGCCGGTGGGAGCGGCGGGGCACATAGTGATCAGCCACGACGGGTCGCCAGGTAAGCGCGGCTTAATTGCGGAACTCAGCTATCGCCACGTGTGGCGCGCCGCGGCGGTCTACATCGGCGCGGTGTGGGCACTTTCGCAAGGCATCGCACAACTTGCCCCCGTGTTCCGGGCGCCGGAGTGGATCACCCGCTGGTTCGTGATCGCGTGCGCGATCGGATTTCCCTTCTGGGTGGCCTTTTCCTGGTATTACAAGCTGACGCCGCAAGGCTTCAAGCTCGAAAGCGACGACGCCAGTCACGATCAGGCATTCCATCGCGCCACCGGGCGCAAGCTGGACTTGTGGATCATCGGCGTCATGGCGGTCGCGATCGTGCTGCTGATCACCAACACGTTCGTGTTGCATCGCGACGTGAACAGCGCGGCCGGGGCGGCTGACGCGAAGGCCATCGACGCGGCACTGGCGAAGGTTCCTTTCCAGTCGGTGGCCGTGCTGCCGCTGACCAACGACAGCGGTGATCCCAAGCAGCAGTATTTTTCCGATGGGCTTTCGGAAGAATTGATTTCCGACCTTACCCAGGTCAACGGGCTGAAGGTGATCGGGAAATATTCCAGCTTCAAGTTCCGCGACAGCGAAGACAGTCTCGCCCAGATCGGTGCTGCCCTCGGGGTCGCCCACCTGATCCAGGGTTCGGTGCGCCAGCAGGCCAACCGGATCCGGGTCACCGTCAACATGATCCGCGCCAAGGACGGAACCAGCGTGTGGTCGCACAGCTATGACGAAAAGCTCAACGACGTCTTCGCAATCCAGTCGAAGATCGGTGAAGCCGTCGCCGACGCGCTCAAGGTCAAGCTGCTCGGCAAAACCATCGTGGCAAGCGACAAGCCGCCCAGCGGCAACGTGGAGGCCTACGAGCTGATGCTGCAGGGGCGGGCCATCTACCGCCGCGGCACCGAGTCCAGCATCCGCCAGGGCATTTCGCTGTTTCAGCACGCCCTCGCGCTCGATCCGGACTACGCCTATGTCTGGGGGCTGATGTCCAATGCATCGGTCAACCTTGGCGTGTTGTTTCTGACCGGCGACGCGCGCCAGCAGGCTTTTGCCCAGGCCCGCGCTGCACTAGACAGGGAGCAAACACTGGCTCCCAATGCGGCATACACCCATACCGATCGCGGTTACCTGCTGGCTGCGGTCGACAACGACCCCATCGGGGCGCTCGCCGAGTACAAGCGGGCCCATGAGCTGGCCCCCAATGACACCACCAGCATGAATTACCTGGCCAGCGGGCTCGAGAACCTGGGGCAACTGCAGGCGGCGGTAGAAATGTACCGCAAGGCCCTCGCCAACGATCCGGCGCGTGTCGACATCTACTTCAATCTGGCGATTGCCCTGCTTGGACAACGCCAGTTGGATGCGGCGGAGGAGGTTGCCAAGAAAGGGCTGGCCTGGCAGCCGAATTATCCGTGGTTGTATGGCATCCTGACCGAGGTCGACGTCCTGCGCGGCGATGTGGACGCGGCACGCAGCAACGCCGCCAAGGAAACCGATCCGGTGATTGGTCCATGGGCACGGGCGCTTGCGGCGCAGATCGGCGCCGACGGCAAACAGGCCGACGCGGCGTTGCACGATTACATCACCAAGCAGGGCAAGGACCAGCCTTATTTCGTGGCCGACCTCTACGCCGTACGCAAGCGTCCTGATGAAATGTTCGACTGGCTGCAGCGTGCCTGGAGCCAGCGCGATCCGAATTTCTCCGGCCTGCTGCTCACCGACCCCTTCGTGTTGGCCTACCAGCACGATCCGCGCTTTGCAGCCTTGTGCAAACAGGCCGGACTGCCGCTGCCGGATCACGCGGTGGCGGCCACCGCGGCTGCCGGCGAACCCTGAGCAATTCAGCGAATTGCGGGCGACTGCGCGTTCGATTTCGTGCGGTTCACGTTCGTTTGGAATGTCAAAACTGTTTACACCCTGACGGTGCGGGCGCGCTCGAGATAAAAGCTCAGAAAGACAATGGGTTGAATGGAATTGCTGTCGCGGCGCTCGAATCCCGCGTCGGAAGAGTTTACAGAGTTGGTATGTCCTCGTGGTTCGGATTGCAATCAAAACAATGGGTTGTAGTGGTGGCACAACCCATGCAGAACCAAAGCTCGGGAACATGAAACTTTGCGGTTCCTCCGCAACCCGCAAATCAAAGGGGTATTCAGTGATGACACGTTATCTGGTTCTTGCGGCAGCAGCCGTGGTTCTCGCCATGACCGCGCCGGCAGCGTTTGCGACGCGGGTGATTTTTGATCCGCCTTCGGACACCCTGCCGGCGACCACGCCGCCGCAGTGCACTCATGACGACCCCTGCAGCATCGGGCTCATCAACCATACGTACCAAGTGAATTTCATTCCCTGTGGAGATGTGCAAGGCGTCGACACCAGCGGGTTCAGCTATTGCCTGTGGATGAATAACGTCACCCTCCAGGCAGTCACCAAGTTCACCTTCCAGTTCATCGTGCCCGCCGGGGGCTCATCCAGTGGCGACCAGCTGGAATGCGGCAGCATTCCCACGAATTTCGCGACGGATGATTGCCCGCAAGCGTTGCCCGACCCGGGCAGCCTGTTCACGGTTTCGTTTTTTGCCAATCCACCGCTTCCGAACCGGACGGACTTCTACCTGTTCACCGATTTCGCGAACTCCCCGGGAGCCGCTGACGTGACGCTTTCGGTCCCGGAGCCGGGGGAACTTGGCCTGTTCGGCCTCGGGCTGCTGATGCTTGGCGTGGGCTACGGCTGGCGGCGGCGCCGCCAGCAAGCGTAAACAAGCACGAGGTTGTGGCGCGCGGCAGGTCGCAATGACTTGCTGCGCGTTGCATTGCGCTGCGACGTTCGCCACCCAGCCTATTTCTCCGTCGCGCCGCGCTCGATCTTGCCCACGAGATTGTTGAGGATGCGCAGGTCCTCGGCATCCAGCGTGTCGCCGCGCATGCCGCGGAAGTGGTCGTGGAAGGCGCGCACCGCGGCGGGCGGATCGTCCAGCGAATAGCCGATTGCGGTCAGCGCCATCCACGGATCGAAACCGGCTGGCGGGTCGGGCAGGGTGTCGACCGGATCGGGCCACAAGCCGAAACCGTCCGCCGCCAATGTCGCCCATGGAAACAGGGGACCGGGGTCGTCCTTGCGCGATGGCGCCATGTCCTCGTGGCCGATGATCTGCGCGCGCGGAATGTGCCAGCGCTTGGTGAGGTCGGTCAGCAGATCGATCAGGCTGGCGATCTGCGCGGGCGGAAACGGTACATGGCCATTGTTGTCGATCTCGATCCCGATGGAGGCCGAATTGACGTCGGTGATCGTGCCCCAGCGGCCCGGACCCGCGTGCCACGCGCGCAAGGTGTCGCTGACCAGTTGATAGATATGGCCGTCGCGGCCGATCAGGTAATGCGCACTGACCGGACCGTCGGGGTTGCGGGTGCGCAAGGTGTCCAGCGCGTGTTGCACCGAACCCTGATTGGTGAAGTGCAGAACGATCAACTGCGGCTTGCGGATGTCATGGTTCTTCGACGGCATCCAGGTCGCCATCGGATTGCGTGGCGGCAGCGGCGCGCAGGCGGCCATGATGGAAATCGCGAGCCCTGCGGCCAGCAAACGTGCCACGCGTGGAATACGTGCCTGATCGCAGCGCGCGAGCTTCACTCTGCCAATGCCCCGGCATCGCGCAGCCGCTGGCGCAGTCGATCCAGCTTGTCGCCGTACAACCCGCTGCGCGCGGTGTCGCGCCGGATCGGTTGTCGCACCTGCGCGGCACTGGGCAGGCTTTGCACCGTGCGCGCGGTCTTGTGGAAATCGAGGCAGGCGGGATCGAAGGGCAGGCCACAGAAGTCCAGCAAGCGGCGGACTTCGGTATCCGGGTCGGCGACCAGCGATTCGTATCGAAGGTCCATCACCCGATCAGGATATTTCTGCAGCCAGAATCGCGTGAGGCGGAGGAAGTCGATGCAGTAATCGGCCAGTTCATCCATGCTGCAGGCAAAGCCGCTGTTTTCACTGAAACACTGCCGGAAGCAGCCGAGGCAGGTTTCGACCGGATCGCGCCGGACGATCACGATTCGCGCCGCCGGCATCATCGCAAGCGCTGCGCCGACGAGATACCACGTCACCAGACTTTTGTCGGTAAAGCGCGGCTTGTGTTCGCGCCAGCGTGTGGTGCGCGCGAGGTAGTCGCGGCCCATGCGCTGCCAATCCTCGGCGCCGGCGTCCGGCACCCACAGCGGGAACGCGGAATGGCGAGACGCGGTTTCCGCATCGATCACCTGCGTCATGTCCTTGATCTCGTTCGCGCCCTCGACTTGAGGGTGCGATGCAAGGATCTGCTCGACGAGGGTCGAGCCGGAACGCGGGATGCTGATGATCAGGATGGCCTCGCGGCCGAGTTGCGTATCGAGTGGCGCGGGCAGGTCTTTGGAAAACGCGTCCTGGATGGCCGCGACACGGCGGCGTTCGCCCGCCGCGTCCCACTTCACGCGCTGGCGGCGCGAGGCGTTGCCGTGTTCGAAGACGTCGAACGCCTGCGCGTATTCGTTTTGGTTTTCCAGAGCCTTCGCATAGCTGAAAGCCAGCAACTCGTATTCGCGGCTGGCGAGGCCCGGCCGTGACAGTGCCTGCTGCATGCGTGCAGCATCGGCCGCATCGAAGCGCACCGTGTTGAGATTCGACAGTCCGAACCAGCCTTCGGCCTTGCCGGGGTCGCGGCGCACCACTTCGCGGTAGCCCTTCACCGCCGCATCGATATGACCGAGGCTGGCCTGGACGCGCGCCAGCGACAATCGCGCTGAAACGTGCGCGGGGTTGAGTTCGACCGCGCGCCGCAGGGCCGCGATCGAATCCTGCGAATGTGCGTGACGACCGAGCGCTTCGCCGAGATTGAACCACGCCAGTGCGGAATTTGGCGCCAGCGCGCAGGCCTGTCGCAAGTGCGTGAGCGCCTGCTCGGGTTCGGCGAGTTCGAACAGGGCGATGCCGAGTCCGACGTGCAACTCGTCATCCCGCGGAAAAACGGCGAGCACCTTCCGGAAACAATCGGCGGCCTTGGCATGCTGACCGCGGCGCTGCGCCACCATGCCGAGCATGCGGACGGCATCCAGACAATCCGGGGCCAGGGCCAGCACGCTGTTGAGCGATCCCTCGGCGGCGTCGAATTGCCGCTGTTCCCATTCCCTGCGAGCCCGCGCCAGCAGCCGCGTAGCCACCGATGACAATGGGCGCTGCGATGGATCTTGCAACGATTGCGGCATCGAAAGCGTGCTCACTGCGTGATCGACGGTGGCCCCAATATTAAATGGTGTTCAAGCAAACCGCGGTCAAACTCGGCGGGGCGATCTTCCGACGTCGTGCCAGCGACGATGATGAAAAAAAACGCCGGGCTTGCGCCCGGCGGCGGAGAGTGAGCGGGGAGCTCTCAAAAGTCGTAGGACACCGAGAATCTGAAATATCGTGGCGAACGCGTGTCCTGGACCCTTCCGAAGTCGGGATTCGGGCTGGACGTCGTTCCGAAGAAGTCGTTGTAGAAGAGCACCGTCTGCTGGTTGAAGACGTTGAACACGGCGAGATTGAAGTCGAGCTTGTGCTGGGCCCACGTCGGCCGGTAGTCCACGTTGAGGCTCAACTGATGGGTCCAGGGCAATCGTCCAAGCGAGCCGGGCGGCACCGGTACGCCGCCGCACCAGTAATAGGTGTGTGATCCGTGCAGCGCGATCTGGTTGGGGCCGTAGCCGCCGCGGCACAGGCGCGGCGTGCCCGAAGCGATGTACAGGTTGCCGCCGACGGTCCATTCCGGGGTGATCGCGTACGCGCCGAAAACCTTGAGTTGGTGCTTGCGATCGTTGGGCAGGATGCCGTACGAGTACTCCATCCTTTCCGGGAAGTCCCACGCGGTGGTCAGCGACTCGTAGGATCCGCTCTGCTGCGAATATGTGCTGACCGGACCCTCGGTGTTGCCCCAGGTGCGCGAGAACACATAGTCGATCTTGGCGAACCACTTGCCGTCCCACTCGTGTTGCAGGGACAAGTCGATCGAGTAGTACTTGCGTATCGGTCCGCGCGTGAGGCCCTGCTCCTCGCGGGTGAAGTTGATCGGATGCAACTGGCCGTCCGGACCCTTCACCAGGATGTCGCTGGTTTCACCCGGATTGATCATGATCAGGCTTTGCGTCCAGTCGCTGCAGCTGTCCGGGGTCATCCAGTCGTAACCCCGCGCCCGACCGGCTGCGCACTCCCTTTGCTCATCGTCATAGTCGTCGATGATGCGAGTCATCTTCTGGTACGTGCCAGTCGCGCCGAAGACCCAGCTCGTGCCCAGCATCTGGAACTGCTGCTGCATGCCCAGCACGAAGTTGTCGGAATACTCCGGCTTGATGTTCTGGGCGGCCGAGACGCGCGGGTCCTTTGGCTGGCCGTATTCGCTGTCGATCGAGACGCCCGTGGAAGGGCTTTGCGGCAAGGGCGTGAAACCGATCGGTTCGCCGGTCGCCGGATCGACGCCGGTGTAGGTGCCGTAAACCCCGGCGTTGGTCACCGGTGCGGCAATGGACAGCGCCAACTGGGTTGGAAGTGCCAGGTAATAGCGGCCTGCATTGCCGAACACCTTCAGGGTGGAATCGCCGTGCACGTCCCAACTGAAGCCGATGCGCGGTGCCCATTGCGGCGTGGTTTCGCGGATGTAAGGCACGCCGGACCCGTCGTAGTTCACGAACTGGTCGTTGCGCAGGCCGAGGTTCAACAGCAGGTTGGGGGTGACCTGCCAGTTGTCCTCGACGTATTGTGCGCGCTGGGCCACGCGTACCGAGGCGCTGCTGATGTCCACGTGCTTTTGCACGTAGTAGCAGGTGCCGCCTGAGTCGCACTGTGACGATGGGCCGACATACGGCGGGACACTGGGATCGACACCGAAAACCGGCTTGCCGGCGTCGCTTTGCCCGTAGATCCACTGGTAGCCCGGCCCGGTGTTGACCGAGCCATCAAGCAGATCCCAGGAGTTGATGTTGTCGATGCCGATCTGGAAATCATGCGTGCCCCATTTGTAGTCGAGGCTCAGGCGATAGTTCATCACCGTTTCGCTATGTCCAGGGTCCGCGACCGTAGAATTGCCCTGCGAGTTGCGGATGCCGCCCGGTGGGACGAATGCCGGGTCCTGATAGGAAGCATTCGCGATGTGCGGCAGCGACGGGTCGAAGCCGGGATAGCCCGGCTGCTGCGTGTAATACTCACCGTGCATCTTGCCCAGCATCGCATTCAGGGTGAGGTTGTCGCTGAGGTAGGACGTGTAATTGGCCGTCCACATCCGGAACGCGGTCTTGCCGGTCTGGTCAAGACTGTTGAAACCACCCTTCTGCAGGGTGTCGTAGTCGAAGTCGTAAACAGTGCCCCATACTTTGTGCTCGTTCTGGAGGCCGGTCACGGTCAGGATGTTGTTGTCGTTGATGTTCCAGTTCAGCTTGGCATAGAGTTTGGGATCGTGGACTGTCACGTCCTCGGTAGTGGCGCCACCGCCAAACTCACTGGTCGTCCGATAGTTGCTGTTGTCCTGCTCGGCGCCCACGAAGAAGAACAACTTGTCCTTGATGATCGGACCACTGACATAGGCGTCGTAGGTCGTTTCGCTGGAGCCGTTGTCCTTGCGATAGACGGCGATGTCGCCGGGCAGGGTACCCGCATCCGACACGGGATCCGTGATCAGCGGATTGGCGTAGTAGTAATTGATCGGATCGGATCGCAATTTGGCGGGTCGCCATTGCGCCCGCCCACCGAAATGCCATTCATTGGAACCACTCTTGCCGATCTGGTTGATCACGCCGCCGATCGAGCGGCCGTACTTCGCGCCGTAGCCCGATATGAAGGTCTGCTGCTGCTGGATCGCGCCGTATGGCAGCGTGATGCCGCCCTGCTGGTTGAGCGCCTCGGTGGTGTTCATGCCGTCCACGTAATACGCGTTCTCGGCTGTCGAGGCGCCGCCGAACACATTGGCGGGCGTGCCCAGCGGGCCGCCGCTCAGTTCGGGGCTGCCCATGCCGACGCCCGGTGCCAGCAGGGCAATGTCCTCGGCAGTGCGCGCCAAGGGGAGTTGCTGCAATTGCTTGGCGGTGATCGTGGTGACCTGGTTGGTGGTGGTCACGTCGATCGCGGGGATCGAATTGGCCGTGACGTTGACCGCGCCGAGCGTGGTCGCGCCCGCCGTGGCGGATGCGAAATCCACCGCCACCGCGCCAGCCGCGGCCGGTGTCACGCCGGTTCGACTCTGTACCACCTTGCCGTCCTGCAGCAACGACACGGTGTATGTGCCCACGGGCAGGGTGATCGAATATTTGCCGGAGGGTCCCACCGTGATGGTGCGGTTGTAGCCCGCGCCGCCGGTGATCAGGATGCTTTCGCCGGATGCCACCGGTGTGGTGCCGTAGATGGTGCCGCTGGTGGCCTGCGCCCAGGCTGCACCGGCGAACCCCAACGCAGCCGAGCCGATGGCGATGGCCAGGGCCTTGCGCTTGAAAATGTTGTTGCGATGCGTCGTGCGCAGAGACTTGCTCATCATGTTACGTACTCCCCGGTGGATGGTCACGCGTGTAGTGAGCTTGCGGGTGCGGTGAGCGCGGCAATTTCAATGCTGCTGTTCAAGTCGCACGCCATATGCGAACGCCAAACCTGCCGAGGGCAGCAGCAGCATGCGCACGACCCTCGAATCTTCTCGTGCGCCCCTCGGGTATGCCGTCGAGCATAATCAATGGCCGGCGAAAACCACCAATGAAAAGACAGTCACTCGACATAGCTGGTGGTTATGGTTTCGTTAGCTGCCGGGACGCTCGAAACTTCCTGAAACCGCTTGTCTGCTGCACCTTCACAGAAGCGCAGACGCGGCGCCGCCGCGCGCCACCACGCCTGGGTCGCCTCTACACGCGGGTTGCGCGCGTGTACGATTCCGGCCACAAGAACACACCGCCGTCGGCCGTGCGAACGGTCGTGCAGCCATGCCGCGTCGCTGGTTGACGGTGAGGGCGAGCGCGATTCGACGGCGGTGTTTTCGCGTGTATCGCCGATCATCGGCGCTCGAAAAGCGAGCTTGCTTGCCGGGCGATGCAGCCACGGGACGGGAGATGAACAAAATGACATCGAGGCGTTTTCGTCTTGCCCTCTTGTTCGGGTGCGGATTGCTGATTGCCTCGGGAAATGCCTTGGCCCAATCCGTCAAGTCGGAAAACCTGTTCTACATGACCGACACGATGGACGCGCTGCAGAGCTTCAAGGCGCATGCGTCGCAGATCTCCATCATCGTGCCGGCGGCGTACCACATCGACAAATACGGCACGGTTTACGGCGGTGTTGATCCGCGCGTGTTGCAGATCGCGGCGGCCAACCGCGTCAAGGTCATGCCGATCGTCGCGAGCTTCGATCAGGAAGGCATCCACGCGTTCTTGAATGACCCCAAGGCGCGTGCGCGTGCGATCGACATCATGCTGTACGACGCGCAGCACGATCACTATTACGGCTGGCAATTCGATCTCGAAAACGTGCATGTGACCGATGGCGAGGCCTACACGGATTTCTACCGCGAGGCCGCCAAGGCCTTGCACGCCCACGGTTTCAAGATTTCGATGGCGGTGGTCAAGGCGGAGCAGCCGGTGCCGGCATCGGATGGTTCCGATTTCAGCAAGTTTCTTTATGAGAACTGGAAAGGGGCTTTCGATTTCAAGAAGCTTGCCGCGATCGGCGATTTCATGTCGTTCATGTCCTACGACCAGAACACGGCCCTGACGCCGCCCGGCCCCGTCGCCGGCCTGCCGTGGATGCGGCGAATGGCCGATTATCTGGTGCGGCTTGGTATCGATCCGGACAAGGTTTCATTCGGCATTCCCACGTATTCGGATCACTGGTACGCCGCCTACAGCGACAAGAAGGGTCCGCATTCGACGCGCGATGAAATCAGCTGGCGCGAAGTGCAGGATCTGCTTGATCGCCATCAGGTCACGCCGCAGTGGATGGACTCGATGGGCGTGGACTATGCGTATTGGCCGGGGCCCAACGGTGTTTTCGAATGGCTGTTCATCGAAAACGCCCGCTCGTTTTCCGAAAAGCTGAAACTGGTCCGTCAGTATCATTTCCGTGGATTTTCGGCCTGGGTATTGGGTTATGAAGATCCGGCGATCTGGAAAGTGCTGGGTCAGCAGGCCCAGGCAATCCATTATTGATGCGGATCCATTTACCGCGGTTCATTTCGAGAAGGTCCAAAAAGCATGATTGCAGGCAATCAGGTTCGAGTAGTGATGTCCGTCGTTCTGGCGATGATGCTGGTCGGGATAGTGCCGGCAAGGGCCGCCAGTCCTTCGTACGCGGCGCATGCCTGGAATCAGCCGGGTTGCCCTTGCGCGACGGTTTTGCACGAAGGTTCGGCAGCCGAGGCGGGGTTCGTGCCGCAGGCGCTGGATGACATCGACGGCACCGTCAGCCGTGCGTTGGCTCGTCGTGCGGCGCCCGGCGCCGTGGTGCTGGTCGCGCGCCGCGGCGTGATCGCCAAATGGGAGGCCTATGGTTACGCGTCGCTCTACACGAATGGCGATTACGCCTTGGCGAGCGATCCGCGGCCGATGGAAAGGGATGAAATCTTCGACATGGCTTCGGTCTCGAAGCTGTTCACGGCTGTCGCGATCATGCAGTTGTGGGACGAGGGCAAGTTCAAGCTCGATGATCCGGTCGCCAAGTACCTGCCGCAGTTCGGTGTTCACGGCAAGGAGGAAGTGACGATACGGCAGTTGCTGACGCACACATCCGGATTTCGCCCCGATCCGCCGACGCCGCTGTTCGAAATCAAGGGCTCGCGCAAGGACCGCATGGACTACGTGCTGCAACTGCCGCTCGAACATCCGCCCGGGACCCACTACGTTTACAGCGACATCAACTTCATCACCCTGGGCGCCCTGATCGAAAAGTTGAGCGGCGAGCGCGAGGACGTGTTCATCCGCAAGCATCTCACCGGGCCGTTGCACATGACGGACACGATGTACGACCCGCCGGCCAAACTGAAGCCGCGCATCACGGCGAGCGAATACCAGCCGTGGACGCATCGCGGGATGCTGTGGGGATCGGTCGATGATGAAAATTCGTGGGCGCTCGGCGGCGTCGCCGGGCACGCCGGGGTTTTCAGCACCGCGTACGACCTCGCGATTTTCGGACAGATGATGTTGAACGGCGGCACCTACGACGGCGCTCGCGTGTTGTCGCAACATGCGGTCGATCTGCTGCTGACCAACTGGGACAAGAAATTTCCGGACGACGCCACCGGCCTTGGCTGGTCGATCGACCGCGGCTGGCTGATGGGCGCGCTTTCCGGGCCGCACTCGTCGGGTCATGAAGGTTTTACCGGTACGTCGCTGGTCATCAACACGCGCAACGACATCGTTGCCGTGATCCTGACCAACCGCGTGCATCCGAACCGTCACGGTCCGTCCGCCGTCACCGCCCTGCACGACATCAATACCGATATCGCCAACGCGATTCCCGTTACGTCACCCGACGGCGGATCGGCATGGTTCTCGGGGTATGGCGATTATTTGAACCGGACGTTGACCGCCAAAGTCGCGCCGCATTCCGGCGCCAAGTTGACTTTCCAGACTTGGTATCGCCTGCAACCCGATGACGATTACGGCAGCATCGAGGCATCGTCCGATGGCGTGCATTGGCAGGCGCTCGATGTGTTGACGGGTTCCAGCGACGGTTGGCAAACCAAAACGGTGGCGTTGCCGGCGGATGCGCAGTTCGTCCAGTTCCGCTATCGGACCGATGACGAAATCAATGGCCGCGGCTGGTACGTGGACGATCTTCAGGTCCATGCCGACGGCAAAACGACGCTGCCGAAGATCACCGACAACCAGTGGCAGCAGCGTGACTATTGATGGCGGCCGCGCCTGCCGGACCATCGTCGCACTGCTCGCGCTGTGGGCATGTTCGACGTCATTCGCGGCGATGCCGGCTGCGGCGCACAAGTATTCCACCGCCGACTTCCAGACCGGCATCGAAGTCTTGCTGCACGATCGGCTTGACCTGATCCGCGGCAAGCACGTCGGCCTGATCACCAACCCGACCGGTGTCGACCGCCAACTCGTCGGCGATGTCGACCTGCTGGCGCATACGCCGGGCGTGCATCTGGTCGCGCTTTTCGGTCCCGAACACGGTATCCGCGGCGCACATCAGGCCGGTGCGAGCGTCGGATCCGATCGCGATCCGGTGACCGGCTTGCCGGTGTACAGCCTGTACGGCAAGATCCGCCAGCCGACGCCAGCGATGCTGAAGGGCGTGGACGTGCTGGTGTTCGACATCCAGGCCGTTGGCGCACGCTTTTACACCTACCTGTACACGATGGCGGACGCGATGAAAGCCGCGGCGGCGGCGCACATTCCGATCCTCGTGCTGGATCGACCGAATCCGATCGGCGGCACCGGGGTGCAGGGGCCGGTGCTCGATCCCAAGTTCGCTTCGTTCGTGGGTGAGTACCCGATTCCATTGCGCTACGGCATGACGATCGGCGAACTGGCCGGGCTCTTCAACAGTGAGTTCCATATCGGCGCCGACCTGACGGTGGTGAAGATGCGCGGCTGGCAGCGCTCGATGTATTACGACGACATGGCGCTCCAATTCGTGATGCCGTCCCCCAACATGCCGACCGAAACCACCGCGCTGGTGTATCCGGGCATGGGCCTGGTGGAGGGCACCAACGTGTCCGAAGGCCGCGGTACGACGCGCCCGTTCGAGCTGATCGGGGCGCCGTGGATCGACGCGGAAAAATTGTCAGACGTACTCAACGAGAAGCAACTGCTCGGCGTGCGATTTCGACCCGTCCATTTCACGCCGACCTTTTCGAAATACGAAGGCAAGTCGTGCAACGGCATCGAGGTGCATGTGATGGACCGCAATGCGTTCAATCCGGTGCTCATCGGGCTCACCGTGATCGCGACGATCCACGAACTCTATCCACAGCAGTTCGCCTTCGATGCCTCCGATTTCGATCGCCTGATCGGCAACGACTGGGTACGACAGGATATCGAGAAAGACATTCCCGTCTCCGAGATGCAGCGGCGCTGGCAAACCGGCCTGTCGCAGTTCGAAAAGGTTCGGCGGAAATACCTGCTGTACAACTGAGTCTTGCGGAAGCTTCTGGTTTGCTCGTCATCCCGAAATCGCGAAGCGATATCCGGGATCCAGTGCTTTGGAAGATCGGGGCGTTCCAGCAAAGACACTGGATTCCCGCTTTCGCGGGAATGACGACCGTAGGATTGACCAAGCTTTACTCAGTGATCCGCAAGAGCAGGCTCATCCAGCAATTCGATCCAGTGATGGACCGGCACCGCCGATTCGCTGCCGAGGTGCAACTGGCAGCCGATGTTGGCAGTGGCGATGACCGCCGGGCGACCTGCCTGGAGCGCATCGAGCTTGTTGCGGAGCAACGGCTCCGACAGCTTCTTTTGCAACAACGAGTAGGTGCCGGCCGAGCCGCAGCAGAGATGGCTGTCGCGCACCGGCACGAGTTCGAATCCCGCCGTTCGCAGGATCTGTTCCACCACGCCGACGATTTTCTGACCGTGCTGCAACGTGCAGGGAGAATGCCACGCGATGCAGCGGCCATGGCCAATGCCTACGAAGGCTTGCAGATCCTCGCGCGCCACCACTTCGCTCAAATCCCGCGTCAGCTCCGAAACACGCGCGGCTTTCGCCGCGTAGTCCGGATCGCCGCGCAACAGATGGCCATATTCGCGCACCATTGCGCCACAGCCGCTCGCGGTCATCACCAAGGCCTCGGCGCCGGCTTCGATGTGCGGCCACCATGCGTCGATGTTGCGGCGCATGAATCCTTTGGCTTCTTCGGGCGCCGTCAGGTGATGGCTGATGGCGCCGCAGCAGCCCGCGCCTTCGGCGCGCACGAGTTCGATGCCGAGCTTCGCCAGCACGCGCGCCGCCGCCGCGTTGGTGACGGGGGCAGCGACCGGCTGCACACAGCCGTCGAGTACCAGCATTTTGCGCTTGAGCCCACGGTTCCCGGGCCAGGAGTCGGCTTCGGGGCGCCGCGGCGTTTTGCACATGCCGCCCGACCACGCTTGCGGTGCGATGCGTCCGAGCTTGTAGAAAAAACCGAAGCGCTTCGGGTACGGGACGATGGCGCGCAACACGCGGCGCATGATGCGTTCGGCGAGCGGCCGCTGAACCCGCGCGTCCACCACGGCGCGGCCGATATCCACCAGGCGTCCATACTGGACGCCCGATGGACAGGTGGTTTCGCAAGCGCGGCAGGTCAGGCAGCGATCAAGGTGCACTTGGGTCTTGCGGCTCGGCGTTTCGCCTTCCAGCACCATCTTCATCAGGTAGATGCGGCCGCGTGGCCCATCCAGCTCGTCACCCACCAATTGATACGTCGGGCAGGTTGCGGTGCAAAAACCGCAATGCACGCACGCGCGCAGGATCGCCTCGGCCTCGTCGCCTTCGGCGGTGTTCTTGAACGGTGCGGCAATGTTGGTCTGCATCGAAGAACCTGATTGTCTGGAAACCAAGCTACCTTTTTCGTCATTCCCGCGAAAGCGGACTGCGTTGGCAGATCGCCAACGCGAACGCCGAAGGCGGCCCAAGGGGCGAGCCGCAAGGATGCGGCGAGTCTACCCAGGGCCTTTCGCGCAACACCTTGAAGCAAAAAGGCACTGGGTCCCGGATATCGCTGCGCGATTCCGGGATGACGAGCAAATCAAGGTTGCTCAAAACTCCGTGTACATGCGTCCCGGATTGAAAATGCCGTGCGGATCCATGGCTGCCTTGATGCGCTTGTGGAGTTGCATCAGCGGTCCGGGCAGCGGGTGATACGGATCCGACGATCGAGCGGAACTGCGAAACAGCATCGCATGACCGCCGTGTTTTTCCGCGGCGGCGCGGATCATCGTCGCGGGAGCATCGCTCTTCAGCCAGCGCAGCGCGCCACCCCATTCGATCATCTGCTCGCCCGGCAGGTTCACGTTTGCCGCTGGCGACACCGAAATGCGCCATAGCGACGCGTCGCCGTCAAAGAAGGGGCGTCGCTGCTCGCGAACGTCCAGCCAGAACGTATCCGCATCTTCCAGCGCATTGCCGCCGATGGTGGCGCGGGCTTTCGTGAGCGTGCTCGCCGTTCCTGACAACCGCACGTAAAGATGCTCATCTTCGATGCACGAAGCGGAAATCGGCAGCGGTGCAGCCGCCCATCGACACAGGTTTTCGATTGCCGCACGCGGCGCCAGCGACTGCACCAGCGTGAGGGTTTCGCGCGGCCGTGGCAGCACCTTGAGGCTGACGTCCAGGATCACGCCCAGCGTGCCCATCGCGCCGGTGACGAGGCGCGACAGGTCGTAGCCGGCGACGTTCTTCATCACTTCACCGCCGAAGTGCAGGATCTCGCCGCGGCCATTGATGATGCGGGTGCCGAGCACGAAATCGCGCGCGGCGCCCGCGCAGGCGCGACGCGGACCGGAAAGATTGGCCGCGATTGTGCCGCCAAGTGTGGCCGCGGCGCCGAAGTGCGGCGGCTCGAAGGCGAACATCTGGCCTTGTCCGGCCAGCAGCGTTTCGAGCTCGGACAGCGGCGTGCCGGCCCGCGCGGTCAGGACCATTTCTTCGGGGTGGTAGTCGATGACGCCGCGGTGATCGCCGAGCGCAAGCCGTTCGCCTTGCACCTCACGGCCGAGGAAATGCTTGGTGCCGCCGCCGACGATCGCCAGCGGGGCGCGCCGTTCGATCGCGTCGACCACAAGCGCCTGGATATCCGCGCTGGAATCGTGCGACACGGTCAAAATCGTTCCAGTTCCGGAAATGGCAGTTCGCCGCCGTGCACGTGCAGGCCGCCGTATTCTGCGCAGCGCTTCAGCAGCGGCACCGCCTTGCCCGGATTGAGCAGGCCTTGGGGATCGAAGGCCGCCTTGATCGCGTGGAATTGCGACAGCTCGGCGGACGAAAACTGGTCGCACATCTGGTTGATCTTCTCGACGCCGACGCCGTGCTCGCCGGTGATGGTGCCGCCTACTTCGACGCACAGTTTCAGGATCTCGCCACCAAGCTTTTCGACGCGTTCGAGTTCGCCCGGGCGGCTCGCGTCGTACAGGATCATCGGGTGCAGGTTGCCGTCGCCGGCGTGGAACACGTTGGCGACGGCCAAGTCGTGCTCGCGTCCGAGTTCCTGGATGCGCCGCAGTACGTGCGGCAGGTGCTTGCGCGGGATGGTGCCGTCGGTGCAGTAATAGTCGGGCGATATCCGGCCCATCGCCGGGAACGCCATCTTGCGTCCCGCCCAGAACTTCGCGCGTTCGGCCTCATCGCGCGACACCCGCGTGGCGCTGGCGCCGCACTGCGCCATGATCGTGCTCACTCGATTGATGTCGTCGGCAACCGCTTCGGCGGTGCCGTCGAGTTCGCACAACAATATCGCCGCGGCATCGACCGGATAGCCACTATGGACGAAAGCCTCGGCGGCGCGGATCGCCGGGTTGTCCATCATCTCGAGCCCGGCCGGCACGATACCGGTGGCGATCACCGCACCCACTGCAGCGCCTGCCTGTTCCAGATTGGCGAAAGCCGCCAGCACGACCCGTGCGGTCTCCGGTTTCGGGACCAGCTTGACGGTGACTTCGACGATGACGCCCAGCATGCCCTCCGAGCCCGTTGCGAGGGCCAGCAGATCGAAGCCTGGCGCATCCAGCGCGTCGGCGCCGAACGTCAGCAGCTCGCCATCCATCGTCACCATTTTCAGCTTGAGGATGTTGTGGACGGTCAGGCCGTACTTGAGGCAGTGCACACCGCCGGCGTTCTCGGCCACGTTGCCGCCGACGGTGCAGGCGATCTGCGATGACGGGTCGGGTGCGTAATACAAGCCATGCGGCGCCGCGGCTTCGGAAATGGCGAGATTGCGCACGCCCGGCTGCACCCGCATCGTGCGGTTGACGGGATCGATGTCGAGGATCGACATGAAGCGCGCGAGGCTCAGCAACAATCCGTCGCCAAGCGGCAGCGCACCCCCCGACAAGCCGGTGCCAGCGCCGCGCGCCACTACCGGCACGCCGCGTTCGTGGCAGACACGCATGATCTGCTGCACCTGTTCGATGGTGCGCGGCAGTACGGCGACCATCGGCATCTGGCGATACGCGGACAGGCCGTCGCACTCGTAGGGGCGCAAATCTTCCGTCGCGTGCAGGATCGCGTCGTCCGGCAGGAATTCGCGCAAGGCAGTGAGCAGCTCGCGCTTGTCGAGCGGCGATTGGCCGGAAGCTGTCATTTCTCGTTGCCTGGCCTTGAATGCGACGGTCCGATCAACCATTCGTGTTGCAGGGCGGGTGACAACCCGCCGTCTTCGGGTCAAACGGCGGGATGCGCTGCGCTGCTCCCGCCCTACGTGCTGCTGCGTTTGTCGTCAAGTATGTCGGTCCGATCAATCCGTTGGTGTTGCAGGGCGGGTGACAACCCGCCCCCTTCGGGTCGCGCGGCGGGATGCGCTGCTCCCGCGCTACATGCTGCTGCGTTTGTCGTCAAGTATGTCGGTCCGATCAATCCGTTGGTGTTGCAGGGCGGGTGACAACCCGCCGTCTTCGAGTCAAACGGCGGGATGCGCTGCGCTGCTCCCGCGCTACATTTTCTCAAAGAGAGAGGCTCAAGACGCCTGCCAGCAGCGTTGCGCGGCCGCCAATCCGGCGCCGGCCTCGAACGCATGTCCACGCGTGCGCAACACTTCCTCGAGCGCAGCCAGCAATCGCAATACGAACTGCGGTTGCGAGCCGTAACCCATCAAGCCAACCCGCAGCATGCGCGGCTTGAACGGGCCGAGTCCGGTCGCGACTTCGATGCTGAAACGGTCCAGCAACGCTTTTCGTATTTCGCCTGCATCCGATCCATCGGGCAGCAGCACGCCGGCCACGGTGTGCAGGCTGTGTTCGGGCGCTGCCAATATCTTCAGTCCCAGCGCTTCGACGCCGGCGCGGAATGCTTCGAAGTTGCGCTGATGACGTGCCCAGCGATGCTCGCATCCTTCGTTGTGCAAGCCGAGCAATGCCGCGCGCAGCGCGTATATCAGCGGCGCCGAGATGGTGTGGTGGTATTGGCCCTGGTACCAGTACTTTTCCAGCGCCAGTACGTCCAGGTAAAAACTCGACACCGGGGATTTGCGCCTGCGCACACGCTCCATCGCGCGTTCGTTCAACGTCAGCGGCGCCATGCCGGATGGTGCGCCGAGCGCCTTCTGGCTGCCGCTGTAGCAGACATCGACCCCGGCGGCATCGATATTGATCGGATGGCCGCCCAGCGATGCCACCGTGTCCACGATCAGCAGCGCGTCGACTTCATGCGCCGCGGCGGCGATGTCGGCGATGCCATTCTGCGCGACGCCAGTCGAGGTTTCGCCGTGCACCACACCGACCACGCGCGGGCGAACCCTGCGGATCGCGTCGCGTATCCGATCCGCGTCGAGTGGAGTACCCCATGGCGCATCGACCCGCGTCACTCTCGCATCCAGGCGTTCGGCCATCGCCGCCAGGCGCTCGCCGAAATAGCCCATGCTGCCGATGACGACCGCGTCGCCGGACTCGATCGTGTTGCTGAGGGCTGCCTGCATGCCGGCGGTGCCGGTTCCAGACAGCGCGATCGCGAAATCGTTGGTGGTCTGGAAGGCTTCGCGCAGCAGCACCTTGAGTTCGTCGAAGATTCGCAGCATCGCCGGGTCGGCATAACCCAGCGACGGCAGCGTCATCGCACGCAACACCTCGGGATCGAGTTCGCTCGGTCCCGGGCCCAGCAACACCCGGGTCGGCGGATACAGCGGTGCTCCGTTGATGTCGATGGTCACGCTCGTTTCGCCTTCAGCAAGTTCGACGCAGAATTTCCAGCGCAAGGATAACGCGCACCGCAGCGTGCCATCGCCGACGATGAAGCAATCGGCAGCGGACCGCTCGTGTAGGTTGGTGTTGAGCGCAGCAAAGCCCAACGGTTTTTGGACGGCTGTTGGACTTCTCCCGAAACAAGTCCTGGAAAAAACCCAACCTACAGTACTGTCCATTGCAGCGTGGCGACCCCGCCCATAGCTTGCAGCTATGCCTGCATTCGGGTTTTTCATTGGTGACGCCCGCCGCCGGTTGGGTAGGATTGGCAAGATGTGTCGGCCAGCGGTGTTGACGGCGGCGAGGAGTATGGGGTGCGAAATGCGAAACATGATCCCGACGTGACGCATTGCCGAGGGGATGTCGTGTTCGCGATGGGACAAGACGACTAGTGCTTGACCTCGCCATCATCGTCATCTACCTGATCGTGATCGCGGCGATCGGGCTGCGCATCAGTGGCAGGCAACGTTCCGCGACCGACTACTTCGTCGGCGAACGCGACCTGTCGTGGTGGGCGGTGTGTTTCTCGATCGTCGCGACCGAGACTTCGACGCTGACCGTGATCAGCGTGCCGGGGGTCGCGTATCTCGGCGCCTACGGTTTTGTCGAGCTGGCGTTCGGTTACCTGCTGGGGCGCAGCATCGTCGCGATCGTGCTGCTTCCGCTGTATGCGCGCGGCAATCTGGTCAGCGCCTACCAATACCTGGGAATACGTTTCGGGCCCAAGGTGCAAGGCCTCGCATCGGCGACGTTCCTGGTCACCCGCCTGCTCGCCGAAGGCGTGCGGCTTTTCGCGTCCGCAATTCCGATCGCCTTGCTGCTCGCGGCCATCGGCGTGCACGCGAGCTATCTGGTCATCATCGTGGTGCTGGCCGGAGTGACCGTCGCCTACACCTACATCGGCGGCATTCGCGCGGTGGTGTGGACCGACGCGATCCAGATGATGCTCTATCTCGGTGGTGCGCTCCTCAGCGTCGGCATCCTGCTGCACGGGACGTCGCTGGCCGACCTCGGCCACGCGTTCGCGGCCGGCAAGTTCGAAGTCTTCAATTTCCACGCGCCAATCCTGACGAGTCCTTTTGCATTCGTGGCCGCAATCTTCGGCGGCGCCGTGTTCACGATGGCCTCGCACGGTGCCGACCAGCTGATGGTGCAACGCATCCTCGCCTGCCGGAACCTGCGCGACAGCCGCAAGGCCATGGTCGGTAGCGCGGTATTCGTGATGGCGCAATTCGCGTTGTTCTCGTTGGTCGGCACGCTGCTGTGGATCAAGTTCGGCGGCCAAACGCCGGCGCAACTGGGCTTGAGCGGCCCCGACGACCTGTTTCCGGAATTCATCATTCGCGGTTTGCCGCCGGGCATATCGGGCCTGATGGTCGCCGGCATTCTCGGCGCGACGATGGGTTCGCTGTCGTCGGCCATGAACTCGATGTCCAACTCGACCCTCACCGACCTGATCCGCCTGTTCGGTCGCCGCGACTACGGCGACAAGACGATGCTGCGGATCTCGCGGATTTCGACGCTGTTCTGGGCCGGCGCAATGATGGGTTTCGCGTCGATGTTCACCGACACCCACAGCCCGGTCGTCGTGCTGGGATTGAGCATCACCGGTTACACCTATGGCGCGTTGCTGGGCGCGTTCCTGCTCGGGTTGTTGATCAAACGCGCCAATCAGCGCGACGGCGCGATCGCCTTCATCGCCACCGTGGTCATCATGGCCATTGTCGTGCTCACGGTGAAAATCCATGGCCACTCCCTGGCATTTACATGGTACGTGCCGATCGGCGTGGCGATCACGCTGCTGGTCGGCGGCGGGCTGTCATTGACCCATCCACAGGAACAAAGGGTTTTTGCAGGCAGCGTCCCCAATGACCCGGACGTACAACGCCGTGCGGCCGGGCCGCAGTGATGGCCCAGCGCAGATGAGGCAACGTCACCGGCACATCGAATCCATGATGCCGATCACTGCACAAATCCCGGCTTTCTCCGGTAGGATGCCGGGAAATCGATGCATGGCTTTCCGGCCGCCAAAAACCGCGTGCGCGCTCAGCGGTTTCATTTTCCAGTCGTTCCCGACGATCGAAAAATGCTGGCACGTCTTCGCGCCGGCCCGGACTGTCGCATGCCGAGGTTTCAACCGGCGGCCGGCATGGGAGATGTCGATCGCGATGCGAAGTGAAAGAGGTTCAGATGGACAAGTTTCTGATTGACGGCGGGGCGCCGCTGCGCGGCGACATCCGCGCCTCCGGCGCCAAGAATGCCGCGCTGCCGATTCTGGCGGCCTCCCTGCTGACGGCGGAACCGCTGCGTCTTCGCAATATCCCGCAACTGCAGGATATCGTGACGATGAACACGCTGCTGGGGCAAATGGGCGTCAAGCTGAGCCTCGGCGCCAACATGCAACTGGATGTCGACGCCAGTGACGTGCACGCCTGCTTCGCGCCGTACGATCTGGTCAAGACGATGCGCGCGTCGATCCTGGTGCTGGGGCCGTTGCTGGCCCGCTTCGGCGAGGCGGACGTGTCGTTGCCGGGTGGCTGCGCGATCGGCGCGCGGCCGGTCGACCTGCATCTGCAGGGCCTGATGGCGATGGGTGCCGAGATCTCGGTGGAGGAGGGCTACATCAAGGCGCGCGCGAGCCGGCTCGTCGGCGCCGACATCCTGCTCGAGAAGGTGACGGTCACCGGCACCGAAAACCTGATGATGGCGGCCACGCTCGCGAAAGGGCGCACGGTCATCGCCAACGCCGCGCGCGAACCGGAAATCGTCGATCTAGCGAACTGTCTGCAACGCATGGGCGCCCGCATCGAGGGCGCGGGCTCCAGCGTCATCACGATCGAAGGCGTCGATCGGTTGCATGGCGCCTCCCACGACGTGTTGCCGGACCGGATCGAAACCGGCACCTACCTCGTCGCCGGCGCGATCACGCGCGGCAAAGTGCGCATCCATGACACGCAGCCCAAGTTGCTGCTTGCGGTGTTGTCCAAGCTGCAGCATGCGGGCGCGCACATCGAACTCGGCGATGACTGGATCGAACTCGACATGCGCGGCCGGCGTCCCTGCGCCGTGGACATCACGACGTCGCCCTATCCCGGTTTCCCCACCGACATGCAGGCCCAGTTCTGCGCGCTGGATACGGTGGCGGAAGGGTCGGGCGTGATCATCGAGAACCTGTTCGAGAACCGCTTCATGCACATTCTCGAACTGCAGCGGATGGGCGCCAAGGCGAAGATCGAGGGCAACACCGTGATCATCACCGGCTGCGAACACCTGACGGCCGCGCCGGTGATGGCGACCGATCTGCGGGCGTCGGCCGGCCTCGTGCTTGCCGCACTGGTGGCCGAAGGCACCACGGAAATTCGCCGCATCTATCACATCTACCGCGGCTACGAAGAGATCGAGAGCAAGCTGAAGCAACTAGGCGCATCGATCCGCAGCCTCGCCGATGACGAGCGAAGCACGCCTGCCGGCAACGACGCGGGCTCTGCAATCGGCAGTCCGGCCGCCGCGTCGGCGTCATTGTCTTCTGCGAACTGAGCGCCTGGGTCGTCACGTCGAGTGGTCAGGCCCCATCACGACTCCGAAGATCGAAGCAAAGCCTCGGCGCAAATCTTGTTGGCCGTGGATGTCGGGAGGACTGGCTGCCGCGCCGCGTTGTGGCGCGCCAACGCGGCGGAACCCGAAGCCATTGCCGACGGTGACGGCAGCCTCGGCTTGGGCGCCGCGAATGGCACCGATGTTGCCGAGGCGGCCATTCTCGCGATCGTCGAGCCGTTGCTGAAGGCGCATGGCGTGGACTGCATCGATGCCGTTGGCGTGGGCACGCCCGGCGCGCTGCAGGCGCCTGCGTCGGCGCGACGATTGGCCGAACGGCTTGCCCGAGCATTGCCGGCCCGCGCGGTCGCGGTGACGAGCGACGCCATCACTTCGCACGCCGGTGCGCTCGGCGGCAACCCGGGCGTGGTGTTGGCGGCGGGTACCGGCGCGGTGACCGTCGCGATCGGCGCCAATGCGCGGTTTCGCCGGGTGGATGGCTGGGGCCCGTGGATCGGTGACGAAGGCAGCGGTGCGTGGCTCGGTCGTCACGGCTTGCAGGCGGCGGCACGGGCTGACGACGGCCGCGGACCGGCGACGACCCTGACCGAAGCCGCGGCCCGGCAGTTCGGCTCGATCAGCGAACTCGCGGTGAAGCTCGGTTCCGATCCCAACCCGGCACGCAGCATGGCGACGTTTGCACCGGCCGTGGCCGACGCGGCGCGCAACGGCGATCCGGTTGCCGCACAGTTGATCGAAGCGGCTGCGGCGGCGCTGGCCCGTTCGATGATTGCGGCCGCCGAGGCACTGCACGTCTCAGCGCCAGTGACCGCGGTCGTCATCGGCGGCCTCGTGAATCTCGGGCCGGTTCTGCTCGACCCGCTGCACGCGGCTCTCGATCGGAGCGGCGCCAAACTGCAGCTGCAGCCGGCGAAAGGTACATCCATCGACGGGGCCCGCCACCTTGCCCTTGTCGACGACGGCATCCATGAGCCTTGGGTGGCGCGAGCGAAAGGATAAAAACAGTGAGCCCGTCCGTGCACAAACCTGCGCAGCAAGATACCGCGCTCGACGTCCTTGCCACCGAATCCGTCCAACCGGACCTGGACGATCTCGATCGTCGCCCGACCAATGAACTGGTACGCACGCTCGTGGAAGGCCAGCGTGCCGCGCAAAGCGCGGTCGAGGCTGCCGTCCCGGCGATCGCTGCCGCTGCGGAAGCCATCGCCGCGCGCTTGAAACAGGGTGGACATTTGTTCTATGTAGGCGCCGGCACCTCGGGTCGGCTGGCGATTCTCGACGCGTCGGAATGTCCGCCGACGTTCAACACTTCTCCGGAATTGGTGGTTGCGCTGATCGCCGGTGGTCCGGCTGCGGTGCAGGAAGCCGTCGAAGGCGCGGAAGACGATGCCGACGCCGGTGCCGCCGATCTGCGGGCACGGGATCTCGGGCCGAATGATGCCGTGGTCGGCATCGCCGCTTCGGGGCGCACGCCGTACGTGATCGGTGCGTTGCGTTACGCACGTGAGGTGGGGAGTCATGCCGTCGCGATCGTCAACAATGCGCGGAGCGCACTGGCCGACGTCGCCGACATCGCCATCGAGTTGTTGACGGGGCCGGAAGTCATCGCCGGCTCGACCCGCCTTTGCGCGGGCACCGCGCAGAAAATCGCATTGAGTACCTTGTCGACCGCGGTGATGGTGCGGCTCGGCAAAACGTACGGCCCCTATATGGTCGACGTGCGCGCGACCAATGCGAAACTTCGCAGGCGCGCGTTGCGGATGGTCCAGCAGATCACCGACGCAGACGAAACCGTCGGTGCCGCGGCGCTGGAGGCGACGCAAGGGCGTGTGAAGCCTGCGGTCGTGATGCTGCTTGGTGACTGTGATGCGGATGAAGCCGAACGCAGGCTCGCGGCGACCGGCGGGCGGGTGCGTGAAGCTTTGGCGAAGGATTGACCCGACCGGCGGAAGCGCTCATCCGAGCCTAGTTCTCTTCATCCCGCGCCGCGTGCGATCCACCCGCCTGGCCGTCCTTCAGCGCCATCACCACCAGTTGTTCGACGGCGTCAATCATCCGCAATCTGGTTGCTGCGGCCGGCTCGCGTGCCTGCAGGAAATCGGCCGTGGTTTGCCTGGCCCACGCTTGCGGCGCTGGCTGTTTCTGGTCGATGTAATCGAGCGCCTGCAAGCCGATCTTCGACAGCGTCACCAGCGACTGCGCCAACGGCTTGACCGGATGCAATGCCGGCGAAGGTTCAATCAACGCCTCCAACGCCGGATCGTTGGCAATCCATTGCTCGAGTTGCGCGCGAATCTGCTGCTCCGTGTCGGTGTCGGGATGCTCCACGAACCGGTCGACCCATTCGTCGAACCGGATCGCCGCCCACGGGTTGGCGGTCGCGGCATCGGCGATCGACGCAAGTGGCGAATAGATTGTGTAATGGCCGGTCGCCATCCTTTGGTAGCCACGGACCGGTGAGATCACGTCGACCAGAACCTGCAAGGGTTCGGTTTCGTGCCGCCCCGTCAGCTGGCGCAACAGTACCCCTTGATTGCGAATCTGCGTCAGGCCCGATTCTTCCAGCTGCAGGTTCACGACGCGCAGACGCTTGTACATCCACGGAACGTCGCGCACATCCTGCGGTGACCACAGGCGCTCCGCGATGGCGGCAGCGCTCGGCCAGATGCGGGAATCGATCGTTTCGGGCCGCACAAGCTCGCTCCACATCTCGGCTTCACCGCCCAGGATGTTGCGGCGGACCGAGCGCGCGAGATGCGTGCCCGGTGGAATGGGATCGTTGAGGTAGGCGTCCGAGGCCGGGTAGAGCAGGTCGAGATAGTAGCCGTTCGACAGGATCGTCCGGTGGCCTTCGCGCGCCGCCTGGTACAGCGAATCCTTGCCGCGCCAGCTCTGGATGATCGCGCCTTTCTCGAGTCCGGGTTGCAGGATTTCGTCCCAGCCGATGATCTGCTTGCCGTCGGCCGTGATCATCGCCGCGAGTTTCTGGATGAACTGTGTCTGCAGCGCGGTATTGGATGTGATCGCAGGCTGCATGTAGGCCTGGATCGTCGGGTTGTTGCTCCACTGCCGGCCCGAATTTTCGTCTCCGCCGATGTGGATGTAGGGCGCAGGGAAGAGGCTCGCCATCTCCTTGAAGAAGCGGTCCAGGAAACGATACGTTTCCGGATTGCTGGGGTCGAATGCCGGGTTCTTGCCGCCGAAACGCGTGTACAGATGGTAGGGTCCCGGTGCGCTGGCCAGTTCCGGGTGGCTCACCAGCCAGCTCACGGCGTGCGCGGGCAAATCGAACTCGGGCACCACGATGATGCCGCGATCATCGGCGTATTGGATGATTTGTCTGATCTGGTCCTGTGTGTAGTACTGCCCGTTCGAGCCCAGTTCGGTCAACTCCGGGAACACCTTGCTTTCGATGCGAAAGCCCTGGTTGTCGCTCAGGTGCAGGTGCAGCACATTCAACTTGACCGCCGCCATGCCGCGAAGGTTGCGCTCGATGACATCCACGGGTTGGAAGTGGCGGGCCACGTCGATCATCAGGCCGCGCCATTCGAAGCGCGGTTTGTCGCTGATGTCGACGGCAGGGAAGTAGTAACCGCTTGAATCGGACTGCAGCAACTGCCGCAACGTCTGCAGACCATGCAACGCACCGAGGCCACTTTCCGCCGTCAACACGGCGTGGCCCGAATCGATGCGCAGGCTGTACGACTCGTCTTCGCCGATCTTGAGCACGCCGGGACGACGCACATGGATGACGAGTTTCGTTTGCCCGCCAGCGGAGTCGGGCGTCACCCCGTGCTGATCGAAATCGATGCCGGAACGCCGCTGCAAGCGTTGCAGCAACCGGGTGGCAGCGGCGTACACGCGCTGTCCCGGTTGGCCGGTAACCGCGATATCGAATTGCTTGCTCAGCGCAAGACGGCCTTCATGCAGCCGGACGTGCTCCGGCCACGGCATCAGGTTCATGCCGGATTGCTGCAGTGGGACCGAAACGTCGTCGGCAAACGCCGAGGCAGCGGTGAGTGAAAGCATCAACGCAAACGCAAAAGCCGATATCAATTTCGCCACTTTATGGAGCCTCCCGATCATTCCGGCGAAAGCCGGGATGTGTTTGCAGGATTGCAAACACGAACAATCCACTTAATGCCCACGACAGCAACGTGTATCCCGGCATTCGCCGGGATGATGGGACCTTCGACGTCTTCATTCGATCTGCATGCCGGCGTCTTGCAAGCGCTGCCGCAGGCGATCCAGCTTGTCGCCGTAATGCGCGCTGCGTGCGCTGCCGCGGTGCAAGGGCTGCCGCACTTGCGGGGCGCTGGGCGTCAGCACGGCGCGCGCGGTCTTGTGGGGCTCGAGACACGCCGGGTCGAATGGCAATCCGCAAAAATCCAGCATGCGGCGAATGACGCCTTCGGGGTTGGCGACCAGCGCTTCGTATTGCAGGTCGAATACCTGCGCGGGAAATTTCTCCAGCCAGAAGCGCGTCAAGCGCAAAAAGCCGGTGCAATAGTCCGCCAAGTCGTCGAGATCGCAGGCGAAGCCGGCCGCGTCGGTGAAGCTGTGGCGGTAGCACGCCAGGCAAGTCTCCACGGGATCGCGCCGCACGATGATCACGCGCGCCGCCGGCAGCATCGCCAGCGCGGCACCCACGTAGTGCCAGCCCAGCAGATTCTTGTCGGTGAAACGCGGTTTGGTCGCCCGCCAGCACGCGGTTCGGGCAAGATATTCTTGGCCGAGCCACTGCCAATCATGCGCGGTGGCATCGGGAGTCCACAGCGGGAATGCCGAACCACGGCGCCGGGATTCCGCGTTAATGAGTTGGAGCATGTCGCTGATTTCGTTGGCGCCTTCGACATCGTGGTGGGAAGCGAGAATCTGTTCGACCAGGGTCGATCCGGAGCGCGGCATGCCGGTGATCAGGATGGCTTCCTTGCCGGCCGCAGTATCCGGCGATGATGAGACGGCATCCGCAAAGGTGGTCCGGATCGCGTCCACAAATTGGCGCTCTTCGGCCGCGTCCCATTTCATCCGCATGCCCGCGCGCTGCGACGCGTTGGCCTCCAGAAGGACTTCGAAAGCGCGCGTGAAATCACGCTGGTCCTCCAATGCCTTTGCCAATGCGAAGCCGAGCAGATAGTGCGCACGGACGGGCAGGCCGGTGCGCGCGAAAAGTTGCTGCAGGTGTGCGGCATCCGTGGCGTTCAAAACTGTATTGAGCGACAGCCCGTACCATCCGTCGGCGTTGACGGGATCGCGGCGCACCACCTCGCGAAACTCTGTGACCGCAGCATCGGCGCGACCCAAACCGGCGTACGCCCGCGCCAGCGAAATGCGCGCCTGGATATGCCGGGGTTCGAGTGCCAGCGACTTCTGCAGTGCCGTGACCGCTTCCTCGCCGCGCGCTTGTTGCCACAGTGCCTCGCCAAGATTGAACCACGCCGACTCCGAGTCTGGCGCCCGTTCGCAGGCGTGCCGAAAGTGTTCCGTGGCTTCCCGGGCCTCGCCAAGCGCAAGCAGCGAGAGGCCGAGTTCGGTACGCAGGAAAACGTCCCCGGGCCATACCGCAAGCACCGCGCGGAAGCAATCGACGGCCTTGGCGTAGTCGCCGCGGCTACGCGCGACCATGCCCAGCATCCGCACCGCCCGTGGTTCATGTGGCGCGAGTGCCAGCACACTTCCCAGCGATCGCTCGGCGGCGTCGAACTGCGACGCTTCCCACTCGCTGCGCGCCCTCGCCAGCAAGCGTCTGGCGACGGGCGAGAGCGATGCCCCCGCCGAGCTCACGGTCGAGTCGGTTTTCGCTCCGGATGTCACGTCGTCGCTCATTCAATGCCCGACGCGCGACAGCTTACGTTGGGCGCGCACCGGCTGCCAGCAACCCCGGTGCGCGCCCGCTTCATTGATGGGTCACCAGTTGTAGGCAACCGAGAACTGCGCGGAGCGAGGCGACCGGCGAGAATCAATCATGTTGTAGCCGGTACCGGGGCTGCCCGTCGAGACGAAGTAGTCGCCGTAGAACGTGGGTGTCTGTTTGTTGAACACGTTGAAGACTTGGAACTTGAAGTCCAGCCTGTGCTCGGCCCAGCCGGGCTTGTAATCCACGCTGAGATCGACGTTGTGGATCCATGGCGTATTCTTGGCTCCGTACGGTGGCACCCCTGAACCAGGTGCAATAGGCTGGCCGCCGCACCAGTGGTACTGGCTTGACGTATGCAGGCGCACCTCGTCCGGTCCGTACGCGCCACGGCACATCCGCGGCGTGCCGGACGCGATCCACAGGTTGGCCCCCACGATCCAATCCGGGGTGATCGCATAGGCGCCGTAGATCTTGAGCGAATGTTTGCGGGATGTACCCAGGACGCCATTGGAATTGTCCATGATCCTGGGGTAAGCCCACACCGCGGTAAGGTAAGCCACGACACCGCTCGATTCGTACATTGGCCCGACCGGGCCGGCATCGTTGCCATACAGCCTCGAGAACACATAGTCGATCTTGCCGAACCACTTGCCGTCCCACACGTGGGTGAGCGACAGGTCCAGCGCGTAATAGTTGCGTTTCGGGCCCATCTCGAAGGTTTGATCCTCCGCCGTCCAGTTGATCAGGCGCAACGAACCATCCGGCGCCTTCACGTAAATCTTCTGGTCCACGCCTGGATTGACCAGAACAGGACTCTGCACCCACTGGCTGCAGGTGTCTGGGGTCATCCAGGTGTAGCCCTCACGCACGCCTTCCGCGCACATCGAGGCGGCGTCATCGGTGCCAGCGATCATCGTACCCAGCTTCTCGTAGGTACCGGTGGCCTCGAACACCCAATTCGTGTCCCAGAAATGCAACAGTTGCTGCATGCCCAGCACGAAGTTGTCGGAGTACGGTGCCTTGATGTTCTGGGAGGCCACGGTCAAGGCGTTTCTCGGATAGCCGTACTGGTTGCAACACGACACGCCCGTCGCCGGATTCTGCGGTAGCGGCTGGAATCCTGTCGGCGCTCCGGTGGCAGGGTCGATGCCGGTGTAGGTTCCGTATTCCGTGATGTTGACGACGGGAGCCGCAATGGTCGTGCCCACGCCGACCGGCAGCGTCAGGTAATAGCGCCCGGCGTTGCCGAACACCTTCATGGTGGAATCGCCGTGCACGTCCCAACTGAAGCCGATGCGCGGCGACCAGTTCGGCTTGGTCAGCCGGATATAGGGGGTGTTGGCGGCGTCGTAG
>DATEDI010000037.1:0-106890 GCA_035281745.1 Rhodanobacteraceae bacterium
CTCATCGATCACGTGCTTGATCTGGTTGGTGATGTGCGGGATCACCTGCACGGTGGCGCCGAGATAATCGCCGCGGCGTTCCTTGCGGATCACGGCTTCGTAGATCTTGCCGGTGGTGATGGAATTCTTGCCCGACAGGCGCGTGCGCACGAAGCGTTCGTAATGGCCGAGATCCAGGTCGGTTTCGGCGCCGTCGTCGGTGACGTACACCTCGCCGTGCTGGAACGGGCTCATGGTGCCGGGATCGACGTTGATGTAAGGGTCGAGCTTCATCAACGTCACGTTGAGGCCGCGGGCCTCAAGGATGGACGCCAGCGACGCCGAGGCGATGCCCTTGCCAAGCGAGGACACCACGCCGCCGGTGACGAAAATCAGGGAGGTCATGATCGGACCGTGTGTGGAAAGCGTCATTCTACCGGCGCGGTGAGCGCCACGCGAGAGTCCGGACAAACTCCGGCGCAGCTTGGTTCACCGGCGGCCCTCTGCGCCCCGCACAGAAACTGTTTACACTCGCGCCCGTCGGAGGCCGGCCTGTTGCCGGCGGGGATTCGCGTTGCCGTGGCCATGCATCCATCCTTCTTCGCGGAACTGAAGCGCCGCAACGTGCTGCGCGCGGGCGTGCTTTACGCCGGCGCGGCATGGGCGCTGTCGCAGGGCATCGCGCAACTGGGGCCGCTGTTCGACGCGCCCAACTGGGCGATGCGCGCGTTCGTGATCGCCTGCGTGATCGGCTTTCCATTCTGGGTTGCCTTCGCGTGGTTCTACGAATTCACGCCGCAGGGAATCAAGCGCGAATCCGAAATCGCGTCGAACACTTCGATTACCCATTCCACCGCGCGCAAGCTGGATTTCGCGATCATCGGCGTCATGGCGATCGCCATCGCGCTTTTGGCATCCGGGTACTTCGTGCGGCGTACTGCGCCGGCCACGGCGGCGGCCTCCCCGGCCAAGCCTTTCAACCCGCCCGCCGGCACGCTGGTGGTGCTGCCGTTCACCAATCTCGACAGCGACGCCAAGCAGCAGTACTTCAGCGACGGCATCACCGAGGAATTGACCAACGCGCTGGGCCAGAACACCGGGCTGCGCGTGATCGCCTGGGATACCGCTTCCAAATACCGTGATGCGAGGCAGTCGGCGGCCGACATCGGCAAGGCGCTGGATGTCGCCAACGTGCTGACCGGCAAGATCCTGCGCCAGGGCGACAGCGTGCGGGTGATCGTGGAACTGGTCAGCGCCGCCAGCGGTTACCAGGTTTGGTCGGATCACTACGACGATTCGGCCGCCAACGTGTTCCAGGTGCAGGACAAGATTTCCGCGGCGATCGCGGATGCGCTGAAGGTGAAGCTCGCCGCGCTGCGCCCGGCGCCCACGGTGAACCCGCAGGCGCACGACCTGGTGTTGCAGGCGCACGCCTTGATCGAAACGGCTCGCACCGCCGCGCCGATCGAGCAGGCCCGCGCTTTGCTGGAACAGGCCATCGCGCTCGACCCCGGTTATGCCGACGCCCACGCCAAGCTGGCGGGCGCATGGCTCGACCTGACCCAATACTCCACGCTGACGCTGAAAGATGCGCTGCCCAAGGCGCGTGCAGAGGCCAACCAGGCGTTGGCGCTGGACCCGCGCAACGTGACAGCGCTGCTCGTGCTCGGCAACGACGATGGCGCGGAACACAAAATCGCGCAGGCCAGGGCCAAATTCGAACGCGCACTGGCGCTCGATCCCAGCGACGCCGACGCGCATATTAGTTACGGCAATGCACTGCCGACCAAACAAGCGCTGGCGCAGAATCTGGAAGCGGTGCAGCTCGATCCCCGGAACGCCACCGCGCAGAACAACCTCGCGGGCAACTATCTGGACCTCGGCGATTACGTGCAGGCACTGCCGCCCGCTTTGGCCTTGATGAAACTGACGCCGCACAGCGCCGACAGCGCGCTGGGCCTCGCGCTGATCTATTCGCTGCTGCACCGCCCCGAGGATGCGGTGAAGGCCTTCGATCTGGCCCAACCCGACACGCCGCTCGCCAAGGCGCTGGTCGCGGCCGGCCGACTGACCTATCAATCGGTGCTGGACCCGAAACTGCACGCGCAGGCGCTGGCCGCGGTGGATGCGCTGCGCAAGCGCTTCGACCTCGATCCGCTTTCCATGGGCGACGTGACCCAGCTTGACCTCGCGCTGGGCCGGAACGACACCGTGCTGGAACTGCTGCCGAAGATATGCGCAGCGATGCCGGTCGGCTGCACCACCCTCAGCGTCTATCCGGGGTGGCTGCCGCTGCGCGGCAAACCCGCGTTCCAGGCGCTGGTGAAAAAATACGACACCGTTTCGCAGCCGCCCGCGTCCGCGGCGTCCACTTCGTCCTCGCCCTGACGACCTGCCTTCCAGTTTCCCTTCGTCATTCCGGGGCATCGTCAGCCTCATCGGCGATGAACCCGCCTGCGAAGGCAGGATGCCGAAGCGAACGCCGGCGCAGCCGGCGGCCCGGAGGGCGAGCGGCGAGTCAATCGGTGCCACGGCGCGCAGCAGCACCAAACCGATTCCGGATGGGGCCGTGGCCCGCTCCGGAATGACAATCGTTTTTTGTCGCGACGCGGCGCGACAACAAGATCGCATCCCCTCGGTTCCACTACAGGGGCGTTCGCTTCGCTCAGCCTTCCTGCGGAAGGGGGAAGCAACGTGAGGCCACCTGCTAACATCAGGCGATGAACACGCCCATTTCCGCCCGCATCACCGCGCTGCGCGACGTGATGCAGCAGCGCGGCGTGGCCGCCTGCATCGTGCCCACCGCCGATCCACATCTTTCCGAGTACCTGCCGGAACACTGGGCCGTGCGCGAATGGCTGTCGGGTTTCACCGGGTCGGCCGGCACGCTTGTGGTGACCGCCGATTTTGCGGGTGTGTGGACCGACTCGCGCTACTTTTCGCAAGCCGAACGCCAGCTCGCCGGCAGCGGCGTGGAACTGGTGAAGTTGAACGTGCCGCACACGGCGGAACACGTGGAGTGGTTGTGCCATCGCGTAAAGCCGGGCGACAAAATCGCATGCGCGGCGGACATGCTGTCGCTGGCCACCGAACGTTCGTTGCGCAAGCAACTGGCGGGGCACGGCACGGAACTGATCGAAGATGATCTTCCCGCGGCGATCTGGAACGACCGTCCGCCGCTGCCGCACGCGCCGGTGTACGAACATCCACTCGACTACGCGATCCATACGCGCGCGAAAAAGCTCGCGGACGTGCGCAAGGCGATGCAGCGCGCGGGCGCGACGCACCACATCGTGTCCGCGCTGGACGAAATCGCGTGGGTGCTGAACCTGCGCGGCAGCGACGTCGAATACAACCCGGTATTCCTGTCGTACCTGCTGGTCGATGCAAGCGGCACGACGCTGTTCGTCGAGGCGAACAAGCTGGATGCAACCCTGCAGAAAACGTTGGCCAGCGACGGCATCCACATCGCGCCATACGCCGGGATCGATGACGCGCTCGCGAAACTGCCAGCTGACGCGAAGCTGCTGCTCGCGCCCGCGCAGGTTTCCGCCGCAATCGCCCACGCGATTCCCGATCACGTCACGCTGATCGAAGCGGCGGGTCCGATCACGTCCGCCAAGGCGCGCAAGACCGCGAAGGAAATGGACCACGTGCGCGAAGCGATGCGCCGCGACGGCGTGGCGCTGGTGCGTGGTGCCCGCTGGCTGGAGCAATCGCTGCGCGATGGCAAGCGGCTCTCGGAACTGGACGTCGACGGGAAACTGCGGGAACTGCGCGGGCAGCAGCCGGGCTTCGTCAGCGAAAGTTTTTCGACGATCGCGGGCTACCAGGCCAATGCTGCGCTTCCGCACTACCGCGCCCTGCCGGAATCGCATTCGGAATTGAAGCCGCTGGGCATGCTGCTGATCGACTCCGGCGCGCAGTATCTCGGCGGCACCACCGACATCACGCGCATGTGGGCATTGGGCGAGACCACGCCCGAACAACGCCGCGATGTCACGCTGGTGCTGAAAGGCGTGATCGCGCTGTCGCGGGCGAAGTTCCCGCGCGGCGCATCCGGCCAGCAGCTCGACGCGCTGGCGCGTGCACCGATCTGGGCTGCGGGCATCGATTACGGCCACGGCACCGGTCACGGCGTCGGCTATTGCCTCAACGTGCACGAAGGCCCGCAATCGATCCGGCCGCCGCGCTCGGGCCAGCATCTGGAAGCGATGGACGTCGGCATGATCACCTCGATCGAGCCCGGCATCTACAAGCCCGGAAGGCATGGCGTGCGCATCGAGAACCTGGCCGCGACCATTCCGGCAGGCGACGGCGAGTTCGGCGAGTTCCTCGCATTCGAAACCCTGACGCTGTGCCCGATCGATACGCGCCTTTTGGAACCGTCGCTGCTGGACGCGACCGAAATTGCATGGCTCGACGACTACCACGCGAGTGTGCGCGAACGGTTGGCGCCGCTGCTGAACGACGCCGCCGACCGGGTCTGGCTGGACCTGCGTTGCGCGCCATTGAAAGTCGCGAAAGCCGCCTGAACGACGGATGCCCGCGTCTCAACACGAACGGTGCGTTCTGCTAATTTACGCGGGTTATCCATCCGAGGAACTCCCGTGCCGCACCGACCGATGCCGCTGACCCCGCGTGCACTGGCTTTTGCGATCACGCTGGCGGTCGCACCCGGCATGGCGCTGGCGCAAGGTTCCGCGGATACCTGTCCGCTCGGCGCGTTCACCTGTCCGGTGGTGAAGAACGACTTCGCGCTGTGCAAGAAGAACGACCTGCTGAATTTCTACGAGCCCGGCCTGCCGACCGAGGGCAATCGGGATGCCAGTCCGGCGCAGGTTTACGGCGACCGGTTCTCCAGTCCCGACAGCAATCTCTTCCATCTTTCCGGCAATACCGCGCTGCAACGGCTGGACCAGTTGCTGCGCGCGGATTCGCTCACCTACAACGCCGACACCACCGCCTACGACGCCGAGGGTCACATCCGTTACCAGGAACGCGGGATGCTGTTTTCGGCCGACAGCATGAAGGGCACCACGACCCCCGAGTACGGCGTCGCCGACAACGTGCAATACCAGTTGCTGACTTCGCGCGGCAATGGCGTGGCCAGCCAGGCCATCATGCTGGACCAGGATCGCGACAAGCTGCACGACGTCACCTATTCCACCTGCGATCTCCACCATCGCGTGTGGGAGATCGACGCGAAAACCCTGACGATGGATCGCGACGAGGGCCTCGGCCGTGCCCATAACGTGACCATGCGCGTGAAGGGCGTGCCTTTCCTGTGGCTGCCGTACATGCGCTTTCCGATCGACAACCGCCGCCAGACCGGTTTCCTGTACCCGTCGTTCGGCAAGCGCAGCCGTGCCGGCTTCTTCGTGTCGATTCCGTTCTACTGGAACATCGCGCCGAACTACGACGCCACCTTCACCCCCGTGTGGTACGCCGATCGCGGCGGCATGCTGGACAGCCAGTTCCGCTGGCTCACCGGCACCAGCAAGGGCGAGGTCGATTTCAACTACATGCCCGATGACAAGGTCATCGACCGCAATCGCTGGTATCTGACCCTCGGCAACCAGACGCAACTGCCGTGGGATCTGTACTGGAACACATCCATACGACGAGCCAGCGACAAGGGGTGGTTCCAGGATTTTGGTGAAAACCTTGTGGGTTCCACCGTGACACTGCTGAGTTCGTCCTCGTACGTCACTGGCTCGGGCGATTGGTGGAACGGCGGCGTCGGCGCCGATTGGTACCAGATCGTCACGCCGGGGATCTCCGACAGGGCCGCACCGTACCGTCGCATGCCGCGGATCTACTTCAACGCCAACCGTCCGATCGGCGGACCGGGCGGCCCCGAATGGGGCATCAATACCGAAGCAGTGCGCTTCGTCAAACCCGAAGCCATCGGCGGCGATCGTTTCGACTTCTATCCTTATATCGCGTGGCCGCTGCAGGGCGCCGCGTGGTTCCTGCGCCCGGAAGTCGGGGTGCGCTACACCGCCTACAATTTGCCGCAACCGGTGGCGGGCAGCAACACGGACCACCCCACGCGCACTACCCCGATCTTCGACGTGGACGCGGGGTTGATCTTCGAACGCGACGTGCATCTGTTCGGCAGCGACTACACCCAGACGCTGGAGCCGCGCGTGTATTACCTGCGCGTGCCGTACCGCAACCAGAACGATCTGCCGTTGTTCGATACCCAGCCGCTGACTTTCGATTTCTGGCAGTTGTTCACCACCAACGGCTTCAGCGGCGCCGACCGGCAGATGAACGCCAACGACCTGTCGCTGGCGCTGACCACGCGCTTCCTCGATGAGAACGGCGTGGAGAAACTGTCCGCCAGCATCGGCCAGATCCGCTATTTCGATCCGCAGCGGGTGACGTTGTATCCGGGCGGCAAGATGGTGGATTACTCCGGTTCCAACTACGTCGCCAATCTCACCATTGCGCTGAACGACAACTGGCGGCTGACGACATCCCAGCAGTGGAACCCGAACACCGACGAGACGGACGTTTCGACCGTCGGCCTGCAACGCCGGCTATGGGGCGACGGCATCGTCAACCTCGATTATCGCTATCGCCGCGATCTGCTTGAACAGGCCAGCATGACCGCGGAAGTTCCGGTGGGCGCCGCCTGGAAGCTGGTCGGCGGCTACACCTATTCGCTGCGCGACAAGCGCCCGATCGATGCCTTCGCCGGCATCGAATGGGACAGTTGCTGCACTGCGATCCGCATCCTGAGCCGCCATTACGTGTACGACTTCAAGGGCGATTCCAACAACGCCATCATGTTCGAGATCCAGTTCAAGGGCGTCGGATCGTACGGCCAGAAGGCCGGCAGCTTCCTGCAAAATGCTATCCTTGGCTATCAATAATCGTGCGATCGTCCGTGATCGCCGCGCTTGGACAGGTCCGATACAAGCGTGTTCCCCAAGTCGCGGGCATCAGAACGACCGTCCTCCGCCCGACTTCTCGCAGTAGCTGCTCCGACCCATCTGTCTCTGGCACCACCCAACTTTCGGCAGCCGGCGTTGTCGAACCCGCAGCCTCCCGGAATCCTCCTCCGGCCCGCCCTTACCGGTCATACACGACGAACATGAAATCATTGCCTCTCGCCAGCCTGGTCCTGACGCTCGCCGCTGCGGGCTTCGCCTTGCCCGCCGCCGCGCAACTGCTCAGCCCGACCGCGCCGCCGCCGACCAGCGCGCAACCATCCTCACTGCTTTCGCCCAATGCCGACAGCCCGAACCAGGTCCAGCCGCTGGACCGGATCGTCGCGGTGGTGAACGACGGCGTGATCCTGCAGAGCCAGCTCAACCAGATGATGGGCACGGTGGTCCAGCAAATCACCGGCTCCGGCGGCAAGCTGCCTCCGCAGAACGTGCTGGAAAAGCAGGTGCTGCAGCACCTGATCGTCAACCAGTTGCTGGTACAGAAGGCGCAAGAAAACGGCGTGCGCGTGTCCGATGACCAGGTCGACGCCGCGGTGGCCAACATCGCGCAGCAGAACAAGATGAGCGTGCCGCAAATGCAGGCGGCAATGCAGCAGGAAGGCGTGGACTATGCCGCGTTCCGCCAGCAGTTGCGCAACCAGTTGCTGGTCCGCGCCATGCAACAACAGGTGACGCAGCAATCCGCGCAGGTTTCCGATGCGGAAATCAACAATCTGATCGCGAGCCCGGCGTTCAAGCAGGGCGAGGTGCATATCGCGCGGATCCTGGTCGGCCTGCCCGAGGGCGCCGACGCCAACCAGATCGCCGCCGCGCAGGCCAAGGCCGACAAGATCGAGGGCGAGCTGAAGAAGGGCGAAAGTTTCGCGGCGCTGGCAGTCAGCAATTCCAGCGCGCCCGAAGCGCTGAATGGCGGCGACCTCGGCTGGCGGCGCGTGGACGAACTGCCGCAGGCCGTGCAGCAGATCGTCAATTCGCTTCAGCCGGGCGAAAACACGCAGCCGCTCCGCGACGCCTCCGGCTTCACGATCCTGAAACTGGAAGGCAAGCGCACGCCCGACACGCAGCAGATCGTCACCGAGTATCACGCGCAACATTTGATGATCAAACCGACCGCCGTACTGACGCAGCAAGGTGCGAAGGACAAGATCGAGAAGCTGTACCACGAAATCGTGGACGGCCACGCCGATTTCGCGGCGCTCGCCAAGAAGAATTCCGACGACCCGACCACCGCGAACGCGGGCGGCGACATGGGCTGGTTCATGCAGGGTGACTGGGGCGGCGAAGTCGGCAAGCTGCTTGTCGGCATGCAACCCGGCCAGATCACGCAGCCGTTCGAGAGTCCCGACGGTTCCTGGCATATCGTCAAGCTGCTCGGCACGCGCCAGGCCGACAAGACCAAGGACCTGGAACGCGAACAGGCACGCCAGGCCATTGCCGCACGCAAGGGCCAGCAGGCGTTCGAACAGTTCGTGCGCGACATCGAATCGTCGGCGTACATCAGCATCCGGGTTCCCGAGCTGGCCGACGCATCGTCCGCCACCAGCAACGACGCGCAATGACACCCGAGCCGGCCTCGGCCGGCTCGCACCGGCCCACGCATCTTCCGCGTTTGGCCGTCACCGGCGGTGAACCTGCCGGTGTGGGTCCAGAACTCGTTGCGCGACTGGCAGCAACACCGATTGCCGCCGACCTCATCGCGATCAGCGATGCCGGCCTGTTGGAACGCGCCGCAAACCGCTGCGGCATCGCACTGAAACTGGAACCGTACGATGGCCAGCCGCGCACGTTGCGGGCTGCCGGCAGCCTGCGGGTGCTGGATGTGCCGTTGCGCACCGAGGAAACGCCCGGCCGACTCGATCCGCGCAATGCGTTCCACGTGTTGAATACGCTGGCGCAGGCGGCCGATGGCTGCCTCGGTGGCGAGTTCGACGCGGTAGTTACGGCACCGGCGCAGAAGTCGGTGATCAACGACGCCGGCGAAGCGTTTTCCGGCCACACCGAATTTTTCGCGCAGCGCGCCGGCAGCGACGTGGTGATGATGCTGGCTTCGCCCGAGCTTCGCGTGGCTCTGGCCACGACGCACATGCCGCTCGCCAAGGTCCCGGCTGCCATCACGCACGCATCGCTGATCCTCTCGCTGCGCATCGTGCACGCGGAACTGATCGCGAAATTCGGCATCGCCACGCCGCGCATCGCGGTGCTGGGCCTGAATCCCCACGCGGGCGAAGGCGGACACCTGGGGCGCGAGGAAATCGAGACGATCATTCCCGCGATCGATGCGTTGCGCGATGAAGGCATGCAACTGGTCGGACCGCTGCCCGCCGACACCGCCTTCGTTCCCGCCATGCGCGCGCGCTACGACGCGGTGCTGGCGATGTATCACGACCAGGCGTTGCCGGTGCTGAAATCCGAAGCCTTCGACCGCACCGTCAACATCACGCTCGGGTTGCCGTTCATCCGCACCTCGGTCGACCACGGCACCGCGCTGGACATCGCCGGCACCGGCCGCGCCGCTCCGGCCAGCATGTTCGCGGCAGCCGAGATGGCCGTACGCTTGAGTTCCCACTCACGCCCGTGAAGAAAACCGGGGGAAAACCGGGGTCAGAGTGCACTTTCGCCAGGGTACCGAAGACTTTGCGGCGCGATGCACGAAAGTGCACTCTGACCCCCGTTTCTGCAACCCCCGTTTCTGTGCACCCCGCGTTTCCCGGCGACTTGGCAAAAATGCACTCCGACCCCGACTCTCCCACGGCATGACGACTCGTCCCAAGAAACATTTCGGTCAGCACTTCCTGCACGAACGCGGCGTGATCGAACGCATCGTTGCGGCCATCGCGCCGCAGCCGGGCGAGTGCATCGTCGAGATCGGCCCGGGCGAAGGTGCCCTCACGTTGCCGCTGCTGCGCGTGGCTGGTCGCATGACCGCAATCGAACTCGACACCGACTTGGTCGAACCGTTGCGGGCACGCGCCGCCGGAGTCGGTGAACTCGACATCATCCACGCCGACGTGCTGAAGGTGAACCTCACGGCGCTCGCGAACGGCGGCAAGCTGCGCCTCGCCGGCAACCTGCCCTATTACGTGTCCAGCCCGATCCTGTTCCACTGCCTCGCCCATGCCGCGGCGATCACCGACATGCATTTCATGCTGCAGAAGGAAGTCGTCGACCGCATGGCGGCCGAACCGGGCAGCAAGGTTTACGGACGGCTGTCGGTGATGCTCCAGCTCGCCTGCAAGGTCGAGCCGCTGCTGCGCGTTGCGCCGGGCGCATTCCGGCCGCCGCCGAAAGTGGAATCGGCTGTGGTCCGGCTGCTGCCCCTGCCGGAATCGCAGCGCGCGGGTCCGCGCCTCGCGCGTGCAGTCGAAGCCGTGGTGCGCGCCGCGTTCGGCCAGCGTCGCAAGACGCTCTCCAATGCCTTGCGCGGATTATTGGACGCCGAGGCGATCCGCGCCGCCGGCATCGACCCGCGTACCCGCGCCGAAAGCGTGCCACCACAAGGCTTCGTCGCGTTGGCGCGGCAAGTCGATTCCGCCGGCTTGCAGGCTGCACCGAAACTCGCCGACAATGCTGGCCAATGAGTCCACGAACCACCACCGACAAACCGAGCAAGCCTCGCGAACCCGAACCGCACGCGGTCGAGATCGACGTCGAGGCGCGCTACGTTTCCGACCAGTCCAAACCGGAAGCGAACCGCTACGTGTTCTCCTACGTGATCACGCTGCGCAACCTCGGCATGATGCCGGCGCGCCTGCAGACCCGCCATTGGGTAATCACCGATGCGAACGGCAAGGTCGAGGAAGTGCGCGGCGAAGGCGTGGTGGGCGAACAACCCCGCCTGCAGCCGGGCGAAAGCTACAGCTACACCTCCGGCGCGGTGCTGGAAACGCAGGTCGGCACCATGCGCGGTGCCTATCTGTTCCATGCCGACGACGGCACCGACTTCGAGGTTCCGATTCCCGAATTCGTGCTGTCGGTTCCGCGCACTCTGCACTGAACCGGCCGGAATCCGCGCATGGCCGTCTACGCGATTGGCGATGTGCAAGGTTGCTATCCGGAATTGCAGCGCCTGCTGGAGCGCTTGCGTTTTGATCCTTCGACCGATCGCCTGTGGTTTTGCGGCGATCTGGTCAATCGCGGCGGCGAATCGCTGGAAGTGCTGCGACTCGTCCACGCATTGCGCGAACACAGCGTGGTTGCGCTCGGCAACCATGACTTGAGCCTGCTCGCAATTGCCGTGCGCGAACCGGAGGCGCAGGCACGCACCAATCCCGACCTGCGCCGCGTCCTTGAAGCCGCAGATTCGACGACCCTCGTCGACTGGCTGCGCTCGCAATCCATGTTGCACCACGACGCCGAGCTGGGTTTCACGCTGGTGCATGCCGGCCTCGCGCCATCGTGGACACTGAAGCAGGCGCTGCACATCGCGCAGGAGGTCGAACGGGCATTGCGCGGTTCGGGCCATCGCGCGCTGCTGCAGCGGATGTTCGGCAATCGGCCGGCGCGCTGGTCATCGAAACTGCACGGCCACGACCGGCTGCGCGCTGCCATCAACATCTTTACCCGCATGCGTTATTGCGACGCGCACGGCCGCATCGATTTCGATGCCAAGGGTGCGCCGGGCTCGCAGCACGCCGGCCTGTATCCGTGGTTCGAAGTGCCGGGCGTACGCGCGCGCGACACCCGCATCGTGTGTGGACACTGGTCCGCACTCGGGCGTTTCGCCGGGCTCGGCGTGTATGCCATCGACACGGGTTGCGTATGGGGCGGCAAGTTGACCGCGCTGCGCCTCGATGGCGAGGAGCCGCAGTTCATCACCGTGGATGCGGAGCCGCATCGCAAACGCGGTTGATCGAAGCCCGGGCAATAAAAGCCGGGGTCAGAGTGCAATTTCGCGCAAACCGCCCGGGTTCCTCCGGCTCTTCGCAAAAATTGCACTCTGACCCCGATCTTGCTCAAAAGCGCGTAACGTTGCTTTTCAACGCAGCCCCGTCTCGTTGCGGGCGATCACCATGCGCTGGATTTCCGAAGTGCCCTCGTAGATCTCGGTGATCTTGGCATCGCGGAAGTAGCGCTCCAGCGGCATTTCCTTGGAATAGCCCATGCCGCCGTGGATCTGCACGGCCTGGTGTGCGATCCACATCGCCGCTTCGGACGCGGTGAGTTTCGCGACTGCGGCTTCGGTGGAAAAGCGTGCGCCGGTCTTCGCGGCCTGCTGCTTCATCCAGGCCGCGCGCAGAGTGAGCAACTGCGCCGCATCCAGCTTGCATTTCATGTCGGCGATCTTGGCCTGGGTCATCTGGAACGATCCGATCGACTGGCCGAACGCCTTGCGGTCGCGCGAATATTCCAGCGTCGCTTCGTACGCGGCGCGCGCCAAGCCCACCGCTTGCGAAGCGATGCCGATGCGGCCGGCATCCAGCACGCCCATCGCGATCTTGAAGCCGTGGCCTTCCTCGCCGATCACTTCATCGGGTTGCGCAACGTAATCGTCGAACTCGATTTCGCAAGTCGCCGAAGCGCGGATGCCGAGTTTGGGCTCGGTCTTGCCGCGGCCGAAGCCCTTGCGCGAAGTGTCGACCATGAACGCGGTGATGCCACGCGAATGCTTTTCGGGGTCGCTCATCGCGAACAGCAGGATGTATTTCGCAACGGGCCCGGACGTGATCCAGCTCTTCTTGCCATTGATCACGAAACTGCCGTCCGCCTGCCTCACTGCGCGGCAACGCATCGCGGTGGCGTCGGAACCGGACTGCGGCTCGGTCAGCGCGAAGGCACCGATGGCTTCGCCCGACGCGATCGGCGTCACGTATTTGTGCTTCTGTTCCTCGCTGCCGAACTTCAGAAGGCCATTGCAATAAAGCGTGTTGTTGACGCTCATGATGGTCGAATGCGCGCAATCGGCCGCCGCGATTTCGATCATCGCCAGCACGTAACTGATCGAATCCATCCCCGCACCGCCGTATTCGGCCGGCACCTCGATGCCCATCAGGCCGAGCTTGCCCATTTCGCGAATGTTGTCGAGCGGGAACTGGCCCGATTTGTCGAAATCGGCCGCCACCGGTGCGATGCGCTTCTGCGCGAACTCGCGGGCGATCGACTGGATCTGCAACTGCTCTTCGGAAAAATTGAAATCCATCGCGACACCTCTGTCTGTCGTGCATCGCGCCGATGGCTGGCGCGACAATCCAACTTGACATGATACCGCCATCGGGCGCCCAGCTTTAATTTATCTCTTCATCCTGATATAAAGATGGAATGCTTGATCTGGTTTCCGCCACCGCGTTGCTGCGCGTGTTGTCCGACCCTACCCGGGTGCGGCTGCTGGCGCTGCTGCGGCGCGAAGAACTGACCGTCGCCGAACTTTCGTCGGTGTTGCGGCTTGCGCAGCCTCGGGTATCCACGCACCTTGCCAAGCTCAAGGAAACCGGGCTGGTGCGCGACCGGCGTGCGGGCGTATCGGCGTATTACCGGTTCAATGAAAGCGGTTTCGACGGTGCGGCAGATTTGCTGCGCGCGCTGGAAGACGGCGTCGACGACGCGATGCTGGATGCCGACGCGCAGCGCCTGCCGTCGGTGCTGGCGGCGCGCGCGCGCGCCCGCGGCTGGGCCGACAGCGTGGCCGGCGACATGGAGCGCCACTATTCACCGGGGCGCACCTGGGAAACCCTCGCGCGCACTTTGCTGCAGTTGCTCGAAACCGGCGACGTGCTGGACATCGCCTCGGGCGACGGCGTGCTGGCCGAGCTGCTGGCGCCGCACGCACACTCCATCGTGTGCGTGGATTCCAGCCCCAACGTGGTCACGGCTGCGCGCAAGCGTCTGAAGGCCTTCCGCAACGTCGAAGTCATCGAAGGCGACATGCACGCGCTGAAGCTCACCAACCGCAAATTCGATCTCGTCCTGATGATGCATGCGCTCACCTACAGCGATCGGCCGCAGCAGGCCATCGCCGAAGCGGCGCGCGTATTGAAACCGGCCGGCCGGCTGCTGGCGGCCACGCTTTCGAAACATGCACATCGCGCAGCGGTTGCGCCGTTCGATCACAAGAACCTCGGCTTCAGGCGCGAAGACCTGACCGGTTTCGCGCGCAAGGCGGGGCTTGAAGTACTGCACTGCGAGCGCATTTCGCGGGAAGCACGGTCGCCCCATTTCGAAGTGTTGAGCTTGCTGGCCAGAAAACCATGAACCAGAACCTGCCATATCTCCGTCCCGACCGCGTCGAAAAGCTCGAAGCCGCGCTCGCCGAACGCATCCTCGTGCTCGACGGCGCGATGGGCACCATGCTGCAGCGACACGAACTGGACGAAGCCGGTTACCGCGGCGAGCGCTTCGCGCACGGCTGCGACGCCGGCCACGCACACGAACATGTGGGCGAACACGCCGATGCCGGTGGCTGCGAGCGCGACCTCAAGGGCGACAACGACCTGCTGTCGCTGACCCATCCGGAAATCATCCGCGACATCCACGCCGCGTATCTCGATGCGGGCGCGGACTTTGTCGAAACCAACACCTTCAACTCCACCTCGATCAGCCAGGCCGATTACGCGCTGCAGCATCTCGTGCATGAATTGAACTGCGAGGGTGCAAGGCTGGCTCGCGCCGCGTGCGACGAAGCCGAGCGCAAGACCCTGGATCGTCCGCGCTTCGCGATCGGGGTGCTGGGTCCGACCAGCCGCACCGCATCGCTGTCACCGGACGTCAACAACCCCGGCTTCCGCAACGTCGATTTCGACGAACTGGAAAGTGCCTATGCGGATGCCACGCGCGGCCTCATCGAAGGCGGCGTCGACATCGTGATGGTGGAAACCATTTTCGACACCTTGAACGCAAAGGCCGCGCTGTCCGGCATCGCGCGCGTGTTCGACGAACGCGGCGGCCGCTTGCCGGTCATGATTTCCGGCACCATCACCGACCGCTCGGGGCGTACGCTGTCCGGGCAAACCGCCGAGGCGTTCTGGTATTCGGTCGCACACGCGCGGCCGCTTTCCGTCGGACTCAATTGCGCGCTGGGCGCCAAGGATCTGCGCCAGCACATCGAGGCACTCGCGCGCGTTGCCGACTGTGCCGTCAGCGCGCACCCGAATGCAGGCCTGCCGAACGCGCTGGGCGGCTATGACGAAACACCCGGGGAAATGGCGAAAACGCTGGGCGAATTCGCGCGCGACGGGCTGCTCAATATCGTCGGCGGCTGCTGCGGCACCACGCCCGAGCACATCGCCGCGATCGCCGAAGCCGTGCGCGACGTGCCACGGCGCATCCTGGGTTCGGCTGATTCCGAAGCCGCGTAACGTTTCTTCCGTCGTCCCCGGCGAAGGCCGGGACCCGTGTTCTTTTCGTGGGTCGCAAAAGATGGATCCCGGCCTTCGCCGGGATGACGAGCAAAAGCAACGGATGGTCATGAACAATTCTCCCCGCTACACCCGCCTTTCCGGCCTCGAGCCGCTGGTCATCACGCCCGAGACGTTGTTCGTCAACATCGGCGAGCGCACCAACGTCACCGGCTCGGCCAAGTTCAAGAAGCTGATCAAGGAAGACCGCTACGACGAGGCGGTGGAGGTCGCGCGCCAGCAGGTCGAGAGCGGCGCGCAGATCCTCGACGTCAACATGGACGAGGGCCTGCTCGATTCCGAGGCGGCGATGGTCAGGTTCCTGCGCCTGATCGCAGCCGAGCCCGACATTGCGCGCATCCCGGTGATGGTCGATTCGTCCAAGTGGAGCGTGATCGAGGCGGGCCTGAAGTGCCTGCAAGGCAAGGGCGTGGTCAATTCGATCTCGCTGAAGGAAGGCGAGGAAAAGTTCCTCGACGAAGCCCGCAAGGTCCTGCGCTACGGCGCGGCCACGGTGGTGATGGCGTTCGACGAACAGGGACAGGCCGATTCGGTCGAGCGCCGCCTCGAAATCTGCGAGCGCTCATACAAGCTGCTGACCGAAAAGATCGGCTTCCCGCCCGAAGACATCATTTTCGATTCCAACATTTTCCCGATCGCCACCGGCATCGAGGAACACGCCAACAACGCGGTCAACTTCATCGAAGCCGCGAAGGCATTGAAGAAGCGCTTCCCGCACTCGCACCTCTCGGGTGGCGTGTCGAACGTGTCGTTCTCGTTCCGCGGCAACAACCGGGTGCGCGAGGCGATCCACTGCGTGTTCCTGTACCACGCGATCAAGGCCGGCATGGACATGGGCATCGTCAACGCCGGCCAGCTCGCGATCTACGACGATCTCGACCCGGAACTGCGCGAACGCGTCGAGGACGTGGTGCTGAACCGGCGCCCTGATGCGACCGAGCGGTTGATGGAAATCGCCGAGCGGCACAAGGGCGGTGCGCAGGAGAAGGACGAGAGCGACAAGCTCAAGTGGCGCGAGCTGCCGGTCGCGAAACGCATGGAGCACGCGCTGGTGCACGGCATCGACCAGTTCGTCGTGGAAGACACCGAGGAAGTGCGCAAGACCGTCACCCGCACCCTGGACGTGATCGAAGGCCCGCTTATGGACGGCATGAACGTGGTCGGCGACCTGTTCGGCGCAGGCAAGATGTTCCTGCCGCAGGTGGTGAAGTCCGCGCGCGTGATGAAGAAGGCCGTGGCCTACCTGCTGCCGTTCATGGAAGAGGAAAAGAAGCTGAGCGGCGACACCCAGAAATCCAATGGCAAGATCGTGATGGCGACCGTCAAGGGCGACGTGCACGACATCGGCAAGAACATCGTGGGCGTGGTGCTGGCCTGCAACAACTTCGAGGTGATCGACCTCGGCGTGATGGTGCCGGCGCAGAAGATCCTCGACACCGCGATCGCCGAGCACGCCGACATGATCGGGGTGTCGGGGCTGATCACGCCTTCGCTCGAGGAAATGGCCAACGTGGCCAAGGAAATGAAGCGCCGCGACTTCCACATTCCGTTGCTGATCGGCGGCGCCACCACCTCGCGCGCGCACACCGCGATCAAGATCGAACCCAACTACGAAACCGCCTGCGTGTGGGTGAAGGACGCCTCGCGCGCCGTCGGGGTCGCGCAATCGCTGGTCAGCAAGGATCTGGTGGACAACTTCCTCGCCAAGGTACGCAGCGAATACGCCGAGGTGCGCGAACGCCATCGCAACCGCGGCCCGGCCAAGCGGCTGGTGTCACTCAAGGACGCGCGCGCCAATGGTGCGAATTTCGACTGGAAAAACTACACGCCGCCCGTGCCGAAGAAGCCCGGCATCACGGTGATCGACGACATTCCGATTCTCGAACTGTTGAAGGTCACCGACTGGACGCCGTTCTTCCAGGCGTGGGAACTGCATGGCCACTATCCCGCGATCCTCAGTGATCCGGTGGTCGGGCCACAGGCTACCGAACTGTTCGACGATGCACAGAAGATCCTGAAGCAGATCATCGACGAGAAGTGGCTGCGGGCGAAGGCGGTGATCGGGTTCTGGCCGGTGTCGCGCATCGGCGATGACCTGGAACTGACGCTCCCCTCTCCCTTCGGGAGAGAGGCTGGGGATGAGGGTTCAGGCAGCGCGAGTGCGTCCACCACGACCGAACCCTCATCCGCCCCTGCCGGGGCACCTTCTCCCGGGGGGAGAAGGGAAGAGCATGTAGTGCTGCATCACCTCCGCCAGCAGGCCGACAAGCCGGTGGAACGCCCGAATCTTTGCCTCGCCGATTTCATCGCGCCGAAGGAAACGGGTGTGCAGGACTGGATCGGCGGCTTCGCGGTCACTGCCGGCCTCGGCATTGAGGAGCACCTCGAACGCTTCAGGAAAGACAATGACGATTACTCGGCGATCATCCTGAAGGCGCTGGCCGATCGCATGGCCGAGGCGCTCGCGGAATGGACGCATCGTGAAGTCCGCACCAAGTACTGGGGCTTTGCCCCCGACGAGAATCTCGGCAACGAGGAGCTGATCGCCGAAAAATGGCGTGGCATTCGTCCGGCGCCCGGTTATCCCGCCTGCCCCGACCACACCGAGAAGGCCACCCTGTTCCGTCTGCTGGATGCGACGAACAACGCGAACATCGAACTCACCGAAGGTTTCTCGATGTATCCCGCCGCCGCGGTATCCGGCTGGTACTTCAGCCATCCCGACAGCCAATACTTCGTGGTCGGCAAGCTCACGAAAGACCAGATCGAGGATTACGCAGGGCGCAAAGGCTGGACGCTGGCCGAAGCCGAACGCTGGCTTTCGGCCAACCTCGATTACGATCCGGACTGAACGGACGGAGCGGCGCCGCGCAGGGCGCGCGCAGCGCCGCCGTACTCAGAGCGTCGCGCCGCCCATCGCCGTATGGAGCAGCGAAGCACCGATCGTGAAAAAGAACACCAGCCACAGTACGAAAATCACCGCGGCCAGTATCAAGGCCGCGCGGCAGTAATTCTGCTTGCTGGGATGGGTGCTGCCGGAAAAGCCCCACACGAACAACATCACGATTCCCACAATCGGAATCGCCAACACGATCAAGGTGATGATCCAGTCGCCCAGAGAAACCGGCGACGCCTCACGTGCGGAAAGCTGTGCGTTCATGCCCCTCTCCTGCTCAGGTGATGGCGGATGCCCGGCAAGCCGCCGTCGGATGCAGCGGCGTCGACAGCCGATCGTTTTCAATCCCCGTGCCGCGCCTTGCGGCTGGCCGATCGTAGCCCACCATTGCCCCGGTTGCATGTGCCCGCAGCCGCCGTCAGGTCGCGGCACCGCCGGCCTTTTCCTGCTCGCGATGACGCAGGTGCACGCTGACGTTGTACAGCGCCACGAACATCGGAAACAGGTTCGAGATGATGCCCACCGAATCGTTCTTGCCGAAAATGAAATAGGCCAGCAGCAGGATGCTTCCGCACACCGACATGTACCAGAACAGCATCGGCATCACGACCTTGCGGTGCTTCCTCGTCGCATAAAGTTGCACGAACCAGCGCGAGGCGAAGACAGCGGTGCCGAGAAAGCCGACCACTTTCCATGGCGTCAGCTGGAAATTGGCGAAGGCGTGCAGAACGTGTTCCATGGCGAGGGTCCGGCATCCAGTTGAGTCCGCGAATTGTAACAACCGCCGATTGACCGAAACCGGTGTCGCCCGTAAACTTGCGCGTTCGCATCAGGCGCCGGGCGGTTAGCTCAGCGGTAGAGCACTGCCTTCACACGGCAGGAGTCGCAGGTTCGATCCCTGCACCGCCCACCAGCATCCAGCATTGCAAAAGACCGATTCCATGGAATCGGTCTTTTGTTTTTCCGGTCGCCGCACGCCGCGCATGCACCACCATATTCGGCGTGCCGAATCACGCTGCTTTCACGCGGCGGGGGCTACATCCTGTGTTGTGGCACGCAGGATGCAATGGATGGCCGATACCGAGTCCGACGCCGACTGGGAACACACGCCCGACAGCGAGATCCATCTCAAGGGTTCATGGACCCTGCTGTTGGCTGCTGACCGGCGGCGGCGCCTCGCGCGGGAACTCGGCCGACTCCATGCGCCCCGCCGCTATCGTTGGAACCTGCAGCACGTGGCCGCGCTGGATAGCGCGGGCGCGCGCCTGCTGTGGGACGTGTGGGGCCACCAACTGCCGGAGCAACTCGATTGCCAGGAACACCAGCGTCACTGGTTCCGCTGGCTGGCCGACACCCGGTTCCCCGACCCGCCGATCGCGCATCCGATCGATGAAGTGATCGACCGAGCCGGCCGAAGTGCGCTCGGCTTTCTCAAGGTCGCCGGCGGCATTCTTCTGCTGATCGGCCAGTTGATGGTGGACGTCGCCAATTGCGTGCGCCACCCGCGCGTGATCCCCTGGAAGGAAATCACCGCGGCGATCTATCGCATCGGTGCGACGTCGATGCTGCTGCTGGGCTGCGTGGGTTTCCTGATCGGCGTGGTGATGGCCATACAGATCGGCATGGCGCTGCAACAGTTTGGTGCGCAATCGATGATCGTCGGGATGATGGGGCTGGCCGTGCTGCGCGAGCTGGGGCCGGTGATCTGCGGTTTGATCCTGGCAGGCCGCTCGGGTTCGGCGATGACGGCCGGCATCGGCGCGATGCATCTCACTGGCGAATACAACGCGTTGCGCGCGTTCGGATCGTCGCCCAGCCTGCGACTTGCATTTCCACAAGTGGTCGGCGCCTGCATCAGTCTGCCGCTGCTGGTGGTCTGGGCGGATTTCACGGCGCTGGTGGGCGGCGCGGTGACCGCGCAGTCGGACCTCGGCGTCGGCTACCGACAGTTCATGGCGCAGTTGCCGGCGCAGGTGCAGATCGTGAATTTCTGGATCGGGCTCGCCAAGGGCGCGCTGTTCGGATTCACGATCGCGGTAGTCGGCTGTTACTTCGGCATGCACACCTCGCCCGACACCGGCTCACTTAGCCGCAATACCACGCTGTCGGTCGTGACCAGCCTGACGCTGATCCTGCTGTTCGACGCCAGCGCGGGCGCGCTGCTCACAAACGTCGGATTGTTGTGAGGCCATCGATGCATACCGCGGATGTCGAACCCGACGCAACGATCATCAAGGTGGAGAACCTGCACTCGCGGCTCGGCGGGCAGCCGATCCACCGCGGTGTCGACCTCGAAGTCACGCGCGGGGAATTGATGGCGGTGATCGGCGCGTCCGGTTCGGGCAAGACCACGTTGTTGCAGCAGATCATCGGCCTGCAGCAACCGGACCAGGGCTCGATCCGGGTTCTGGGCCAGTCGCTCGACGATCTGGAAGTCTGGGAAGCGCGCCTGCTGCGACGACGCTGGGGCGTGCTGTTCCAGCAGGCGGCGCTGTTCAGCGCGATGAGCGTCTACGACAACCTTGCGTTTCCGGTGCGCGAGCTGCGCAAGGAGGGCATCCACGTGGACGAGGATGCGCTGCGCGATGGCATCGCGCTGAAGCTGCACATGGTCGGCCTTGCCCCGGAAGATGCATGGAAATATCCGTACGAGCTTTCCGGCGGCATGGCCAAGCGCGCAGCGCTCGCACGCGCATTGATGCTGGAAGCGGAATTGCTGTTTCTGGACGAACCGACCTCCGGCCTCGATCCCGGTTCCGCATCGGAATTCGACACCCTGCTCGCCGAACTGCACAAGGAATTGCACCTGACCGCCATGATGATCACGCACGACATCTACAGCGTGGCCGCGCTGAGCGACCGCATCGCAGTACTGGCGGACGGCAAGCTGATCACCGTCGGCACGCTGGAAGAAGTCGCGCACTTCGACCATCCGTTCATCACCGACTTCTTTCGCGAACGCAAAGGCGAGGACCGCTTGCAGTCGCTCGCTGCCGGCAGGGCGCACTGAGCCATGGAAAATCGCGCCCATGCGATCGTCGCCGTTGTCTTCCTGCTGGTGTTTTCGGCGGGCGCGATCCTGGTCTATTACTGGCTGGCCGATCGCCCCGATGAACCGCTCGCATACGAAATCGTCACCAGCCAGTCGGTTGGCGGTCTGGCCGAGCAGTCGGATGTCCGCTTCAAGGGGTTGCTGGTCGGCCACGTCGCGAAACTCGGGTTCGATCCGGACGATCGCTCGCGCGTGGTGATGCGCCTGCAACTCAAGCGCGATGCGTATGTCACCCATGCGACCTACGCGGTGGTGGCGATGCAGGGACTGACCGGCGGCAGCGAGCTGGAACTCAAGCTTGGCAAGGGCAGCCGCGCGCCGCTCGCCACCAGCGACAAGCATCCCGCGCAGATTCCGATGCATCAGAGCCTGCTGGATTTTCTTGCAAGCTCCGCGCGCAAGGACATGCAGGATCTCCAGGACGTGCTGGCCAGCGCGCGCAAGGTGCTCGACAGCGACAATCGCCAGCACATTGCGGCGTCGCTGCAACAGATCGACACCGCCACCCGCAAGCTCGCCGTCATCGAAGCGCAACTGCCTGCGCTGCTCGACAACGTGCAGCACAGCGTGGTGCAAAGCCATGCATTGATCGCGCACGCGGACGCGCTCGTGCGCGATGCGCAAACGCCTGTGCGCGATGCCGCAAAGCTCGAGACATCCATCCAGGCGCTTGCCGAATCGAGCAGGCAATTGAGCGACAAGTTTAACAGCCAGACCGTACCGAACGTCGACACGCTCAGCGAAAGCCTGCTGCGCACGTCGCGGCAACTGGATGAGGTATTGGGCGAACTGAAGGCCAAACCGCAAAGCCTGATTTTCGGCCCGCCGCGCCATCCGCCCGGACCCGGCGAACCGGGCTTCAACGGCGGCCACGACAAGGATCACCCATGACCCGGAATTGGTTCGCGTTGGGCGCTTGCCTGTGGATGCTGGCCGGCTGCGCACACTTTTCTTCACGCCAGAGCTTTCCGAAACACTACACGCTGACGGGTTCGCCGGCACCGGCGCAGCAAGCGTTGCCCCCGACATCCAGACAGGCGACACTGCAAGTCGCACGCATCACCGTGGCGCCCTGGCTGCAAGGCACGGCGCTGTATTACCGGCTCGACTATCGCCACGACGATCGCATTGCCGCATACGCGCAATCGGATTGGGTGTCACCACCCGCGCAGTTGCTGGCGCAGAACATCCGGAACGCAATCGCACGCGACGGCGGATGGCGCGTGGTGACCGGCCCCGCAGGCCCCACGGGCACGGATTTCAGCCTGCACATCGGGCTGGACGATTTCAGCCAGGCTTTCGCGAGTCCCGGGCAAAGCCGCGGCGTGCTGGATGCGACAGCCACGCTGGTCGACAACCGCAGTGGCAACGCGATCGCGCAAAAGCATTTTCAGGTGGACGCGCCGGCACCGAGCGCGGATGCGCAAGGCGGCGTGAACGCGTTGAACCATGCCGCATTGCAGTTCACCGCTGAGCTGGAACGATGGCTGCGCAACGTTCGGGCGGCGCGAAGTGAATCTCCGTAGGCTGGGCTGATCCCGGATTCATCCTGGCGAAGCCCAACGATTGCATGTCGCGGGGCTTCGCCGGTGAAGCTGGCCCAGCCCAACCGGCACGGTGCCGGAAATCCCGGTCAGCCGGCCTGTTTTCTACGCGGTGCCAGCTCCTGCATCAATTCCTTCTTGCGGGCCTCGAGCTGCTCGCCCAGCGCCTCCAGTTCGTCGCCCGGGAAGATCTTGCGCGCGCGCTTGAACATTTCGCCCTCTTCCTCGTCGGCATGGTGCTCGACGAGTTCCTTCAACACCTTGGCGCGACCACTGAACTTTTCGGAATCGACGGCCGTTTTCTGCAGATCCGGCAACACGAGATCCCCGGCGGCGCGGTGCTCCTCCAGCGCCTCGAAATAGATCTTTTCGTTTTCGGAATCCTCGCGCGCCCGCCGGAAAGCGGGGTAGAAGATTTCTTCCTCGATGGTGGTGTGCACCTTCAACTCGAGCGCGATCTTCTGCAGCAGCTCGGTGCGGCTTTTGGTGGCGCGCTCGCTGGTTTCGGCGAGTTCCTTCAGCAGCTTGCGGACCTTCTCATGGTCCTGCGTCAACAATTTGGTAGCGTCCATGCTGTGCGACTCCAATACCGGCAAATGAAAGGGAGGGTGACGATCAACGGGTTGGCACTACCGGCGGCGTCCGAAAATAAGTGAAACGATGAACAGGATGATGAAGATCACGAACAGAATCTTCGCGATGCCGGCAGCCAGGCCGGCGACGCCGAAGAAACCGAAGAAACCCGCGATCAATGCGATGATCAGAAAAACGATGGCGTAATAAAGCATGGTGTGCTCCTTTGTGCGCCCTGCTTGCCGACGGTCGAGGCCGGAACTCCAGCCTCGTGCATGCGATGCAGCGAAACGTTCATCCGATGCTTTCGATTCTCCTGAAGCGAAGAAGACCCCGGGCAGTTGTGTCCATGTGCTGCCCGGGGTGAACCCGGCCTCGCTTCATGCTTGGCCGGGCTTTCGGGCCGGGGTTGCGTGGGTCGCAGCCGGTCCGATGCGGATCCATCCGTGGTTCCGCGGGAAGCGCCGAGGGAGAACGACGCTTCCAGTCCTTTGCCGCGCGGTGTCAGGGGGGAGACACCGCGACAGTCCGGCGATCAAATATCCCTTTCGAAAGCCCGCAACTGTTCCTTGGCTTCATCCTTGGCAATGCCATACCGCTCCTGAATCTTGCCGGTCAGGTAATCCGTGTTGCCCTCCGCGACGTCCAGGTCGTCATCGGTCAATTTGCCCCAGCGCGTCTTCAACTTGCCGCGCAGTTGCTTCCACTGTCCCTCGATCTTGTCCTGGTTCATGCGCTGCTCCTTGTTTGATTCTTGTCCGTTTGCCCCGCCTCGGTATGCGGGGCCAAAGTGAAACCGTTTCTACAATTCGCTTTCGAATTCGTACACCTGCAGGAAGGCCTCGCGGCGATCGACGCCATAACGGTGTTGCAGCCGTTCGGCGAGATACTCCGCGCTGCCGCCCGCGTAACGCACGTCCTCGTTGGTCAGCTTGCGCCAACGTCGCCGTAACCGGTCGGGGATGTGCTCCCACTGTTCCATGATCCGGTCGTTGCTCAGCCAGGCCGGAGCGGTCGCCAGCTCCTCCACGATTCCATTGCTGTTCATTGCGGCCTCCTTCAAGCACATCGGTTGCATCGAAAACGGCATCACGGCACCGCGACGGGGAGACGAACCCAGAACACGGCCCCGTTCGGCGATTCATCCAGCCCGACGGAACCGTCATAGGCCGCGGCGATCTGCGTGGCGATGGCCAGTCCGAGCCCGCTGTGTTCAGCCGGATCGGATGTCACGAACGAATCGAACAACGTGTCCGGCCGCAAATTCACGCCGGGCCCGTCGTCGCGAAAGCCGATGCGTATCGCACCTCGTTCGGGGTCACGGCCGGCAGACACCGCGATGTTGCGCGCGCCGAACTGGAATGCGTTGTCGAGGATCTCGACGAACAGCCGCTTCAGCGCATCGGCCTGGCCGTGCACCAGCGGAAGATCGGCCTCGCAATCGACGCGCACCTCGCCAAGATCGGTGCAAGCCGCAGCGCAGGACGTGAGCAGTGCCGCCACGTCCACGCCGTCCAGCGAATCGGGCACGCGCAGGGTGGCGAGATTGCGGCCGTCGCGCACCAGCCGTGCGGCCCGCGCGCACTCATCCTCGACGCGGTCCAGCGAGGCCTTGGCCTCCGCCAGTCGGCCCTGCGTGATCAGCAGGTTGGCGAGCTGCGAGGCCGCCATCACCGAATTGAGCGAATTGGAAATGGCGTGCACCATCGAACCCAGGATCTCCTCCAGGGTCTCGATCGTGGCCTGTTCACTGTGGTTGCCGTCGCGCGCCTTGGCGCCGGCACCAGTCGGGTGATCGTCGCTTTCCATCGGACCTCCAGGGTGTGGCCGGCGACCGTTCTGTACCACCGCGACACCGATAGTGTTCATTGCATCATTCTCCTTCCAGGTCCAGCCATTCCACGACCACCCCGGCGCCCGCGGCCAGCATTTCGATGCGGCCGTGAACATGGTCATAGGCAATGGAATTGGAAATATGGATTTGCACGTCCTGTGCTTCCGCGTTGCCTTCTTCCGACGGCAACCCGAGCGAACTTGCATCGTCGCCCTGCCCCGGCAAGCCGATCGAGCCGGAATCATCGCTCTGCCCGGGCACGTCCAGCCCGAGTTCGACCACGCCTTCCACATCGGGCATGGCGCGCAGCGCGTCGAGCACCGTGCCGATGCCGGTTTCATCGCCCGTGAACCGCACTGACAAGTCCTCCGGCATGGCTGCTCCTCGATGTTGCGGTGATGCGGATGTGCGTTGGGGCTCGGTCATGGCGTTCGGAAGGTCAATGCGGGCAGGCCACGGATCGCAGCAGCACGCGGGTGGAATCGGTTTCCTCCGCATCCGCCACGTTGCTGAGTGAAATGAAACCGACCAGCCGCTTGTTGCGATTGACGACCGGCAACCGGCGGATTTCCAGATCCGCCATGTTCGATGCCACGTCGTCGATTTCCTGATCGTCGAAGCAGTACTTGACGCCTTCGGTCATCACCTCGCGCACGCGCGTGCCGGCGTCGAGTCCGTCGGCGACGGCGCGGATCGCGAGGTCGCGATCGGTCAACATGCCGACCAGCTTGTCGTCGGCGTGCACGGCCACGCTGCCGACATCCTTCTCGCGCATCAACAGCGCGGCTTCGGCAATGGTCTGTTCCGGGGTGACCAGGTAGACGTCTTCGGTCATCACGTCACTGATACTTCTCATGGTTGTGCTCCTTGTAGTGGATGCCTTCGTTTCCCGGCACGAAAGCGGCTTCCTGGCCGATGCTTCCCTGCTGGATGCGCATGCAGCGCATCTCGACCAGTGCCATGCACTCCATCGCGACGGTTTCCGCGGCGCGCGAACCACCGTTGGCGCGCGCCAATTCCATCGCTTCCAGCAAACATCCGTCCACCATGTCGGCGGCGTGCTGCTCGGCCAGCGACGCGCCGGAGCAAAGCGTCCGTTCGATCGCCCGCACACGCGCCAGGCTGTCGGCCATTTCCGTCTGCCAACGCTGGCGCAAGCTGTCGTCCTCGGTGCAGGCCAATGCCTTGCACATGTGGCGGATGCGTACACGCTCAGCCGCCAGCGCGTGCTGCAAATCATCATGCGTTGAAGCAGCGATTTCGTCAGACGCGAACGGACAGGACGCCAGTTCGATCGCCGGCGATCCGGGATTCGTGGTTATCGGGTTGGTGCGCAAATCGGGTTCACCCTGGATGCCAAAAGAGACCACGACTGGGCAGCGGAAAGTGATTGGGCGCACGCAGGACCGACTCGTCAGCGATCGCGTATGCGCCAGGCCGTGCTCGGGCAGTGTTGGTTCGATGATCATCAAGGTTCTCGGTGCCCTTTTTCTCATCGCTGCCGGCATTTCCGTTGTCGGCGAGTCTGGACCTATCCGATCAAATCCGTTGTGATCGACTTTCCGCCGCCAGTCGCGGCGCGGGTACAGAGCAAGCCCCATGCCAAACCCTTCGCAAACGCGAACGGCACATGAACGACTCCGCTGGAAGCCAGTCAGGACGCGGCTTCCGGCATGGTCGACATGCATCGGCGGATATCGGCTCGCTGCGAAAGCGGGGGTGAACAGGGCGCGGAATGCAGAAAGGATTTACCAATCGCACGCAAGGTGGAAGTATTTTTCACATCCGCTGCACATTGCCGGGACGCAACCGGGGTGCGCCGCGAGAATTCATGCCGCGCGCAGTGAAGCGCGACGCGTTGCACGCCCGCGAAAGGGGATTGTCGGCTGCCGCTGGTGCATTCCGGCCTTGCCGGTCATTCCGGCAGGCAGCCATGTTTGGGCTTCCCGCCCATCGAGGCGGATATCCCGTGAACACGCCCCGCGCGACCGGAATAACGAAGGGCGGACATCGAAGTTCAGCGGGTTTCGTCCACCAAGCCCGGCACCGCGGTATCGTCGATCAACCCGAGCGCGCGGTAGCGCATCAGCCGGTTGTAGATGGTCTTGGAGGTGATGCCGAGTACCCGCGCGGCCCGGCTCTTGTTGTTGCCGCAGCGCGCAAGCGTCTTCAGCAGCATCTCGCGTTCGATGTCCTCGAACGACATGCCCACCGCGAACTTCACGGCATCCGTCGAGGATTCGGAAACCCCGGAAATTTTTGGCGCATCGTCCAGTCGATAGCCAATCTGGTTGCTTTCGCCGGCGACCAGGTAACTGCGCTGCACCGCGTGGCGCAATTCGCGCACGTTGCCCGGCCACGGCGCCTGGGACATGTGCAGCAGCGCGTCCTGCGAGAACTGCTTGTTGGTGGCGTAACGCTGGTTGAGGCTGCCGAGGAAGTGATGCGCCAGCAACGGAATGTCGTCACGCCGGTCCCGCAGCGGCGGCGTCTGCAGGATGTAACCGCTCAGGCGATAGTAGAGATCCTGGCGCAGCAGACCGTTTTCCAGACACACGTGCGGATCGCGATTGGTCGCCGCGATCAGCCGCACGTCCACCGGAATTTCGCGGGTGCCGCCCACGCGCGTCAAGCCCTTGGATTCGATGACGCGCAGCAGGTACACCTGCAGCGACTGCGGCATCTCGGTGATTTCATCGAGGAACAGCGTGCCGCCCTGGGCTTGTTCGAAATAACCGGTGTGTGATTGCACCGCGCCCGTGAACGAACCGCGTTCGTGGCCGAACAACAGGCTGCCCAGGAGATCCTGCGCCAGCGCACCGCAATTGACGGCGACGAACGCGCCGGCCCGACCGCTGGCATTGTGCAGCGCGCGCGCGACCAGTTCCTTGCCGGTGCCGCTTTCACCGTGGATCAGCACCGACACGTCGGTGGGCCCGACCCGCGCGATTTCGCTGAGCAGCGTGCGCATCCGCGCCGAACGCCCGACCATGCCGCCGGCCGACTCGGCGAGCACCGCGCGATGCGCCGCGAAGTCGTTCGCATCCAGCAGCAGTTGCTGCAGTGGCTCGGCCGCGACCGGTTTCACCAAATAATCCACGACGGGCGACTTCAGCACACGCAAGGCACTTTCCACGCTGGGTGCGCCGGTGACGACCACCACGCGCCCGTGCGTGTCGAGTTCGATGTCTTCCAACAGGTCGAGGCCGTTGCCATCGGGCAACTCGATGTCGACCAGAATCAGGTCGAAGCCTTCATTGGCGGTGAACTCCCGCGCCTCTTCCAGTGTTCCTGCGCGCACCAGCTTGCAGCGGCACTGTCGGGCCACCTCGGCGACGACGCGTGCGAAACCGTCGTTGTCATCAACCAGAAGCACGTTGCCTGTGGCGGCGCCAGCTCTCATTGATGCTCTCCAGTACGCCCCACGAAAAATACCGATGGTAACCGTTGCAGCGTTAAGTACACATCCACGCGCGACGCTCGCGCGGGTGCGCGACCGCCGTTTTAGCAAATTTTCACAGAGGTTGCCTGAAGGCGCCCCCAAGACAGGCGAAAATCAGCCAGTCGGGCCGCCCAGGACCTCCAGCACGCTGCCGCTGATGTACGACGAACAGGCCGGCGCCGCAAGGAACACATAGGCCGGCGCCAACTCTTCCGGTTGAGCGGCGCGCCCCATGGCGCTGTCTTTGCCGAATTCCGGAATCTTTTCGGCGGGCTGGTCGGACGGATTGAGCGGCGTCCAGACCGGGCCGGGCGCCACCGCGTTCACGCGGATGCCGCGCGACAGCACGTTCTTGGCCAGCGACCGCGTGAACGCATGGATCGCGCCTTTGGTCGCGGAATAGTCGAGCAGCGCAGGGCTGCCGAACAACCCGGTCTCCGAACCGGTATTGATGATCGCGCTGCCGGCTTTCAGGAACGGCAGGGCGGCGCGCGCCATCTGGAAATAGCCGCCGATGTTCGTCTGCAGCGTTTCCTGGAGGTGTTCGTCGGTCAGGTCTTCCAGCCGTTCCGCATGCATCTGGAACGCGGCATTGTTGACCAACACGTCGAGCCGGCCGAATTCTTCGACGGTTTTCGCGACCAGCTCGTTGCAGAATTCCGGGTCTTTCACGTCGCCCTGCACCACGAGGCATCGGCGGCCTTCCTTCTCGACGGCCTGCCGGGTGGCATCCGCGTCCTCGTCTTCTTCGAGGTAACCGATCGCGACATCCGCGCCTTCGCGTGCCATCAGCACGGCGACCGCCCGACCGATGCCGGAATCACCACCGGTGATGAGCGCGACCTTGTCTTCGAGTTTGCCGCTGCCTTTGTAGAACGGCGCGGAATAACGCGGCGCCGGATCGAGCTTGTACTCATCGCCCGGCTTGTGGAGATGCTGGGCAGCTTGTCGGGTCGGCTGCGACTTCGGACCCGCCTGCACCGCCTTCTTCTGTTTTCCCGAAGGTTTGGACGATTTCCTTTTGTCCTTGTTCTCGACGTCACGCTGGATGCCGCGCTGCTTGCGCACGGTGCCGGCTACCCGACTGTCGGAGGCACCCTTCTTGCCCTTGGCCGCTTTATTCTTCATCACGATCTCCGTTGTTCGCCGGGCGCGGCGATATGCCTGACGCCGCTCCGTGCGCCCGCAAACCCCTCGACCAGCAACGCAAAATCAACCCGAGGTCGATCCGCCCTGCGGCGGCAAGGACGGTGGTTGCTGCATGGTGCTTTGCCCCGGTCCTTGTCGGCACTGGCTGTATTCCTGTTGCGTGATGCGGCCATCGCCGTTGGCGTCGCATTGCGAAAAATGCTGCTCGAGCCAAGGAATGCGCTGCGCGTCCTGCCGGGTGATGTAGCCCTTGCTGCCGGCCACGGCATCGAAGCTCGGGCTCTCGCCGCCCACACTGCCGCCCGTTGCCGGCTGCATGGCCGTCGCACCGGTTCCGGGTTGCGTGGAGGTCAGGGCGGGCGATGGCGGCGTCTGGACGGTCGCGCCATTCGGCGGGTTCTGCGGCTGGTCGCCGGACGGATTCGAGCAGCCCATGGCGGTCAGCGCCAGCGCGCCGGTCAGTGCGAACAGCAGCGGTGCAGACTTGCGATTCATGGCGACGACTCCTTGGATTGCGTCGCGGCCGCTTCTTGCGGCACTTGCGGCAAGCAAAGCACATGCCACGCACGATCGGCGGCGCAACGTGCGTTTCGCACGCCACGGGGCGAGGGTTCCCGGAACCAATTTCCCGGCCGGGGAAATTTTTGCCAGCCAGCAGCCGGGACACGCACGCGCCGCGTGAGCTGCCGCGCGCGTCGCGTTGCTGACGCCAGATGAACAAATCTTCAGCAAGTGCTTGTCGAATATGAACGGTTGCGGACGAGAGAAGTGCCGCATTCGGGAGGGCCCGTCGCCACGCGGGGGATGGCACGCCGCGTGCATTGAGGGTGGCCGCGAAGCGGTTGGACACGGCGCTGGACACAGGAGAAGAATGCGCATGAACAGTTGGATCGATACCACGCAGTCATTGCCCATCGAGCACGAATACGTCCGCTTCCTGGTCGTCGGGCACACCCGCGCGCTGATGGGCGTGTACGAGAACGACAGCTTCTGTTCGCGATGGGGCGCCTACGACAAAAAGCAGGTGGGCATCTGGCGCAAGCTCGGCGATGCGCCGCAGGTTCCCGCGCCGCCGCGCGCCCACCCCGACCAGCGCTACTGGTCGGACCGGCCGATACGCGAGAGTTTCTGACGCCGCGCCATCGGCATCAGCCGGAGCTGTTTTCCGCGAACGCGATCGTGCTCAGCAACGCCAGCGCCGGACGCCGCGAATCGAGGCGCGTGTGTTGCAGTACGACCGGCATGTCGCAACAAAAGACGCTGGCATAATCGGTTTCGCGCGGCACCGGCGCGGGATCGGTGAGGTCGTTGAAGCGCAGGTGCAGCGTGCGCCGTGCCGGCACCGTGACGCGATAAGGTCCGACCGGTTCGCGATCACTGAAGTACAGCATGATGGTGACGTGCGCGTCGACGTCGTTGACGTTCAACAGGCATGCTGCTTCGTGGCTTTCGAAACGGGGGTCGTCATCGTCGTGGCCGGGTGCGGGAATGTATCCCTCGGCGATCGCCCAGTGGCGGCTTCCTATGGTCATGGTCGTTCCTTCGTGGGGCGGGGCTTGCTCCGCCGATGTGCGTTCAAATCAATGTGCAAGGGGCGGAGCAAGACCCGCCCTGCGGTTTCGTGCGCCGAACCACAATCCCGTGCCCAGCGCGCTTGCGGCGAGCACGCCGAATCCCAACGCGCGGCGATGCTTTTCCACCCAAAGCGCCGAGGACGATCCGCGCGCGCGCTTGTCGAAACCGCCGTGCGCACCGGGATCGGCATCCACCGGCGAGAACAGGTTGTCGGGGCGCTGGTGATCGTCGGGTTCCGGCGTCTGTTGTCCGCTCCATGCGGTGCGGCCGAGATATTTGTCCAGCAGGCCGGGGATGAATCGTTGCCCCCATTCGGCCATCCAGGTCGATGCGCCGACCGGCACGGTGCGGCGCCGGTGGCTGGCGGCGAACAGGATCGCGTCCGCCGCCACTTCCGGCTGGAAAATCGGCGGCACCGGTTGCGGGCGGTGCGGCAACTTGTTGCGCGCCCAGCCGAACTGGGGCGTGTTCAGCGCCGGCATCTGCACCGCGGTGACATGGATGTTGCTCCGCTCGTGCACCAGCTCGCAGCGCAGCGCGTCCACGAAACCGGCAAGCGCATGTTTGGCGCCGCAGTACGCGGACTGTAACGGAATGCTGCGATAGGCCAGTGCAGAACTCACCTGCACGATGGTGCCGCGATCGCGCGTGCGCATGCGCCTCAGCGCGGCCATCGCGCCGTACACGCTGCCGAGATAGGTGACCTCGGTGACACGCTTGAATTCATCGGCGCCGATTTCTTCGACCGGCGCAAATACCGTGACCATCGCGTTGTTGACCCAGACGTCGATCGGACCGAGTTCGCGTTCGATCCGATCGGCGGCATCGTCCAGCGCTTTCGCATCGGCGACATCCAGGGCGATCGAAATCGCGGTGCCACCGCCGATCTCGATTTCCCGTCGGGCGGCCTCCAGCCCGGCCTGGCCGCGCGCGATCAGCGCAACCTTGGCGCGTTCGCGCGCGAAGGCGCGCGCGGTGGCGCGACCTACACCGGCCGACGCGCCGGTGATCACGACAACCTTGTCCTGAAAGCGTCCGCGGCGGCGCAGTGGTGAATGGATGATGCGTTGGGCGTTCATGCTGTTCTCCTGTCTCGTTGACGATGTAGGGCGGGAGGGGCCGCGGCAGCGGCGTATCCCGCCGCAGGCGAGACAGGTGGGATTCGCTGCGCTACTCCCGCCCTACGCTTTTCTCCCGTGTTCATGAATCTCCTTTTGGCCCTGCATCGCGCAAGTTCAAAACCGCGAATCACAGTTCGCCGCGCGCGGCCATTTGCTGGATGCGATCACCGGTGCGGCAGGCGATCGCCTGGATCGTCAGCGACGGATTGACGCCGCCGACAGTCGGGAACACCGACCCGTCGCAGACCCACAAATTCGGAATGTCCCAACTGCGGCAATCGGCGTTCACCACGCTGGTTTCGGGGTCGTCCCCCATCCGCGCGGTACCATTGAGATGGCAGGTATCATCTGCTTCGGCCCAGATGTCGCGCGCGCCGACCGCCTGCAGGCCACGCGTCATGAAATCGATCGAATGCTCGACCAGCGCCTTGTCGTTGTCGCAGAGTGAAAACGTCACGCGCGCGACCGGCAATCCGTACTGGTCCTTCTCGTCGGCCAGCGTGACACGGTTGCGTTCCTGCGGCAGCGTTTCGCCGACGATCTTGAAGCCGGCCTGGTGGTTGTACCGCTGCATCTCGCGCAGCAAGGCATCGCCCCACAAACCATGGTTGCCCGCCTGCGTGGATGCCCACGCCTGCGGCAGCGGGCCCTGCGACATGAAGGCGTAGCCGCCGAAAAAATCCTTGCCTTCATCGCAGTAATTCCAATGCTCGGTGAGCGTCAGCGAAGGCGGCCCCTTGTACCAGCGGATTTCGTCGGCCATCACGCCATACACGCCCTGGTTGGTCTGCGTCATCAGGTTCCTGCCGACCAGCCCGGAGCGATTGGCGAGACCGTCGGGGTGCCGCGCATCGGCCGAGTTCAGCAGCAGCCGTGGCGTCTCGATCGCGTAACCCGCCACCACCACGTTGCGCGCGCGCTGGAAGCGCCAGCGCCCTTCGCGCTGGTAGTGCACGCCGATGGCGCGATCCTTGTCGTTGACCTCGACGCGACCCACCATCGCGAGGTCGCGGATTTCAGCGCCCGCCTTCACCGCGCGTGGAATCCACGTGACCAGCGCACTCTGCTTGGCATTGGTCGCGCAGCCGATGACACAGAATCCGCGATATACGCAGGGATGCGCCAGTCCGCGCGGCGCCGAAAGCGTGGCCAATGGCGTTTCGGTCCACGCGATGCCCATCGCTTCGCACGCCTGCGCCAGCACCCAGCCGGCCGCATTCACTTCGTGCGCGCGATACGGGTAACGCGGACGCTTCGGCCCCCACGGATAGGCGACGGGTCCGGAAATCTTCAGCGCCTGCTCGACTTCGTCGTAGTAGTGCCACATCTCGCGCCAGTCCAGCGGCCAGTCGGCGCCGTAGCCGAGCAGCGTCCGGCACTTGAACCACTCGGGGCGAAACCTGAGCGACACCATCGCGAAGTGCACGGTCGAGCCGCCGACCGATTTGCCGCTGTTGTTGTTGCCGAGCTTCAGCGGATTGTCGCCGTCGCAAATGCGCTCGTCGGTCCAGAACAGTTTTTCCTGGTGCGTTTCGTCCGAGGCGAACTCTTCGAGCGGACGCCACCAGGCGCCGGCGTCCAGCGCGACCACCGAAAAACCGGCTTCGGCCAGCTTGCACGCCAGCGTGCCGCCGCCAGCGCCAGTGCCGACGATCACGAAATCGACCTGCTCGTCGTCGCGAAATTCGCGCATCGGCATCCAGCCGCCGACGCGCAACGGATCGGGCGCGCGCCCGTTCTTGCCGCGCGGCGTGTGCAGCGCTTCGTGCAGTGCGTGGACGCTGGCGGCACTCATGGCGGCGCGTCGTCGCCGGAATGCGCCTCCGCCGCTTCCCACGGATCGCGCCGGTTGAAATACATGCGCACATAGCCGCGTGGGGCAGCCGGGCCGCCGAAGCCGATTTCGTTCCACGCGGTCGGATGCGAGTAGTACGCCGCGAGGATGTCGTGCGTGACGCGCTCGCGAAAGAACAATGCGGACGACATGCCGTCCCACTCCGGACCGTCGAGTTTGCCATCGTGCATGTCCTCGAGCAGCGCATCGCGTGCGGCGGCGGTCAACAGATGGAATGCGACGTCGGCGCGGGCTTGGGCAGCGGCATCCAGCGCCGTCAGTCCGCGCCGCCACGCTTCGCGCAGTGGCGGCAGTCGCGCATCGCGATAACCGTCGCGACGATCCTTCGCAAGCTTGCGGTCGACCATTGCGGCGATCGGCACGCGCGCCTGCGGGCCCGCCGATTGCGGCACGATGCCGTCGCAGAGCGCGCGCAGCGTGCGCCATGCCTTCTGATCCAGAAACTGCGGCGCATCGACGATCGCCAACCGCGCATCCATCACTTGGCGCGTCGCGTCATTCCATGACGGCGTGTCGCGTTTCGCCATGACGTTGTAACCGGGATAGCGATCAGGCACGCGGGTGCTCCTCGATCAGGCCCAGCGCCGCCAGCCCCGCCAGCGCAAGCCCGGTGAAACTCGGCGGCGCGGGAATGGGCGGGCCATTCAGGATGTTCTGCGACCAGTTGCGCCAGCCGCCCATGTTCCGGCTCACGCCGAAGACGTGGAAGCCGGCGCCGAGGAACCCGACCAGCGCGGTCAGTCGCAGCCACCAGCGCGTCAGCCGGCGCGGCCGGTGCGGATGCGTGGCCGCGGTTTCCGACAGCAATGCCGCCGCGATCGGCGGCACCGTAACCGGTACGAACATGAACGGATCGTGGTAGGCGCCGCGGAAGTGCAAGAGGCCCGCCTCGCCTGACGTCGCGACCAGTCCCGCCGCCGTCAGTGCCGCGAGCGCACGTCCCGCCGGCATGCCGAATACCCGCGGCGTGGCGCCGCCTTCGCTTTCGCGCAAACGTTCCGAGTAGTAACCCAGCAGCCCCGCCAGCGCGACCGCGGCGGGCGCGCCCAACGGCGATCCGTAGAAGAGGTTCTGCCAGCAGAATCCGCCCGGACGCTTGCCGATGTTGTAGACATGGAAACCCGTACCGACGATGCCGGTCAGCGCCGCCGCCGCGTAGATCGAATCGCGGACACGATGCGCGGCCTTGCGCGTGTCGCGCGTGCCATGCGCGCTCACCGCCAAAGTCAGGGCGGAAACGACGAGTGGCGTGACCATCGCCTTGTTGTGGAACGAGCCGCGGTAATGCTCGACGCCACTGTCCAGCAGCGTGGACGTGGCGATGAGCCCCGCGGCGCGGTTGAGCCGCCGCGCCGCGGTCACCGTGGCTTCGCGTCCCGACGATTTGTCGACGCGCCGTAATGGCCGCCGCCGCAATGCCGCCGCTCCGGCTGCCACCGCCAGCGCACCGAACACCGCCACGCCGGCGCCTTGCCCGAGCCGCATCGAAGATTCCTTTGGCGACGACCGCACGATTATTTCGGCGAACAGTCCTTGTGCCCGCAGCCGCACCCGCCGCGTTCGGCTTCGTCGCGCGGCACCTCGTCGGTGAATTCGACGGCATTGCGGCAGTGTTCGCTGCAATACGGATGGCCCGCCTCGACCTCGCAGGTGCATTGCTCGTGCTGGCATTTTTCCTTGATGTGATCGACTTCCATGGATGTCCTCCTTCCTGGCGGGTTGAAGCCCGTCCTACCGCTGCAACCGTGGCGGGTCGAAGCCCGCCTCACGAAATCCGGTACTGCTCCGCATCCGCGTGTTTGAACATGACGCCCGCGCCGGGCCGCGAGAGGTCAGGATGCAAACGTCCATCCACCGGCTCGGGCACGCCGTCGAACAGCATGTGTTCGATGCGAACGTGATCGTGAAAGTATTCGATGTGGCGTGAAGCGCGCGTCGCGCAGGCCGGATGCATGTGCAGCGCCGGCGCGCAGTGCGCGGACAGCGGAACATGGAATGCATCGCACAATGCGGCGGCGCCCAGGTAACCGGTGATGCCGCCGCAGCGGGTGGCATCGGCCTGCAGCACATCGACCGCTTTGGCCGCGAGCATCCGCCGGAAATATCCAGCGTCGTAGCCGTACTCGCCCGCGGCGATGTCCATGCCGGCCGGCGCACGGTCGCGCAACATCCGCAACCCGTCGAGATCGTCCGACGAAACCGGTTCCTCGAACCAACCCACGTCGCATTCCTGCGCGAACACCTGCGCCAGGTGCAACGCCTGCTTGCGTGCATAAGCGCCATTGCCGTCCACGAACAAACGAACGTCGTCACCGATCGCCTTGCGGGCCACTTGCGCGCGCGCCGGATCGCGTTGCGGTTCCCGTCCAACCTTCATCTTCACCATCGCGATCCCGTCATCGGCCCAGCCGCCGAGCTGTTCGCGCAATTGCGCATCGGTATAAGAGGTGAAACCGCCGCTGCCGTATACGGGGACCGCCTCGTGCACCGCGCCCAGCAACTTCACCAGCGGCACGTCCAGCAACTTCGCCTTCAGATCCCACAACGCATTGTCGATCGCCGACACGGCCATGGATGCGACGCCGCGGCGGCCCAAATTCCGGACCGCCGCGGCCATCGCCCACCACACTCCGGGGATGTCCATCGCATCGCAACCTTCGATCACGCCGGCCAGCATGTCGTGGATCAGGACCTGCGTGGCCTGGTCGGCGTAGCTGTAACCGACGCCTTGCTTGCCGCCGGCCTCGATCTCCACCAGCACCAGCGTGGTCGAATTCCATTCCAGCGTGCCATCGGATTCGGGAGCATCAGTCGGCACCTTGTATGCGCTCGCCCTGGCCTTGCCGAGCGCGATGGTTTCCATCATTCAACTCTTCTTGCGGCCGGGGAACAACGTGGCCCAGGTTTCGCGCGTGGATTCGCGCAGCATCGCGTTGGTGCTGGTGTCGCCCTTCAGCATGGACTCGACGAAGGCCTTGGCCTGCTTGAAGGTTATGTGCGGCGGCAGCGGCGGCACTTCCGGATCGGTGATCGCCTCGATCACGCACGGCCGATCGGCTTTCAGCGCTTCATCCCACGCCGGACCGATCTGTTCGGGGCGATTGACCATGATGCCCTTCAGCCCAACCATTTCGGCGTAGCGGGCGTACGGAAAATCGATCACGTGCTGGGAGGCATCGTAGCGCGGATCGCCTTCCATCACGCGCTGCTCCCACGTGACCTGGTTCAAGTCATGATTGTTCAGCACCATGATGATCAGGCGCGGGTCGGCCCACTCCTTCCAGTAATCCTTGATGGTGATGAGTTCCGCGTTGCCATTCATCTGCATCGCGCCGTCCCCGACCAGCGCGATTGCCACGCGATCGGGAAACGCGAACTTGGCGGCGATCACGTAGGGCACGCCGGGACCCATCGTGGCGAGGCCGCCGGAAAGCGACGCCATCATGCCGTCGCGGATTTTCAGGTCGCGCGCGTACCAGTTGGCGGCCGAGCCGGAATCGGAAGCGAGAATGCAGTTGTCCGGCAACTTCGGCGACAGTTCCCAGAACACGCGTTCGGGATTGATCGGTTCGGCCTCGACCATCGCGCGCGATTCCAGCACCTGCCACCACTCGCCCACGTTCTTTTCGATCGTGGCGCGCCATTCGCGATCGGTCTTGCGCTGCAAGCGCGGGATCAACGCCTGCAGCGTGGCCTTGGCGTCGCCGACCAGGTTGATCTCCATCGGATAGCGGATCGAAAGCATCGCCGGATCGATGTCGATCTGCACCCCGCGCGCCTGCCCTTCCTTGGGCAGGAATTCGGAATACGGAAAGCGCGAACCGATCATCAGCAACGTGTCGCACTCGGTCATCAGATCCCAGCTCGGTTTGGTGCCGAGCAGGCCGATCGAGCCGGTGACGAAGGGCAATTCATCCGGCAGCGCGGCCTTGCCGAGCAAGGCTTTCGCGACGCCCGCACCCAACAGTTCGGCGACTTCGATCACTTCCTCGCGCGCGCCGAGTGCGCCGGCGCCAACCAGGATCGCCACCTTGCTGCCGGCGTTCAGCAGATCGGCGGCGTGCTGCAGATCGTGCTCGGCCGGCACCACGTGCGGCGCCCGGTAGCCGAGGCCCGAGTGCACCGTGCCGTGCTTGCGCGGCGGTGTTTCCACTGCTTCCAGTTCCTGCAGATCGTTGGGAACGATGATGCAGGTGACCGCGCGTTTGGAGATCGCGATCCGCATCGCACGATCGATCACGTGTCGCACCTGTGCGGGTACGGTGACCAGTTCGACGTACTCGGAGGCGACGTCCTTGAAGAGCGTCGTCAGATCCACTTCCTGCTGATATTGTCCGCCCAGCGCGGAGCGCGCCTGCTGACCCACGATCGCGACCACCGGCATGTGATCGAGCTTGGCGTCGTACAACCCGTTCAACAAATGGATGGCGCCGGGCCCGGAAGTGGCCATGCATACGCCGACTTCACCGGTGAATTTCGCGTGCGCGCAGGCCATGAACGCGCACATTTCCTCGTGGCGGGCGCGCACCAATTCGATCTTGCCGTCGGCACGATTCATCGCGCCCATCAAGCCGTTGATGCCGTCGCCCGGGTAACCATAAATTCGGTGTACGCCCCATTCCGCGAGGCGCTCGATGATGAAATCACCGACAAGCGTCGTCATTGTCGATTCCTTTCGTTGCGGCAATTGAAAATCATGCGCGGCGGGCAATGAAGCGTGCGTGAAGCCATTCATGTGCGGGCAAGGCGTCAAGACCGGCTGCAGCGGTTGATGCACACGCGCCGTTGGCAGCGCTTCTGCGACACTGACGAAAGCGCGGTACCACGCGTGCCCATTACCCCTGCCTTGGTCACTGACAACGGGAGAACGACACCCATGCTGACCATCCATGCCGATGGTGAAACACATCCCCTGGTCTGGCTGCACGGGAATCCCGTTCCCGACAATGCCGCGTGGCTCGACCTCTGCGAGCCGGACGCCACCGAGGTCAAGGCTTGCGAGGAAGTGGCAAAGCTGAAGCTTCCGGATCGCAAGGACATCGTCGGGATTGGGCTTGCCGGGCGCAACCGCAGCAGCGAACAATCCGTGTTCCTGCAGATTTCGCGATTCGCCGACGTGGATGACAGCGTTTCCGCCACACCGGTATCACTGGTGTTGACGCCGAAAGTGCTGGTGACCCAACGCTACGCGCCCTCGCCGACCTTCGACATCGCGGCCAGCGAGTGGCACGAAGACCAGTCGCACGAGGGCGCGGCCAGCGCCTTCGCCGAGTTGCTGGAAACCATGACCGAACGCACCGCCCAGAGCATGGAGAAGATCGGCGGCGACGTCGCCAAACTTTCCGCGCGCGTCTTCAGCGAGCGGTTGACCGAAACGCGGCACCTGCGCCGCTGGCTGGTGCACGTCGGCAAGCTGGAGGCGCGGCTGGCGCGCAGCCGTGGCGCCCTGCTCGGCATCATGCGGATCGCGGTGTTCATGTGCGAGAAGCAACCCGAATGGTTGCCGGACGAACCGAAATTGCGCCTCGCGATGATCCGCAACGATCTCGATGCGCTGGATCAATTCGACGAACAGCTCACCGAGAAATTGCAGTTCCTGCTCGATGCGATCCTGGGCATGATCAGCGTCAACCAGAACAACGTGATGAAGCTCTTCACGGTGGTATCGGTGGTGGCCGCGCCGCCGGTGCTGCTAGCCGGCATCTGGGGCATGAACTTCAAGGCGATGCCGGAGCTGTCACAGCCGTGGGGTTACGCGATGGCGCTCGGCGCGATCGCGTTGAGCGTGCTGATCCCGCTCGGCATCTTCAAATGGCGGGGCTGGCTTTCCAGCGATTGATCCTCCGCACCTGCGCGACGCGATCGCGGAAACCCGCGAGACGCAGGCATGATCGGGCACCGGCGATCGAATCAGCGTCCGTAGATGCGGTCCACGATCGCGGCGACGTCGACGAACCGACGCGCCTCGGGATCGAAACGGTCATCGCGCGCCAGCTTGCGCACCCAGTCCACCAGTGCGCGACCATCCCACGCGTCCGGCGGCCCGGTGAGACGATGTGTCCGGGTGCCGTCGTGGCGCTCGACCGTGAAGTCATGGAACGATCCGCCGACGTTGCGCAGCGAGGCGCCGCCGCGGGTGCCGTAGAACGAAGCCTCGATCACGGCGTCCGCCCCTGCCGGCAGCCGCCACGAACAGGTCAGCCGCACGTTGGTACCATCGTCGAGGCGGTAATGCACGCTCGCGTAATCCTCGGGCGCCGCGATCGGCGGCAGCAGGCGCTTGCCCTGCTGGTACAGATTCGCGTCCACGGCTTCCACACGCGCACGACCGGTCACCCACATCGCAAGATCGATCAGGTGCACGCCGAGATCCATCACGCATCCGCCGCCCGACTGGGTGACGTCGTAGAACCACGCCTTGCCGGGGCCATAGGCGTTGTGGAACGTCAGATCGATGGCGTACAAGTCGCCGAGGTCGCCGGCGCGAATTTGTTCGCGCAGCGCCGCGATGCCGGCCATGCAGCGATAGTTGAAATCCACGCCCAGCAGGCGGTCGTGGGCGTGCGCCACGGCCACGACTTGCGCTGCTTCCGCGGCCGTGCGTGCCAGCGGTTTCTGGCAGAACACCGCCTGCTCGTGCTCCAGTGCGGCGATCGCGTGCGCGGCGTGCAGCGCGCTGGGTGTCGCGATCACCACGCCGTCGAGGCGCTGTTCCAGCAGCACATCCAGCGATTCGCACGCACGCGCGTCGCCCACTTGCGCGGCTTCCTCGGCGAGTGCCGGATCGACGTCGGCCACCGCGACCACGTCCGCGACTTGCGCGTCGACAAGTGCCTCCATTCGTGCACGGCCGATCCAGCCGAGGCCCACGAAACCAAGGCGCGGTCTGGTGGCAGTCGATCTGCGCGGCCACGGCTGCACGACAGCGGCCTCACCAGTCGCGCTCATCGCGAAATGTCCCGATGGCCGTGCGCAACCATCCCGACCGCCTTCCGCACACAACGCAGAAGCGAATCGAACGCCTGTTCACAACCCGCTTCCAACATGCGTTGTTTGCAGCGTTGCCGTCGTGGGTTCCGCCGCGCTGACAACCGCGTTGCGAGCGCCGCAGTCGTGCCCCTACGCCGCACCACAGCGGCGCGCCAACAGCTATGCATCCCTTTCCATGGCATCCATTGCAGACGCTCCTTGTATGTCCGCCGCAGCCGACGGTTGGGAGCAAGATGCGTGCCGACCGCAAGCACGACCTGAAGCCGGCCCTGGAATCAGCTTCAAGGGACGCAGCCGGCCACGCGTTCGCGGGTTCAGGCGCTGCGGCGCTTGCGCCATTCAACGAGGTGAATCGCGGCTTGCGATCGGGAATTGGTTACCGGCCACGTGCGGTCAATCCGAAAATTTTTCGCAACTGGCGGCGCTGACGTGGCTCCGGTCATGCCAGCGGCGCGACCGACGCAAGCCTGGTTTGCTCGCGTTCGGTGATCGCCAGCAGCGCCGCCCACGGCACTTCGACGCCGCGGCGTCGCCCTTTCGGCGTCAGCTTCAATTTATGTGGGCCGAGAACCAGCGTATAAAGCCTGGAATCGATCTCGATTTGACGTCGCAGCGGCTTGTCGAGTTTCGTCACGTTGTTCTCCTTTGGCGCCGCGAGGCACACTGTCACGCATCGAGGCAATGTTCGAGGAAGCGGATGGCCGCCTTCTCCAGCCGCCGCGGGTGTGCAACCAGTTCCGACGGCACGCGGCGATGCAGGTCGCCGCTTTGCCAGCCGGTCACGACCTGCGGACATACATAGGATTTGCGCGCGACCACCGGGGTATTGCCGAGTTCTTCGGCGGCGGCCACGATGGCCTGGCGCACCGCCGCGCGCTTCGCGCGTGCGCCGCCACGCGTCGGCAGCGGCGTCCGCGCAAGACAGGCAATCACCGTCAGCGTGCCGGCCCACGTGCGGAAATCCTTGGCGCTGAACCGCTCGCCGAGGACGTCGCGCAGGTATTCATTCAATTGCGCCGCGGTCGCGCGCCGATGCACGCCCTCTTCGTCGTACTGGAACAGCGCGGTTCCCGGCAGGCGGCTGCAACGGCGCACCATCCTGACCAGCCGGCGATCGGTCAACACGGCTTCGCGCTTTTGTCCGCTCTTGCCGGGGAAACGCAATGTCGCGGTGCCGTCGCGACCGAAGGTCACGTGCCGCGCGCGCAACGTCGTCAAGCCATACGAATGATTGGCCCGCGCGTACTCGGCATTGCCGATGCGGATCGAGGTGGCCATCATCACCGCGGTCATGATCGCCAGCACCTTGTCGCGCGGCAAGCCCTCGAGACGCCGGTCGCGGCGCAACCGCGCGCGCAACGCCGGCAGCCGCTGACCGAAGCGCAGCAAACGCCGATATTTCTTGACGTCGCGGCTGTGCTGCCAGGCAGCGTGATAGCGGTATTGCTTGCGCCCGCGCGCGTCGCGCGCGGTGGCCTGCAGATGACCCCGCCGATCGGCGCAGATCCAGACGTCCACGTACGCGGGCGGAATCGCCAGTGCCCGGATGCGCGCCAGCGTCGCTTCGTCACGCACGCGCGCGCCTTTGGCGTTGAGATAAACGAAGCCACGCCCTGCGCGGCGACGGATGATGCCAGGTTCACAATCGCTTGCATGGCGCAACTGGCGCATCCGCGCGCGCCGGATCTGGCGTCGCTGCGCGCGCGTGGCGGTTCCGGTTTTCGGCATGGCCGATGCGTGCGATCAGCCGGACGGGACAGCGTACCGTTTCGCGCCAGCGAAAGCTTTTCGCAAGCGCGCGTCGTGCGCTGCCCGCTTACCAAGCGGGGCGTGCATCCAGCGACGCGGAGGCGGTGCGGCCGGTGTCGATCTGGGTTTCCAGCAGCCGCTCGATGCAGGCATCGATGCGCCGGGTCGAGTGGTTGCTGTGGGCGCTCGCCAGTTCGCGGCGAATCATGCACACCGCCGCCGCGCCCTGCCGGGCCTTGCGCGCGAAGGTCTCACGCTGGGCCGGCCGCCATGCCACCAAGGCGGCAGCCTCGTTGTAACGGCGTTCCTCATCCATCACGGCGAGCATGTCCAGAAGATTTGCCCGATCCATGGCTTCCTCCTTTGTTGGCACTCCTGTTGAGCGAGCGCAGCATAGGCAGGCGCACATCTACGCCGCGTCAAATCCGGGTGCAGCGGCGTTCACCTGAAATGGACATCATGCTGATACGCTCCACCAAATGGCAGGACGCCGCACGCCGAATCGTTCAACGGAAGGGCTTGCGACCTATCGGCGCAAGCGCCATTTCGAACACACGCCGGAACCGGCCGCGACGCCGCGCGGGCGACGTTCGCACGCACCGGCGGGACGCCAATTCGTGATCCACCTGCATCACGCGCGCCGCCGCCACTTCGACCTGCGCCTGCAAGTGGGCGGGGTGTTGCGCAGTTGGGCGGTGCCGAAGGGGCCGTCGCGCGATCCGTCGATCAAGCATCTTGCGGTGGAAGTCGAGGACCATCCGCTCAGCTATGGTTCGTTCGAGGGCACGATTCCGGAAGGCCACTACGGCGCCGGCAGCGTGGCGATCTGGGACGAAGGCACGTGGAGTACCGAAGGTTCCGCCGCGCAGCAGATCGACGAGGGCCACTTGCGTTTCGAATTGCACGGCTCGCGTTTGCGCGGCCGCTGGTCGCTGGTGCGCACCCGGATGCAGGCGGGCAAGCCGCAGTGGCTGCTGATCAAGGGCGACGACGAATTCGTGGTGCCCGACGACGTGGCCGATGACATGCCACTGTCCGAATGGAAGGTGGAACACCACGTCGAAACACCATCGCGCGCGAAACGTTCTTCGCGTAGCGCAAAAGCGCCTTCGTTGCCGGCACCCGACCGGTTCGAGCTGGAACTCGCGCGCCTGCATCAGCGCGCGCCGCAGGGCGAGGACTGGCTGCACGAAGTGAAATACGACGGCTACCGGATGCTGGCGTGGCGACACGGCCGCGAGCTGCAACTGTTGTCGCGCAACCGGCTCGACTGGACGGAAAAGCTTCCCGCGATCGCGGACGCCATCCTCGGGCTGGACTGCCGCAACTGCGTGCTGGATGGCGAGCTGGTGGTGTTCGACGACCACGGGCACAGCCGCTTCGACCTGCTCCAGAAACAATTCAATCTCGCCAAGGCGCAAGCCGTGCGCTACGCGGTTTTCGACCTGCTCGCGTTGAACGGCGACGACCTGCGCGATGCGCCACTGCTGGAACGCAAGGCCACGTTGTCGCGCCTGCTCGATGCGAACGACCCGGCCACGAGCCCGCTGGTGTTGTCCGGATTCCTTCGCGGCAACGGCGCGCTCGCGTACCAGCGCGCCTGCGAAGCAGGACTCGAAGGCGTGATGAGCAAGTCGGTGAACGCACCCTACCGCGGCGGCCGTGGCGACGCCTGGCGCAAGCTGAAGTGCATCGACTCGGATGAATTCGTGATCGTCGGCTACACGCCGGGCAAGGGCTCGCGCGGCGCGTTGGGCGCGCTGCTGCTGGCCGAGCCGCGCGGCAAGGCGTGGCGCTACGTGGGCCGCGTCGGCACCGGCATGGACACTGACATGCTGAAGCGCCTGCATGATCAATTGAAGGCGGCGAAAGGCAAGCCCGAATTGATCGACGCGCCCAACGCCAAGCAACTGCGCGGCGCGCGGCCGGCGTGGGTGCAGCCCGACACCGTGGTGGAAGTCGAATTCCGCGGTCGCACCGGTGACGACTTCCTGCGTCAGGCCAGCTTCAAGGGCTTGCGCCCCGACAAGTCGCCGGCGGATCTTCGCGACAGCGATCGCGCCAAGGAGACAACGCCCATGGCATCCGCAAAATCTCCCTCAAAATCTGCGGCCCGCAAGGGCGCGCCGCGCAAGCAGGCCGCGCGCCAACCGGACATCAACCTCACCCACCCCGATCGCGTGCTGATCGAAAAGCCGCGCGTCACCAAGCACGCGCTCGCGGAATTCTACGCAAGCATCGCCGAACACCTGTTGCCGGGCGTGGTGGGTCGGCCGTTGTCGCTGGTGCGCTGCCCGGATGGCGCCGGCAACGAATGTTTTTTCCAGAAACATCCGATGACCGGCATGCCCGACGCGATCGGCGTCGGCGATGCGCGCAGCGCCGAAGGCAAGCGGCAAGACTACGTGTACGTCAACGACATCCAAGGCGTGATCGGCCTGGTGCAGATGAACGTGATCGAGATCCATCCATGGGGTTCGACCATCGCGGATCTCGAACATCCCGATCGGCTGGTGTTCGACCTCGATCCCGACACCGGCGTCGAATGGTCGCGCGTCCGCGACGCGGCGCGCACCGTGCGCGAGCGGCTGCAGGCGGTCGGGCTCGAAAGTTTCCTGCGCACCACCGGCGGCAAGGGATTGCACGTGGTGGTGCCGTTGAACCCGCGGCCCGACTGGGACACCGCCAAGGCTTTCACGCAAGCGCTGGCGCGCACGCTGGAACACGAGTCGCCGCAGGATTTCGTTTCCGTCGCGACCAAGAACCGACGCAAGGGCCGCATCTTCGTGGATTACCTGCGCAACGCGCGCGGCTCGACCGCGGTGGCGTCCTATTGCATGCGGGCGCGGCCCGGCGCCGGCGTGGCCACGCCGCTCCGCTGGGAAGAATTGCCGCGCCTCAAATCCGGCGCGCAGTACACCTTCACCAACCTCGCGCGGCGACTGAAGACCTTGAAGCAGGATCCATGGCAGGGCTTCGACGAGATCCGTCAGGCATTGCCGCGCGGTGACAAATGACCGGGATCCTCATGCCGTCATCCCGGCTTGCGCCGGAATGACGGCATGAAATCATGATGCGCAAGGCGCACGGACAAGGAGAACCACCATGGCGGCAAGACCCATCTGGAGCGGCACCATATCCTTCGGGTTGCTCAACATCCCGGTGCAGTTGATGTCCGGCGAGCGTCACGTCGACCTGCACTTCCGGATGCTCGATTCGCGCAACAACGCCCGCATCCGCTACGAACGCGTCAACGAGGAAACCGGCGAGGAAGTGCCGTGGAAGGAAATCGTGAAAGCGTTCGAATACGACAAGGGCAACTACGTGGTGCTCGAGAAGGAGGACTTCGAGAAGGCCGCGCCGGAATCGACCGAATCGGTGGACATCGAGGCCTTCATCGACGCGTCCGCGATCGGCCCCGAATATTTCGAGAAGCCCTACTACCTCGTGCCGGCCAAGAAGGCGGAAAAGGGCTACGTGCTGCTGCGGGAAACGTTGAAACGTCTGAAAACCGCGGGCCTGGCTCGCGTGGTGATCCGCACCCGCGAATATTTGTCGCTGGTGGTACCACGCGACGACGCGCTGCTGTTGATGCTGCTGCGCTACCCGCAGGAAATCGTGAGCGAGGACGAATACGCGTTTCCCGACAAGAAAATGTCGGCTTACCGCGTCACCCAGAAGGAACTGGACATGGCCGAGACGCTGGTGAAATCGATGATCGGCAAGTGGAATCCGGATGAATACCACGACGACTTCCGCGAGCGTTTGGGCAAGGTGATCGAGGCGCGGATCAAGGCCAAGGGCGGTGTGCGCGCACCCTCCACCGAAGAAGTCGCGATGCCGAAGAATGCGTCGACCAACGTGGTGGATTTCATGTCGCTGCTGAAGAAGAGCATCGACACCCACCAGCGCACGCCCGCGAAGGCATCCGGTTCGGCGGCCAAGAAGAGCGGCCATCGCACCACCGCCCGGCGCAAGTCGAGCACGCGCAAGAAGACCGCGAAGCGCTCGTGAATCTGGAAGCCTCTCGCGCTTTGCGCCGTCTCTTGATCCAGCCTCATACGCCGCCAATGGACCCATGACATTCGTCATTCCGGGGCTGTCCGCGGCTGCATCGCGGGCAGAACCCGACTGCGCTGCAGGATTGCAAACGCAAACGCGAACGCCAAGGGCGGTTCGCAGAGCGAGCGCCGCGGACGGCGCGAATCTACCCAGCGCCTTGGCTCTCCCACGGGAAAGGCACTGGGTTCCGGGTTCCATCGCCGATGTGCCCGGCGATGGCGCCGGAATGACGAAGTGGGTGGTGGTCGGCCATTGCAAGATTCGATGCAGGGACAGGCGTTCGCGGGAGAGGGAAATCCGATCAGGCTGGCTCGGCGTTTTGCTGCGCATTCTTCGTGGCCTGCTCCGACGCCACTGCGGTGGCGACGTCGCGCGGATAGCTTCGCGCACCGATCAGCAGCACCACGGCCGCCGCGAGCAACGCCACCAGCATCACCAGGAAAGTGATGTCGAGGTTGCCGCCGCCCGACTGACCGCCAGATGCGCCACCCGCCGATCCCAACCCTGCGCCGCCATATCCGCCCAGCAGTGAAGACAGCCAGCCGAATAGCGGCGGCGAGACGGCTTGCGCGAGATACACGATGGTGGAACGCACGCCCTCGGCGCGACCCCACAGCCGCGAATGCATCACGTCCAGCCGCGCGGCATCCACGGGCGGAAATGCGCCGCCGAGGCCGCCCGCCGCGATGAACATGAAGGGCGCCGCCGCCCCGAGGCTGGGCAGCAGCATGGCCGGAACCAGCATCGCCACCGCGAGGAAATATGCGCCCGCGCCGACCGACATCCGGGCGGAAACCTGGCCTTTCGCGAGCATGCGGTCGGCGAAATAACCCGTCACCAGCACGCCCGCGATCGCGCCGAGCCCGATCACCACCACGAACGTGCTGGACGCCATCTGCGACAAATCGAAATGCCCGCGCATGAACACGACCACGAACGTGCGCAGTCCGGTGAAGTAGAAATACCCGAGCGCCGACGCGATGATCAGCATGCGATAGGTCGGTAGTGAAAGGACGTACTTCACCGCCGGCCAGATCTTCATCTGCGCGGGATCTTCGCGCAGGATCAGCGGCTGGACCGGTTCGATGCCCTGGTCGCGCACCACGTCGCGGATTCGCACGCCGTCGTGCACCGGCTTGCCCGGCTCCCCCTGCAGGCGTCCGCGTCCGCCGCGGCGCGGTTCCGGCAGCTTGCGCGCGATGAAGTACGCGAGCAGCAGGCCCAGCACCGCCAGCACCAGGAATGGCGCGCGCCACGACAAGGCCGCGACGTTGCCCGACATCAGGAAACCGATCGCGACGCCGATCAATTCACCGGAAATGATGTAGCCGTAAATACGGCCGCGCTCGCTGGGCTTGAAGCAGTCGCCGACCAGCGACGCGATCGCGGGCGACCCGATCGCCATCACGATGCCGAGCGCGAGACGCGCCGCGAACAGCGTTTCGTACGAGGTCGCCGCGCCGCACCAGACCATCCCCAGCGACCACAGCGCGATGCCGATCACCAGCAGGTTGCGCCGGTTGAAACGGTCGACCAGGATACCGAACGGCAGCGTCAGCAAGGCGCTGGACGCGACGGTCACCGCGACCAGCAGCCCGACTTCGAGATTGTTGATGTGCAGCGCGGGCTTGAGTTGCGCAGCCACCGCGCCGAGCGTGGCCTTGTCGGCCGAATCCAGCGCAAGGATGCACGCCAGCATGAGGATGATCTGCAGCCGCGCGCGACCGCCAGCCAAATCCTCCAGCGGACCCTCCACGTTGCGGGACAACCATGCCTGCAACGAGGTCCGCAGCATTGCATTCGTTCCAATTCGCCTTCAATGCGCCTCGTGGACGCCACGCGAGCCGATCCTTGACTCGCGTGGCGTCCCGGCGCGCCGGATGTTTGCGTCCTGCAACATCCGGCAATCGCGACCTGCTGTTACTTCGGTTTGCTGAGGGTGAAGGACGAGAAGCCCGCGCCGATGTCCCAGCCTTGCCCCTTGCCGGTCAGCGCCAGCGACACCGATCCCTTGGTCATCGCCGCCGCATGCGCGGAGCCGACCACGCCCGCATGCGCCGACGCCTTGGCGTACGAACCCAATACCTGGCTGATGTCCGTGACATCGCTGAAAGTACCCTTGCCGTCGTCGATGTGGTATTTGCCGACCGTCAATCCGCCGCCCTTGGCGGAAATGGCGACGTCCATTGTCTGGCCGTTTTCACACGTCACCACGCCGGTGCCCGACGCAGTCTCGTAGATTGCCGACCAGCCGGACAGCGTGAAAGTCATCTTGCAATCGATGTCGGCCGCGGATGCGCTGGTGGCCGTGACGGCAGCCATCGGCGCGAGTGCCAAGGCAATCCAGAGTGCTTTCCTTTTCACGACGTCCTCCTTTTCCAAGTTCGCCCATGATTATCGACGTCGGCTGCTGAACATGCCGCAACCCGGCACGAATATCACGACCGTGTGAAATACGCGCGACGAACGCGTGAAAACACGTATTTTGGTTCGATTATCTCACCGCGTATCACTGCGCACTTGCGCATGGCTTATCAGCGTGAAAATCAGCGTGCCGCCCACGATATTGCCGGCCAGTACCGGACCCAGGTAATGCCAGAACACTTCCGGCCATGGCAGGCGGCCGGCGAATGCCAGGTAGAACACCTCGCCCGCCGATCCGACCACGTGCACCAGGCTTGCCGCCGCGATCAACCAGGTGAGGCCGATGATGATCCACAACCGCGTCGATACCGCCGCCGGCATCAGCCACACCATCGTCGCGATGATCCATCCGCCCGCCACGGCCTTCACGAACATCTGCGGCACCGAATACGACATCAGCGTGGTGCCCAATGCAGCGATTGCATCGTCCAGCTGCGACGGGAACAACGGCAGCTTCGCGACCGCCAGTGCGAACAGCGCGATGCCCACCACGTTGGCGACGAACACCACCGCCCACAACCGCAGCATCAGCCCCAGCTTGCCCCAACTCGGCGCGGAGATCAGCGGCAGCACCACCGTCAGGGTGTTTTCGGTGAACAGTTGCTGGCGCGCCATGATCACGATCACGAACCCGGTGCTGTAACCGAGGGCAACCACGAGATGCGCGAACGGCACGTCCGGCAGGTATGCCTTCAACGCGCCGCTCGCCACCATCGAGAAGCCCATCGACATGCCGGCGGCCAAACCCGACCATGTCAACGCGGATGGCGTGCGCTTGAGTTCCTCTTCGCCGACCGCGCCCACCGCCTCGTGCAACACCGCCGCGCGCGGGGGCATCCGGCGTTCGGCGTCGTGGCGTTCCTCGTCGTCCAGCGCGGGCACGTTCTGGGCTTCGGCGCGCGCGCCGTGATCCGCGTCCCGCCGATCGCTGATGCGGCTCATGCGCGTTCCCCGCCGGCGTCGCGCTTCTGCACGGTGATGCTGCCGTTGGGTTCCAGGATGGCCAGCTCCACCATCTGCAGATCCCTGCAACCGTGCTTGCGTATCGACGAGACGAAATTGCTGCGCGGAATCTTGCAGCGTTTCAAAACGTCCTCGAACAGTTCCCCGTCCCGCGCCAGCAGCACCGGCTGCCCTTGCAGCCAGCGGTCACCGCGCGTGAAATGCGTGGCGATCCAGGTGCTGACCCAGTCCAGCAACAACAACACGACCACCACCATCAGTCCGCCCTGCAACGACTTGTCGTTGCCGATCAGCGAAGTGCGCACCGCGCTGCCCAGCACGATCACCACGATCAAATCGAAGATGCTGAGTTCTCCCAGGGTGTGCTTGCCCGACAGCCGGATCAGCACGAACAGCACGAGGTACACGATGACCGCCCGAACCACGAGTTGCCACCATGGCATTCCGAATTCGAACATCCCGTTCATTGCAAGCTCCTGATGTGTTTTGACAAGGGCCAGTGAGACGTCTCGGAATCTTTTGCCGTCATTCCCGGTTCCCTCGCCGGCTTGCCGGCGAGGGAACCCGACTGCGTTTGCAGGACTGCAAACGCGAACGCCGCAGGCGGCCCGAAGGGCGAGCGCCAAGGATGGCGCGAGTCAATCTGCCGTTGTTTGCAGCGCGAGAGCAGATTCCGGATCCCACCCACTTCGTGGCCTCGTCCGGAATGACGTGACATGTTTCTGGCGGCCCTACTTCAGCCTGAGACGCGTCAAGCCGTGGTGAACGTCACGCGCGACCGCCCGGCGGCGAGCGCCTGGTTCCGCTCGAACGCCTGATCGCGGACTCCGGCGGACGGTCCCGCTTCGGAACGTCGCTCTTGCGGGTCGAACCCTTGTCGCTGTCGCCGGATTGGGTCACGCGCTTGCCGGTGCTCATTCTCGCGCCGACACTGCGAGCTTGCTTCCGCGAGGCTGCCGTGAATGCTTGCGCATCGGTGCGATTGGTTTTGTCTGCCTGTTTCATTGTGTCCTCCTTCCTTGGAACCTCAGTCCAAACTCTCGTCATCCCGGCGAAAGCGGGACCCAGTGACTTTCGTGCAAGGCGTCGAAATGCAAAGTCACCGGGTCCCGGATATCGCTTCGCGACTGCGTTTGCAGGATGCAAACGCGAACGCCGAAGGCGGCGCGCAGCGCGAGCGCCATGGATGGCGCGAGTATTCCGGGATGACGAGCAAAAAGCGAAATTTCCTGCGGAAATTCGTGCTTCGCTTGGTGGTTCGTGCTTCCTGCTTCGTGTTTGTCGAATTTCGCGCCGATCACTCCGTCACCGGCGGTTCATCGAATCGCACCCGCAAGCCCACCATCACGCTGCGGCCCGGCGCGGGTTCGAAGTAGCGACCGTTGCCGTCATTGACGATCGCCGAGCCGATGTAACGGCGATCGAACAGATTGTCGACGCGCAGGAACGGCGCGATCGTCGCGCCGCTGCGGCGCAGCACGCGTCCCACGTCGATGCCGGTCGTGGCGTAACCCGGCGCGGACGCGGTGTTGGCGTCGTTCACCACCAGTGCGCTGGACGCAAACACGTTGATACCGGCGTGCCATCCCGCGCCGCCATCCCAGCGCAGTTCGCCGTACAACTGGTTGCGCGGCACGCCGGGAATGCGCGCGCCTGGGGCGACGCTGCACGTTGCGACGCAATCGTCGACTTGCGTGAAGCGCGCATCCAGCCGCGTCCACGCCAGTTGCAGTCGCCAGGCGTTCGATAGCGGCGCGTCGAGATCGACTTCGATGCCGCGCCGCCGCGCACGCCCGACATTCTGGTACGTGGTGCGGCCGCCCTCGCTCGTGAACACCGCGATCTCATCGCGCGTGTCCGACTGGAACAGCGCGACGTCCAGCTTGCCGGCGCCGTCCGCCCAGCGCAGCTTGGAACCGATCTCGGCGTTGTCCGAGCGCGCGGGCGTGAGGTCGAACGCCATGCCCGCCGCGCCGTCGCCGCGGTACGCCAGTTCGCTGAAGGTCGGCGTTTCGAACCCGCGCCCCCACGACGCATAGAGATGCCAGTGCCCGCTTGCGCGAAACAGCAAGCCCGCGACCGGCGTGTTGGCGCTGTACGCCACGCGGCCGCTATCGTCCGGATTGTCGGCGGTGACGTAGGCATCGACGGTACCGAAGCGCACCGTGCTGTGGCGCGCACCCGCGGTCAGCGACCAGCGCTCGGCGAAATCCCAGGTGCCCTGCGCGTACTCGTCGAAGTCGTACACGTCGTCCTGCTCGTTGCGACGCAAGGCGCCGACAACGCCGACCCGGTCGCCCACGAAATTCTCGAACCCCTGCCGATGCTGGTTCTGGCGATCCCAGTTCACGCCCGCGGTGAAACGCAGCGGGCGCGACAGCCATTCGCCGTGCCACGACCAGCGCGCATCGACGCCGCCGTACTGCGTCGCAAGATCCACCACGCCGCCCGAACTCAAGGGGCTCACCTGCGCGAACACCGGCACCGAAAGGAATTGCCGGACCGTGCGATGCCCGTAATACGCCAGCACCTGCGCCTGCGAACGTTCGCCAAACGGTTGTTGCCACACAGCTCCCGCCTGATCCTGCCGCACGCGCTTGCGGGTGTCGTAGGTCAGCGAACTGGGCGCGGCCTGGCGCGGATCGGCCTGGTATTGCTGCCACGTCAATCCTTGCGGATCGAGCGCGTGCAACGAAACCGAATTCAGCAGCAAGGTGAGCTTGCCGCCGCTGCGCGTGTCCCAGGTCAGCTTGGCGTTGCCCTTGCTGCGGCGGGCAGCGCTGTGGTCGCGGAAGCCGGAGGTACGGAAATGTTCGACATCGGCATTGTAGCCGAACGCACCGGCACGGCCGCGCGCGTTCACGTCCGCGTGCAACGCGCCGTACGGGCCGGCGTCGATCCCGACGCGTTGCTCGGGCGACGGCGTGCCATCGGCCGTGAAGATCTGGATCACGCCGCCCGACGAGTTGCCGTACAGCGCGGAAAACGGACCGCGCAACACCTCGATCCGGTCGGCCGAGGACAAGTCGAAATTGGAAAGCTGGCCCTGCCCGTCCGGCATGGTCGCGGGCACGCCGTCGACGTACAGCCGCACGCCGCGCACGCCGAAGGTGCTGCGTGCGCCGAAACCGCGAATCGAAATCTGTTCGTCCTGCGCGTAGTTCTGGCGATCGCGCGCCATCACGCCGGGCACTTCGCGCAGGCTTTCCGACACATTGACCGCGGGACGATCCGCGCCGATCGCATCCAGCGACACCGCGTTCACCGACGCGGGCACGTCGAACGCACGCTCCGGCGCGCGCGTCGCCGTCACCACCACGGTCGGCAAGACGGTCGTCTGCGGGTCGGCGGGATGCGGCGCGGCGGCCACGACAGGCATGCAGACCATCCACAGCATCGCGGACAGCCACGAACGTCCACGCGTTGAATCTTTCGATCCGCGCATCATCGGGCAGGGATCGCAAGAGGCAGTCGGGGATTCATCCATTCATCGCAAGCCAGGCGCTTTCCGTACAAACGCACCAGAGCCGGCCGGCACCCGCGTCGGTCGCTAGGCGTGCATTCACGTGATATCCGACACGATCGGTTGGCCACACCAAGGAGGCCACCATCATGACAGGCCGCGATCGCAAGGATGTCGGACACCCCAAGGACAAACCCGCCAAGAAGGAAACGGAAGAGGAGCGTCGGCGGCGCAAGCGCCACGAAAGCGACAACCAAGACGAAGCGCTCGAGGAAACCTTCCCCGGCAGCGATCCGGTTTCGCCGTTCGTGCCGGCCAGGCCGCCCGAAGACTGAGCGCGCGGCGTCCGCCGCGATGGCCGGCTGATTGCGTCGCAGTCCGTCGGGCCGCACGCATGCCTCGCGTCGACGCCGCTCCGCGTCACGGGTGGTGCGCGTATCGTTCAATGCGCGGCCGGCAAGCTGTAGGCCACGACCGAATCGCCGAGCCGCGTTCCCGCCGAACCGTGGCCGCCCGCCATCACCACCACGTATTGCCTGCCGTCGACCGAATATGTCATCGGCGTGGCTTGACCGCCCGCCGGGAGTCCCGCCTGCCACAACTGCTGGCCAGTGGTTTCGTCGTAGGCGCGGAAGGTGCCGTCGATCGTGCCCGAGTAGAACACCACGCCGCCCGCGGTGATCAGCGGACCGCCGAAACCGGGCACGCCCATTTCGAACGGAATGGGAATCTTGCCGCGGTCGCGGGTGTTGCCATTGCGATGCATCCACGCGATCTTGCCATCGCGCAGATTGACGCCGGCGATCGCGCCCCACGGCGGCCGCTGGCATGGCGGCCCGAGCGGCGAAAGGAACGGCTTCAGGATCGCCGCATACGGCGCGCCGTAGTTCTCGTTGAAATGTTCCTGCTCGCCTTTGGTCACGACATTGGCGGTCGCATTCGGGCGCGGTGTCAACTGGAAGATGTAGGCCATGTGCACGGGCGTGGCGATCATCACCTGCCGCACCGGATCGACCGCGACGCCGCCCCAGTCGAACACGCCGAGCTGGCCCGGATAGGCAATCGCCGGGTGCGTCGAAAGCGGCGTGTACGGACCTTCGTAGGTCGCCTTCTTGAAGCGGATGCGACACCACAGCTGGTCGAATGGCGAGGCGCCCCACATGTCGGCGCCGGTCAGCGGGCGCGGCATGAAGCTCAATGACGATTCGGGTTGCACCGGCGAATAGCGGTCACCCGGGACGCCGCCCTGGGTCGGCGTCCGAACTTGCGTCACCGGCAGGATCGGCTTGCCGGTGCGGCGGTTCAACACGTACACGTCGCCCTGCTTGGTCGGTTGCACCAGTGCCGGTTCGGTCGTGCCATCGATCGTCAGGTCGACCAGCGTGGGTTGCGCGGGATTGTCGCGATCCCAGTGATCGTGGTGCACGGCCTGGAAGTACCAGGCCAGGTGTCCGTCGGCGAGATTCAGCGCCACAATCGCGCTGCCGTATTTTTCCGCGGCCGGGCTGCGATGGATGTCCAGTTGATCCGGCGAAACATTCCCCAGCGGCACGTACACCATGCCGAGCTTTTCATCGACGGAGAGCGGCGGCCATGCCGGCGGTGTGTTGGGCGTGTAGGTCTCGCCCGGTTGCAGCGGCGCGTTGGGATCGGGCTTGCCCATGTCCCAGTGCCACGCCAGCGCGCCGGTCTCGACATCGAACGCGCGGATCACGCCGGACGGGTTGTCCACCGAATTGTTGTCGTTGATCGATGCCCCCACCACGATCAGTTTGCGGGTCACGGTGGGCGGGGACGTTTCCATGTAATAGCCGGGTTTCACCTTGCCCATGTCGGTGAGCAGGTTCACTTCGCCATCATGGCCGAAACCCATGCAGGGCTTGCCGGTTTTCGCACCGACTTCGATCAGGCGCGCGTCGATGGTGGCGAGCACCAACCGTTGCGCGCACTGCGCGGTCACCGGCGCGGTGGCGCTGCTGGAGGCTGCAGCCGGTACGGCCGACGTGGCCGATGGAAAGGGCGCATTCACCGCGACCGCGGCAGGCGCGACGGGCGCCGGTACCGTTGCCGAGTGGTAACCCAGCCCGCGGCAGGTCAGGTGCTGGTTGTCATGGCCGTACTTGATGTGCGGATCGTATTCCCACAACTTCTTTCCGCTCGCGGCATTCAACGCAACGATGCGGTCGTGGGTGGTGCACAGATACAAGGTGTCGCCGATTTTCAGCGGGGTGTCTTCGGACGTACTTTCGGTGGGATCATGCGGCGCGGTCTTCTTTTCGCCCGTGTGATAGGCCCACGCCACTTTCAGTTCGTGCACGTTGCCGGCGGTGATCTGTTTCAGCGACGAATAACGCTGGCCGTATCCATTGCCGCCGTACGCCGTCCAGTCGGCGTGGGGCGCGCTTGATGCGTCCGGTGTTTCGGCATTCGCCATCGGCGGCAGCGAGCCGGCAATGCCGAAAGGATCCTTTCCCAGCGACACCAGTCCCAGCACCAGCGCGAGGCACACGGTTACCGCGAGCGCGCCGCGCGCACCGAACCAGCCACGCGCGCGCAACGATTCCGGCACCGGATGCAGTGCCCGGTCGATCCATGGCATCAACAGCCACAAACCGAACAGGCTGAACAGCGCATAGCGCGGCAGCAACGCCCAACGATCGAGGCCCACTTCGAACAGCGCCCAGATCAGCGTGAGTATCAGCAGCAGCGCGTACACGCCCAGCGCGGCGCGCCGACGCAGGATCAGCAACACCCCGCTGATCAGCCAGCCCGCGCCGAGCCCGACGTAGGCCAGCGTGCCGCCCAGCAGCACCAGCCAGATGCCGCCGGCGAGCAGCAGCGCACCAAAGATGGCGAGGAAGTAACCCGTGATCATTGCGAACATGATGCTCTCTCCTTCCGACTTGCGTGGTACATCGGCAAGCCTCGTGTACAAGGCACAACACCCTCGTCATTCCGGGGCCGCCCGCGCTGTTTGCGGGCGGAACCCGGAATGACGAAATGATTTGGAATGACGTGGGAGAACTTCCTAGCGTGACCCCGCCGCGTTGTTCCGCGCGCTTTGCGGCAACGCGTACACCATCAAATCGTCACCCGGCTTGGTACCGAGGCCACCGTGACCGCCCGCGGCGATCGCGACGTATTGCTTGCCATTGGCGAGATACGTCATTGGCGTCGCCTGCCCGCCGGCCGGCAAGCGGGCCTGCCACAACAACTTGCCAGTCTTTTCGTCGAAGGCGCGGATGAAATCGTCGGACGTCGCGCCGATGAAGATCAGGCCGCCCGCGGTGATCATGTTGCCGCCGATGTTGAACACGCCCGCCTGCATCGGAAAGTTGAACGGGATATGCCACGGGCCGTTGTCACGGGTGGTGCCGAGCGGGCGTTCCCACACGATCTTGTGCGTGACGAGGTCGATCGCGACCAGTTGCCCCCACGGCGGCGGATTGCACGGCACCCACCACGGATCCATCCATGGCTCCACTTTGCCGACATATGGCGTGCCGTACATCGTCGCGAGACCGCCCTTGGTTTTCGGCGGCGCCTTGCTGCGATCGATCCACGGTTTGACCCAGCCATTCTGCTCGGCCGTCTCGCGCGGGATCAACGTCACCATGAAGGGAATGTCATTGGTGTTGGCGATCAGCAACAGGTTGTGCGGATCGATCGACGCGCCCATCCAGTCGATCACGCCGTCGTAAGCGGGATACACCAGCGTCTTCTCCGCCTGCGGCGGCGTGAAGTGGCCCTCGTAGTGCGCCTGCTTGAACTGGATGTGGCACATCATCTGGTCGATCGGCGTGCCGCCCCAAAGCTGCGACTCCTTCAACACGGCCGGCGTCAATGAAGGCATGCCGACCGAATACGGTTGCGTCGGCGAAATGCGATCACCCGGCAACACGTCCTGCGGTACTTTCTCCTCGACCACCTTGGCCACTGGCTGGCCGGTTTCGCGATTCAGCATGAACAATTGCCCGCGCTTGGTGGTCTGCACCAGCGCAGGAACCGTCGAACCGTTCGGACCGGGCACGTTCACCAGCGACGGCCCGATCGGCACGTCGAAATCCCACAGGTCGTGGTGTACCGTCTGGAAATGCCAGCGCGGCGCGCCGGTTTCGTAATCGAGCGCGACCACCGAACTCGAATATTCGTCGTCGAAGGGCCGCCGGTGTCCGCCGTAGTAATCCGGCGTCGCGTTGCCGAGCGGCAGATACACCAGGCCGAGTTGCGGATCGGCGGTGTAGGTGCCCCACGCATTGGGGGTGCCGCGCGTGAGTTGGCCGCCGCCGGCAAGATCCGATGCATGCACCACCTGATGCCCCGCCGGCCGCCCGAGATCCCACGCCCAGATCAGTTTCCCGCTGATCGGATCGAAGGCGCGCACCGCGCCCGACGGCTCGTTCTCGGCCATGTTGTCGCGAATCCATCCGCCGGTGATCAGGCGGTTGCCGATGATGAGCGGCTGGGAGGTGATGAACTCGAAACCGGGCGCCACGTTGCCAAGGTATTGCGTCAGCGAGATGTAACCGCCGTTGCCGAAATCGGGACACAACTTGCCGGTGTCGGCGTTCAGCGCGAACATCCGCGCATCGCCCGTCGGCGAGATGATCCGGCGCGGGCACGGCGTGTTGGTGCCGGGCGGCGCTGCGTAATACGCCACGCCACGGCAGGAGTGGTATTCGTCCGCCTTCTCGTTGTCATGCGGATCGAATTTCCATTTCATCTTGCCGGTCGCGCCATCGAACGCCTCGACCCAGTGGTGGCCGGTGCACAGATACAACGTGCCATCCACCGCGATCGGGGTGTCCTCGAAATTGAATTCCTTGCCACTGCCGCCGCCGCCCTTGTTTTCACCGGGCTTGGGCATGTCGCCGGTGTGCGCCTGCCATGCGAGTTTCAGGTCGGCGACATCTTTCGTGTTGACCTGCGTCAGCGGCGAATAGCGGTCGCCGCGCGCAGTGCGCCCGTAGTAGATCCAGTCGCCCTTGCCGACCAGCGGCGTCGGCGCAGCCGGAAAATTGCGCGCCACTGCGGTGCCATGAATGCCGCGCGGAATGAACCACGAGACCGTGCACACCACCGCGGCCGCAACCACTACCGCGCCGAGCGCCCACGTGCCCCAATGTTCGTTCAATCGGTGCGACACCCAGGGCATGAGCAGGTAAATGCCCACCGCGATCGGCAGCCACAGCCGCGGCGCCAGCGCGAAACGCTCGAACCCGACTTCCAGCACCGCCCAGATCAACGTGCCCAGCAGCACGGCGAAGTACAGCCACAGCGACCAGCCGCGCATGAAGATCAGGCCAAGTCCGGTCAGCGCCAGGCCGATGCCGACCAGCAGGTAGTACGGCGTGCCTCCGAGGGTCAGCAGGTACACGCCGCCGATCACGAAAAAGAGGCCGACGATCATCAGCACGACGCCGATGGAGATCGGTCCCCAATGGCGCCGCGTGGTCATTGCATCCGAATGTCGTGCATTCATGGCGTGCTCCTTCACGGGCCGAAATAAATCTGCGCACGTACTTCGAATATGCGCGGGTCAACGGGGGCCACGTAGAAATTGACCGGGCTGCGGTTGGCATGCGCCCACACGTAGTCGGCCATCACTTTCAGGTTCTTGAAGTACCAGTTGAGGCCGACCGTCCAGTCGTGTTCACGGCCGCCCTGCACGATGCCGTCGCTCAAATCGAGTTCGCTGTAGCGCGCCGCGAGTTCCAGCGCGCCGTACTTGTGCGCGGGCTTGGGCAGATCGAATTCGCCGTCCTTGTAGGTACGCGGCGTATCGCCGGTGAGCATCCACGCGCCCAGGACGTAGTAGCCGTGACCGCGAAATTCCGGCAGGCCGTTGTCGCGATGCGCGGCCAGCGCGAGGTATTCGCCCTGCGCGTAGAACGGTCCGCCCATGAAGCCGAGTTCGAGCCCGCCGCGATCGATCGCGTTCGTGAACGGCAACGGCTGCGTGTCGACCAGGTATGTCTTGGTGAGCGCGGCTTCGGGCGCGGTGTAGAAATGCGCCATGTGGTCGCTGGGACGTTCGCGCGAAACCGCGAGTCCGATGTGCACGACTTCCTTTTTCGACTTGACCGGGTTGAACACCACGCGCGCGGATGTCGTATGGCCGGGAAACTTGCCGTCGAGATTGGAGCCCCAGAAATACTGCAGCTGGAACAGCCAGTGTGCGAGGCCGCCATAGCTCCAGTCGGCGCCGATGCGGCGATCCTCGAAAATCGCCTGGCCGGGCAGACCGGGCGTCAGGAACGTCCACGTTTGCGCGCCTTCCATCGGTTCCCAGCCGACCTGTGCACGCATTTGCCCGACCCGGAAATCGCCGAACGCCTTCGAGCTGTACTTGATGTAGTTGTCGGCCCAGCTGCGATCCCAGTCGTAACCGGCGTCGATCTCGAAGCCATTGGACCATTTCGCGTAGAGGTCGAGTTCCCGGCGGTTCCAGGTGTGCGCGTCCTCGAACAGCGGCGCCCCGGTGGCCGGATCGAACGCATCGGCATGGAAATCATCGAAGTCGTACTGATACACGCCTTCGGCGCCGAACTTGAAGCCCGAGGGCGATTCGTATTCGGTGGGCAAGCCGAACAGGTTCGGCGTCGTCGCGGCCAACGCCGGCGCGCAGCACGCCAGCAATGCGATGCAAACCCATCCGGTTTTCATTGCGTCGTTCCTCCATGAACGCCGTGGCGAACACGCCGCCCGCCGACGCGCCAGCCCTTTCCGATGTCGTCATGCCCGGGAAAACGGGAATCCGGTGACTCGAAGCGCAAAGACACATGCCGACTCACTTCCAGTCGATTCTCGTTACCTCGGCGTGTTCGCGAGCGGGCAGCGCGGAACCGCTCGCCTGCATTCGTCCCGACGATTCTGGAACCGGTGCGGTGAAGGACGTGTCAACCACACGCGCCGCAAGCGCAAGTCGGCGGCCAGGGAAACCCTGATTTTGCGCGTCACCCCGGAACACCCCACCAGGAACTTGCCGGGAGCCGTTCGCACTGAGCGTCGCGCCGAAGGCGCGAAGTCGAAGTGCCGCTGAACACGGATTTGTCCGTGTGAAGTCCAACCATTTCGCCGCATCTCGTTGGGCTTCGCCGATGAGGCCGGCTCAGCCCAACCCGAAGCGCTTGCGTGGGCGTTATTTGGCGCGCAGGGGCTTGCTGCAGTTTCGCTTTTAATCGTCATTCCGGGGCCGCTGCGGTTTTCGCGGCGGAACCCGACTGCGTTTGCAGGACTGCAAACGCGAACGCCGAAGGCGGCCCGAAGGCGGAGCGAAGCGAACGCGCCCGGAGGCGGAGCGAAGCGAACGCGCCCGAAGGGCGAGTGCCAGGGATGGCGCGAGTCAACCCAGTGACTTTCGCGCAACGCACCGAAAAGCAAAGTCACTGGGTCCCGGCCTTCGCCGGGATGACGAGCAAAACCAAAGCTCCGGGGCCTTCTGACCGTTCGCGCTGAGCGTAGTGAGCGAAGCGAACGAAGTCGAAGCGCATCATTTGTCCTTCGACTCCGCGCCCTCGGTGCTACGCTCAGGACGAACGGGTTTTTATCGATCCGCGCCTGCGTCCACGCTCAGCGCGAACGGTCAAAGCAGGCCTCTGCCACGGTTCACGCCGGAATCACGCCGCCGGTGCTCCACTGTGGCCGGGCTCAGCGCGCGAGGTGGGTCATGGAACGACTGAAACAGATGTTCCGCAAGAGCGGCGATCCGAACCGGCAGAAAGGTGCATTGGGTTACGTGCTGGCGTGGCTTATCGGCGTGCCCATCCCGATCCTGATCATCGTGGCGCTGCTGCACAGTTGCGCGTGACCCGAGGAGATGCCGACATGGTCGTCGAAAGCAGTGCAGTCGTGACACAGGAACACCCGGTGATGCGTTGGGGCGCGGTGTGGGCAGGCTGGTTCGTCGCGACCGGCATTGCCGCGCTTCTGTATGCGTTCGGGCTGGCGGTGGGATTCTCGGCGTTCAATCCGCAGAGTCCCGAGGTGGTCGCGCGCGGCGTTTCCGGCGGGGCCATCGCTTGGATGATCCTGACGTGGGCCGCGTCGCTGTGGCTGGGCGCGATGTTCGCGACCTGGTTCGACGGCCGCAACGACACCGAGATGGGCGTGATCCGCGGCCTCGCCGTGTGGGGCGTCGCCGTCACCGCCACCACGTTGCTGGTCGCCAGCGGCTTGACGCACCTGACGTTCGCGGGCGCGGTCGCGGTGATTCCCGCCGAAGGCGTGCCCACGCTCGATGCCGCCAGCGTGGCGCAATACACCTCGCGCATCATGTGGACGGCGTTCGGTTGCGCGCTGGCCTCGCTGGCCACCGCGGCGTTGGGCGGCTGGCTGGGCGCGCACCACGTGCATCGCGTCTATCACTTGCGCACCTACGCGCGGCACGGCGTGGTGCGGTAGCGCTCTTCGCGGCGCCGTTTCGTCGAAGATATTTTTGTAGGTTGGGCTGACCCCGGACTTGATCCGGGGGAAGCCCAACGCAAGGATGCGGGATCGGCATGTTGGGGTTCGCGTTCGCGCGGCCCAACCTGCGCCTGCTGCGCGCCGCCGCCTCGGGGAATGACGAAATGCAAGCTTTGATTTTGCTCGTCATCCCGGAATCGCGAAGCGATATCCGGGACCCAGCGACTTTGCATTTGGTGCGTTACGCGAAAGTCACTGGGTCCCGGCTTTCGCCGGGATGAGGAGTAATGGGATTGATCAGAGGTTCTTCAGCGCGGTGCGCCAGCGAGCGTGCTGCGCAGCTTGGCGACGTCGCCCTTCGAAACGCCGCTGCCGCGATTGCCCCAGGCGTTGCGAATGTAAGTGGTGAGCGCCGCGACGTCGGCGTCGTCGAGCTTGCTGTCGAAGGCCGGCATCATCAGCCCGGTTGGCTTGGCACGAGTCGCGGGCGAGCGCGCGCCCTGCAGGATCACCGCGATCAGCAGATCGGGCTTGGCCGCCTGCACCGCGGAACTCGCGCGCAGCGGCGGAAACGCATTGGCGATGCCGGCGCCGTTGTTCATGTGGCAGCCGGCGCAATCGTCGAAGTACAGCGCCGCGCCCGCGCGCAGGGTGTCCTTGTCCGGCGCGTTCGGCGTTTCCGGTTTCGGGCCTTCCAGCGATTTCAGGTATGTCGCCATCGCTTCGAGGTCGCGCTGCTTCAGGTATTGCGTGGACGCCTGTACCACTTCCGCCATCGGGCCCGCGGCGGTGGCGTAACGGTTCGATCCGGTGGCGAGGTATTGGACGATGTCGTCGCGCGTCCAGCCGCCCAAGCCATCGCGTTCGCCTGCGCCAAGGTTGGGTGCGAACACGTGTTCGGCCATGCCGCCCTGCATCGGATGGCTGGTGTCGGCGTGGCCCAGCATGTTCTTGGCGCTGTGGCAGGCGCCGCAATGGCCTGCGCCATCGACGAGATATTTGCCGCGATTCCATGCGGTCGAGCGCGCGGGGTCGGGCTGGAACTGTTTCGCGTCGAGATACAGCTTGTCCCATACCGTCAGCATGCTGCGCATGCTGAAAGGCCAGCCGAGTTGCGGTTCGCGATCGACCTGCCGCACCGGCTTCACGGTATCGAGATAGGCCTTGATCGCGTCCACGTCGCCGCGCGTCATGTGCGTGTACCACGGATACGGAAACGCCGGATACAGGCGCTTGCCTTGCTGGTCGATGCCCTCGTGCATCGCGCGGTAGAAATCTTGTTCGCTCCACGCGCCGATGCCGGTGTCGGGATCGGGCGTGATGTTGACCGAATACACGATGCCGAACGGGGTCGGCACCGGACGGCCGCCGGCGTACGGTTTGCCGCCTTCCGCGGTGTGGCAGGATTCGCAATCGCCGGCGCGAGCCAGGTATTTGCCTTGCTGGATGGTGGCCCACGACTGGCGCGCGTGGGTGGGCGCATACACCTGCACCGCCGCCACCGCGACGCCGGCCGAAGCCAGCGCCAGCACGCCCGCGATCAGCAGCTTCGCGTTCACGCCTGCACCAGCGGTTGCGGGTTCTTGATGTAACGCTTCATGGCGTCGGCCGCCCAGAACGCCAGCGCGCCCACGGTGCCGGTCGGGTTGTAGCCGGCGTTCTGCGGGAATACCGTCGAACCCATCACCCACAGGTTCGGCACGTCCCACGATTGCAGGAACGGATTGACGAAACTGGTGCGCGGATCGGTACCCATCGCGGCGCCGCCGGTGTTGTGGGTGGTCTGGTACGGCACGATCGAATAATCACCCTTGCGCGGCTTGGCATGGATGCCGGTGTTCGGAATGGCCTTGGCAATGTCGGCGGCGCGGTCGGTGAGGAACTTCGACATCGCGTTTTCGTTGTTGTGGAAGTCGAAGGTAAGACGCAGCAACGGGTTGCCGTAGCTGTCCTTGTAGGTCGGGTCGAGGTCGAGGTAGTTGTCGCGATAGCTCATCACCGCGCCGTGGGTGGCGATCGAGCAGGCGGTGAGGTAGTTGTCGTGCATCGCCTGCTTCCAGCCGGAACCCCAGCTCGGTGCACCTTTCGGCAAATGGTGCTGCAAGATGGGCCGGCCACCGGTGTTCCACAGCGCCAGATAGCCGCCGCCGAGAAAACCCTTGCCGGCGTGGTCGAAATTGTCGCCGTTGAAATCATCCACCACTTGTCCGAGCGCGCCCGCGCCCATGAACGGGTTCAGTCGCTCCTTCTGGAACACGTCCACCGACGAGGTGACCTGGTACGCGTAGTTGCGGCCGACGACGCCGGTGCCGGTTTGCGGGTCGTAGGGCGTGCCAATCTTCGAAACCAGCAGCAGATGCACGTTGTGGTGCGCGAACGCGCACAGCACCACCATTTGCGCGGGCTGGATGTATTCCTTGCCGTTCTGGTCGACGTACACCACGCCGGCCGCGCGCTTGCCCGCGGAATCGGTGAGGATGCGCACCACGCTGGAATGCGTTCTGAAACTGAAATTGTCCTTCTTCAGCAGCACCGGCAGGATCGTGGTCTGCGGGCTGGCCTTGGAATAATTCGCGCAGCCGAACCATTCGCAATAGCCGCAATACGTGCACTGCCCCATCTGCACGCCCAACGAGTTGCGGTAGGGCCTGGATGTGTTCGCGGCCGGTGCGGGGAACGGATGGAAGCCCACTTCGCGCGCGGCCTTGTCGAACAGCTCGGTCGCCGCGCACCGCTTCAGCGGCGGCAAAGGATAGCCGCGCATGCGAGGGCCTTCGAACGGATTGCCGCCGGGCTGGATCGCGCCGCCGATGTTGCCGGCCTGCCCGGAAATCCCGCACAGGTATTCGAACTTGTCGTAATACGGCTCCAGTTGTTCGTAGGTGACGCCCCAATCCTGGATCGTCATGTCGTCCGGGATCGCCTTCTTGCCGTAGCGCTGTTCGTTGTGGCTGCGCAGCATGAAATCGGTCGGCAGGAAGCGCCAGTTCTGCCCGTTCCAGTGCACGCCCGCCCCGCCCACGCCCGACGCCGGCAAGAACGAACCGAGTTCGCGCATCGGCAGCGCGGTTTGATCCGGCTTGTCCCGGAAGGTCAGAGTCTGGCGGCGCGTCTGTTCGAAGATTTCCTTGCGCACCGCGTAACGCAATTCATCCTGGATCTGCGTGACGGAGAAATCCGGAACGGTGTCGCGCCACTCGCCACGCTCCAGCGCCAGCACGTTGGCGCCGGCTTCGGTCAATTCCTGCGCGATGATCGAAGCCGTCCAGCCGAAGCCGACCAGCACCACGTCCACCTCCGGCAGCTTCTTCGCCATCTAGAGATTCCCCGCCGGCCATTCCCTGCTGCCGTCCTTGCTCGACAGTGCGTCGTAATGCACCTTGGCCGGCAATTGCGCGTATTCGCAGCCCGGTCCGCGGAAGCGGCCGGTCGGCGAGTCGCTCAAGCGGCACATCACCGGGCTGGTGCCGCCGAGACCGACGAACGGCGCGTCGTACGGCTTGCCGTAACGCTCGATGTCGTCGGTGTAGTTGTAGCGCGGGCCGGGGTAGCCGACCAGCTTCCAACCGGCGAAGTCGCGATTGCCGCCATAGATGGGATCGGCGAGAAAACCTTCCTTGGTGTTTCCCCAAAGAAGATCGAAGAAGTTGCCCGATGGAATCTCGCCGAGGTCGATCTTGCCGTCCTCGAGCGCGTGCAGGATCGTATCCTGCTGCTCGGGCTTGAGTTGCGCGAAGGCGTTGCCGAATTGTTTGCGGCAATGCTCGTTCACCCGCTGGATCGCGAGCCGGTAAACCTGCGCGGGCGTGAAAGGCAGTTGATAGCCCTGCTCGGTCGCGCCAAGCCGGAAAGGTCCGCGCATGTAAATGCCGGCGGCCTGTCCGAACGGACCGGCCAGTTGCGCATCGATGAAGTCGTCCACGCCCGCTTCGACTCCGCCCGCGCCCAGTGCGTCTTTCGGAATCAACCGGTCGATCGCGGCACGCACGAAGTTGCGTTCGTCGTTCTCGAAAAAGCGCGGCGCCACCGGCGCGCGGGCCGATTCGCCGCCACCACAGCCGGCGAGCAAAAGACTGCCGGACACCACCACCGCGCCACCGACAAGGAAAGAACGGCGCGACGGGGACGCACAGTCCTGCGCCGCGCGAATTCCACCATCCGTGTGACTGCGCTGGTCCATGCGCTCGCTTTTTCAATCACGAAGACGCGGCGATTGTGGGTCTGCTCCGGTGAAGGACACGTCAACCACGCGTCACAACCAGTTCCACAACCGGGAAACTGCAGCCACGCTCTCACGGCATGTGCACGTTTCGAGTCGCAGACTTGCTGCGGCGCGCGCGACGGTGATCGCGTGCGCGCAAACCGACACCGGCGCGCCGATGGAGTCCTGCATTCGGCGCTTGGCTTCGCGAACGAAACGGGAGCGGCGTGGCGCAGCTATTTCCAAAGCGGTTCGCGTTCTGGGTGCAACTTTGCCTCATCGCGGTGGCGATCAGCTTCGTGTCATGGGCTTTCCTGTGGCGCTGGGCGATGGCCAATCCGGTGGGGGTGCATGACCCGATCGAACAACCGGTGCCCTTCAGCCACAAGCACCACGTGGGTGACGACGGCATTGATTGCCGCTATTGCCATCAATCGGTCGAACAGTCGGCGTTCGCGGGGATCCCGCCACTCTCAACCTGCATGACCTGTCATTCGCAGTTGTACACGCATCAGAAAGTGCTGGCGCCACTGCTGACCGCATTCGAAAGCGGCGTACCGCTGCACTGGCAACGCGTCTACAAGCTGCCCGACTTCGTCTATTTCAACCACGGCATCCATATCGCCAAGGGCATCGGTTGCGCGAGTTGCCACGGCCCGGTCGATGAGATGCCGCTGATGGCGCGCAACGAACACCTGACGATGCAGTGGTGTCTTGCCTGCCATCGCGATCCCGAGAAACACCTGCGTCCGCGCGATGAAGTCTTCAATCTGCATTGGCGCGCGAAGGACCAACTCGCGCTCGGTACACGCCTGCTGCACACGTACCACATCGACAAACGCCGGCTCACGGATTGTTCGACATGCCACCGATGACGCCGACCACCGATTTCGATGATCGCGTCGATCCCGCCGCGATTCGCGCGAAACTCGCAGGCCAGCGCGGGCCGCGCTTCTGGCGCTCGCTGGAAGAGCTCGCGGATTCGGAGGGCTTTCGCGCGTGGCTGCGCACGGAACACCCGCGACTTGCCGAGGCAGCCTCGCTCGACCGCCGCGATTTCCTGAAATTGCTGGGCGCGTCACTGGCGCTCGCCGGTCTCGCCGGATGCAGCCATCCGCCGCGTACCCAGATCGTGCCGTACGTGCACAAGCCGATCGGACAGGTCGATGGATTGCCGCGCTATTTCGCGACCACGCTGACGCGCGCTGGTTACGCGCACGGCGTGCTGGTGCGCGACAACCAGGGCCGGCCCACCAAGGTCGAAGGCAATCCGCAGCATCCCGCCAGCCTCGGCAGCACCGACATCTTCGCGCAGGCCGCGATCCTGCAACTGTGGGATCCGGATCGCTCGCAATCGGTGATGCACGGCAACAGTGTCGCGACATGGGACGATTTCACGGCGGCGCTGACGGACCGCGTCGCGCATTTCCACGCCAATGGCGGCGAAGGCCTGCGCCTGCTGGTCGCGCCGACCACGTCACCGACCCTGGTCGCACAACTGGCGGCATTCGAAAGACAATTCCCGAATGCGCGCTGGCAAGTCGACGATCCTTCCGGAATGACAGTCCGGCGCCAGGTTGCGCGCTGCCGCTTCGACCGCGCCAAAGTGATCGTGTCGCTGGATGCCGATTTCCTGTCCGACCCCGCGGCCGGCGTGCGGTATGCGCGCGACTTCATCGCGGCACGCAATCCGGAAGGCGCGGGAACGATGTCGCGGCTGTACGTGGTCGAACCGACGCCCAGCGTGACCGGCAGCATGGCCGATCATCGCCTGCCGCTGGCGTCGCGCGACACCGAAGCTTTCGCGACGCAGCTTGCGGCCCGGCTCGGAAGCGGGGGCGCCGCGGATGCAAACGCGGCACACGCGCGCTGGGTTGGTGCCGTCGCGAAGGATCTCGTTGCGCACCGTGGCGCCTCGCTCGTCATCGCGGGCGACGCCCAACCCGATTCGGTGCACGCGCTCGCGCGTGCGATGAATGCGTCGCTCGGCAACATCGGTCGCACGGTGGACTATGGACCGTCGTTGCTCGCGATGCCCACGCGTGGCGATGGTTCGTTGGCCACGCTCGCAACCGACATGCGTGACGGCAAGGTCGACACGCTGCTGATGCTGGGCGTCAATCCAGCCTACGACGCGCCCGCCGACATCGGTTTCATTGCCGCGTTGCGACGGGTACCCCACACCCTGCACCTCGGGCTTTATCGGGACGAAACGGGCACGCTCGCCGAATGGCACGCGCCGCAGGCCCATGAGCTGGAAACCTGGGGCGACGCGCTTGCGTTCGACGGCACCACCAGCGTCGCGCAGCCGCTGATCGCGCCGCTTTACGACGGCCATTCCGCGATCGAAACGATGGCGCTGCTGCTGGGCGATCCGGTCGACGGCCACGCGCTGGTGCGACGGCAATGGCAATCGCAGCTCGCGGACGACAAGGCGTGGAACGAGGCGTTGCAGGCCGGTGTGATTGCCAACACGCCGACAGCCCATCCCCACCCAACCCTCCCCTTGAAGGGAAGGGCCAACAGCGCGGCATTGCTGCCAAGTACGAGCTCGCCAAGCTCTTCTCCTCCCCCTTCAAGGGGGAGGCTGGGAGGGGGATGGGGTGAACAAGCTGCCATCCTTGGCACTGGGTCCCGCCCAATCCATGGGCGGGATGACGGATTGGAACTGCTGTTCCGCCCCGACCCCACGATCGGCTACGGCGAATGGTCGAACAACGGCTGGTTGCAGGAACTGCCCAAGCCGCTGACGCAACTCACCTGGGACAACGTGGTGCTCGTGTCGCCAGCGCTCGCCAAGCAAAAAGGCTTGGGCAATTTCGATGGCGTGGAACTGCGCAGCGGCAGGCACAGCGTGCGCGGGCCGGTGTGGATCATGCCGGGCCAAGCCGAGCACAGCGTCACGGTCCACTTCGGTTACGGCCGCAGGCAGGCCGGTCGCATCGCCGATGGGCAGGGCTTCGACGCGTACGCCTTGCGTTCGAAGGATTCACCGTGGCTCGCCACCGATCTCGAACTGGTGCCGACCGGCGAGCACTACGACATCGCGCAGACGCAACACCACTTCGCGATGGAAGGCCGCGATCCGTTGCGCGTCGGCACGCTGGATCAATTCAAGTCCGATCCGAAGTTCGCCACCGCGCACGACCGCTACGGCGCGAAGCCACCGAGCCTGTACCCCGATTATCCGAAAACCGATTACGCCTGGGGCATGAGCATCGACCTCAATGCCTGCATCGGTTGCAAGGCCTGCACGATCGCCTGCCAGGCCGAGAACAACATCCGATCGTCGGCAAGGAACAGGTGCGGCGCGGGCGCGAGATGCACTGGATCCGCGTCGACCGCTATTACGACGGCGACGCCGAGAACCCCGCGAGTTACAGCCAACCGGTGCCTTGCATGATGTGCGAGCACGCGCCGTGCGAAGTGGTGTGCCCGGTCGACGCGACCGTGCACGACGTCGAAGGGCTGAACGTTCAGGTGTACAACCGCTGCGTCGGCACGCGCTTTTGTTCCAACAACTGTCCGTACAAGGTGCGGCGGTTCAACTTCATGCAATACGCCGACAAGCACACGCCGCAATACATGGCGATGCGCAATCCGGAAGTGACGGTGCGGCGGCGCGGCGTGATGGAGAAATGCACCTACTGCATCCAGCGCATCGAAACCGCACACATCGAAGCCGACAAGCACGACCGCCGCATCCGCGACGGCGAGATCGTGACGGCGTGCCAAGCCGCGTGTCCGACCCAGGCGATCCGCTTCGGCGACATTGCCGACAAGGATTCCGGCGTCTCGAAGGCCAAGGCCTCACCGCGCAATTACGCGATGCTCAATGAACTCGGCACGCGCCCACGCACCACTTATCTCGCGCGCATCCGCAACCCGAACCCGGCGCTGGAGGACGAATCATGAGCGCCGCGGATCGCTACGCCGTAGTGCTTGACCCCCTCTCCAACCGGGAGAGGCGGCGCGAAGCGCCGAGCGCGCAGCGCTGGGGTGAGGGTCCGGACACGGCAAGCAACCATCCATGGTGCGGGGCGCCGGTGCGGCCATCCTTGGCCGCCCGTTCGAGGCAGCGCGTGATGCCACTGGCATCACGCAAACACTGCCTCTCACCCTCATCCGGCGCTACGCGCCACCTTCTCCCGGAGAGAGAAGGGAAAAAGCCGAAGAGCGGTATGCCATGAGCGCCGTACTGCCACGCGACACGCTGCCGCCGGTGATCGCGCCGGACGAAACGAATGCGTCGATCAGCGCGAAGATCAGCGATGCGACGTTGCGTCGCCCGACCGGCTGGTTGTGGATCGGCGGATTCCTGTTGTCGCTGCTCGCGTGCGCGCTGTTGTTCGTCGGCACGCTCTGGCTGCTGTACGCGGGCATCGGCATTTTCGGACTGAACATTCCGGTCGCGTGGAGTTTCTTCATCGCGAACTACGTGTGGTGGATCGCGATCGGCATGGGCGGCACCTTCATCTCGGCCGCGATGTTCCTGACCCGCCAGGGCTGGCGCAATTCGATCAACCGCTTCGCCGAAGCGATGACGGTGTTCGCGGTATCGGTGTCGGGCATCTTCCCGATCCTGCACCTCGGGCGGCCGTGGTTCTTCTATTGGCTGTTCCCCTACCCCGACGTGATGAACCTGTGGCCGCAGTGGCGCAGTTCGCTGGAGTGGGATTTCTGGGCGATCCTCGCGTACCTGATCGTGTCGATCGTGTACTGGTATCTCGGCATGCTGCCGGATCTCGCGACCTTTCGCGATCGCGCGCCCACCCGACTGCAGGCGCGCTTCTACGGACTGCTGTCGCTGGGCTGGCGCGGCGAGGCGCGCCACTGGATGCGGCTGGAGAAATTCAACCTCATCACCGCCGGGCTCGCGGTGACGCTGGTGTTTTCGGTGCACAGCATGGTGGCGCTGGATTTTTCCGAAGGCCTTGTACCGGGCTGGCACGAAACGATCTTCCCGCCGTTCTTCGTCGCCGGCGCGCTGTTTTCGGGTTTCGCGATGGTGCTGGTGCTCGGCATCCCGCTGCGCAAGTGGTTCGGCTTCGAGGCGTACCTGACCGAACGCCACATCGTGAACATGGCCAAGATGATGCTGGCCGCCGGCCTGTTCGTCGACTACAGCTACTTCTCGGAAATCTTCACCGCGTTCTACTCGATGGACAAGTACGACGTGGCAATGACGATGCACCGCGTGGTCGGTCCGTACGCGTGGGTGTTCTGGGGCACGATCCTGTTCAACGTGGCGGCGATCCAGTTGCTGTGGTTCCCGCGCGTGCGGCGCAGCGCGGGCGCGGTGTTCGTGATCGCGCTGGGCGTGCTGGTCGGCATGTGGCTGGAGCGTTTCATGCTGATCGTCACCAGCCTGTACGAGGGTTTCCTGCCGTCCGCGTGGGGCATGTTCTGGCCCACGTTCTGGGACATCGCGTTCCTGATCGGTTCGATCGGGATGTTCTTTTTCATGTTCCTGCTGTTCACGCGGTTGTTGCCGATGCTGTCGATGTTCGAACTGCGCAAGCTGCTCGCGGCGCGCCGCGGCGAGGAGGCGCAGCGGTGAGCGCGCGCCTGCACGGTCTGCTGGCGGAATTCGCCGATGACCGGCAACTGCTGGATGCGGTGCGGCGCACGCGTGACGCGGGCTACTTCGCGTCGTGCGTCGAAGCCTACTCGCCCTCCCCGGTCGAGGGACTGGACAAGGCGCTGGGTGCGCGCCACCGCTGGGTACCGTTCTGGATGCTGATCGGCGCGATCGGCGGCGGCACGTTCACCTATTGGCTGGAATGGTATTCGGCGGCGGTGAATTACCCGATCAACGTGGGCGGGCGACCGACGTTTTCCTGGCCCGCGTTCATTCCGCCGGCGGTGGAGATGACGATCCTGTGGGCGGTGCTGTTCGGCGTCGGCGCCGTGTTGTTCGGCGCGCGACTGCCGCGGGTGCGTCATCCGTTGTTCGCAAGCCACGAATTCGAACGCGCGACCAGTGACCGTTTCTTCCTGCTGGTGCGCGGCGACGATCCGCATTTCGACGCGCAGGCGACGCAGGCGTTCCTCGACACGCTATCGCCGCTGTCGGTGGTGGAGGTGGCGGAATGATCCGCCGCCGCCACCTCATTCGTCATTCCGGGGCCGCCCGCAGATTTACCGCGGGCCGAACCGCCGACAAGGTCGGCGATGGCCCCGGAATGACGACTAGACATTGGCGCCTCCTGGCGGCAAGGCTGCTGTTGTGCGCGCTCGCAACACTTGCACTCACCAGCTGCGAGCGCGGCATGCACGAGATGTATGACCAGCCGAAGTACAAGCCGCTGACATCCAGTCCGCTGTGGGCTGACGGCAATTCGTCGCGGCCGCAGGTGCCGGGCACGCAGCCCTACTCGGCCGGCGCGCTGGCGGGCGTTTCGAGCGGACGAATGGATCGTGTCACGCTGGCGCCGCCCGCGGGTCCGGTCAGCGGCGTGGACGCAAACGGGAAGCCGCTCGCCCAAGCGGGCGCCGCCGCTTCATCCGGCTACGCAAATCCGCTGCCGATCACGCCGCAGCTGCTCGCGCGCGGACAGCAACGCTTCAATATCTACTGCGCGCCCTGCCACAGCCGCGCAGGCGATGGCGACGGCATGATCGCCGAACGCGGTTTTCCGCACCCACCGAGTTACCACACGGCGGCGCTGCGCAACGCGCCCGACAGCCATTTCTACAAGGTGATCACCCACGGCTACGGCGTGATGTACCCGTACGCCGACCGGATTTCCCCGCACGATCGCTGGGCGATCGTGGCCTACATCCGGGCGCTGCAGTTGAGCCAGCATGCGCCGAAGTCGGATTTGAGCGCCGAGGATTTGCAGAAGCTCGCTAGCTTCAACCCCTCTCCCTCCGGGAGAGGGTGCCGCGGAGCGGCGGGTGAGGGTTCGGGCAGCGCGCGGCACTCATCTTCGTGCCGAACCCTCACCCCTGCCCCTCTCCCGGAGGGAGAGGGAAAAAAGCGGGGGGAGGGGAAACCCCAATGAACGTCTGGCTCCCACGCACGCGAATGCAATGGTTCGCACTGCTGATCGGAGTCGTGGCGCTGGTTGCGTGCCTGCTGCTGGGGCTGTCGCACGAACCGAAGCAGGCGCTGCTTTCGTATCTGTTCGCGTTCTTCTTTTTCACGGGCTTGAGCATCGGCAGCCTCGCGCTGCTGATGATCCACGCGATCACCGGCGGCGCATGGGGCGATTGCATCCGGCCGCCGCTACTCGCGGCCGCGCGCTTGCTGCCACTGATGGCGTTGGCGGCAATCCCGGTGCTGGTATGGATGCGTGTGCTGTATCCCTGGACCGCGTCCGCACCGAACGCGCAGGCGCAAGCGCAAAGCTGGTATCTCGCCGACACATTCTTCGTGATCCGCACCGTCGTCTATTTCGTGGTGTGGATCGGATGGCTGGTCGCGTTCACGCGCAATCTGGGCGACCGCGTCCGCGCGCGCCGCATCGCCGCGCCGGGGCTGGTCGTGTTCGGTGTCACCTCGCTGCTGGCGTCCGTCGACTGGGCCGTGTCGCTGACACCGCACTGGCATTCGTCGGTGTTCGGGATGATGGTCGGAACCGGCTGGCTGCTGGGCGCCTGCGCGCTGGCGACCGCGGTTGCTGCGTCGTGGCGCGACCGCGACATGGCCGTCGCACCCGATGTGCTGCACGATCTCGGCAACATGCTGTTGATGTTCGTGCTGGCGTGGTCGTACCTCGCCTTCATGCAATACCTGACCATCTGGATCGCCGACCTGCCTGACGAAAACGCGTGGTATATCCCGCGCACGCTGACCTCGTGGCGCTGGCTCGCGTGGTTCCTGATCGCGTTCAATTTCGCGCTGCCGTTCGCCGTCCTGCTTGCGCGCGCCGCAAAACGACACCACCGCTGGCTGCGTGCGACCGCGGTGATGCTGGTCGTCGCCAATTTCGCCGACGCATTCTGGTTGATCGTGCCGGGCTTTCGCGCCAGCGGCTTCGCGCTGCGCTGGACCGACCTGTGCGCACCGCTGGGCATCGGCGCGTTGTGGTGGTGCGGATGGGTCGGGCAACTTCACTCAGCCCAACGCATGTCACAACCATCGGATGCGACTGCCGACGGATTGGAGCGTTCGCATGGCTGAGCCAATGGAAAAACCCTTCGGCCACGAGCCCGATGCGATCAACTACCGCACGATCCTGATCGGCGCGGGCGTGCTCGCGGTGGTCGTGATCGCCATCGCCGTGGGGCTGCACCTGATCCTCACCCGCGCGGTAATCCCGAACCACGCGGAAATCGCGGCGCGACCGGCGCAGGTTCCGCCGAATCCGCGCCTGCAGGCGCATCCGCAAACCGATCTCGCGAAGTTCCGGGCAGAAAAGGAGGCACTGCTGTCGGATTATGCGTGGGCCGACGCACAGCACAATTACGCGCGTATCCCGATCCAGCGCGCGATGCAGATTTATGCGCAGCAGCATGCGCATGCGGTGCCGGCGTCCGCTTCGAGCAGTGCCAAACGGGGGAAATGATCATGCTGCTCGCGAGATTGCATTTCGAACGAAAAGGGTTACAGCCCTCCCCTTCAAGGGGAGGGTTGGGTGGGGATGGTGTTGCGGGTTCGGCCAGGATCAATGCGAAGGCCAAGGCGTCACCCCATCCCCCTCCCGGCCTCCCCCTTGAAGGGGGAGGAGAACAGCGCGCACCGTCTTGCCCCTCGGCGCACAAGAAACATTCATGCCAGCCCTTGAGCTTTCTTGTTTGGCTGGTGATGTTGCTGATGCCGATCAACTTGTTCGCCGCCGCAACATCAGCCAGCCACGTCCGCGCCCCACCCGACCTGCACCAGCGCGTCGGCTTCGATCAGGAACTGGGCGCGCAGGTGCCGCTGGATACGGTGTTCCACGATGCCAGCGGCAACGCAATTCATCTGCGCGGCCTGCTGCACGGCAAGCCCGTGTTGCTGGTGCCGGGCTACTTCACCTGCAAGACCTTGTGCAGCGTGGTGCGCACCGGCGTCGCCAAAGGCGTGCGTGGCACCGGCTTCACGCCGGGCAAGCAGTTCGACGTGGTGCTGGTCAGCATCGATCCGAAGGAAACACCGGCGGACGCGCGACACGCGCAACAGATGGATGCAGCGAATCACCCCGCTGCCGGCGTCGCGCGATGGCATTACCTCACCGGAACCCGGACTTCCATCGCGCCGCTGATGCACAGCATCGGTTTCCGCTACATGTTCGACGCGCGCAGCGATCAGTTCGACCACGCGACCGGCATCGTGGTGTTGACGCCAGACGGCAAGGTTTCGCAATACCTCTTCGGCGTGAAGTTTCCGGCCGAAACCCTGCGGCTGGCGCTGGTGGATGCCTCGCACGGCCATGTCGGCAACATCATCGACCGGCTGGTGCTGCTGTGCTGCCAGTACGACACCTCCACCGGCCGCTACACCCTCACGATCCACCGGATCATGCAGGGCCTCGGCATCTCGTTCGCGATGTTGCTGGCGGGATTCGTGGTGTTCCTGCGTCGCGCCGAGACGCACCACAGGGAGGCTCCGCGATGAGCTCCGGCGGCTTTCTCCATTTGTTGCCCAACGCATCGACCAACGCGCGGCCACTGGACGAGCTGTGGTGGGCGATGGTCGGGTTGTGCGCGCTGGTCGCAATCGGCGTGTTCGTGGTGATGTTCGTGTTCTGCATCCGCTACCGCAAAGGCCGACCGGCGGACCGGCACCTCGCGAAGGAAACCCTGCCGGTCGAACTCACCTGGACGGCCGTGCCATTCCTGATCTTCATGGGTGTGTTCGTGTGGAGCCTCACGCTGTACGCCCACAGCCGCACGCCACCGTCGAACGCCGAAACCATTTACGTGGTCGCCAAGCAATGGATGTGGAAGGTGCAGCACCCCGGCGGCCAGCGCGAGATCAACACGCTGCATGTGCCGATGGGCGTGCCGATCCGGTTGATGATGACCTCGCAGGACGTGATCCACAGCTTCTACGTGCCGGCGTTCCGGGTGAAGCAGGACGTGCTGCCGAATCGCTACACGCAACTCTGGTTCACCGCGATCGAGGCCGGCGACTACCCGCTGTACTGCACGCAATATTGCGGACTCGACCATTCGAAGATGGGCGGTCAGGTGATCGTGATGCCACCGCGTGCGTATGCGCGCTGGCTCCATCAAAACAACACCGGGACCAGTCTCGCGGCACGCGGCGCGGCGTTGTTCCGCGCCAAGGGCTGCAGCGGCTGCCACGGCGCGAATGCGTCGGTGCACGCGCCGGATCTCGATGGCATCTACGGCCGCATCGTGCACCTGTCCGACGGCAGCACCGTCAGCGCTGACGACCGCTACATCCACGACTCGATCATGTTGCCCGACAAGCAGATCGTGGCGGGCTACGCGCCGATCATGCCGTCGTTCTCCGGTGAATTGAGCGAAGGCGACGTGCTCGCGTTGATCGCGTATCTGAAGTCCACCAAGCCGGGTCGCGCGCCTGCACACGCAAACACGAAACAGACCGCACGCCAAAGTACAAAATCATGAACGCCACCGTCATCACGCCGGAGCTTCCGGAACTGAATCCGCCGCGCAGTTTCTACACGCACAAGTCGGGATTGCTGAGCTGGCTGCTCACCACCGACCACAAGCGCATCGCGATCCTGTACGCGATCACCATCACCCTGTTCTTCATCATGGGCGGTGTCGCCGCGGCGATGATCCGCATCAACCTCGTCGAGCCGCAGGGCGCGCTGCTCTCCGCGGAGACGTACAACAAGACCTTCACCTTCCATGGCGTGGTGATGGTGTGGTTCTTCCTGATTCCGTCGATCCCCGCGACGCTGGGCAACTTCCTGCTGCCGATCATGATCGGCGCGCGCGACCTCGCGTTTCCACGTCTCAACCTTGCAAGCTGGTATCTGTTCGTGATCGGCGGCTGCTTCACGATCGCCTGCCTGCTGCTGGGCGGCGTCGACACCGGCTGGACGTTCTATACGCCGTTTTCGACGATGTTCTCCAACACCAACGTGATCCTGGTCGCGGTCGGCGTGTTCGTCACCGGCTTCTCGACGATCCTGACCGGCCTCAACTTCATCGTCACCACGCACAAGCTGCGGATGCCGGGCATGACCTGGTTCAAGCTGCCGCTGTTCGTGTGGGGCATGTACGCGGTGAGCCTGGTGATGGTGCTGGCGACGCCGGTGCTGGCGATGACGTTGTCGCTGATCGGGCTGGAACGCATCGCGCACGTCGGCATCTTCGACCCGGCGCTGGGCGGCGATCCGCTGCTGTTCCAGCACATGTTCTGGTTCTACTCGCACCCGGCGGTGTACATCATGATCCTGCCCGCGATGGGCGTGGTCAGCGAAATCATCCCTTGCTTCGCGCGGCGCAAGATCTTCGGCTACAAGTTCATGGTCTACGCGCTGGTCGGGATATCGGTGATCGGCTTCTTCGTGTGGGGCCACCATATGTTCGTGGCCGGCATGTCGGCCACCGCCACGCTGGTGTTCTCGATCCTTTCTTTCATCATCGCGGTGCCGTCGGCAATCAAGGTGTTCAACTGGACCGCGACGCTCCGGCGCGGACGGATCAGTTTCGAGGCGCCGATGCTGTACGCGCTCGGCTTCGTCGGACTTTTCATGATCGGCGGCATGAGCGGATTGATGCTGGCGGCGCCCGCGCTGGACATCCCGCTGCACGCGACGTACTTCGTGATCGCGCATTTCCACTACGTGATGGTGGGCGGCACGGTGATGGCGTACCTCGGCGGCATCCATTACTGGTGGCCCAAGATCACCGGACGGATGTACTCGGAAGGCTGGGCGCGCTTCGCCGCAATCCTGATGTTCTTCGGATTCAACTTCACGTTTTTCCCGCAGTACGTGCTCGGTTACCTCGGGATGCCGCGCCGTTACCACGCGTATCCACCGCAATTCCAGACGCTCAACATCCTGTCGTCGGCAGGGGCGTCGATTCTCGCGCTGTCGTACCTGATCCCGGTGGTCTACCTCGGCTGGTCGCTGTTCCACGGCGCACGGGCGGGCAACAACCCGTGGGGTGCGCGCGGGCTCGAGTGGCAGACCACCTCGCCGCCACCCAAAAAGAATTTCCTCGAACGGCCGGTGGTGCAGAACGCCTACGCCTACGATGAACCCGCGCCGGGCGGTGAACCCGCGACCGGAGCGACGGCATGAACAGCAGCACCGCCGACCTGCGCGCGCGTGGCCTGATCGCCGAGCAATTCGACGATGCCGGCCAGCAGCACGCGACCGCGCAGTTCGGGATGTGGGTGTTCCTTGCGACCGAAGTGTTGTTCTTCGGCGTGCTGTTCGCCGGTTACGCGGTGTGCCGCGCGCGCGATCCGGAAGCGTTCCTGCTGGGCAGCCAGCACACGGAAATCATCTTCGGTGCGGTCGAGGCCGGCATCCTGCTGCTTTCCAGCGCCACCATCACCTTCGCGGTGAACCTGATCAAATTCGACGAACGCCGTGTCGTCACCGCGTTGCTGGCGATCACCGCGCTGCTGGGCCTGACATTCCTGGTGCTGCACGGCATCGAATATTCCCACGAATACGACGAACACCTGATGGTCGGCGTGGATTTCGCGCAGCACGGGCCGCATGCGCGCGGCATCGAACTGTTCTTTTTCCTCTACTACGCGATGACGCTCTACCACAGCCTGCACGTGCTGGTCGGCGTATGCGTGCTTGCGACGATGGGCGTGCTGGTGTGGCGACGCAAGATCCGCAGCGAATACACCACGCCGCTGGTGCTGGCCGGGCTGTACTGGCACCTCGTGGATATCGTCTGGATTTTCCTGTTTCCGTTGATGTATTTGATTGGAAGGTAGAAAAAATGTCATCCATCACGTGTGGCTCATTTCTTCGTCATTCCGGGGCGGCCTGCGGCCTCATCGCAGGCCGAACCCGGAACCCAGTGACTTTTTGAACGAGAGCAAAGTCGCTGGGTTCCGGGTTCCATCCGCAAACAGCGCGGATGGCCCCGGAATGACGAAGAAAAATGCAACCCGGGCACTGAAACCATGAACCGCGAAGTCCTGAAAAAAACCGCACGCACGCCCGCACTGGCCCTGCTCGGATTGCTGGCATTGCTCGCCATCAACATCGGCCTTGCCTACGCACCCATCGCACAACATCTGCGACTGCCGGTGAAGCTGACGATCTGCTTCGGAATGGCGTTCACGCTGATGGTGTTCTGCATGCACCTGCACCGCGCGACGGGCCTGCTGCGGTTGGCGGCCGCGACCGGCTTCGCGTGGCTGGCCATCATGGTCGGGCTGATGCTGACCGACTACTTCACGCGCGTGCCCGTACCACCGCCTTGGTGAGCGGCGGACAGGCCGACTCCGCGCGCGCAAAGCGCAAGCCACCTGGCCTTCACGCGTCGCTGCATAAAGTTCAGGGGTGGTTGCGAAGCGTGTGTCCACACTGGACCGTGCACAACGACAGGAGAAATCACATGGAACAGCAATGGGACTTCTTCAAGAAGAGCGAGACGTCGATGGGCGTCTTCTACCCGCTCCACTACATCGTCGCGGGTTACGAAAATCTCGCCGACGCGTCTGCCGCGGAAAGTGCGTTCCGCGAATCCGGCGTCGCCGCGGATGACGTGCGCGCGGCCAGCGGCGAATTCGTGGCCGCACAACTCGAATCACGCGGCGACCGCAACATGATGGACAAGCTCAACAACGAGCTGGTGAAGATCTTCGGCACCGAGAAGGCCTACACCACCGAAGACAAGCAGCACGCCGGCGACGGTGGCGCGTTCCTGTTCGTGTACGCGCCCAAGGACGAGGATGCCGCCAACGCCAAGTCGGTGTTCGCGAAGAATCCGCCGGTGTTCGCGCGGCGCTACCTGCGCATCGCGATCGAGCAGGTCGTCACCAATCCCAAGGCGACGTAGTCAGTCGTCATTCCGGGCAAGCCCACGAAGCGGGCAGGATTCCGACTGCCGCTTGCGGGATGACGCGGTACAAGCCATCTCCTCCGAGCAGCTTTTCGCCAAGGGGAGAGGGGTCGTGTCGCCAGCAATCCGAAGGCGGCGTAGGTCGGCGCTGACGCCGGCTTTATCGGCGGAAGCCCAACGGCAGTGTCTGCGCCATGGGAGAGAGGGAGCAAATGACTTGGTCAATTGAACCCCATGCTTCCAGCAAAGACACTGGATTCCCGCTTTCGCGGAAATGACCAAGGGTTTGATGGAATTTTGAAGTCCGCGCCGCGTCAGGACGCCGTCACCATCCGCTCGATCAATTCGCTGATCCGCGAGGCGTCCAGCGGCTTGACGAGGTGTTCGTCGAAACCCGCCGCCATCACGCGTGCGCGATCGCCCGGCTGGCCGTAGCCCGTCACCGCGATCAGCGGCAAGCTTTCGCGACCGGGCATGCGCCGCACGGTTTGCGCGACTTCGTAGCCGTCGATCACGGGCAGGCCGATGTCGACCAGCGCCACCTGCGGCTCGAACGTCTTCATCGCCTGCAGGGCGGCGGCGCCGTCGTGCACGACGTGGGTGCGATAGCCCATTTCCTGCAGCAGCAGCGACAGGCTTTCCGCCGCCAGCACGTAATCGTCCACCACCAGCACCTTGATGCGCCTGTCGTCGCGGGTGGCACCGGCAGGTTTCGGGGTTTCGGTTCGCGTCGGCGCCGCTTCACGCGAATGCGGCTGCTCCAGCAACGGCAGGCGCACCGTGAATTCGCTGCCCTTGTACGCACCGGCGCTGGCGACTTCCACGGCTCCACCATGCAGCGTGACCAGGTTGCGCACGATCGAAAGCCCAAGCCCGAGTCCGCCGTGCGAGCGGTCGATCGCCTGCCGGCCCTGGCTGAAAAGTTCGAACACGAACGGCAGCAGATCGGCGTCGATGCCCTGGCCCTCATCGCGCACCCGCAGCACCGCCTGCCCGTCTTCGACCGACGCGCTCAGCCAGACGTTGCGGCCGGGCGGCGAATATTTCGCGGCGTTGCCGAGCAGGTTCACCAATATCTGCACCAGCCGGCGCCGATCGCCCGACACGACGAGTTGCCCGTCCACCTCCACGTGCAGCGAATGACTGCGTTCCTCCATCACGGTCTGCGTGGTTTCGATCGCCGCCGCCACCACTTCGCCCAGATCCACTTCCGCGGTTTTCAGTTCGATCTTGCCGCTGGCGATCCGCGACACATCCAGCAGATCGTCCACGAGACCGGTGAGGTAGCGCACCTGCGCCTCGATGATGTCGCGCTCGCGCACGAACGTGTCCGGCGCGCGCAGCTTCATCAGTTGCACCGTAGTCGTGATCGGCGCCAGCGGATTGCGCAGTTCGTGACCCAGCATCGCCAGGAATTCGTCCTTGACGCGGCTGGCGTTCTGCAGGCGCGCCTGGTTTTCGCGCAGCGCATCTTCAACCAGCGCGCGCTCGGTTGCGCCCCAGATGCGTTCGGCCACGTCTTCCAGCAAATTGACTTCGTTCGGCGACCACTGACGGGGCTCGGCGCAGCCCACCGCGAGCGCCCACACGGAATTCTGCTCGCCCGCGCGAAGTGGCACCGCAATCAATGCGGCCATGCCGCCCAAGGCACGGATGGATTCCCTTTCCGCGTCCGAAAGGTCCGACGCGGCGGTGATGTCGTTGACCACCAGCGGCTGCGCCTGGAGTCGCTGCACCGCCACCGGAAATTGCGACATCGACACTTCGCCGGTCCCGCCATACACCGAATCCAGATTGCTGCGGCGATATTCCGCACTCAATCGTGCCCGGTTTTCATCGTAGGACATCCGCGTGATGTAGCAACGATCGGCGCCCAGATACTCGGCCAGCATCCGCACGCCGGCGTTGCCGATGTCGCGCTCGCCGGCCTCGGCACGCAAGGCGTCGCTCAACTTCAGCAGGAAAGATTGCTGCTCCTCGCGCACGCGCATGGCCATTTCAATGCCTTTGCGCTGCGTGATTTCCTGGGACAGCACCGCGACCCGGCGTTGCTCCGGCGCGCCGACCGCAAACGCATACACGCTGTACCAGCGGTCGACCGCGACCGCGCGCCGCTCGAATCGCTCGGCGTTGCCGGTCAGCGCGATCCGGCCATATGTTTCCAACCAGAACGGTTCGGTTTGCGGCGCAACCTCGCGGATGCGCTTGCCGATCAGATAACCCTGTCCGACCTGCGCCTCGACCACCGGATTGGCCTCGACGAAGGTGTAATCCACCGCGTTGCCCGCTTCGTCGTACATCAACTCGATCACGCAAAAACCTTCGTCGACCGAATCGAACAGGGTGCGGTACTTGACTTCGCTTTCCTGCCGCTCGGCCTTGGCGCGCGCGCGTTCCACCGTGTCCCAGGTGCGCTCGGCCACTTCCTCGATCAGCGTGATCTCGGCCCGGGTCCACGCGCGCGGCTCGCCACTCTGCACGCAGACGCCGCCCAGATACACACCATCCTTCGCGATCGGCGCGGCCACGCAGGCGCACACATCCGGCGCGAGGCAGATGTCCAGCCGGCACCGGCACCCGCCGTCCGCACGCGTGTCCGCGCACACCAGCGTTTTGCCACGTTCGAGATCTGCGATGAAGGCATTGTCGAGCGACTGCGCAAAGCGTCCGGTCCGCGCCGGAAAACCGGGCTGGTGATAACCCTCGGCCTCGACCACGTCCACCCAGCGGTCGGCGTCGTACTCGGCCCGGAAATAGAAGGCCCGGCCCACGTTCAAGTACTCGCCCAGCATCTGCATCGCGATGTCCTGCACCGCGACCGGATCGGCGGTCACGCGCATCGCATCGGCAAGCCGCAGCAGGAACGCCTGCCGCTGTTGGCTTTCCCGCAATACCGCTTCCATGCGCTTGCGGGCGGTGATGTCGCGCGCGATCTTGGACGCCGCCACCACCCTGCCCGCGGGGTTCTTGACCGGCGAAATGGTCAAGGACACATCCAGCAGTGAACCATCCTTGCGTTTGCGCACGGTCTCGTCGTGATTGATGCGCTCGCCGCGGCGGATGCGCGCCAGGATGCCGGCTTCCTCGCTCACCCTGTCGGGCGGCATCAACATCGTGACGGGTTTTCCGATGGCCTCCGCCGCCGTGTAACCGAACATCCGTTCCGCCGCCGCATTCCAGGTCTGGATCACGCCGTCGAGATTCTTGCTGATGATCGCGTCGTCGGACGATTCGACGATCGCGGCCAGCCGGCTCATCGCGCGCTCGATGCGCTTGTGCTCGGTGACATCGTTGAACACCGCCGCCACCAGCACCGCTTTTTCGTCGCCGATCCGCGAAAACTGCACGCTGTACCAGCGGCCCGTCGTGGCCTTGAAGTCTTCCATGCGCACGGGCTCGCCGCTCTGCATCACCCCTTCGATCGCATCCAGCCACTGCCCTTCGTATTCGGGCATCACCATGCTGATCGGGCGGCCAACCGCGTTGTGGATGCCGCTTTCCCGCTCGAAGGCAGGGTTGGCTTCGCGAAACCACAGGTCGACGATCTTGCCGTCGGCAGCCCGCTCCGCCTTCATCACGCAAAAGCCCTGATCGATGCTTTCGAACAGGCCGCGATATTTTTCCTCGCCCAGCCGCAGCGCGGTTTCGGCCTGGGCGCGCTCGATGATCGCCCAGGTGCGCTGCGCGATTTCCTCGACCAGCGCGATTTCGCCGTTCGTCCAGTGGCGCGGGCGACTCTGGTGCAGCGCCAGGAAAGCGGTCAACCGGCCTTCCTTGACCAGCGGCACTTTCAGCAGCGCACGCATGCCGTGCGCATGGCAATGCTGCCGTTCCTCGTCGCTCAGCGCCTTCCAGTCATCCAGATCGTCGACTGCGAGTGTGTTGCCGGCGCGCAGCGCGAAGGCCGCGGCGACGCCGAATTCTTCCAGCCGGTATTGCTCCGGCATCGAAACCATGCCGTCGCTGTGGTAATCGTCGATGAAACTCGCGTGGCCGGCGGTGTCGACGTCGGCGTAATACGCGCGATCGACCTGCAGGTGGCGACCCAGCATTTCGCAGGCCTGCGTGCGCACGGCCCGCGCATTCGACAACGGCCGCAGCACGTCGCCGAGTTCGAGCAACATGGATTGCCGCTCACCGTTTTGCTCCAGCGCGTTCGCCGCACGCGCGCGCTGCGTGGTCGCATGGTGGCGGTCGGTCACCTCCACCAGTGTCACCAGCACGCCGGCGGTCTTGCCGGCGCCGTCGCGCATGGGGCTGTAGCACAGGTCGAACCATGCGTCGGCGGTCCGGCCGTGCCGGGTCAGCGGATACAGCGCATCCTCGAAGTTGACGGTTTCGCCCTCGAACACGCGGTCGTAGATGGGCTTGTTGATGTGCCACACCTCGGGCCAGCATTCCCGGTTCGGCTGGCCGAGTCCCGCCGGATGCTTGTCGGCCATGATCACCGCGTAGCCGTCGTTGTAGATCTGCAGCAGTTCGGGTCCCCACAGGATCACCTGCGGGAAGCGGTTGGGCAGGATCAGTTCGACAGCCGAACGCAGGCTTTGCGGCCACGACGCAATCGCTCCGAGCGGCGTCGCCGCCCAATGATGCGCGGCCACCAGCACGCGCATCGGCGATGGTCCGGATGCAACGTCGATCGATGGGTCCGTAGGCAATTCCTTGACCGTGGCCATGCACTCTCCTGACAGCACGCCCGCCTTGGCCCACCAGTATAGCCCGCGGGCCTGATGGCGAGCCGGCTGCCCACCGCCGGAACGGCGCAGCGCGCCGGCTGGGCCGGGGCCGGCTTCATGGGCGAAAGCCCGATACTTTTATGCTGCCGCATCGGGCGGCGAAACCCGCCGCGGACCGTGCGCGACGCCGCGGTCGCACGGAGCCGGATCATGTGCCCGCGCCCGCAAGCGACACCGTGGCGGGTTTCACCGGCGATGCGGTGGCGACCAACCCCGTGACCGGAGGGACGGTTTGCTCCTCAAGCGGAATTATCCGTGTTGGCTGGGCGCGCTGCCGTATGTACGGCGCCATCGGTGTGCGGCGCCGGGATGCCGCCGGTTTCGACGAGATTCTTGAAGCGCAGCAGCGCGCGGCTCGCGAGCCGCTGCGGCGTCGGTCCCAGCATCTTGATCGCGGCGCGGCCCAGCGCGCCGCCCGGCGGATCGAAGCGCATCGCCATGCGCACCTCGGTGCCGAGTCCACGCGGCACTTCGTGGAAACGCACTTCTCCGTCATTCGGAATCGCCGAGTCGCCGATCGAATGCCAATGCAACGACTCGCCTTCGTGTTCCCCGGTGATTTCGGAGTCCCATTCCAGGCCCTTGTCGGCGGGTCCGTGCGCGTTCCAGTGCCAGCGTCGTTCACCGATCGAGCGCACGTCGGCGAAATCGCCCATCACCCGCGAGAGCGTGTCCGGGCTGCACCACGCGCGGTACAGCTCCATCGCGGGCCGGTTGATGGTGACGGCGCTTTCGATCTCGATCGGACCGCTTTCCGCGGCGCGCCTGCCCAGCCATTCGTACACCGCGCAATGGCCGCTGATTCCGCGCCGGACCAGCTCCGCACCGGCGACCGCCAGCGCGAGTCCGCCCAGCGATCGCCGCCGCAGCCCCCACGTCACCAACGCACCGCCTGCCAGCGCCGAAACCACGCGTTCGATGTCGCCCACATTCATTGTCTTGCCCGATTCCGTCATGAAATCTCTCCTTGCCCGATGCCGGCGCGCGCCCGCGTACTAACGAATCGTATCCAGATAAGTCGCGATGTCGCGCGCCTCCTGTTGCCTGATACCCATGTCCGGCATGTCCACGCCGGGCACGACCTGTTGCGGATGCTGGATCCAGAACTGCAGATTGTCCGGATCGTTCGGCAGCACGCCCGCGATGTACGTGCGTCGGCTCCAGTGCGTCAGCGGCGGTCCGACCAGACCATCGGCGCCATTGATGCCGGGGATCGTGTGGCAGGAGCCGCACCCGTACTCCGAGATGAGTTGCGCGCCCCGGCGCACCGCGATGTCGTGGGCCCGGTCCTGCGGGTCCTGGCCCGCACAACCGGAAAGCATCAGCGCCACCAGCGGCACCGCGACCAGCAACATCGGCAGCGCGTGCGGCACCGCGCGGAAAGCACGGCTTGCGCGACGCTCGTCGGCGCGGAACCACGCGAAGAACACCGTGCACAGCGCGCCTGCGTGCACGAGGTTGGAAGGAATCCACATGATGATGCCGGCGAGCTGCTGGTCGTCCAGCGGCGTCAGTCCGTATGTCTGGGTCGTGTGCAGGTAGGCGCCGTATAGCGGCGTCGGCGCGAACGTCAGCACCGCGCCGATCATGCCCATCACGAACCCGGCCGATACCACGAACACCACGGTTGCGCCGTAACCGAGCGCGCGGCGCTGGCCATACGGTTCGATCACGAGGGTCCAGAACTGCAGCGACACCACGAGGAAACTCAGGTGTTCGAGATCGTGCAGCCATTCATTGCGGACGGCCGCGTCGTACGGACCCGGCAGGTGCCAGAAACACAGCGCCACCGTCAGCAGCACCCACACGACCAGCGGATGCATCAAGCCGCGGAAGGCCGCATCGAGCCCCGTGCGTTTCCATCCGCGCACCACCACGCGGCGGCCGTCCAAATCGAACGCCCACAACCAGGTGATCACCGGGCGCCCATACACCAGCAGCGGTGGAATCACCAGCAGCAACAGCATGTGCTGGAACATGTGCGCGGAAAAAAGATCGTCGGCCACCGCGTCCAGCGGCGAAACCAGCGCGAGCAACAACACCAACAGGCCGACGAAGAATGAAACCGCTCGCCAGCGCCCAAGGATCGTGCCGCGCTGCGCACCCATCCTGCGCATGCCCATTGCGTACGGCACCGCCGCCGCGACAATGCACGCCAGCAGCCAGGGTTCGAAGCTCCAGTCCATCAATATCTGCGACATGCCACATCATCCACGTCGTCATTCCGGACCCGGCAAAGCCGCGATCCGCGCTGCGCGCGGCCCTGGAATGACGATTCTGAATTTTTCGGCTTCGGAGCCATATCTGCCGTCACCATTCAATAATTGCAAACCGGCTCGATGAACAACATCACGATGGTGAACACCACCGCGATCGAAAACAGCGCGCTGGTCAGCACCGACCAGTGCGCGATGAAACGGTTGCGGAGCTCGCCCGGGCTGCGCGGGTCCACGCCGCGCCACGCGACATGGCTGCGCCACGCCGTCAGCAGCGCGCCGCCCGCGAGCAAGACCGCGGCCATGTCGATGCCGATCAGCCACCACCACAAGCGCGGCCACACCGGCGCCACCAGCGGCACGCTGAGCGGATAGCAGGCGTGCGCGGACAATGCGTAGTTGACGATGAGTTGCAGCAGCCACGCCGCGGGCGCGCCGAACACCGCGAACGTCAACGCGGGTCCGACCGGCAGGCGCACGACCTCGGGTGGAGAGGTGGGCGTGACGACATTCATGGCGGGCCTCCGTGCGGCGTGATCCACGGCAGCAGGTACAGCGTGATGAACACCGCGATCCATGCCGCCACCACGAAATACCAGTACAGCGCGACCACCGTGACCGCGGAATTGCGCCGCGGCGTGATGTAGCCCAGCGCGCACCAGCCGGCGATCGCCGCCACGATCAGCACGCCCGCTGCGGTATGCAGCACGTGGAACGCGGTGATCGCATAGAACAGCGAACCGTACGCGCCGCTGTTGGCGAGGAACGGCTCGCCACGCCAATCGAAGCACTGCAGCACGATGTAGGCGACGCCCAGCAGCAGCGTCAGGATCAACCCGGAATACAACCGGATCAGCTTGCCCAAGCGCATGCCCCGCTCGGCCCACCACATGCTGGCCGCGCTGACCAGCAGGATCGCGGTACTCGGCGCGGACCAGCGCAGCGGCGGCAGTCCGCTGGGCGGCCAGGGTTGCGAGGTCTGCGACTGCAGATAGAAATAGCTGAAGATCAGGTACGCGAACACCGCAGCTTCGGTGCCTATCAACGCCAGCACGCCCCACCACCCGGGCGTGCGATAGCCCGCAGGCCCGATCGGCAGCGGGCGCGGCAACGTGCGTTCGTCGTACGCGGTCATGGACGCGCCCTCGCGGCCCAACCCATTTCCGGGCTCGGCCAGAACCACCACAGCAGCGCCGGGATCATCGCCAGCAGGCAACCCGCCGCCACCCACCACATCGACATCAACAAGCCGACGAATGTGCCCGCGATCAACAGCGCCAGCGAAACCGGCGCCAGCGTCGTGTGCGGCATCTTCATGATCGCGTCGGGTTCGGCGTCCAGCGCCGTGGTGGCGGGAATTTCGTGCTCGTCATCGAGCACCGCGCCTTCGTCCAGCGAGCTTTGCCGACTTCCCTCGAGGCGCTCTTCCCACAACGGGTGCAACGTGGCGACTCGCGGAATCACCGCGAAGTTGTAGCTGGGCGGCGGCGATTCGGTGGCCCATTCAAGCGTCGGTGCATCCCACGGATTGGCCGGTGCCTTTTCGCCGACAAAGCGGCTGCGGACGACATTGATCACGAACAGCAACACGCCGAGCGCGAACACGAACGCGCCGATCGTGGTGACGAGATTCAAGTCGCCCCAGCCCATGTTCGCGGGATAGGTGTAGATGCGACGCGGCATGCCCTCGAGTCCCGAGATATGCATCGGGAAGAACCCGAGGTTGAAGCCCACGAACATCATCCAGAAGTTCCAGCGGCCGAGCCGCTCGCTCATCATCCGGCCGGTCATCTTCGGGAACCAGTGATAGATGCCGCCCACCACCGGGAACACGTTGATGCCAATCAGCACGTAGTGGATGTGCGCCACCACGAAATAGGTGTCGGTGAGCTGCCAGTCCAGCGGCACCGCGGCGGTCATGAAACCCGACACGCCGCCGATCACGAACAGCACGATCTCGGCCGCAAAGAATTTGAACGCGGTGGTGAACACCGGCCGCCCGGTCCAGATCGTCGCGACCCACGCGAACACCGACACCGCGGACGGAATCACGATCACGAAACTCGCCGCGGCGAAGAACCCCATCGCGATCACCGGCAAGCCCGTCGAAAACATGTGGTGTACCCACACGCCGAAGCCCAGCACCATCGTCAGGATCGTCGCCAGCACCACCGCCGAATGCGCGACCAGCGGCCGGCGGCAATACACGGGCAGCCCCTGCGAAACAATGCTCATTGCCGGCAACACGATCGCGTACACCCATGGGTGCCCGAAAATCCAGAACAGGTGTTGCCACAGCAAGGGACGTCCGCCTGTCGCGGGGTTGAAGAATTGCGTGCCGAAGCGGCGATCCAGCCACAGCATCAGAAAATCCAGGCTCACCGCGGGCACCGCGAACAGGATGCCGATGTTGGCCACCAGCGTGCCCCAGATCATGATCGGCACGCGGCTGATCGACATGCCGGGCGCGCGCGTCCGGAACATGGTGGCGATGAAATTCACCGCGCCTGCGGTGGTGGAGACGCCGAGGAAGATCATCCCCAGCGAATAGACGTCGACATTCCAGTCCGGGTTGTACTGCCGCTCGGCCAACGGCACGTAGTTGAACCAGCCGACGTCGGTGCCCTTGCCGCCCCAGAAACCGATGTAGAGGAAGATGCCGGCAAGCACGAACACCCAGTAGGTGAATGCATTCAGGCGCGGAAACGCCATGTCGCGCGTGCCGAGGATCAGCGGCCACAAATAATTGCTGAAACCGGAAAGGATCGGCAGCGAATAGAGAAAAATCATCGTGAAGCCGTGCATGCTGAAGAACTGGTTGTACAGTCCCGGCGACAGCAGATGTTCGTTCGGTTGCGCGAGTTGCAGGCGCATGCCCAGCGCCTCGATGCCGCCGACCATCAGGAACACGAACGCGGTGACGAGGTAGCGCTTGCCGATCTTCTTGTGGTCCGTGGTGCCCAGCCAGCCGTAGAGCCCCGGCGGGTCCGACCACATGCTCTCCATCTTTTCGCGGAGTTCCCTGGTGGGCCGCGCAATCACCGGTGTCTTGAAGGTTGGGTTCGCTGCCATGGTGGCGTCCTTGCCGGTCGATCACTTCAACGTCTGCAGGTAGGCCAGCAGCGCTTGCAACTGCGGGCCGGTCAGGTTTTCGGCCGGCATGTCCACGCCCGGCTTCTGCGCGGGCGCATCGCTGACCCACGCGGCAAGGTTGCCCGGGGTGTTGCGCAGCGTGCCTGCCGCGATGGTGCCGCGGCTCATCAGATGCGTGAGGTCGGGACCCAGCACACCCATGCTTCCGGGCTTGCCGCGCACGCTGTGACAGATGGCGCAGCGGGCGTTGAAAGTGGTTTCGCCTTCGCCCGCGAGGCCGGGCGGCGATGCCGCGGCCGGCTGCAACTGGTGCGCCCACCACGCGTCGAACACCTTTTGCGGTTGTGCCACCACGTACAGCGCCATGTGCGCGTGCTGCAGGCCGCAGAACTCGGTGCACTGTCCGCGATACACGCCGGCTTTGTCGGCTTCCAGCCACGCATGATTCATCTGGCCCGGGATGGTGTCGGTCTTGCCGGCGAGCTGCGGCACCCAGAACGAATGGATCACGTCGGCGCTGGTGAGGTGCACTTCCACCGGCACGCCGACCGGAATGTGGATTTCGTTGGCGGTCTCGAATGTCCGCTGCGGTGCGCCGGCATACGAGTAACGCACCTCCCACCACCACTGGTGGCCCGTCACCTGCAGGGTGATCTTCGGATGCCCCGGCGCCGCCGCTGCCACGCCCAGCACATAGAACGTCCAGATCGCCGACAGCAGCAACAGCACGATCGAGATCGGCACGCCGATCGTCAACCAAGGCAGGCCGTTGCGGCCGTGCGACAACACCGGCCAGCCGCGGTTGTCGTAGCCGCCCTCGCCACGTTTCCACCAGATGCCGATCAGCACCGCGAACGCGATGAACGCCGCGACGAAGATCGACAGGCCGAGCAATCCCCAGCCGAGTTTGGTGATGGGATTCGCCGCTGCGCCGTGCGAGACCATGTAGGTCATGGGCCCCGCGTGCGCGAGCAACGGCGCGATCAGCAATGCGATGGCGAAGGGACGGCGCATCAGTGGCCGCCAGTGGTCGAAGCCGGCGCCGCGGGAGTCTTCACGCTTGGGGTGATTGCCGGCGCAGGGTATGGCGGCTTGGGGACCGGCTTGGCATGCACAGGCAGGCGCGGCGGGACCGGTTCGGAAGCGGGATGCGGCGTGTTGCCGGGCATCGGGTGCATGCCGAGCCGGGTGTTCGGTTCGAATTCCGGATTGGGTTGCGACAACGTTTCCACGTAGGTGACCAATTCCCAGATCGCCTTGGGCGGCAACGCGGTGCCCCACTGCGGCATGCCGTTGGGACGGCCGTGCAGGATGCTCAGGTAGATGTCGCCGGGGCTGCCGCCGTAGATCCATTGGTCGTCGGACAGCGCGGGACCCATCCCGCCGCCGCCACCGGGCGCATGGCAGCCGGCGCAGTTCATCGCCGTGAAAAGCTTCTTGCCCTGCATCCAGGCATTGCGGTCGCCCTCGTAAGGATTCTTCATCTGCGCGGGCACGCCGATATGCAGGTCGGAAACCGGCGTGTGCTGCATCTGCGCCGCCGGCGAACCCTGCACCTGCGGCGTCGTCATCTGCGCGAAACCCATTGCGGTCACCGCAAGCGAGGACGCCAACGGGATGACCAGCCAGAATGATTTCATCGTGCCCTCCTTGGCTACGCTGTGCGGCAGATCAATCCGATGCGGCCTTGCGCGCAAGTCTTGCCTGCAATCCGGACGCGCCCGGGTTCGCGACGGGGAGCTGCGGCACGCCGTATTGCGTCAACAGGTCGCGGATCGCGGTGCGATTCGTTTGCAGGAATGCATTCAACTTGTCGCGAAGTGCGGTATCGCCGTGACGCACCGCCATCGAAATCGAAAACTGGAACGGCAGGATGGTGTGGGTCGCGGTCAGCGGCACCACTTTCAGCTTGACCGGTTCGCGGGTGGCGAAATAGCCGGCCATCGGTCCCCACGCGATCGCCACGTCCACGTCGCCGTTGGCGACGGCGTCGATCAGGTCCGAGGACGGACTGGGCTTGCTGAAATCCGAAAACAACTTGTAGACGTGCACATTCTTGACGATACCCCGGTGTGCGAGCGTGGCGCCGCCGGGCAAGTCCACCCAGTCGTCGCCAGTTGCGTGGACGCCGATTTCCAGTTTGCGCAGGCGTGGATCATCCAGCGACTTCAACTGGTACGGCTCGTCGGCGCGATAGACCAGCGCGTAAGCGGAACGGTAGTACGGATCGGTGGTGAGTACGCCGCGTTCATGATCGTCGGTCGGCAAGCCCATCACCACGTCGCACTTGCCGGCATCGAGCGTGTCGCGCAGGAACTGCTTCTGCTGGGCGGCCCAGGTGTAGCTGACGGTCTGACCCGTCGACTGTGCCAGCATCGCGGCCAGCTTGTTTTCGAAACCCTGTTCCGCGCGATTGGAAAATGGCAGGTCGTTGGGATCGGCGCACACCCGCAGCGGCTTGTCCGATGGCGCAGGAGCCGCGCCAGGGTATTGGGTGTGTGTTTGTGCAAAGGCGGCGGCAGGTACGAGCAGCACGGCCAAGCATGCGGAGCAAGCGCTTCTGAAAGCCCTCCCCTTCAAGGGGGCAACACGATGCGCTTGCGAACCGAAGGTTCGCGCATCGTGTTGCGCCCGAGGCAGGATGCCCGAGCCTAGCAACGTGGGGCGGGGACGGGTTTGGGCAGTCACGCGCTTGCTGCACTTACGACGACGTTGCACCCCATCCCGCTCCCGGCCTCCTCCTTGAAGGGAGAGGAGCAAAGCGCGTGACGCTTTCATGATTCGGAACATCGCGCCCATCACGGCGAGCCCCCCGCCTTCGGCAACGCAAACACGTACAGCGTGCCCCCTTTTGCGGTGTAATCGGGCAGATCCTGGGTGACGCCCACGAAACCGAGCGCGCCATAGGGATTGCGCGGGTCGAGATCACCGGCCACCACCGCGCCCGACCATCCACCCACGCCTGCGAGCACCGCAATGTATTCGCGGCCATCCGGCCCGCGATACGCGATCGGCTGGCCGTTGATGCCCGAACCCACCCGGAACTTCCACAGCAGCTTGCCGGTTTTCGCATCGACCGCCTTGAACCAGCGATCCATGGTGCCGTAGAACGCGACGCCGCCCGCGGTGACCAGCGCGCCGCTCCACACGGGAAAGTTCTCGTGATCCGACCACACGGTCTTCGCGTGCACCGGATCGTACGCCGAGAATGCCCCGCGATAGCCGCCGGGTCCGGCTTTCATCGCGACCTTGGCGCCGACGTACGGCGTGCCCTCGATGTAGCTGACCTTGCTGACTTCCTCGTCCTGGCACACGTTGTTGTGCGGGATGTACAGCAGGCCAGTGAGCGGCGAATACGCGCTCGGTTGCCAGTCCTTGCCGCCGGTGGAAGCCGGGCAGATATCGGTGACGATCTTGTCGAGCTGCGGCACCTTGGCGGGATTCACCACTGGCGCACCGGTTTCAAGATTGATCCGCTCGATGGTGTTGGCGCCGGGGAAGAACTTGTTGGCGGAAATGATCTTGCCGGTGGTGCGATCCTGCACGTACATGAAGCCGTTGCGGTCGGGATGCATCAGCACCTCGCGCGTCTTGCCATCGATGACGATGTTGGCCAACACGCTTTCGTTGACGCCGTCGTAATCGTGGGTGTCGTGCGGATTCCATTGCACCGCCCATTTCGCCATGCCGGTGTCGGGGTCGCGCGCGAACAGCGTGCAGGTCCAGAAGTTGAGCCCGGGGCGCTGGTAGGAATTCCACGGCCCCGGATTGCCCGTGCCGTAATAGATCGTGTCCAGCTTCGGGTCGTAGGTGATCCAGCCCCACACCGGCCCGCCGCCGATCATCCAGGCGGCCTTGTTGGGCCAACTGGTTTCACCAAGGTTCGGACCCTTGTCTTCGGGATACGGCGGATCGAAATCCTTGCCGATCAGCACGTCCTTGTCCGGTCCCGTCGAATACGCCGTCCACTGCACCTTGCCGGTGTTGGTGTCCAGCGACTTCAGCCAGCCGCGCACGCCGAGTTCACCGCCGCTGACGCCCACCAGCACGTGGTTCTTCACCACCAGCGGCGCCATCGTCATGGTTTCGCCATGATTGATGTCGCCGAGCTTGGTATCCCAGATCTGTTTGCCGGTGTCGGCGTCCACCGCGATGGTGTGGTCGTCCAGCGTGTTGAAGAAAATCTTGCCGTCCGAATACGCCACGCCGCGATTCACGACGTCGCAGCAGGCAACGCCCTGCGACGCGCGCGAAGGGTGCGGCTTGAACACCCACTTGATCGCGCCGTCCTTCGAAAGATCGAGCGCGTACACGATGTCCGGCCACGGCGTGATCACGTACATCGTGTCGCCGATCACCAGCGGCGCCGCCTCGTGTCCGCGCAACACGCCGGTCGAAAACGTCCACGCCATCGTGAGGTTTTTCACGTTGCCGGCGGTGATCTGTTTCAACCCGCTGAAGCGCGTGCCCGCGTAGTTCTTGGCCGGCATGGGCCAATCGGCGGGGTTGTTCTCGAGTTGCAGCAGGCTTTGGCCGGCCGCGGATTGCGCGGCCGCATCACCGGCAGAGGCGGCCGGGGCCGGATTCGTTTGCGCGCGCGCCCTTGCCGTCGCGAACAGCGCAGCGGAAACGGCCATCGCGAGGACGAGTGTTTTCATCGATGCCTCCTTGGCATCCGCGGCCGGCATTTCTGTCGGCCGAACGCGTGAATCACGCCAGCGGTGTTTGCGTCAATGGACGCCGCTGGTTTCGGTTGCGGTCTGCTGCTGAAGCGTGTTGAGGTGCTTCTTCAGCACCGGCAAGGCCGACTGCGCAAGCTGTTTCACTTGCGCCACCGAGCCATCCTGGATCTCACGCTCGGTCACTTCGATCGCCTTGACGTGTCCGTCGGCCTCGGTGTGCGTCCAGGTCTGGTCGAACCGGGTACCGGTCAGGCCCTTGAACTCCTTGGCCTCCTGCTGCTGCTCCGCGTTCGGCTTGCTGGGCAGTTTCACGCCCAGCTCCTTCGCGACCGGACGAAGCTTGGAGTCCAGCATGGCGTGATCCTTGGCCAACATCCGGCCGGCCTTGCGCACGGCGTCGGTGTGGCCCTTCTCGGCAGCGAGGTTGCCGCTGCCGATTTCCGCGAGATTGCTTTGATGCGCGGCAACGAGCCAACTGCCGTCCTGCGAGGAACCCTGCGGTTTCGCGGCCAGCGCGATGACGGGGAGAACAAGCAGGACGGAAAGCAGCGAAATCCTTTTCATGTTGATCGGCCTTCTTGCCGATGGTCAGAACGCGATCCGGAAAAATCACCGTACGCTGCTGAAACATTTGCGTCAATGAAGACGATGTGAACCTCGGCGCGTCGGAAAGTCCGCGGCGATCCCGATTCATTTCAGTGCAAAGCGCGCCGGCGCGAACGGAATGGACGTCCTGCGCAACGGACGTGTGGCAAAGACGGTGCATGGCGATGAGCGCTTGCCCGAATGCGTCAGAGCGCCGAAGCCGCGGCCTCGGCCACGGTCTGGTCCTGCTGATTGTCGCCGCCGCTGATGCCCACCGCGCCGACGATTTCGCCGTCCTGTTTCAACGGAAGGCCGCCGGGGAAAATCATCACGCGTCCGTGGTTGGAGACGTGGATGCCGTAAAACGGCTTTTCGGGTTGCGCCTTCTCGGCAAGGCCCTTGGTCGGCAATTCGAACATCGCCGAGGTGAATGCCTTGTTGATCGCGATGTCGACGCTGCCCTTCCACGCGCCGTCCATGTGCGCGAAGGCGACCAGGTTGCCGCCGTTGTCGACGATCGCGACGTTCATCGGCTGGCCGATGTCGCGCGCCTTGGCTTCGCCACCGGCGATCATGCGGCGCGCGTCTTCGAGCGAAACCGTGGATTGCTGATACATGATGGGAACTCCGTTTCCAATGCCCGCGTCCGTGCGGGTGGCGCCAGTGTGCGGCCGCCGCCGTGAACGGGCCGTCACGAAAAGCGCGCCTTCACGCAGGCGATGCGGCCGATCAGCCGCGCCGTCGATCCAGCCAGACTTCCAGACCCTGCGCGTTGATTTCCACGTCCATGTCCAGTAACTCGCGCGCCCGCGCTTCGGGCATCGGGTGGCGGCGTTCGCGCAGTTGATCGAGGTGATGATCCATCAGCGCGGAACGAATGCGCGTGTGGCGATCGGGCGCGTCGGCATGCGCGCGTGCGATCCGTTGGTACGCGACAAGCCCTTCGCGCAAATCATTCGCCAGCGCCGGCACCGCATCCACGCGTCCGTAATGCGTCAGGTAAACGTGCGCGGGCGAGCGTTCGAGCAGCCGGTCCAGCGTGGCATTCCACGCGTCGGGATCGAACTGCACCGGACTGGTGGTCGGGATCAGGTAATTGCCGTTGGCGGTGTCGAATTCGCGATACACCAGCCCGAACACGTCGCCCGTGAACCAGCCGCGGCTGGCCTCATCCCAGATCGCGCAGTGATGACGGGCGTGACCCGGCGCATCGATGAACTGCAGGCGGCGCGCGCCCAGCGGCAACTCGAAATCGCGATCGGACGCGACGTCGGCAATCACGACGCGCGATTCGGGCACCGGCAGGATTTCGCCGTAGGTGGCGCGCATTGCCTCCGGCCCGTACACCGCGGTCGCGCCAGCGATGAGCCGCGAAGGATCGATCATGTGACGCGCGCCGCGCGGATGGATCACCAGCCGCGCGTTCGGCAGCTCGAGCAACAGGGCGCCCGCGCCGCCGGCATGGTCGAGATGTACGTGCGTCGGCATCACGTAATCGACTGCGCCGCGCTGGATGCCGAGTTCTTCCAGCGTTTGCAGCAGGCCCGGCACGGAAAGACTGGTGCCGGATTCCACGAACGCGTAATGCCCGTCGTCCCCGATCAGATAACACGCCGCCATCTGCGGCCGGTGCTGCTCCGTATCGATGCAGACGATGCCGTCGTTCAAGGTCTGGTAACGCGTCATTCGAATCTCCCGAATTCCCATTATCTCGTCATTCCGGCCTGCAGCGACCGATTACTCCCGTCGTCATTCCGGACGCCGCGCAGCGGCGATCCGGAATCGGTTGCAGTGGTCCGCGCGTCCGAAACCGATTGACTCGCGCCATCCTTGGCGCTCGCCCTTCGGGCCGCCTGCGGCGTTCGCGTTTGCAATCCTGCAAACGCAGTCGGGGTTTCGCACCCGCGGACCGGGTGCGAGCCCCGGAATGACGAGAGGGTTGGGGTGTCTCCCGGACATCCCCAAATTGCATGCAAGGCCGCTCGGTTCACGCGTGTTTCATGCGCCGGATTCGGCATCCGCGATTTGGGTGGGTTCCGGCGGACCGGGCAGCGCGGCGTCGGGCGGTTGCGCGGCGGGAAACTGCGCGATCGCGATGGTGCCCCGGCCCAGCATGCTTTCCAGATCGACCTGCCAGCCGTAGCGGTCGGCGATGCGGCGCACGATCGCGAGTCCGATGCCGTGCCCGGTGCCACCGGTGCGGCTGCCGCGATAAAACGCCTGGAAGGCGCGTTCGAGATCTTCCTCGCTCATGCCGCTGCCGGTGTCGGCCACGCGCACGCTGTCCGCTTCCACTTCGATGATGACGCTACCGCGCTCGGTGTAGAGGCAAGCGTTGCGGATCAAATTTCCGATCATCACCGCGAACACGCGAGGCGGTGCGTGCAGGGCAAAGCGCGCGTGTTCGACCAGCTCCAGTTGCACCGGCTTGCCGGCCAGCAGTTCGCGATAGCGCGCGACCTCGGCGCTGACCACGTCGTTGGCGAGGAAATCCTCATCGCGCAAGCCCGTATCCGATTCGCGCGCCAGCACCAGGAAGGTTTCGATCAGCGCCTCCATCTCGCGCACCGAACGCCGGATGCGCGCCAGCGAGCGCTGCGCGAACGGACTCATGTCTTCGTCGGCCAGCACGTCGACCGCGATCTTCATCACGGTAAGCGGCGTGCGCAGTTCGTGGCTGGCGTCGCGGGTGAAATTGCGTTCGCGCTCGACGAAGGCTTCCAGTCGGTTGGCGAAGTTGTACAACGCGGTGACCAGCACCTCGACGTCGCTGTCGGAGGCGGCCGGCAGATTGCCGGGCGCCAACGACTCGGGTTCGGGATGGTCGGGATTCCAGCGCCGCACCACCTTGGCCAACGCGATCACCGGCGACAGCGCCTTGCGCGAGGCCCGATAGGTGAGCCAGGTCGCAAAGTAGATGATCAGCACCACCAGCACCACCGGAATCAATCCGAACAGCATCACCACGTTGTTGGGCCGGTCGTTGTTGAACAGCAGGTACATCCGGCCGCGCACGTCGTCGGACACCAGCACCGTGCCGAGGGTGCCGTCGGACAGGCGAACCTGGTGATAACCGAGATCGAGCCCGCGCAGCTCCTGCGGTATCGCGGCGTCCGATTGTCCGGGCCCGCGCCGGTAGGCGCGGAGCAGCCAGGTGTCGGGGAGCGGCGCGTCGGGATTGCGCGCCAGCTGCTGGTCGTAATACTGGGTCTCGCGTTCCAGCTCCTGGCGCGCGATGGCCTGGCGGCTGGAATTGGCGGCGGCATACACGCCCAGCGCGGTGACCACGCTGATGGCCGCGACCCACAGCGAGAACATTACCCAGAAGCGGTGGCCGATGCTGGCGTATCTGGCCATGGAGCGGCCCTAACGAAATGACACATGCATGACGAAGGATCTCCGCACGTGCCTCCTGCGCGCGCGTTTCGATGGCGGGAGGATCACGAACCGTTCAAGCGGTGGATGCCGACGCCGCGGCCTCCTCATCCAGATCGGCGATGCGATAGCCCGCGCTGTGGATGGTGTGGAGCAGCGGCCGCGCGTACGGCTTGTCGACCACCCGCCGCAGGTTGTAGAGGTGCGAACGCAGCGTATCGGAATCGGGCAACGTGTCGCCCCAGATTTCGCGTTCGATGTCGTGGCGCGACACCACGCGCGGCGATTCGCGCATCAGGATCGTGAGCAGCTTCAGCCCGATCGGCGACACCTGCAGTTCCTCGCCGTCGCGCACGATCCGCAGCGTCGCGGTATCCAGCGTCAGGTCGCCGACCTGATACACCTCGCTGGAAACCTGCCGCCGCTCGCGACGGATCAGGGCACGGATGCGCGCTTCGAGTTCGCGCGGCTCGAACGGCTTGACCAGATAATCGTCGGCGCCCGCATCGAGGCCGATCAGCTTGTCTTCCAACGTATCGCGCGCGGTGAGCATCAGCACCGGCGTGGCCTTCTTGGCTTCGCCGCGCAGCTTGCGGCAGACGTCCAGGCCGTCCATGCCGGGCAGCATCAGGTCCAGCACGATCACGTCGTAGCTGCCGGTGACGGCCAGATGCAGGCCGCTGACGCCGTCGCCCGCGAAATCGACGGCATAGCCGCGGCGTTCGAGGAACTCGCCCACCATTTCGGCGATGCCGCTGTTGTCCTCGACCAGCAGCACCATGCCGGTCTGTTTTTCGCGCTCGAATTCGTTCATGGCTGCCCCTCGTGGAAACCGTCCTCACGCCGCGTGCACGGCTGTGCAATGTGCCGACACGAAGGTGATTGTCGCGTGAAAGCGACAGGGCCGCGGCCAGGGCGGACATGCCCGTCGCGACGGGGAATCGCCGGGTGCGGTCAACCGATCGGCGTGCAGGCGCGTTGTCATGGGCGGCGGAGCAACCACCGCCGGTTTCACGGGTGACGTATGCGTGACATCCACGAGTGAGGATGCGGCGGGCGGAACTCCCTTCCCGCCCGCCGGTTGGTCCTGCCGCGGCGGCAACGCCCGCGGCAGGCTTTTTTCAATCGTCGTCGCGCGGCACGCTGACCTTGCCCTTGACGCCGTGGTGGTGGACGTCGCCGCTGCCGACCGAGCCGACGCTGAAATCGCCACCCACGCCGTCCGCGCCGAAATTGCCGGAACCCAGGCTGCCGGCGTGCACACTGCCACCGGCCTGCTCGATGCTCGCTTCGCCCGACGCAATCGATCCCACCGCGACATTGCCCTTGACGCCGCGGATCACCAAGTCGCCCGAGCCGACGCTGTCGATCTTGATGCTGCCGCCCACGCCGGTCATTTTTGCGTCGCCCGATGACACCGATCCGAACGAGACGTTGCCGGTCACATTGCGCAGGCCAAGATCGCCCGAGCCGACGCCGCCGACACGCGCCTCGCCGCGCACGCCGTCCACGCTCACGTCGCCGGAACCGACGCTGGAAACGTTCAAGCTGCCAACATCGCCCGCAATCGCATCGCCCGAGCCCACGCGGAGTGCGAGTTCGCCGGCAATACCGTTCACCTTCAAATCGCCCGAGCCCAGCGTGGCATCCAGCGATGCCACCCCATTGACCTGAGCATCGCCCGAACCTTCCTTCAGCTTCACGGCCAGCGATTGCGGCATGCGCACGTCCAGCTTGAGGTAGGCGTACGAATTCCCGAACAGGGAAATGACTACGCCGCGGTCACCGTCGTCCGCGACGATGCTGGCGGTGTCGCCATGGCGTGCCGTTTCGATCTTGATGCCCTGAAGCCATTTTTCTTGCGACGCGCAGGCGGTACCCGTCACCACGATTTTGGCGAGCCCGGCCTCGCCATGGATCGTGAGATCATCGGGGCCGATCTCTACAGACAACTGTTTCAACCCCGCGGCGTCGAGCTCGGCGTTGCGCGGCGCGCTGTAGCGGCACTGCTCCGCCGCGCCGGCTGCGAACGACACTGCGAGCAGGGACGCCCCCGCGAGCAGAAGGATGGGTTTGCGCATGACGACTCTCCGGCATCACCGCCCTCGCGGTGGATGCATGCAAGCATAGAGTCGCCCGTCGCAACTCTTCATGTGCCCAAAGTCGCCGTGACTTGCGGCCTATCCGGGGGGAACGTGTGATTTGCCCGCCTTCCAGGAATACGCGCGCCATCCGGGGCGTTCGGCCACGCGCTGCCTTCCGCACAATCCACGAACAGGTCGTGAAGCGATATTTGGAGCACACAGCAGCATGTCGCAACGAACATCGGCGCAGCCAACGGCCGCAGGGCAAGCGGCAGCCCGGATCGCGACTTCGTTGCGTCCGGGATGACGAGCAAAAGGAACACGTGCTTCTACCGCTCCTCAGCCTTCGCCCGATTCCACAGCGCATCCTGCTCTGCCAGCGACTTGCCATTCAGTGTTTCGCCCGCCGCGGCCACGAGCGATTCCATGCGCCGGAAGCGGCGCTCGAATTTGGCGTTGGCATGGCGCAATGCGGCCGAGAAATCGACCTTGGCGTGGCGAGCCAGATTCACCAGCACGAACGCCACGTCGCCGATCTCGTCCTTGAGGCGATCGTGACCCGCGCCCGCCGCGAATTCCGCGCGCACTTCGGCTGCCTCTTCCTGCAACTTGTCCAGCACCGGTTCCGGACCTGGCCAGTCGAAGCCGACCGTGGCGGCGCGCTCGCACAACTTCAGCGCGCGCTTCCATTCGGGCAGGCCGTGGGACACGCCCGCCAGCGCGCTGGTGTCCTTGTCACCGGCCGCCGCGCGCTCTGCGCGCTTGATGTCTTCCCACGAAACGGGGTCAGGCGAGATGAGGTCCGGTTCATTTCTCGAAGGATTGGCGTCACCCGCATCCGTCCCGGAAAAGTGGACCTGACCCCCTTTCGTGTCACCCCATTTCACATGCGGATGCCGGCGCACCAGCTTGGCGTTGATTGCATCGACCACGTCGGCGAAGCCGAACAGCCCCTGTTCCTCGGCCATGCGCGCGTGGAACACCACCTGCAGCAGCAGATCGCCCAATTCGTCCTTCAGCGCCGCGTAGTCCTTGCGGTCGATCGCATCGGCGACTTCGTAGCTTTCCTCGATGGTGTACGGCGCAATCGTATCGAACGTCTGCGCGACGTCCCACGGGCAACCATGTTCGCGATTGCGCAGGCGCGACATGATCGCGAGCAGTTCCGCGATGCCATCGCGATGGCTGCCGGTCACGGGCGCAGCCCGAGCCTGGCCACCCAATCCACCGAGCGGTCGCCAAGCGCGAGGAACTCCGGATTCAACAGCGAATCCTTGGTGTTGTAGCGAAGCGGTTCGCCCGCGAGGTCGAGCACCGCGCCGCCGGCCTGCTCCAGTACGCATTGCGCGGCCGCAGTATCCCACTCCGAGGTGGGTCCGAGCCGCAGGTAAAGGTCGGCGTCCGCGCGCGCGATCATGCAGAACTTGATCGACGATCCCACCGATACCAGCCGGTGGTAGCCGAGGTGTTCCAGCATCGCCAATTGTCGATCGTTGCCGTGCGAGCGGCTGCCGGCGACGATCGGAATCGAAGCAGCAGGCCGTGTCGCGATCGGCTGCGGCATCGCACCCGGCGCGGTTTCGAGGAACGCACCCTCGCCCGCGATGCCGTAGTACAACTCGCCGGTCACCGGCACCAACACCACGCCCAGCACCGGCACGTGGTTTTCGATCAGCGCGATGTTGACGGTGAATTCGCCGTTGCGCTTCACGAATTCGCGGGTGCCGTCCAGCGGATCGACCAGCCAGTAGCGTTCCCACGTTTGCCGCATGCTCCAGTCGAGGCTTTTGGATTCCTCCGACAGCACCGGAATGTCGGGCGTCAATTCGCGCAGGCCCTGCACGATCAGCCGGTGCGAAGCCATGTCGGCGGCGGTCAGCGGCGAATCGTCGCTTTTGGTTTCGACCGCGAAGCTGCCCGCATAGATTTCCAGAATCGCCGCCCCCGCGCGGCGTGCCAGTGCGCAACTCGCGTGCGCGATGCGTTCCAGGGCGCTCATGGAGTTTCCTTCGGCTGGAATTTTCCGGCCAGGTATTCGCGTGCAATGAACAACGCGGCGATCGAGCGTCCTTCCGTGACGTCGTCGCGCGCCAGCAACCGGTTCAGCTCGGAAAGTTTCCAGGGCACCACTTCCAGCGTTTCCGGCTCGTCACCCGGTCGGCGTTGCGGATACAGGTCTTCGGCAAGAATCACCTGCGCCTTGTGGGTCATGTAGGCCGGCGAAAGCGACAGCGTGGCCAGCGGCGTGAGCTTGCGCGCGCCGAAACCGGCTTCCTCCTGCAACTCGCGATCGGCCGCCTGCAGCGGCGTTTCGCCCGGATCGATGCGGCCTTTCACGAGGCCGAGCTCGTAGCGATCCACGCCCACGCAGTATTCGCGCACCAGCAACACGGTATCCTCGTCCTGCATCGGCACGATGAATACCGCGCCGCGTCCCGACGCGCTCAATCTTTCGAAGGTGCGGTGGGCCCCGTTCGAAAACGCAAGGTCGACTTCCTCGATCCGCAGGAACCGGCTGTCGCGCGCTGGGCGCGTGGCGAGGATCTCGGGTGGCTTGGACATCCAGTGATTGTAACGGACGCGACTTGTGCGATCCTCCATGACCGCTGCCGGTCCATGATTTCGCGCAATCCCGTGCGTCGCGCGCTCACCTGCACCGGAACATGCCTTGCATGGCCTGATTTTTTACGGCTTGCCGTGGTTCGAACTGGATGGAGCCGGGACGACGCTCGACGCGGAGGCCGGCGCGGACGCGGCCGATGCGGGTTTCGCGGTGCTCGACGCGGACTTCGGCAGCGGCACCTTCTTGCCGGTCAGGGTTTCGGGCGGCGGCATCGACAAGCGGATGTCATCGTCATTCTTCGGCGGCGGTGGCGGATCGTCGCCCCTGCAGCCTGCGAACAACGCCAGCGGCGACAACGCGCAATGCAAGCGGACGCCGCCCGGCAGACGCACGGTTTTCTGCACCGTGGTTTTTTCGATCACCTTGTCGACCGCGCGCCCGATCGTCTTCTGGCCCAGGCTTTCCTTGTCGGGCGCCCAGTCCTGGTTGAATCGCGTCGGCTTGTACGGCAACGGGGATTCGCCGCCGGAGATTTGCGAGCCCTTGATCTCCGGCGTCTGATAGGCCGGCGTCGGCGCAGGCTTGCCGGAGGTGTTCGGCGGCAACCGCACTTGGCCGTTGGATTCGTACAGTTGCAGCGGCGGTCCCTTCACGCCTTCGAGCGTTGCACTGATCGCGCCTTTCGTGGGCGGCACGTAATGCAGGCGTCGCGCGGACGCAGATGTAGTGGGCTGGCCCTGCAATGGCGGCGGCGGCACCAGTGGCGGCGGTGGCGGCAAATCCGAACCCGATTCGATCAAACTCACCGCGACCACGCCGCTGTCGTCGCGGCTGTATGGTGTGGGCCGCAAGATCAGGTACGCGACCCACCCCAACAGCACGTGCGCGACGATCACCAGCGCAACCAGCAGCCAGAGACTGCGCCGGTCGCGCGGCGGTTCCTGACGCTGGGTCAGACGCACCCAAGGCAGGTCGGCGAGCTCGGCTGCCGCGTCGCGCAGCATGCCGCGATCACGGGATTGCGTCAGTTCCTCGATTTCCTGTCCGTCGTTGCGGGGCATGCGGCCGGCCGATGCGCGCGCATTGCGCGTGCGGAAGTTTAGGGGATGCGCCACGACAGCCCGTGCGCGGGGCGGGCGGGTGTTCAGACCGTGCCCTGCGCTGCAGGTTCCGCTGGCCCTTGACCCTGCCCGGTGATCGGCGCATGGTCTTGCGACCGCCGCTACCGGAAAGCGAGGTCAGCATGGGTGCCTACTCCACCCGGGACATCCGCAACGTGGCCCTGACCGGACACGCGGGCGCCGGCAAGACCAGCTTGTTCGAAGCGCTGCTGCAGGCGGGTGGGGCGATCCAGACGGGCGGCGCGATCGAGCGCGGCAACACGGTATCCGACTTCGACGATCAGGAGAAGGAACGCCAGCATTCCATCCATTCGGCGATCGCTTCGATGGACGCCGCGGGCTGCCACGTCAACCTGATCGACACTGCGGGCTACGCGGATTTTCGCGGCGAAACGCTGTCCGCGTTGGCCGCTGTCGAAACCTGTACGGTGGTGGTGAACGCGGCCAACGGCATCGAACACGGCACCCGCCGCATGATGCATTACGCGAAGGAACGCCGGCTCGCGCGCATGCTGGTGGTGAATCGCATCGACATGGATGACATCGACGCCGCGACGCTGGTCGAATCGCTGCGCGAAGAATTCGGTGCGGAATGTCTGCCGGTCAATCTGCCCGCGGAGCACGGTGCGAAGGTCGTCGATTGCTTTTTCGCGCACGACGGGATGAGTGATCTTGGTCCGGTCGCCGACGCGCACCAGCGTATCGTCGACCAGGTGGTCGAGATCAACGAGCGGCTGATGGGCCGATATCTCGAAGAAGGTGAGGACAAGCTTTCGCCCGAAGACCTGCACGACGCGTTCGAACAATGCCTGCGCGAAGGACACTTGGTGCCGATCTGTTTCACCTCCGCGCGCACCGGCACGGGCGTCGCGGAGTGGTTGCAGATCGCGTGCCGCCTGCTGCCGCATCCCGGCGAAGCCAACCCGCCGCCATTTTTTAGAGGAGGTGGCGTCAAAGGCACGGGCGCCGATGCAACGCCCATCGTGGCCAAACCCGATCCCGACGCGCACGTGATCGCGGACGTGTTCAAGATCATCAACGACCCGTTCGTCGGCAAGCTCGCGGCGTTCCGGGTGTGGCAGGGCACCATCAGGAAGGATTCGCAGCTTTTCATCGACGACGGCAAGAAACCCTTCAAGGTGGGGCATCTGCTGCGCCTGCAGGGCAAGGATCACATCGAAATCGAACATGCGATTCCCGGCGACATCGCTGGCGTCGCCAAGGTCGATGACATCCATTTCGACGCGGTGCTGCACGATTCGCACGATGAGGACGCGATCCGCCTGCAGCCGTTGAAATTCCCGCTGTCGATGTTCGGCCTTGCGGTGGAACCGAAACACAAGGGCCAGGATCAGAAACTCGCGACCGCACTCACGAAACTTGCGGAGGAGGACCCCTGCCTCTCGGTCGAACACAACAAGGAGTTGAACGAAACCGTGGTGCGTGGCTTGTCCGACCTGCACCTGAAGCTCACCCTCGCAAGGATGCAAAGCAAGTACGGGGTGGAGGTGATCACCCACCCGCCGCGCATCGCCTACCGCGAAACCGTGGGCGCGAGCGCCGAAGGCCACCATCGCCACAAGAAGCAGACCGGTGGCGCCGGGCAATTCGGCGAAGTGTTCCTGCGCGTCGAACCGTTGCCGCGCGGCGCGGGTTTCGAGTTCCGCGACGACAGCAAGGGCGGCGTGATTCCCAACCAGTACATCCCCGCCATCGAGAAGGGCGTGCGCCAGGTGCTGGATCACGGCGCGGTCGCCGGCTATCCGATGCAGGACGTGCGCGTGGTGGTGTTCGACGGCAAGTACCACCCGGTCGATTCCAAGGAAGTCGCCTTCGTGTCGGCCGGCAAGAAGGCGTTCCTGGACGCCATCGCGAAAGCCCGGCCGATCGTGCTGGAACCGATCGTCAACATGGACGTCAACGTGCCCGAGCA
>DATEDI010000038.1:0-13419 GCA_035281745.1 Rhodanobacteraceae bacterium
CGCTGGCGTCTGGCCATTTCGGCGTGATTCGTTATGGTTACTTGAGTTTCAAGTGGGATCTGGATTTGTGGGGCGGCAAGCGCGCCGCGTGGCAGGCCGCGGTCGGCAACGCGCGCGCCGCGGAAGTGGACGCGCAGGCGGCGCGCCTGCAACTTTCCGCCGACGTGGTGCAGGCGTATTTCGCGCTGGCCGGTGCCTACGCCCAACGCGACCTCGCCAATGAGGAGTTGCAACGCGCCAACGATTTCCTGAAGCTCACGCACAAGCGTGTCGCCAGCGGCATCGACAGCAAGTTCTCGCTGGCGCGCATCAAGGCCGAAAGTGCGAGCGATCGCGCGCACCTCGAAGCGGCCGACAACGCCGTGCACTCGGCGGGCCTGGTGGTGGCAGCGCTGCTGGGCGCGGGGCCGGATCGCGCGTTGTCGATCGAACGTCCGGCGTTGCCGGCGATTCCCGCGCTCGCGCTGCCCAGCGATCTGCCGGCCGACCTGCTTGGGCGCCGGCCCGACGTAGTGGCTGCGCGCTGGCGGGTGGAAGCGGCGGCCCATGACATCAAGGCCGCGAAAACGAAGTTTCTGCCGAATGTCAGCATCAGTTCGCTGGCCGGCTTGCTCGCGCCCTCGTCGATGAACCTGTTCTCGTTGCAGAATCGTTTCTACACGATTTCGCCGGCATTGAGCCTGCCGATCTTCGAGGGCGGCGCGTTGCGCGCCAATCTCGCCGGCAAGGACGCCGCACGCGACATCGCGGTCGCGCAATACAACCAGACGCTGGTGCACGCGATCAATCAGGTTGCGGGGCAAGTGGATGACCTGCAATCGCTGTCGGCGCAAGTGCAGGATGCGGAGAACGCGCGCGCAAGTGCCAACGATGCCTATGCGCTGGCGATGAAACGCTATCGCGCCGGCGTCGGCAACTATCTCGAAGCGTTGAGCGTGCGCCAGGAACTGATCGCCGCCGAGCAGCAACTGGCCCTCCTGCAGACCCAGCGGGTCGGCGCATGGGCCATGCTCAACGAGGCGCTCGGCGGCGGTTTCCAGCCGGCCGTTGACGCGCCGTCGCTGGCTGCCACGCCCCGATCGGCATCCGACCTTCACGCGCATCCATCCCCGGCACATCAACCCCAGGCACATCGATGACTTCTCCCATCAATCCCAATCCCGTCAGCGAAGACGACGCCGCGGCACAACTGAAAGCAAAGCGCTTGCGCAAGCGGCGCTGGCTGCTGCGCGGCCTGATCGCGCTGGTGGTCGTCGTCGGCATCGGCTGGGCGCTGTATCACTTCCTGGTCGGCCGCTGGTACGAAGGCACCGATGACGCGTACGTCGACGGCAACGTGGTGCAGATCACGCCGCAGGTGCCGGGCACCGTGATCAGCATCGGCGCCGATGACAACGATTACGTACGCGAAGGCCAGACGCTGGTGAAGCTGGATCCGTCCGACGCCGACGTCGCACTGGCGCAGGCCGAGGCGGCGCTGGCGCAGGCAGTGCGCAAGGTGCGCGGACTGTACAGCACCGTGCATACGTCCAGAGCCGATGTTGCCGCGCGCGAGTCCGCAGTGCAGCAGGCACAGGCCGACTACAAGCGCCGCAAGGGGCTGGCGGACTCGGGTGCGATCTCGGCCGAGGAATTGGCGCATGCACGCGACGCGCTGACCACCGCGCAGAGCGCGCTGGCCGCCGCGCAGGCGCAACTCGCGACCACCAACGCGCTGGTGTCCGATACCGAAATCGCCACGCATCCGGACGTGAAGGCCGCGGCTGCCGCGGTGCGCGCCGCCTGGTTGAACGACCAGCGCACCACGCTGGTGGCGCCGGTTTCCGGCTATGTCGCCAAGCGCACCGTGCAGGTCGGCCAGCGCGTGCAACCCGGCACGCCCTTGATGGCGGTCGTGCCGCTGCATCAGGTCTGGGTGGACGCGAACTTCAAGGAAACCCAGTTGCAGGATATGCGCATCGGCCAGCCGGTGACGCTGACGTCCGACGTGTACGGCGGCGGGGTGACCTATCACGGTCGCGTGGCCGGGCTGGGCATTGGCACCGGCAGTGCGTTCTCGCTGCTGCCGGCGCAGAACGCGTCGGGCAACTGGATCAAGATCGTGCAGCGCCTGCCGGTGCGTATCGAACTCGACTCCAGGGATTTGGACAAGTACCCGTTGCGGATCGGGTTGTCGATGGACGTTTCGGTGAACCTTCACAACCAGAAAGGTTCCATGCTGGCGAAGAATGCGCCGCAGCATCCGGTGTTCAGTACCGATGTGTACGCGCAGGATCGCGCCGAGGCGGATGCGTTGATCGCGAAGATCATCCACGCCAACAGCGGTCCGGTCACTGACAGTGCCGAGGCCAAGGGCGCGGTCGCGAAACACTGATGCGATCGTCCCTGTCCGCGACCGCTGTTTCGATCAGAACGTCCATCACTGGACTGACTTTTCACGACAGCCGCTTCGGCTGATACGCAACCAGGATTCCATGGCCTCCACCGCAGCCACCGCGGCAGCCGGCAGTTTCGGCGAATTCCGTCCCGCCAGCCTGCCGCTGGCGACGATCGGGCTGTCGCTCGGCACCTTCATGCAGGTGCTGGACCTCACCATCGCCAACGTCTCGCTGCCGACCATCGCCGGCAACCTGGGCGCGAGCCAAGACCAGTCGGTCTGGGTCATCACGTCGTTCACCGTGGCCAACGCGATCGCGTTGCCATTGACCGGATTCCTCTCGCGGCGCTTCGGCGAGGTGAGGACCTTCGTGTGGGCGACCGCGCTATTCTCGATCGCTTCGTTGTGTTGCGGCCTCTCGACCAGCCTCGCGATGCTGGTGATGTTCCGCGCGATCCAGGGCGCGGTGGCCGGGCCGATGTACCCGCTCACGCAAAGCCTGCTGGTTTCCATCTACCCGCACGAGAAGCGCGGCATGGCGTTGGCGATCCTGGCGATGGTGACGGTGGTCGCGCCCATTGCGGGCCCGGTGCTGGGCGGCTGGATCACCGACAACTATTCGTGGGAGTGGATTTTCTTCATCAACGTGCCGATCGGGCTTGCGGTCAGCGCGATCATCGCCGGCCAGTTGGGTGGGCGCCGCGATCCGATCGAACGGCCGCGCATGGATTACGTCGGCCTGGTCACGCTGATCCTGGGCGTGGGAGCGCTACAGGTGTTGCTCGACAAGGGCAATGAGCTCGACTGGTTCCACTCGAATTTCATTGTCGTGCTCGCCGTCGTCGCCGTGATCGCGCTCGGCATCTTCCTGATCTGGGAGTTGACCGACCAAGACCCGATCGTGAACCTCAGACTGTTCCGGCACCGCAATTTCGCTGCCGGAACGCTGGCGATGCTGCTGGCCTATGCAGTGTTTTTCGCGATCGGGCTGCTGGTGCCGTTGTGGCTGCAGGAAACGCTGGGTTACACGCCGATCTGGTCCGGGCTGGCGACGGCGCCGATCGGCATCGCGCCCGTGCTGCTGACCTTCTTCGTCGGCAAGTACGGCACGAGGTTCGACCTGCGCTGGCTCGCCTCTTTTGCATTCGTGATTATGGGCGCGACGTGTTTCATCCGCGCCGGATTCAACACCCAGGTCGATTTCTACCATGTCGCGATGGCGCAGTTCCTGCAAGGCATCGGCGTGGCGTTCTTCTTCATGCCGATCCTGACGATTGCCCTGTCGGATCTGTCCGGGCGGGAAGTGGCCGCGGGCTCGGGCCTGATGACCTTCGTGCGTTCGGTGGGCGGCAGTTTTTCGGCGTCGATCACCACTTATTTCTGGGCACGCGGCGGGGTCACCAATCATGCGAGCCTCGCCGAACACATCAATGTCTACGATCCGCAGGTGCAACAGGCCGCGACGGCCAACGGCGGCACCCTGCACCGTTTCGCCTCGATGATCAACGGCGAAATCACCCGCCAGGCCGTACAGATTTCCTTCGACAATCTGTTCTACATCTTCGGCTGGATCATCATCGCCTTGATCGCGGTGGTCTGGCTGGCCAAACCGCCGTTCATCAAGAAGAGTGGACCGGCCGCAACCGGGGGCGGGCACTGATCGGCGATCGTTCGTGATCGCGAATTTTTTGACACGAATGGATGCGGATGAACGCGGATAAAGCAACCTTGTTTCGTTCCATCCGATTTGATCCGCGTCCAAAAATGTTTGCTTCGTTCCATCCGCTTTGATCCGCAACGACGCTTCTGCTTCGAGACACCAGAAGGAATCTGTGGCTTCCAACGCCGCTACTGCAAGTCAACCCGTCGGCGAATTCCGTCCGGCCAGCCTCGCGCTTGCGACCATCGGCTTGTCGCTCGGCACCTTCATGCAGGTGCTGGACATGACGATCGCGAACGTGTCGCTGCCCACCATCGCGGGCAACCTTGGCGCGAGCCAGGACCAATCGACCTGGGTGATCACCTCGTTCACGGTGTGCCAGGCGATCACGCTGCCGATGACGGGCTTTCTGTCGCGCCGCTTCGGCGAAGTGAAAGTATTCGTGTGGGCGGTGCTGCTGTTCTCGCTGTTTTCGCTGGCCTGCGGCTTTGCGACCAGCTTGTCGATGCTGGTGCTGTTCCGCGCGCTGCAGGGCGCGGTGTGCGGGCCGATGTATCCGATCACGCAAAGCCTGATGGTGTCGATCTATCCGCGCGAGAAACGCGGGATGGCGCTGGCGATCATCGCGATGATCACGGTGGTCGCGCCAATCGTCGGGCCAGTGGCGGGCGGCTGGATCACCGATTCGTATTCGTGGCGCTGGATCTTTTTCATCAACGTGCCGCTCGGGCTGTTCGCCGCCGTCGTCGTCGCGGCGCAGATGGCCGGGCGCATCGAACAGTTGCGCAAGGTACGGATCGACTGGGTGGGCGTGGCGACGTTGATCCTCGGCGTCGGCGCGTTGCAAATTCTGCTCGACAAGGGCAACGAGCTCGACTGGTTCCATTCCAGGGTCATCGTGACACTTGCGATCGTTGCGGTGATCTCGCTGACGATCTGGGTGATCTGGGAATTGACCGACGATGAGCCGCTGGTCGACCTGCGCCTGTTCCGGCATCGCAATTTCGCTGCCGGAACCCTGGCGCTGATACTGGGGTTCGCACTGTTCTTTTCGATTGCCCTGATGTTGCCGTTGTGGCTGCAGAACACGCTTGGTTACACCGCGATGTGGTCGGGGCTGGCGGCGGCGCCGCTCGGGGTGATTCCCGTACTGACGGCGTTCTGGGTTGGCAAGTACGCGCACAAGGTCGACCTGCGCTGGCTGGCCGCGTTCGCGTTCGCGGTGATGGGTTTCGTGTGCTTCCGATTCGGCAGTTTCACCACCGACGTCAGCTTCGCAGCAGTGGCTACCACCGAATTGATCATGGGCGCGGGCGTGGCTTTTTTCTTCATGCCCGTCCTGACGATCCTGCTGTCGGATCTGGAAGGGCTGGAAGTGGCGGAGGGCTCGGGTTCCGCGACCTTCCTGCGCACGGTGGGCGCGAGCTTCGCGGTGTCGATCATCACCTATCTGTGGGCACGCGGCGGCGTGGCCAGCCACGCGAATCTCGTCGAACACATCAATCCGTTCAGCCCCGAGGTGCGCAACCAAATCGAGGCAATGGGCGGACAACTGCAGCATTACGCGGCGGGCGTCAACCGCGTTATCACCCAGCAGGCGACCCAGATTTCGTTCAACCAGATCATGGATGGGCTCGGCTTCGGGTTTATGATCCTGATTGCCGTGGTATGGCTGGCCAAGCCGCCGTTCATCGCCAGGTCGCGTGGTCCCGGCGCAGGACATTGACGGGCGGTCGGGCTGTCCTCGGGTTTTCTCCACCCTGCGGAGGAAGCAGCAATGAACACGGCGCCAACGAATGCGTCGCCGATTCTGCAACATCTCGGCGCCTTGCTGCCGGATCTCGAAGCGTTTTACAAGGACGTGCACACGCATCCCGAGTTGTCGATGCAGGAAACGCGCACCGCGGGCCTGGCTGCGGAACGGCTGCGCGCGTCCGGCTTCGAAGTCGTCACGGGCGTCGGCAACACCGGCGTGGTGGGCCTGTTGCGCAATGGCGACGGCCCCACCGTGATGTTGCGCGCCGACATGGATGCGCTGCCGGTGGAGGAGGCGACCGGCGTGCCGTACGCGAGCACGGCCACTGCCACGGATCCGGAAGGCAAGAAGGTACCGGTGATGCACTCTTGCGGGCACGACATGCACGTCACCTGGCTGGCCGGCGCCACCGCATTGATGGCGCAGGCGCGCGATGCCTGGCACGGCACCTTGATGGCGGTGTTCCAGCCTGCGGAAGAAACCGCGGCGGGCGCGCAGGCGATGATCGATGACGGTTTGTTCAAGCGTTTTCCGAAACCGGATGTGGTGCTCGGCCAGCACGTGATGGTCGGTCCGGCCGGCGTGCTCGGCGGACGCGCCGGTGCCATCACGTCGGCCGCCGACAGTCTGCAGATTCGGCTGTTCGGGCGTGGCGCGCACGGATCGATGCCGCAGGCCAGCATCGATCCGGTGGTGATGGCGGCGTCGGTCGTGCTGCGGCTGCAGACGATCGTGTCGCGTGAGATCGCGGCCGCGGAATCCGCGGTGGTCACCATCGGCGCGCTGCAGGCCGGTACCAAGGAGAACGTGATTCCCGACGAGGCAATCATCAAGCTCAACGTGCGCACGTTCGACGAGGGTGTGCGCAAACGCGTGCTCGCCGCGATCGAACGCATCGTCAATGCCGAGGCCGCAGCGTCGGGCGCACCCAAGCCGCCGGAAATCACGCCGCTGGATCGCTACCCGCTCGCGGTCAACGATGCCGGCGCGAGCAAGCGCGTCGCGGAAGCCTTCCGGGGCTATTTTTCGACGGAGCGCGTCCACGAAACCGGGCCGGCGTCGGCGAGTGAAGATTTCGGATCGTTCGGTGCCGAATGGGGCGTGCCTTCAGTGTTCTGGTTCGTGGGCGGCACTGACCCGGATGTCTACGCAAAGGCCAAGGCGGCGAACCGCATCAACGAGATCCCGACCAACCACAACCCGCGGTTCCTGCCGGTGATCCATCCGACGCTCGAAACGGGCGTCGAGGCGCTGGTGGTGGCTTCGCAAGCGTGGCTGGCGACTTGATGCGAGCGGATGCCCGGAGCCGCGGTGCATGGGCGTATAGTCCCACGTTGTCTGCACGGGACGGGGAGTCATGACTCACATCCTGGTGACGGTGCTGGACCTTGGCGGCACGTTCGTGTTCGCGATCAGCGGCGCGGTGGCCGCTGTCAAAAATCGCCTGGATATCTTCGGCGTGATGGTGCTGGCGTTCGCGGCCGGCAATGCCGGCGGCATCACGCGCGACTTGCTGATCGGGGCGGTACCGCCTGCAGCGATTGCCAGCTTGAACTATCTCGGCGTCTCCGTGCTTGCCGGATTGATCGTGTTCTTCTGGGATCCGGTGGTGACGCGGCACAGCAATACGGTGTTGTGGTTCGACGCGATCGGCTTGGCATTTTTCGCGGTGGCGGGTGCGGAAAAGGCGCTGATGCACGGATTGAATCCGGTGATGGCGGCGCTGCTCGGCATGCTCACCGGCATCGGCGGTGGCATGCTGCGCGATGTGCTGGTGATGCAGATTCCTACGGTGCTGCGTTCCGATCTCTATGCGCTGGCGGCGCTGGTCGGCGCGACGATCGTGGTCGGCGGCCACGTGCTTCATATTCACGCCGTGGCCACCACCGCGGTCGGTGGGCTGGCGTGTTTCGCCCTGCGTTACATGGCGATCCGCCACGGCTGGCATCTTCCCTCGGCGCGGGCGTCAGGAGAGGGAAAGTGACATTGTCCGTTTGTCACGAGCCGTCGCACGCACAGCAGCGCGGCGGTCATCCGCGGAAGGCGTTGCGCGCACAGGAGTCCATTCCATGACCGATCGCATGCCGGTACTGTTTGTCGGACACGGCAACCCCATGAATGCCGTGCAGGATTCGGTATGGTCGCGGGCATGGTCTGCATGGGGCCGACGCTTGCCGAAGCCACGTGCGGTGCTGTCGGTGTCCGCACATTGGTACCTTCCCGCCACCGCCGCCACCGCGATGGTGCAGCCGCGCACGATCCACGATTTCGGCGGGTTTCCGCGCGAGCTGTTCGAGGTGCAATATCCCGCGCCCGGTGATCCGGCACTCGCGCGGCGGCTGCAGGATCTGCTTGCTCCCGTGCCGGTGCGCGCCGACATTTCTTGGGGACTGGACCACGGCACGTGGTCCGTTTTGCGCCACATCTTTCCCGGCGCGGACGTGCCGGTGGTGCAACTCAGCATGGACGAGACGCAAGCGCCTGCGTTTCACCACGAAATGGGGCAGCGGCTTGCGCCGCTGCGGGACGAGGGCATCCTGCTGCTCGGCAGCGGCAATATCGTGCACAACCTGCACACCTACGCCTGGGGCCGGCGTCCGGTCGAACCGTTCGACTGGGCTGCGCGATTCGAAGCGTTGGTCCGCGACCGGATCCTGCGCGGTGATACCGACGCGCTAGTGGACTATGCCTCGCTCGGCCGGGACGCCGAACTGTCGGTACCGACGCCGGAACACTATCTGCCCCTGCTTTACGTGCTGGGCGCGCGAGGGAAAGAGGATAGGGTGAGCTTCCCGGCGGAAGGCATGGACGGTGGTTCGATCTCGATGCTGTCGGTGCAGTGGGGCTGAGAACGGCGACCGGCCGGCGCCCTCATTCGCCGGATTTCTTGCCGCGCAGCCGTTCGACCAGCGCCTGCAGGGTCGCCTGCGCTTCGGGCGCGAACCAGCCGTCGAGGAATGCTTCGACCGGCAACGCCGCGGGATCGTCGAACAATCGCGCCAGCTCGGCGCGTGCCAGTGCGCGGGTGCCGAGCATCGCCTGACGCGGCAATTGCAGCAGCGATTCCAGCCACGCCAGCGTACGCGTGACGACGTGGTCGACGTCGGTCAATTCGTCGACCATCCCGGCCGCGAGTGCATCGTCGCCATCCAGCATCGCCCCGGCGACCAGCAGGCGTTCGGCGCGGTGCGATCCGACCAGTCGGCGCAATGCGGCCTGGATGCAGTCGGGCACCGTCAATCCGACCTGCACTTCGTTGAGGCCGATCCTGTATTCGCCGCGCGCCATCACCCGGTAATCGCAGAACAGCGCGAGCACCGCGCCGCCGGCCGGACTGTGGCCGGTGACGGCCGCCGCGATCGGGATCGGCGAACGCGCCAGCGCCGCGCACACCGCGAAGAAATCCTTCCAGAACGCACGCATCGCGTCGCGGTCGAGTTGCAGCAACGCAGGAATGTCGAGGCCGGCCGAGAACAATCCCGGCGAGCCCGAAAGCATCAGCGCCGCGGCGCCTTCGTATGGCGCCTGCGCGATGGCACCCCGCAGCGCCGCGACGAGGTCCGGATTCAGCGCATTGACCGGCGGCCGCGCAAGTTTCAGCTCGCGGATGCGATGTTCGTGTTCGATGATGTCGAGCATGGGCTCACAGGTCCTGTGCGTTCCAGTTGTACTTCACGGTGTAGGCAAGTGTGGTACTGCCGTGCGCCGGCACCGGAACCACGAATTCCAGCAGTTGCGGTGTTTGCTTCGACGGTTTGATGCTGGATTCGGTCACGCTCCACTCGCGCCAGCGATTCGGATGTTCGCGCACCGTCACGCTGCGTGCCGTGTCGCTGCCATTCGCCAGCGTGATCTTGTACGACTCCGTCATCGTGTGCGCGCTGACATCGACGTGGAATGCGGTTCGCTCGCGGCTGGCACGCAGGTCGAAGCTTTCGCCGAGCTGCACCGAAACGCGTTGGCCCTTCGGTGTGTCGGCGACGTTGCCTTCGCCCAGCAACGCCGGGGCGCCATCACGATCATGCATCCACGCACGCAACATGCCGGCCGGCAACGCCTCCGGCGCGGTGAACGCGAGCGTGCTGGTGATCGCGCGATCCTTGTAATCCTGCGCGCCGTAATCGTTGGTGTTCGGCTTTGGCGGAAAGCCGCTGCCACCGTCCTCGACCACATATTCGCGCTGACAGGAAAGTGTCTGCGCGGGATACAGCGGCGTCAGTGTCACCGTGGCCTTGGGCAGGTCCACTGTCCCCGGCAGCGTGTAGCTGCGGTAATCGCCGAGTGATGCCTGCTCGGGCATGGCAGCGGCCGCCATGGGCGCCGGTGCCTTGGCCATGCTGTACATGCGAACGCCCGCGTTGCCGAGGTTGGGTTGGCCGGCAACCAGCTTGACCTTGGCGTTGTTGTAGTCGCGACCGCTGCGGTTGGCGAGGCTGGCTTCGGGTTTGAACTGCATCCGGCATGCGTTGCCGCCTGTCAGCGTCGCGCTGTAGGCGGCGCGCCAGCCAAGACCGCCAGTCATGTAGGTGAGGTGGGCATCGCGCTTGCCCGGGGACTGTGCGTCGACGTTCACCCGCAAAATGCCGCTGTCGATGATCGACCCGGAGGGGAGCGTCATCGAGGCGTACGTGCGCACAAGGTGCACCTTGCCGTCATCGGTGCGCAGCATCGCGCCGGTGTCCTGTGCCCAGCCAAGCAGCGTGCCATGCAGACGGTTTCCGTCCGAAGTGACAATGTCCACCGGCTGCCCGATCGCGTCCGCAAGCGGATGGGCGATACGAAGCTGTTGCCCCAGCACCTTCACTCCGGAAGCCGGGTCGAACCCAACGGCCATGATCTCGGGATCGGCGCTCGCCGGGAGTCCGTCGATAGACAATTCGTGGTTGCCGGCGACGAGGTCCACTTGCCGGTATTCGCGCACCAGGGCATGCCCGGCAGCAACCGTGTCTCGCGCATTGCCGGAAAATAGCGCGTCGTTGTCGGCATGATAGATCGTCAGGCTGGCGTGATCGGCGGCGAAGGCGACCGGTGTCGTCAGAAGTGCAGCCATTGCGGCACAAAGCAGTCGGCATGACATGGCGTGTCTCCCTGATGGCAATGTGCCCCGATGATAAAGGCATCGGCTGAATCCAGCCGCCGCGCTGAAGGTTCAGGATGCGCCTTGCACGCCGGCGATGAGCGCCGCGATTTCGTCGCTGTCCCGCGCACGCAGCAGCCGCGGCGCCAACGCCCGCAACGCCTTGCGGTCGCAGTGCGCCAGCGCGTCGCGCTGCGCGAGGATGCGGTCGGGCAGCATGCTGAATTCTTCCAGCCCCAGCGCCACCAGCACCGGGGCGAACGCAGGATCGCCCGCGATTTCGCCGCACAGGCACACGCACTTGCCGGCGCGGCGCGCGCGTGCGATCACGTGCGCAAGCAGACGCAATACCGCGGGATGCGCGGGCTCGTACAACTTGCCGAGCTGATCGTTGTTGCGGTCGGCGGCCAGCACGTATTGCGTGAGATCGTTGCTGCCGATCGCGAGAAAGTCGGTGACTTCCAGCAGCGCACGGACGCTGAGTGCGGCAGCTGGCACCTCCACCATCGCGCCGAGTTCGAACTGGTCCGGAATTTCGTGGCCGGCGGTGCGCAAGTCGCGCCCGCATTCCTCCAGCAGACGCCGCACCTCGACGATGTCCGATGCGTTGGTGATCATCGGCACCAGGATGCGCACCGGCCCATAGCAACTCGCGCGCAGGATCGCACGCAGTTGCGTGACGAACACGTCCGGGTGGCGCAGCGACAGCCGCACGCCGCGCACGCCCAGCGCGGGATTGGGTTCCGACGCCATCACCAGGCCCGCGGCATCGGCCTTGTCGGCCCCGAGATCGAGCGTGCGGATGGTGACCGGCAGGCCGCCCGCGCCCAGCACCAGATCGCGATACGCGGTGAACTGTTCGTCTTCGTTCGGCAGGCCGCTTTGTGCAAGGAACAGGAATTCGGTGCGGTACAGGCCGATGCCGACGACACCAAGGCTGCGTGCGCGTTCGATGTCTTCCGGGCGCTCGGCGTTCGCGAAGATGTGCAGCTTGTGGCCGTCGCGGGTGTGCGTTTCCGAACCGGCGAGTTGCGCCAGCCGCTGGCCTTCGCGCAGCGCCTCGCGCTGCCAGTTGCGGAATTGCGCGAGGTCCTGGGCGGTCGGGTGCACCACCACTTCGCCGCGCACGCCGTCGACCAATGCGAGGTCGCCGTCGCGCAAATCTTCCAGCACGCCGTCTGCGTTCACAAGCATCGGCAGGTGCAAGCTGCGGGCGAGGATCGCGCTGTGCGAATACGGACTTCCGGAACCCGCGACCACCGCGAGGATGCCGTGGCTGGCCATGTGCGCGAGCTCGCCGGGCGCGATGCTTTCTGTGACCAGGATTTCGCCGACGCGCGTCGCGAGTTTCTTCTCCTCGCTGCTGGCCTGGCGCGCCAGCGCGCTCTGCACGCGCGCGATCACGTGATCGACGTCCTCACCGCGGCTGCGAAGATACGGGTCGTCCATCGCGTCGAACACCGCGACCAGCCGGTCGCGCTGTGCCTTCAGGGCCGCCGTCGCGCGATAGTGGCCCTTGCGGATCATGGCGCGCAGGCCTTCGATCAGTTCCGGATCGTCCAGCAGCAGCGCGTGTGCATCGATGAATTCGCCGACCTCGCGTGCCAGCGCGCCGTGCAGCTTGCGACGCAGCGTGGACATGTCTTCACGTGCGATCGCAAAGGCGCGCTCGAGACGTGCGACTTCGGCTTCGACCTCGGCATCCGGCAACGGCGAATTGTCGATGCTGAAGCGCGCCGGCCGTTCCAGGCGCACACGGCCCAGCGCCATGCCGGGCGACGCGGAATTACCGGTAAAGACGCGCCTCATGCGCCCTCGTCGAACTTGCGCTCGAACAATGCAGCCACGGCATCGAGCGCCTGGGCTTCGTCGGGACCTTCGGCACGCAGTGTCAGCGGCGTGCCGATGCCGGCGGCCAGCATCATCACGCCCATGATGCTTTTTGCATTGACCTCGCGTCCTTCACCGACCAGCCAGATCGTGGATTTGAAACCCTGCACCAGTTGCACGAGCTTCGCCGATGCGCGCGCGTGCAGGCCGAGTTTGTTGCTGACCACGATTTCTCTTTCGAGCATCGGCACGTTCCGCGGCGTTGGCATCCCGCTACGTTACCAAAAAGCCGGGAATGAAGAACAGGAAATCGGGAACGGTTCGAGACCCTGGGGCCAATCGCTTTTCCGATTCCCCATTTCCCTTTTCCGATCCCCGGATTTCACACCTTGTCGATGCAGATGCCGCCCCGTCCCCCACAGGCGGCGACCTCGGCCAGCTCGTCCAGCGGCTTGTCGGGGTAGTTGAGCACCCGCAGCAGCATCGGCAGGTTCAGGCCGGATACGCAGCGCGCGTGGACACCGAGGCTCGCCAGCTTGTTGGCGATGTTGCAGGGCGTGGAACCATACAGGTCCGACAGCACCAGCACGCCGCCGCCCCGGTCGAGCGCGCGCGCGGCACGCGCTGCGGCCGGCAGCATCGTGCCGGGATCATCGTTGCCGCCCACCTCCAGCGCGTCGAGCTGGCAGGGCAGGCGCGGCATCACATGCTGGGCGGCG
>DATEDI010000039.1:0-65945 GCA_035281745.1 Rhodanobacteraceae bacterium
AAGACGGATGTCTTCGATTACATCGAGCGCTTCTACAATCCGAAACGGCAGCACTCGACGATCGGTTACATCAGCCCCATCCAGTTCGAGCAGCAGATGCAAGCAACTTAAGGTGGTGTCTACGAGACCGGCAGCAGCTCAATTGGCCTAACATCTCGGTCAAGCGGACCGCGTTCCGCGGCCGCTTACCTCGGGCGTTAGGTGTGCTGTGGGAACGAAACTTCCGCCCGAAGATATGGAGCTCTATCGCAGAGTGGACGAGGTCCTGCACTATCGCTGGGACCCGTGCGCAGCTTCGGGCGTCCCGCAAGCTCGTGACGAGTACTATGGCTACTTGCCTTCAATCTTCAGCTTGGTAAAAGGGGGCGCAGATGCACCCACGATCGCTCAGCACTTGGCAATCATCGAGCGAGACCAAATGGGCTTCCCAGTCGAGGTGGCTTCACTCATCCCAATCGGCGAGCTGCTTGTGGCGTGGCGCGAACATATCGCCGGCCAGCACACCTAACTACTCATTCCAGCGGACGCCGGTCCATCGCTCGCGCTCTTACAAACGTTACGGCGCCGGCGCCGCTAAATTCAGGCGTTAGATCACATGAGATGCGCGGTCGCAATTCTGGCGGCACTTGCTCTCATCAGCACTGCAGTCTGGTCGTCGCCCGCGCAACATCAGGCCTCAGAGCAAGAGATCTTGGCGGCCGTGAAGCGTCTGTCCACCAACGACTGTGCGCCCCACAACGTTGGGTCGTTACATATTGTGGGCTGCGACTATGCTCCAGCGTTTATACATGGCGAGTGGCAGGTCCTTGTAATTTATGTTCTCGACGAGGGCGGCAAGCGTACACATCCGTCTGGGGGCAACCTTTACATCTTCAACGCAGCCGGTGACTTCATCAAGATTGTACGTGGCATGTAATCTAACTATTCAGTCAAGCGGACGCCGGTCCATCGCTTCTGTTCTTCCAAACGTTGCGGCCGGCGCCGCTTACTTCAGGCGTTAGGGCGCATGAAATTGCTGGTCGTAATCTTGGCTGTTTTGGTTGCGCACTCCGCGGTTGCTGCGGATGCGTGTAGTTCGCAGCTTCCGAAAGGTTTGCAGGCTGCGCTTGCGGCAGCTTTCCCAGCGTTTCGCGTTCCCGCGGTCAAAGACAACCTTCCAGAGGACGTGCAATACAATCTAGCTCACTCGGGTAACGGCTGCCTTGGAGTCTCCGCGGCCGACTTCGACGGCAATGGCATCAAAGATTACGTCGTCATCCTGACAGCGCCACATGGCAGTGGGTGGGCGGTGGTCGTGGCGCTTTCGCACCAGGCCAAGTGGCAACTTCACAAACTTGCTGCCTCGCAAGATGGTCGGTCAACTCTTTATGTAAGTGCCGAAAGGCCGGGCAAATATGTGCGTACCGGAGCACTGGATGGGCCACTGGAGCATGGCGAGTTGGCCCAAATGACGTGCCGCAACCCAGTCGCTGCATACGGGGGCATTGAATCATCCGAGGAGGTTTATTGCTACAAAGGTGGTGCATGGCCGCACGTTTGGATATCCGACTAATGCGCCCTAACTACTCATTCCAGCGGACGCCGGTCCATCGCTTGCGCTCTTACAAACCTTGCGGCGCCGGCGCCGCTAAATTCAGGCGTTAGCTTTTCATGGGGGAACATGAAGCGTCTCATACTGCGACTGCTAAACATCTTTGCAGTTTTGGCGGCCACTGCATGGCTAGCCAGATCACCGAGTTTTGCTGCCTTGGCCACATTTCTGCCTTTGCTCGCAGCGCTGATCGGCCAAGAAGTGACGGCACGCCAACGATCCGGGAACGCAGATGCGGAACTCTTCAAAAAGTTTCTTTCCACACTTCCGTCAAACGGGTGCTTCCTGGACTTCCTAAAAGAGCAGGATATAGGTGCACCTTTTCGAAGAGTCGTTCTAAATGAGATGTACCAGTTCATAGAAAACTGGGGCAACGCGGAGCACGAGTTCAAAAAGAAGAATCTCGAAAAGAAAAGAAAGCAGCTTTACGACCTAATGGTCGAATTCAGCGGTAAATTGTCTCTCAGCATTTTTCCAGATGGCGACGAATTCTATTCTATGGGTATCAATGACTACGAAGAGCGTCCTAACAAGATGCAAAAGCGAGACAATCTTAATAAGATGGCGACAACGTTATATAACTACCATCAAGACTTTGTACGATCTGGCAGAAAGTGTTTTGTTCAAATCTAACTATTCGGTCGACCGGACGCTCACCCCGCTACGCGGGCTGCCGGCGGCTGAGCTCCGGCGTTAGACCGCTCGATAAATTTTGCAATTGTGTGGTTCAAAAGGCACGGGCCCCCCATGCTCAAGACGCTATGTTTTGCCTGCTCTTTGGCAATATCGACCCTAGTGTTCGCTGGTCAATCGCACCCTACGGGGGCAAAGCAAATGCGCATGGGTGTGGCCGAAACGGCCATTCGGTCGGCCAGATCTGCACTTAATGCGGCGCTCACCAATAGAGATTTGGAGGTAACCGCCAAGTATTGGCTTCCGGATGTCAGTACCACCGGGGGAGACGGAAGTTTGTGGGTCGGCCGAGACCAGAACGTCAAGGGCTTCACCAAAATCTTCAACGGCAACAGTTTCGTATCTGGCCGTCGTACGCCGGACAAAATTGAGGTTGCCACGGGCGGCCCAAAGGAAGCGGCGGAAATAGGAATTTGGGAGTGGCGCGAGCGCATCAAAGGCCAAGTTCTCACATATAGCGGCCGGTATCTCGTGATGTGGCAGCTTGTGAATGGGAAGTGGCGTATTCGCTCCGAGCTTTATGTAACGACGAGCTGTAGCGGCGGTACCGGCTGTCTATGAGCCTGCAACGCCCAGCAGTCTAACTAGTCGTCCAAGCGGACGCGCATTAGCGCGCCGCTTAACTCCAGCGTTAGATTCTGTCTTGTTTGTGATCGAGTGTTTGCAAATGCGGTTTGTTGAGTTCGCGACCTGCGGAGTATTGACATGACCTATTTCGAATACTCGGCGATTTACTTCGGCATCATTATTGGCCTCGCGCTGACCAATATTCTCTTCAGCGTCCACAAGCTCATCGAAGCCCGCTCACGGGTGCGCTGGGGCTGGATGGCGCCCGCTTCCGCCGGTTATGCGGCGACGTTGGCAATCAACGAATTTTGGTACGTTTGGGCTCGTCAACAGGACGTGGGTCACCAGACGATCCTGACGTGGTATCCGCTCGCAATCGCCTTTGCGCTGCTATTTTTGATGTGCGCCGCGGCACTTCCAGACGATGCCGCGGATGGCGACGTCGATCTCGTTGGTTACTACATCGAGAATCGCAAACGCTTCTGGGGCTTCTCTGTTGCCCTGCACGCCCTGAACCTGATTACCTGGACGATCAGCTCATTACTCTCAGGAGCTACAATGCAATTTGCCCGGGACCATGCGAGTGCAATCCTTGGGAACGCGACCGAGCTGGGCTTGAGCCTGGCGCTCATGTTCACGCGCTCGAAACGGTGGCATGCGTTGGTGCTCGCAAGTTTGTGGATATTTACGATATATTATTTTGGCCCAACGTCGCTGAATTGATTTCACGGCGTCATCGTGGCACAGCATCTAACTATGCGGTCAAGCACGGCGCCGCTTACCGCAGGCGTTAGATCGCACAAGAGCCCTTATGCCGACCTATCTCAAGCTGCGGCAGGTCAGTGGCACACCAGAGATGTTCGTAGCCCTTGAGCACGCGACACCCGCACTTCTAGCACGCCTCCCGAAAGAAAGCGTCGCTGACAAGGAACTTTCGACACTGCTCGCGGGAAACCGGCTCGTGCCTATCGTCCACCAGACCACGTATGAAGCTCTTCGCGAGGTCAGTCCAATGCTTGCGTCAAGAACCGGCCTTGATACCGCGGAAGACTCGATGTCAGAAGTAACTGCAAAAATCGCTGAGCTGGTTGCGTCCTAGGGGTGCGCCGTAGCATCAAGCTTGAAGTGCACAAGTGATCGGCACGGGTGCCGCGTGTTCTATTCCGCGGCGGCTGTGCGCCGCCTGCCGATTCCCGCATGCGCAAGCGTGATGACGGCGACGCCGACGAGAATCACCACCATGCCGCCGATCTCGGCGGTACCCACGTGTTCGCCGGCGATCAGCGCGCCCAGTAGCACCGCGACCGGCGGGTTCACGTAGGCGTAGCTGGCGGTGAGCGCCGGGCGCGCATGTTTGATCAGGAACAGGTACGCGGAAAACGCGATGATCGATCCGAATACCGCCAAGTACGCGATCGCCAGGATCGATGCTGCCGGCGGGTGCGCGGGCAGGCGTTCGCCGGTCAGCCACGCGGTGAACGCCAGCGCGGGCGCGGCGCACAACATTTGCGCGGCGACGTTCATCGGGCCCTCCGGCATGTCCTGGTGGCGGCTCCAGATGGATCCGAACGCCCATGCGAGTGTCGCCACCAGCAAGGCCGCCGCCGCCCACGGCGCGGCGCGCATCGCGCCGCCGCTGTTCAGGACGATCACGCCGACAAAGCCGATCACCAGCCCCGCGATTTCACCGCGGCTTGGGCGCTCGCGGTACGCGAACAGGAACAACGCGATGAAGAGCGGTTCGCTGGCAATGGCGATCGCGGCGATGCCGGAGGTGACGCTCTGTTCCGCAAAGCACACGAAGCCGTTGCCGAACAGCAGCAGCAACACGCCGGTGATCGCCGCGTTGCGCCATTGCCGCCGCGTCGGCGGCTTGACGCCGCGCAGGCGCAGCCATCCGTACATCGCGATCCCGGCTGAAAGAAAACGCAAGGCGGCCATCGTGAATGGCGGAAAGCCGGTCAGGCCGATGCGGATGCCCAGGTAGGTCGAGCCCCAAATCACGTACACCGAAACCAGCGCCAGCGGGATCAGCCAGCGGCGTTCGGGTGTGGCGTTGACGGCTACGGGGGCGGTGGTGTCGTGCATGGCGGGTGAATCCGCATCGGGGTGCGAGGGCTGCTGACCATGTGCGGTTATGACGCAGCATGGGCTTGGGCAAGCGGCCAGTACTTGCCTGTCTAGAAATCCACTTTTCCGAACCGGGCCAGCCCCTTGTTGTGGCCGGGCGGGTCGAGCACCGACTTGTCGAGAGGAAGAGGTTCACCAATCCACTGGGCAAGCGTGGTGTGATCGGCAAGATCATCGTCGGTGACCGGATGGACCAGGGAAGTCAGCCCTGAAGCCTTGAACAGCGGCACGATGCGGGCCAACGCGGATGCGAGGAACTGGACTTCGAACTGGGGTTCGGGATGGGGGCCGACGCCTTGCTGGTGCATCTTGCCGACCAGTATCAGGCCCGGCAGCAAGTCCATTTCCAGCATGCCTTCGAGGTCCCGGTGCAGGCGCTGCGCGACGGACAAGCTGCCCTCGTCGAAGTAAACATGTGCATGGTAGGGAGCGGTGGGCTTGGTCATGACTGGCCTTGGGTCGCGAGTGCCGGGGGCAAGTCGCCGGCGGAAATTTTGCACGGGGCCTGCAAGCAATGACGCCTCCGTTCGGGGGAGGCGTGGAAGCATTGTAAGGCCGGCTGGTGTGGGGACGAGGCCTGCCGCGTCATGAAAGTTTCGAGAGCCAGCGTTGAATGTTGCTCAACGTGTGTCGTCGCGACGCTCACGTTCCAGCAGGGTTTGTTTGCGCGCCGCGCCCCAGCGCCAGCCGCCCGGCGCGCCGTCGGCGCGCACCACGCGATGGCAGGGCACGATCAGCGCCAGCTTGTTGGCGCCGCAGGCGCGACCGACCGCGCGTGCGGCGTGCGGTTCGCCGATGGCGCGGGCGACTTCGGCGTAGCTGCGGGTTTCACCCGTGGGAATGCGGGTCAGCGCTTCCCACACGCGCCACTGGAATGCAGTGGCGGTGATATCCAGCGGCGGCAGCGCCTGCGCCGCCGCGCCGCCGGTGCGGCCGTTGAATTGCCGCGCGACGCGCGCGACTATCGCGGCCAGCCATTCGTCGCGTCCCGCGTCCACGCGCGTCAGCGATGCGCTGGGGAATTCTCCGCGCAGCGCAGCGACGAGTTCCGCATCGTCGTCGCCCAGCGTGACCGCGCAAAGCCCGCGCGCGGTGGCCGCGACCAGCACCCGCCCCAGCGGCGAGGCAACCGTGGTGTAGCGGATCGCGATGCCAGCGCCGCCATCGCGGTAGCGTGCGGGCGGCATGCCCAGCAGCCGGTCGGAATGTTCGTACACCCGGCTGCCGGAGCCGAAGCCGGCGGCGTACACCGCATCGGTGACGTCCGAGCCGCTGCGGAGCGCCTGCTTGAGTTCGTCGAAGCGGCGTGCACGCGCGTATTCGGCGGGCGAGACGCCGAAGCGTTTGCGGAAGCTGCGTTGCAGCCAGGCGGGAGAAAGCCCGACCTGGCGGGCGAGCGCATCCAGGGTGGGTGGGCGTTCGCTGCGATCCAGCAGATCGCGCGCGTGGTCGAGCGGGTCGTGGTGGCTTGCGGTGAAGGCAGGTTTGATGTTCATGCGCACAGCATGCGCGCCTCGCCGCACGCCTACCATCCGGTTCTTGTCGTGGACGCGTCACCCGACGGAGGCAGCGTGCCCCGCGGCACCACAGTGAACTCGCCTTCGATCACGCCCGGGTCGGTGCCGCGGCGCCTGCGGTTACGCAGCCAGCCGCGTACCAGCACCGTCAGCGCCGTGGCGACGATGACGGCCGCGCCGACCAGCAGGCCCATCGCGGCCAGCCCGATCAGCACTACGGTGCCGGCGAGCACCACCAGCGCGCGCAATAGCGGGTGACGAGGCAGGTTGATGAAGAATTCGTGGATACGCATGGTTGGACCGCGTGGCACAATGACCCTTCAACGATGCGGGCGCGAAGGCGCCGTCACAAGTGCCGGCAGGCATTGCCTGCCGGTGCGTTGAAAAGTGCAGGATTGCACTTTTTCGATGAACCATCAGGAGTCGTGCATGGACATGACCAGCCCCAACGAGACGCTGTGCCGCCTGGAAGACATTCCCGACGGCGGGGTGCTGGGTGTCGATCCGCCGGATCCGGAAGGCGAGCCGCTGTTGCTGGCGCGGCGCGGCAATTCCGTGCAGGCGTGGCTGAACGTGTGCCCGCACGCCGGGCGCCGCATGGACTACGCCCCGGGATTGTTCCTGGTCAAGGACGACAAGCTGACCTGCGCGGTACACGGCGCCACCTTCGCGTTGCGCGAAGCCGGCCTGTGCGTGCAGGGACCGTGTCGCGGTCAGTCGCTGGTGGCGGTGCGGGTGAAGGTGCGGGATGGGCTCGTAACACGCGCGTAGCTGCCCAGGCTCGCGTTCCGCTCGTAGCGGCTGTGTGGAAAGTAGAGGACAGGAAATCCGGTCTGGTCTTCACGATGCCGAGGCACTTGCCGCCGGCGCAGCCTTCGGGATGCAGCGCTCGGGGGACGATCGGGCATCACAAGCTCGTGAGTACGCCGAGCGGATTGTGCGCATGCGCCACGCTGACGATGAACAGGAACACGATCATCGCGGTGGCGAAGCAGGTGGCGCGAATTGCCCGCGTGCGGCCGCGACGCAGCGCGACCACACCCAGCACGATGTACACCACCAGCAGGACCACCTTGACGGTAAGCCACGCCTGCACGAACGGATATTGATGGATGATGGTGGTCAGCGCGATCGCGGCGGCCAGCAGCAGCGAATCGATCACCACCGAAATGCGGCGCAGCGCGACGTGATTCGCGGCCGGCAGGCCAGCCAGCATCATGCATCCGCGCGTGAAGAACAGGCTGCCCGATGCGATCACGCATCCGATATGGGTCCACAGGATCTGCGAATACCAGGCGGCCATGGCGGCTCGTCGGAAGGCGGAAGCGTGAAGTATGCGGGCGTCCGCCGCGGCGCGCGTTGATCCTGCTCAGGACGACAGCGATCCCTCAAACATTCAGCACGCAGCGCGCCAGTTCGCGCAACCGCACCGGGTCCAGCAATTCAACCTTGCGGCCGTCGATCGCGATGAGCTTCTGCTCGCGGAAGCGGCCGAGCACGCGGCTGACGGTTTCGGCGGCAAGCCGCAGGTAGTTGGCGATGTCGGCGCGGGCCATGCTCAGTCGGAACTGCGTGCCGGACAACCCGCGCGTGGCGTAGCGATCGCCCAGGTCCACCAGGAATGCGGCGAGCCGTTCGTCGGCGGAATGGTCGCCGGCCAGCAGCGTGGCCGAACCCAGTTCCTTGCTGAGCAGGCGGAACAGGTGTTGCTGCACGCGCGGCTGGCGCGCCGCGAGCGCGCTCATCGCGGGGAACGAGAAGCGACAGCACTCGGTGGTTTCCAGCGCGATCGCATCGCACGGATAGTGCTCGGGATAGATCGCGTCCAGCCCGATCAACTCGCCGGGCAGGTAGAAGCCCAGCACCTGCTCGCGGCCTTCGGCATCGACCAGGGTGGTTTTCACCATGCCGCTGCGCACCGCGAACAGCGCGCGGAATGCGTCGCCCGACCGGAACAGGCGCTGGCCGGGTTCGAACGGACCGACATGTTCGACCAGGTAGTGCAACTCCGATAGTTCCGGCTCGCCGTACCCGGCCACGGCGCAAGCTTCCGCGAATGCGCAGGACGAGCAAAAGCTTTCGGCGTCGCCGTCATTCGAGGGAATGCCCGTGCGACGCTCGGCAGGTGCGTTTTCGCGGGAGGATGAAAAACGCGATTGCATGATGGTGTTCGATGCCAGACGGCGGCACGGGCGCCGATCAGATCACAAGTTTAACCTAGCGTTGCAGCCGCCGCGTTTGGCGGCATTGAAGATGCGCGGCGCGTCGCAATCCGACGCTTCAGTCGCCCGGTGGTTCAACCCGCTGCTCGATGGCGCCGAAGATCGAATTGCCGTCGACGTCGTGCATGTCGATCTTCACCGTATCGCCGTATTTCAGGAACGGCGTGACTGCTTCGCCGTCGCGCAGCTTTTCCACCGTGCGTTGCTCGGCGAGGCAGGATGCGCCGCGCGTGGTGTCCTGGTTGGCGATGGTGCCCGAACCCACGATGGTGCCGGCCGCGAGCGGGCGGGTCCTGGCCGCGTGCGCGACCAATTGCGCGAAACTGAATTGCATGTCTTCGCCGGCTTCGGCCTCGCCGAACCACTGCCCGTTGATCCAGGTACGCATCGGCAGGTGTACTTTGTCGTCCCGCCATGCGTCGCGCAGTTCGTCGGGCGTCACCAGCACCGGCGACAGCGCGGAGCGCGGCTTGGACTGGAGGAAGCCGAAACCCTTGGCGAGTTCCGCGGGAATCAGGTTGCGCAGCGAGACGTCGTTGACGAGGCCGATCAACTGGATGTGCTGCGACGCATGCTCCGGCGTCACCGCCATCGGCACGTCATCGGTGACCACCACGACTTCCGCTTCGAGGTCGATGCCGTAGTCCTCGCTGGGCACGATCACCGGGTCGCGCGGCGCAAGGAAACCCGCGCTGGTGGCCTGATACATCAGGGGATCGGTGTAGAAGCTTTCCGGCACCTTTGCGCCACGCGCCTTGCGCACGCGTTCGACATGCGGCAGGTACGCACTGCCGTCCACGAACTCGTAGGCGCGCGGAAACGGCGCAGCCAGCGCGCCGAAATCCAGTTCGAAGGCGTGCTCGACCGCCTTGTGGCGATGCATGCACAGCGCGTCGTACAGCGCGTGCAGGCGAGGCGCGGTGGTCTGCCAGTCGTCCAGCGCGGCCTGCAGCGTCGGCGCGATGTCCGTTGCGCGTACGCCGTGAGCGAGATCGCGGCTGACGACGATCAACGTGCCGTCCCTGCCGCCTTCCTTGAGGGTCGCGAGTTTCATGTGTTGCCCTTTGTGGTCATCGCTTCGACGGATCGAAATGCTTCTGCAAACCCTGCCAGCAATCCTGGTAGTCGCGTTGGCGTTGCGGCGCCTCCAGCGCCTGCCGTGTCGGGTGGATCACGCAACGCGTCTCGAACATGAAGGCCATGGTATCGACAACGTGCTGCGGCTTGCTGGTGTCCACCGCCAGCGCCCTGGCGTGACTTGCGGCGTCCGGGCCATGCGCGCTCATGCAGTTGTGCAAGCTGGCACCGCCCGGCACGAAGCCGCCACCCGCACTTGCATCCTTGGCGTCGTATTCGCCGTGGATCAGGCCCATGAATTCGGACGCGATGTTGCGATGGAACCACGGCGGCCGGAAGGTGTGTTCGGCCACCAGCCAGCGTGGCGGGAAGATCGCGAAATCCATGTTGGCGGTGCCGGGCGTGTCGGAAGGCGAGGTCAATACCGTGAATATGGATGGATCGGGATGGTCGTAGCTGATCGAACCGATGGTGTTGAAGCGTCGTAAATCGTAGCGGTAGGGCACGTTGCTGCCGTGCCACGCGACGACGTCGAGCGGCGAGTGGTCGATCGCCGCGCGCCACAGATTGCCCTGGAATTTCGCGACCAATTCGAAGTTGCCGGAAACGTCTTCGTAGGCCGCGACCGGCGCCTCGAAATCGCGCGCGTTGGCGTTGCCGTTGGTGCCGATGGGACCGAGTTCCGGCAGGCGCAGGTGCGCGCCGAAATTTTCGCACAGATAGCCGCGCGCGGTGCCGTCCGGCAGATCCACGCGGAAACGCAAACCGCGCGGGATCAGCGCAATCTGCTGCGGTTCGATGTCCAGCACGCCGAGTTCGGTCGCGATCCGCAACCGGCCCTGCTGCGGCACGATCAGCAGTTCACCGTCGGCATCGTAAAAGAAGCGACCCTGCATCGGTTTGTTGCAGGCATACAAGTGAATGCCGACACCGGTTTGCGAGGCGGCCGAACCATTGCCGCCCATCACGAACAGGCCGTCCACGAAGTCGGTGGACGCGTCGGGCGGTGGAAATGGGCTCCAGCGCATCTGGTCCGGTGGCGTCGGCGCTTCGTCGAAACGATTGTGGAAACGCGGTTGCGCATACGCTTCGAATGCCCCATGCAGCGCGGCCGGACGAATCCGATACAGCCAGCTTCGTCGATTGGCATGGCGCGGCGCGGTGAACGCGGTGCCGGAATACTGCTCCGCGTAGAGCCCGTACGGCACCTTCTGCGGCGAGTTCTGCCCGATGGGCAGCGCGCCTTGCAGCGCCTCGCTCGCGTGTTCGTTGCCGAAGCCGGTGAGGTAGCGTCCGCGTTGTGCTTCGGTTTGTTCGCCGTTGCTCATGCGCTTTGCTCTTTAGGCCCATCTCCCTTCGGGAGAGGGGCGGAGGTGAGGGTTCGGTCCCGACGCAATTCAAGATTGCCTCGAGCACCGCATCCGGTCGCTCAGGCACTTCATTGTCCCAGAATCGAGTGACCTTGAAGCCTTTCGCTTCCAGAAAACGTGTTCACGCTGCGTCCTGCTCATCACCACGTTGCGAACCATCGAGTTCCACAAGGACTCGCGACCCAGGACATGCGAAGTCCACGATGTAGGGCGATATCGGATATCGGCGTCTGAATTGGAAGTCGCTTAATTGGCCCGGCGCGCAGTCGCTGCCACGACTTGCGTTCTGCGTCCGCACTTGTTCGACGGAGCGAGTGTGCCCGTTCGAGCGTTGGAGTAGGTAATGGGGGATTGAATTTGTCGCGGCATTACCGAACCCTCACCCCAAACCCCAAACCCCTCTCGCGGAGGGAGGGGTTCAGGACTCACAAAACCCCGCGCCGCATCTGGTCGCGTTCGATCGATTCGAACAGGGCCTGGAAGTTGCCTTCGCCAAAACCTTCGTTGCCCTTGCGCTGGATGATCTCGAAGAAGATCGGGCCGATGCAGTTCTGGGTGAAGATCTGCAGCAGCAATTTCTTCTTCGTTTCCATGTCGGCGTCGATCAGGATCTTGTTCTTCGCGAGTCGCGGCACGTCCTCACCGTGGTTGGGCATGCGCACGTCGACTACGTCGAAATAGGTGTCGGGCGTGTCGAGGAATTCGACGCCCGCGCCGCGCATTTTCTCCACCGTCTCGTAGATGTTGTCGGTGAACAGCGCGATGTGCTGGATGCCTTCGCCCTTGTACTCGTCGAGGTATTCGTTGATCTGCGATTTCGGGTCGTTGGATTCGTTGAGCGGGATGCGCACCATGCCGTCCGGCGCGGTCATGGCCTTGGAGACGAGGCCCGTCTTGGCGCCCTTGATGTCGAAATACTTGATCTCGCGGAAGTTGAACAGGCGCTCGTAGTAATCCGCCCACTTCGCCATTTCTCCGAAATTGACGTTGTGGGTCAGGTGATCGATGAAGGTGAGACCGAAACCCTTCGGGTCGCGCTGCGATTCCGGCACCAGCCACTCGTAATCGTCGAACACGGAACCCGAGCTGCCGTAGCGGTCGACGAGATACAGCATGCAGCCGCCGATCCCTTCGATGACCGGTGCGTCCACGGCGCGTGTATCGGCCTTGTTCGTGATCTCTTTCGCGCCGTTTTTAAGCGTGGCCTGCAGCACTTCGGACGCGGGGTGCGAAAAGCGGATCGCAAAACCGCTCGCGCAAGGCCCGTGCGCCTTTGCGAAATCCGCGGCAAACGAATCGGACTGTTCGTTCACCAGCAGGTTGCAGCCGCCCTGGCGGTACAACGTGATCGCCTTGTTCTTGTGCTTGGCGACGGGTGTGAACCCGAGGCGCCGAAACAGGCCGTGCAGGAGTTTCGGATCGGGCGCAGCAAATTCGACGAACTCGAAGCCATCCACGCCCATCGGGTTTTCGAAGGTGGTCGGCCGCATGCCGGTGTTGGGTTGTGCGCTCATGGGAGCCTCCGGAAAAACGAGCTTTTGGTGAAAAGTCAGGGCAGGAAGCCCGTTCTGGTGTTGGTGGGCAAGAAGCGCTTGGGCCACTTGCAACTTGAACCATGCGGCGATCATGGACGATCGCAAAACCAGGCACTACAATAGTTTCAGATGAAACTATTTGCAAGTCCGACGCAAATGCCCCGCCACGCCCCCATCGAACTTGAAAAATTCGTCCCGTATCAGCTGTCGATCGTGTCCAACACGGTCAGCCAGGCGATTGCGGACGAATATCAGAAGCGCTTCGACCTCGGCACCACCGACTGGCGAGTGATGGCGGTGCTGGCGCGCTACGACAACGAGGGATTGTCGGCGCGTGCGGTGGCGCGGCTGACCGCAATGGACAAGGTGGCGATCAGCCGCGCGCTGGCGCGGCTCGTCGAAGGCGGGCGGGTTTTACGCCGCATGCACCACGGCGACAAGCGCCGGTCGGTATTGCGGCTGTCGGCGGCCGGTTGGCGCATCCACGACGCGGTAGCACCGCTCGCGCGCCGCCACGAACGCGAGTTCCTGGAAAAGCTGAGCGTCGAAGAGCGGCGCTGGCTGACCGGCATCCTGGACAAATTGATGCCGACAGAAACATAGGAAGCTCTGCTTTTGCTCGTCATTCCGGAATCGCGAAGCGATATCCGGAACCCAGCCCCTTTTGTTTCAGAAGCCCCGCATCAAAGACAATGGGTTCCCGCTTTCGCGGGAATGACGACGATATGGGTAGATCAGAAGTTTCCTAGCGGACCCCGTGCATCAACCGGTTCACCAGCGGCGAAATCAAGAGCAGCAGCAAACCGGCGCCCAGCAGCAGCCAGAAGCCGAACGTGAAACCCGACAGCGCGGAGGCGACCGTCATGCCACCGCTGCCGGCGACGCGACTGGCGAACAGCCCCGAAAGATTGCCGCCCACCGCCAGCGACAGGAACCAGCCACCCATCGCGAAGCCGACCAGCCGCGGCGGCGCCAGCTTGGTCACCATCGACAATCCGATCGGTGACAGGCACAGCTCGCCCCACGTCTGCAGCACGTAGCACGCCACCAGTGGCCACAACGGGATCAGGCCGTTCGCGCCGAGCAACTCCGACAGCGCGAACATCAGCACCAGGAATCCGAGGCCGTTGAAGATCAGTCCGAATCCGAATTTGCGCGGGATCGACGGTTCCATTCGGCGCCGGTCCAGCGCAGCCCAGACCAGCGTCACCAATGGCGCGAACACGATGATCGAAAGCGGGCTCACCGACTGGAACCAGCCCACCGGGAAGACCCAGCCGCCCGGCATCACGCGATCCACGATGTTCTCGGCGAGGAAATTGAACGACGTGCCGAACTGGTAATAGAACATCCAGAACAGCACGTTGAACGCGAAAATGATCAGCATCGCGATCACGCGATGCACCTGCACGCGGTCATGGCGCGCGGCCTCCGCCAGCAGCATCGCCGCCACCGCGACGAACAACAATCCGAGCAGCCACTGCAGGCCGCCCGCGCCGATCTTCGACAGCAGCAGGTACACCAGCGGCACGGCGATCACGACGCCGAGCGCCACCCATGCCACGCGCGCCAGACCTTCCGCGCCCGGCGCCGGACGCCCCACGTGTTTCAACTGCCGGCGACCGAACCAGAACCACACGAGGCTGATCAGCATACCCACGCCGGCGGCCGCGAACACCAGCCGGAAATTCTGCTGCGTCGGCGTGCCCGTGAAATGCGCCGCCAGCCAACCCGTGAGCAGCGGTGCGATCAGCGCCCCCGCATTGATGCCCATGTAGAACAGCGTGAACCCGCGATCGCGACGTGGATCGTCGCGCCCGTAAAGCTGGCCGACCATCGTCGAAATATTGGGTTTGAAAAGGCCGTCGCCAACGATCACGAGGGCCAAGCCCAGCAATAGCATCGCGCGGGATGGCAGCATCAACACGAACAGGCCCACCGCCATCACCAGCGCGCCCACCAGGATCGTGCGTTGGTAGCCGATCACGCGATCCGCCACCCATCCGCCGAACAGGCAGGTGCCGTAGATCAGCGCGGTGTACGCGCCAAAGATGCCGCTGGCCCAGGCCTGTCCCGCGGGGTCGCCGTGGTAGAACTGCTGCACGATGTACAGCGCCAGCGCCCAGCTCACGCTGTAGAACGCAAAGCGTTCCCAGAACTCCGTCATGAACAGCATCCACAACGGCTTGGGATGCCCGAGCCGCTGCGGAAAATCCGGCCTGGCCGGCAATGTCGCGTTGTCGATGGCTTCGATCATGGGTGGCCCTTGCAAAGGTTCAACGAACGCCGGGCATCCGCTTCACATCCGTGATGAGGCAATCAGGGACACCAGCGCCATGGAAACGCCGCCGGTGCCCGCAGGCGATCGTGAGAATCGCTCAACTGGATCGAATCTGCGTGCGCACTTCCAGCAATTCGGGGAAGAAGGTGAGATCGAGTGCCTTCTTGAGGAACCCGACGCCCGATGAACCCCCGGTGCCCGGCCGGTAGCCGATGATGCGCTCGACCGCCTTCATGTGGCGGAAGCGCCACATCTGGAAGTTTTCTTCCACATCGACCAGCGTTTCACAGAGTTCGTATTCCGACCAATATTTTTCCGGCGCTTCGTAAATGCGCTGGAACACCGGCAACAGCGATGCCTGACGCTTCCAGCCCTCGCGTACGTCGCGATCGAGGATGGCTTCGGGAACCGCATGGCCGCGGCGCGCCAGCCAGTGCAAGACCGCGTCGTACAGGCTTGGCGCCTCCAGCGTCGTGCGCAATTGTCTGGTCGCGGCGTCGTCGTGTGCGAACACGTCAAGCATGTCGGCGTGCTTGTTGCCGAGCAGGAATTCCACCGTGCGATATTGCAGCGACTGGAAGCCCGACGATGGGCCCAGTGCGTCGCGGAATTTCAGGTATTCGTGCGGGGTCATCGTCTCCAGCACGGCCCACTCGTTGAACAACTGATCCTGGATGCGCTTCACGCGCGCCAGTTTCTTCAAGCCCTGGTCGGCGCGGTCGGCGTCCAGGTCGACGAGGGTCGCGCGCAACTCGTGGATCATCAGCTTCAGCCACAGCTCCGCGACATGGTGCTGCACGATGAACAACATTTCGTCGTGATACGCGGGATCGGACACGGGCCGCTGTGCCGACAACAACGTGTCGAGCTGCAGATAACTCGCATACGTCATGCGCCCGGAAAGGTCGCGCTGGATGCCGGCTTCGAGTTCGCGCCGGTTGCTGTCAGTCATGATTCGAGCCCTGGGTGGATGGTTGCCGCGCGCTGGACGCAAAGGCGTCATTATGCCGTCGCATGGCCTTTGATCATCACCGCGGCCAGCTTGCCGGGCCGTGATAAAAATCAACGCGAGTGGTGGGCCGCCTGTTGCGATGCAGCATTTCCGCTGCCTGCGAAGCTGCGCGCATGCATGCGATAATAGGCGGCGCGCTTGCGCTGAAACGTCGATTGCGAGCGGTCGTGACGCCGCGCGACGCGGCGTCCATCGAATCCGAACCGACCGGGAGCATTCCGTGCCCATCGCAGCCAAGTTTGAAATCGAATACCTGCAATACCTCGACGCCGAGGGCAAGCAGGTCAGGAAGGACCTGCCCGACTTCGCGCAGGACATCGACCAGATGGTCGAGCTGTACAAGCTGATGGTTTCCACTCGCGTGTTCGACACCAAGTCGATCGCGCTGCAGCGCACCGGCAAGCTCGGCACCTATGCTTCATGCCTCGGGCACGAAGCCACCCACGTTGGTATCGGCGCCTCGATGAAGCCGGAAGATGTGTTCGCGCCCAGCTACCGCGAGTACGGCGCGCAGTTGTACCGCGGCGTGCGCCCGCGCGACGTGTACATGTACTGGGGCGGCGACGAGCGCGGCAACGATTACCAGAACGAACCGGCGAAGCACGACTTCGCGTGGTCGGTGCCGATCGGCACGCAATGCCTGCACGCGGCCGGTTCCGCGCTGGCGTTCAAGATCCGCAAGGAGAAGCGCGTCGCGGTGTGCACCATCGGCGACGGCGGTTCGTCCAAGGCCGACTTCTACGGCGCCATCAATGTGGCCGGCGCGCGCGACCTGCCGCTGGTCGCGGCGATCGTCAACAACCAGTGGGCGATCTCGGTGCCGCGCAAGATCCAGTCCGGCGCCAAGACGCTGGCGCAGAAGGGCATCGCCGCGGGTTTGTTCTGCATCCAGGTCGACGGCAACGACATCATCGCGGTGAAGAAAGCCATGGGCGACGCGGTCGAACGCGCGCGCGCCGGCAAGGGCGGCAGCGTGGTCGAATGCGTCACCTATCGCCTCGGCGACCACACCACCGCCGACGACGCGCGTCGCTATCGCGGCAAGGACGAAGTCGAGGACGCGTGGACCAAGGATCCGGTCAAGCGTTTGCGCACCTGGCTGGAAGCGAAGAAGGCCTGGAACAAGAAGAAGGAAGAAAAGTTGCAGGCCGAATGCGACGAGTGGATGGACAACGAAGTGAACACGTACCTCGAAACCAAGGCGCAGCCGGTGACGGCGATGTTCGATTACACCTTCGCCGAATTGCCGGCCGACTTGTTGAAGCAGCGCGATGAAGCGATCGCGCTGGATCAGGGGAGCCATTGACATGGCGGCGATTACCCTGATCGAAGCCGTCACCCAGGCGCTCGCTTACGAGATGAAGCACGACAAATCAGTGATCGTGCTGGGCGAGGATGTGGGCGTCAACGGCGGCGTGTTCCGCGCGACGCAAGGCCTGTCGGACAAGTTCGGCGAGTGGCGCGTGTTCGACACGCCGCTGGACGAGACCACCATTGCCGGCGTCACCGTCGGTCTCGCCGCGCAGGGCATGAAGCCCGTGTGCGAGGCGCAGTTCGAGGGCTTCATCTATCCGATGATGGAGCAGATCTGCTGCCACGCCGCGCGCATGCGCAACCGCACCCGAGGGCGCATCACGTGCCCGGCCGTGTTCCGCGCGCCGTGGGGCGGCGGTATCCATGCCCCGGAACATCATTCGGAAGCCAACGAGCACCTGTTCACCAACGTGCCGGGCCTGCGCGTGGTGCTGCCGTCGTCGCCTGCGCGCGCCTACGGCTTGTTGCTCGCCGCGATCCGCGATCCGGACCCGGTGGTGTTCTACGAACCCAAGCGCATCTACCGCCAGTACAAGGAAGAAGTGCCGGACGACGGCGAGGCGCTGCCGCTGGACGTGTGCTTCGTGCTGCGTGACGGCACCGACATCACGCTGGTGACCTGGGGTGCGGAGGTCAAGGAAACGCTGGAAGCCGCCGACGCGCTGGCGAAGGAAGGCATCAGCGCCGAAGTGATCGACGTCGCCACGCTGACGCCGCTCGACTTCGACACCATCGCCGAATCCGTGCAGAAAACCGGCCGCTGCGTGATCGTGCAGGAAGCGCCGAAGACGGCGGGTTTCGGTGCCGAGATCGCCGCGCGCATCGCCGAGGAATGCATCTACGATCTGCTGGCGCCGGTCGCACGCGTCAGCGGCTGGGACATCCACACCCCGCTGTACCGCCTCGAGATGAAGCAGCTGCCCAGCACCGCGCGCATCGTCGATGCAGCGAAGCGGACGCTGGCGGCGGGGTAGGCTTTTATACCCTTCTCCCTGTGGGAGAAGGTGGCGCGAAGCGCCGGATGAGGGTCCGGTGTCGCGACGAACCTCAATGCGGTACCCGAACCCTCACCCCTGCCCCTCTCCCGGTGGGAGAGGGGTTCAACGGACAAGGTGATCGATCATGGCCGACAAGAAAACATTCCATCTCCCCGACCTCGGCGAAGGCCTGCCCGACGCCACCATCGTCGAATGGCTGGTGAAGGAAGGCGACAGTGTCAAGCTGGATGCACCGCTGGTCTCGATGGAAACGGCGAAGGCCGTGGTGGAAGTGCCGTCGCCATTCACCGGCAAGCTGCTCAAGCAGCACGGCGCGGCGGGCGACGTGATCAACACCGGCGCGGCGCTGGCCGAGTTCGAACTCGATCCCAACGCCAAGCAGCGCGCCGAGAACGCCGCGGGTGGCCACCACCATGCGCCGGCACAACCCACGAAAGGAGCCGGCGCACCGGCGCCCGCCAACGGGGACAAGGTGATCGCGTCGGACGAAGGCGGCGAGATCAAGAAAGGCGGCGCCGCCGAACGCGAAGACGAGGGCACGGTGGTCGGCGCGGTCTCGAGCAGCAACGAAGTGCGCACGGAACAGGCAGGCAGCGTCGGCGGCGTGAAGGCCGTGCCGGCGGTGCGCGCGATGGCAAGGAAACTGAAGGTCGATCTCGCGCGCGTGCAGGCCACCGGCGCGGGCGGCGTGGTCACGATGCAGGACGTGAAGAATGCCGCGGCTTCCGGCACGGCTTCTCGCCCCTCTCCCTCCGGGGAAGGGGCTGGGGATGACGGTTCGGTGCGGGCCGTACCCTCACCCGGCGCTGCGCGCTCGCGCTTCGCGCGCGTTCACTCCGCTCCGCCTCTCCCGGGGGGAGAGGGAACCAGAAGTACGCTCTCCCAATCCGGCAAGCCCATGCGCACCACGCCGCCGTCCGTGCAGGCAACGGGTCAGCCGGAACAGTTGAAGGGCGTGCGCCGCAACATGGCGCGGGTAATGGCCGATGCGCGCGACCGCGTGGTGCAGACCACGATCGTCGATGACGCCGACCTGCACCAGTGGCTGGGCAAGCAGGACATCACCGCACGCACCGTGCGCGCGATCGTGGCGGCGTGCAAGGCCGAGCCGGCGTTGAACGCATGGTTCGACGATGCGAACCTCAGCGTCACCAAACACCCGCACGTCGACCTCGGCATCGCCGTCGACACGCCGGACGGCCTGTTCGTACCGGCGCTGCGCAACGCCGACGTGCTTGATGCGCGCGGTTTGCGCGAAGGCATCAATCGCCTGCGCGCGCAGGTCGAGGACCGTTCGATCCCGGCCTCGGAACTGACCGGCTACACCATCAGCCTGTCCAACTTCGGCATGTTCGCCGGCCGCTACGGCACGGTCGTGGTGGTGCCGCCGTGCGTCGCGATCGTCGGCGTCGGCAAGTTGTCCCACGACGTGGTCGCGGTGATCGGCGGGATCGAAGTCCATCGGCGCCTGCCTATTTCGCTGACCTTTGACCATCGCGCCTGCACCGGTGGCGAGGCCGCGCGCTTCCTGAAAGCGATCCTGGACGACCTCGCGTCGCCGCAATAAGTCCGAAACTCGACATTTGCAGGGCGGGCACTGTCCTCCGAACCAATCGGCGGGCGGTGCCCGCTCACATGTCGAACCGGTAGTTCAGCTTGACCAGCCACTGCTCGGTATCGCGCAGCGAAAAGCTGTCGCGCAGGATTTGCGGCGCGCCCTGCACGTCGTCAAGCAGCGGCGTCTGCTCGTATCCGCCGCGGCCGTAGACGACATAGAGGTACGACAGCGGCGCGAGTTCGTAGCGATAGCGGAGCTGCAAACCCAGCGTGCGCACGCCGAAGCTGTCGATCGCGTCGTCGCTCGGCAAAGCCCTGCCGTTCACCGCCACCCGGTACGCGCCGCGAAGTTTTGCATCGAGTCCGATCGCCTGCAGCTTGATGCGCAGTTCCTGACGACTGTCGATGGCCCAGTCGAGTCCCGCTTCCAGTTCCAGCGAGCGCCGGTCGAAGCTGCCGATCAGGTTGTCGTGCTGCCATACCAGCCAGCCCGGGACGGCCACGTAGTCCGCGCCCACCGACAAACTCAACGCGTCGCTGATGAAGTAGGTGGGCACGATTTCCAACTCATAGCCCACCTGGTGGTTCCCGTTCAATCCGCCGCTCGCGAGGTCGAATTCCCATTCGTTTGCCCAGTCGCCGTGGCGGGGTGCATGCCGTTCGATGCGAAGCGAAAAAGACGGCGGCAGGAACAACGCACCGTGACCGCGGGTCAGCAGGTCGTCCCACAACGCGCTGTTGACGTTGAGTTCGATGTCTTCGTTGGCACCGTCGCGCAGATTGCTTTCGCGTTCGATGCGCAATTGGCGGCGCAGGTTCAAGCCGCGCGTGTTGTCGAGCGCGTCGATGCGGAAGTGCCAATCGTGATCGCGGTAGCGCGAATTCGCCGGCAGGTCGGTGATGCGCTTGCGTACCTCCCAGTGCGCGTATTCCAGGTCATTGCGTTCGAGGTAACCGAAGTCGTTGACCTGCAGGCGATCGTCGAAATACATCCCCAGCCACTGCTGGCGCCAGCCGTTGTCCATCACGTAATCGGCGATGAAGGTGCCGCCGAGTCCCTTGCTGCTTTGTCCGGACTGCACGATGTCGCTGCCGACCAGATTGGTCGCGATCGTCAGATCGGCATTCGGATGCCAGTGCTGGTCGAGGCCCAGCACCGTCGCCTGGCGGTCGAGGAATGGATGATCCACGCGCGTCAGCAACATGCCGAGGCTCCGGGTGCCGAAGTCGTGAACCACGCGCACGGCGCCGAACGTGCGCCCCGCCTCGCCGCGTTCGTCGGCGGCCAGCACGCCGTAACTCGTGGTGCCGACGCTGCCGTTGAATTTCACCGCGGCATCGATGTCGCCGGCGCCGCTGCCGTCGTCGGCGGGGCCGCCGACCCGGCGCGTGTACACCAGTGCGCTGTTGTCATCGAGCAGGCTGAACGCGAAGATGCCCTGGTTCTCGGTGAAGAACGGTCGCTTGTCGCTGAAGTAGGTTTCGGTGGCGCCGAAATTGATCACGAGATCATCGCTTTCCACCTGGCCGAAATCGGGATTGAGCGTCGCCGTCAACTGGAACTGGCCGTTCGGTTTCCAGAACACATCCACGCCTTCGCTGAAGCCGCCGTCGTGGCCCACGTTGTCGTAGCGCGTGGAAACGTAGGGCGTCACCGCGAGCAAGGACTGGCTGTAGGCGGGAACCGTGATCCGTGCGAAGTCGGATACGAACCGGGGTTGCTCGAAACTGACCAGAGGCCACGCTGCGCGCAAGCCGAGCGAGGCGATCACGCGGTCGATGTTGATGCCGATGGTGCGGTGACCGTCGATGGCCTGGTGCATCGGCGCGATGTACCACGGGATCAGGAATTCCACGGACCAGCCCTGTGCATCCTGGCTGACCGCGTGTCGCCAGCTGCCGTCCCAGTCCTCGTCGAACTGCCTCTCGTCGGTGATCACGGCGTCGCCGACCGCGCCGGTCGAAGCCACCACGAAGTTGTAGCCGGTGCGACCGTTGCCGTTGAAATCGACGTTGAGGTTCACGCGGTCGACATTGTCGTGGAAGTCGCGCTGCACCTTTTGGCTGGTGCGTGGCACCCCCGGCGGCTGGCTGACCCGCACCGCGACCGCCAGACCATTCGGCGTGGCCAACACCCAAGCCTGGACGGGATAGTCCGCGGGCTGGCCGGTCAGCGGTTGGGACTGGCGAAAATCGGTGACGTGTCGCGCATCCCGCCATTCACCGGGCGTGATGTGGCCGTCGATGGTGACCGCGAGCGCGGGTGCGACGAACGCAGCCAAACTGGACAGCGCGGCGATTTGAAGAAGGCGCATGCTGTGGAATCGGCAACCGTGAAGGGCACGCGACGGCAGGTTCGAAGCGCGTGCCGGAAACTGCGCAAGATAACGACGTGGTTCAGGGGCTGCGACTGGCGGAAGTCATGCGCTGACGTCGCCAGACGTGATAAAGCAATCCGAACGCAAGCACCAGATTGAATCCTGCATAAGCCCCCAGCGCCGCCGCGACCTGCGTCCAGATCGCGCCGCCGTGACCGATCGCCGCCCCGTAACCGATCGCGGCACAGCCGATGGTGGCGAGTGCGGCCGCCACCAGCACGCCCACGTCGAAGCTGGCCGGGATGCCATTCGCGGCACGCCTGCGCACGTACAGCCAGTACAGCCAGCCGAGCACCACCAGCCAGGGGCCGATCAGCAGCAGGGCGATGAAGCGGGCCATGGCTATTCGCCGTCGCGCAGCGAAGCGAGGGCCGCGCGGGTCCGTTCGATGGCCGCGTCGCGCGCGGTCAATTCGGTGAACTCCACGCTGGCTGCGAGCGTCGCGCCGTCCTGCATGAACGCGAATCGCGACGCATCGACCGGCACGAGCGATATGTCGGCATCTTCGGCCGCGAGCGCGCGCGAGGCCTGTCCGGCGCCGCGCGGTTCACCGAACGCACGCGAGAGCAGCAATTCCTCGCCGTCCGCACCCACCAGCCGGAAACGGAAACCCTCGCCATCGCGAAAGCTGACGATCCGCGCGCGCTTGTCGGTTTTCTTCGCGACCTTCGTTTTGCCCGCGGGCGCCGCCAGCGCGCCAAGGCCGACCGCCCGACGCATGATTTCGATGCGCGGCGCCGCCACCGCGCGTGCCTTCCGCGCGCCTTCGCGCAGCGCATCCTCGATGTCGTCGGGATGCGCCATCAGCATGTCGTAGTGTTCGCGCAGCGGCGCGGTTTCCGCATCGATCCGCTCGAACAGCTGGGTCTTGGCGTCGCCCCAACCCATGCCGGCTTCGAGCTCGTGCCGGAAGGCTGCGCTCTCGGTGTCGCCGGCAAACGCGCGGTAGATCGCGTACAGGCTGGATGAATCCGGGTCCTTCGGCTGGCCGGGTTCGCGCGAATCGGTGACGATTTTCGCGATGGCTTCGCGCGTCGCCTTGGCGCCGCCCTCGAACAACGGCACGGTATTGTCGTAGCTCTTGGACATCTTGCGGCCATCGAGGCCGGGCAGGGTGGCGACCGATTCCTCGATCGCGACTTCCGGCAGCACGAACGGTTCGCCTTCGCCGCCGGCCGCGCGCCAGGCCTTGCCGTGGATATGGTTGAAGCGCTGGCCGATGTCGCGGGTCATCTCGACGTGCTGCACCTGGTCGCGCCCGACCGGCACCTTGTCGGCGTTGAACAGCAGGATGTCCGCCGCCATCAACACCGGATACATGTACAGGCCGGCGGTGATCGCCGCGTCCGGATCCTCGCCCTTCGCGGTGTTCTGGTCGACCGCGGCCTTGTACGCGTGCGCGCGGTTGAGCAGCCCCTTGGCTGTCACGCAGGTCAGCATCCAGGTAAGTTCCGGAATTTCCGGGATGTCCGATTGCCGGTAGAAGGTGACGCGTTCCGGATCGAGGCCGCAGGCCAGCCAGGTTGCCGCGATTTCCAGCCGCGAGCGCGCGATGCGCACCGGATCGTCGCTCTTGATCAGCGCGTGGTAATCGGCGAGGAAGAAAAATCCGTCGGCATCGCTGCGCCGGCTGGCCGCGATCGCGGGCCGGATCGCACCGACGTAATTGCCGAGGTGTGGCGTGCCGGTGGTGGTGATGCCGGTGAGGAAACGTTGGTTCATGGCTCGCGATCAGGCAAGGCAAGACCGCGATTTTAGGCCAATTGCACCGGCCTGTCCCGGACGAACCGTTCTGCGCATTCGACTGCGCTGTCAATTTGCCGGGACTTCCCGACCGGCTGCGGTTCTTCGGTCATCCCGCACGCGCATTGAAGATGAGCAGTATTGTGTGGGCCAGTAACCGGGGAGCGCAGCCGATGTACAAATCAGCCACAAAAGGAAAGGTCATGAGATTGTCGCTGGTGGTGGCCTCAATGGCTGTGGCATTCGCGGCGGGTTGGTTGGTTGCGAGAATCGGAGACGTGGGCAAGCAGAGTCTCGGCGAAATTACCGCGAATCGGTGGATAGACCACCTCGGGATGCTGGTCGACAACGTACGTCATCTTGCGCCTGTCGATCGGGAAACAACGCAGTCGGTCATCCGACAAGGTCTGGAAAGCGACAGTGCGACGCTTGCGCAGCTCTACGACGGCATGTCGCCTCATCTCAAGGAGAGACTAGTGTTTTATATTCCCTTGGCCCGCGCAATCGCGGCAGCGCAACCGGCGACAGCTTTCGGACTTCACGACAGGCATGCACTGTTGATCTTTGCCGATTGCATGCAGAAGGTACAGTCACAGGGAGGATCGGTCCGGGAGTGCTTTGAGCGTCGCAGGACTGAGAAATGAATCCGCACCGCCCTTGCGAAAATCGTGCGGCAATTTCAAGTCGACGCATGCAAGTCCAAGGGCTTTAGCCATTCGTCGGGGCAGCAACGCCGTGCGTGTGCACAGCATCCACCAGCACCGCGACGTGTTCGGGATCGACATCCGGCGTGATGCCGTGGCCCAGATTGAAGACGTGGCCGGGATGCGGTCCGAAGTCGTCGAGCACGCGGCGCACTTCGCGCCTGATCACGTCGGGCGAAGCGAGCAGGGTTGCCGGATCGAGGTTGCCCTGCAGCGCGACGCGATCGCCGACGCGGCGGCGCGCTTCGTCCAGCGTGAGGGTCCAGTCCACGCCCAGCGCCGCACAGTCGGTGTCGGCAAGGACTTCGAGGCTGGCGTTCGCGCCCTTGGAAAACAGGATCAGCGGCACGTCGCGCGCGCGCGCGTCATCGCGCAGCAGCGAAGCGATCCGTGCAAGATAACGCGCCGAAAATTCCTCGAACATCGCGGGCGCCAGCATCCCGCCCCAACTGTCGAACACCATCAGCGCCTGCGCGCCGGCGGCCGCTTGCGCCGACACATACGCGGCCACTGCACGCGCGTTCACGTCCAGCAGCGCGTGCATCGCGGCGGGTTCGTTCAGCGCGAACGCTTTCACCCGCGCGAAATCGCGCGAGCCCTCGCCTTCGATCATGTAGCACGCCAGCGTCCACGGGCTGCCGGCGAAACCGATCAGCGGCACGCGGCCACGCAATTCGCTGCGCACCAGCCGCACCGTATCCGTCACGTAGCGGAGGGATTGCTCCGGGTCGGGCACGCCGAGTTTCGCGATGTCGGCGGTGCTTCGCAGCGGGCGATGGAACTTCGGGCCTTCGCCTTCGACGAAATGCAGGCCCAAGCCCATCGCGTCGGGCACGGTGAGGATGTCGGAGAACAGGATCGCCGCGTCCAGTGCAAATCGTTCGATCGGCTGCAAAGTGACTTCGCAGGCGAGATCCGGCGTCTGCGCCAGCGCCAGGAAACTGCCGGCGCGTTCGCGGGTGGCGCGGTATTCGGGCAGATAGCGGCCGGCCTGCCGCATGATCCAGATGGGCGTCGCATCGACGGGTTGGCGGCGCAGCGCGCGCAGGAACCGATTGCTGCGGTCGGACGTTTCAGCCATGCGAGTTGTCGATGCCTTGTGTGATCATCACCTTGAAGCCGCGCTTCAATTGCGCATCGCGGGCCTGCTCGAACGCGCTCAGCGCGGCATCGCGATCCAGGTACACCTCTCGCTTCAGCGTCGCGCGTCCGCCCTCGGTGCCTGATTCCCGGTACAGCGTCCAGCCGCCAAGCAGATCCTGCTCCAGCGCGATGCGGCAGTAACGCGGCGCGACGCCGCTGCCGGGCGGGGTTTGCATGTAGAGGTGCATGAAGACCCAACGAACTCGGGGAACGCGCATTGTAACGAGTGGCGGGGACGAGGGACGAGGGTCGGGGACGACGCGCGCCTGGTCCCGCAGGCGCAAGCACGCCACGGCAGTTCGTGGCGGACGTTTCGAAGCAGCCTCGCTACTCGACCCTCGTCCCTTCAAGCACACTTGTTACCGCCGCCTCGTCCGCGCCTTCCGCAATCTCCGCGCGCCCGATGCCGCGCCACAGGATCAGGCGCAATGCGCCGGCACGATTTTTCTTGTCCAGCCGCATGCGCGCAAGCAGGTTGTCCACTGCGATGCCGGACGGAATCGCGGTTGGCAGATCCAGGCATTCCAGCAACGCGCGCAGCCGTTCGGAATCGCCTGCATCCGCCATGCCGAACTGTGCCGACAGCCGCGCGGCGACAACCATCCCTATCGCGACGGCTTCGCCGTGCAGCAGCGAGCCGTAGCCCGCCTCGGTTTCCAGCGCATGACCGAAGCTGTGGCCGAAGTTGAGCAATGCGCGCTCGCCGGTTTCGCGCTCGTCGCGTTCCACCACGTCGGCCTTGAAACGGCAGCAGCGCGCGATGGCGTGCGTCAGCGCGTCCATGTCGCGCGCCAGCAATGCATTGGCATGCGCTTCCAGCCAGCCGAAGAAATCCGCATCGCCGATGCACGCGGTCTTGACCACTTCGGCAAGCCCTGCGCGCAATTCGCGATCGGGCAGCGTCGCCAGCGTGGCGAGATCGGCGATCACCGCGCGCGGCTGGTGGAACGCACCGATCAGGTTCTTGCCGGCCGCGTGATCGACGCCGGTCTTGCCGCCCACCGAAGAGTCCACCATCGCCAGCAATGTGGTCGGGAACTGCACGAAGTCGACCCCGCGCATCCAGCACGCGGCAGCGAAACCCGCGATGTCGCCGATCACGCCGCCGCCGAGCGCGAGCACGCAGGCGTCGCGGGTGGCGCCCAGTTGCGCGAGCGCGTCGAGTATCTTCGAGACGGCGTCGAGATTCTTGTGGGCCTCGCCCGCGGGCAGGACCAGCGTTCCGCATTGCACTTGCGCGCCAGGTGCGCGTGCGAGCGCATCGCGCAATCGCTGCGCATACAGCGGAGCGACGTTGTTGTCGCTGACGATCAGCGCATGGGCGCCGCGGATCGCGTCGCGCCAGTTTTTTGCGTCATCGAGGAAATCGTTGCCGATGTGGATCGGATAACGGCGTGCCGACAATCCGACTTCAAGGGTGGCGGTCATGCCGTGGCCCTGGTCGTCGGTGCACGCTGCCAATGTCGTTCCAGCAACGAAGCGATGCGCGCCGCGGCGTGCTGGCAGGATTCATCGGTACTGCCGACCGCGAGGTCGGCGAGCTCACGGTAGACCGGGTCGCGAACGCGCGCCAGTTGTTCCAGTCGCTCGCGCCGGTCCGGGGTGTCGAGCAGCGGGCGCTGGCGATCGCGGACGAGGCGTTGCAATTGCTGCTCGACCGAGGTCTGCAGCCACACCATGAAGCCGCGCTCGCGCAGCAGCACGCGATTTCCGGGCACCAGCACCGCACCGCCACCGGTGGCGAGCAGGATGCCGTTCTGGTTGGACAGCTCGGCCAGAAGATCGGATTCGCGGCGGCGGAACCCCGCCTCGCCCTCGATCTCGAAGATCGTCGCCACGCTTGCGCCCGTGCGTTCCTCGACCGCGGCATCGAGATCGATGCATGGCATGTCGAAATGCTCGGCCAGCCGGCGCCCGATGCTGGACTTGCCGGCGCCCATCGGGCCGATCAGGAACAGGTTGGGCGAAGGGTTCATCTACCGGACATTACAACCTTTCCAGCCAATTCCACTTGTCTTCCGTGCGCCCGTCGAACAATCCGAAGAAAAGGTCCTGGATCTTGCGCGTCACCGGGCCGCCTTCGCCGCTGCCGACCTGCTTGCCGTCCACCGAGCGGATCGGTGTGACCTCGGCGGCGGTGCCGCACATGAAGATTTCGTCGGCGAGGTACAGGTATTCGCGCGGCAGGTCACGCTCGACCACGGAGATGCCGTTGTCGCGCGCCAGCGTGATGATCGAGTCGCGGGTGATGCCGTTCAAGAGCGCGGCGCTGACGGGCGCGGTGTGCAGCGCGCCATCGAACACCAGGAACACGTTTTCGCCCGCGCCTTCGCTCAGGAGTCCGGTGGATGCGAGCGCGATGCCTTCGCCGAAGCCGCGCTGGCGCGCTTCGCGCGCTATCAGTTGACCGGAAAGATAGTTGCCGGCTGCCTTGGCGCCGGCCGGGATGGTGTTGGGCGCAAAGCGCTGCCAGCTCGACACGCAGGCGGTAATGCCGTTCTTCAGCGCTTCGGGGCCGAGGTACGGGCCCATCGGCCAGCCGGCGATCGTGATCTGCACCGGCGTGTCGGCGGAAATACCGAACCCGCCGAGCCCGCGGAACGCGCACGGGCGGAGATAGGCCTGCTCGAAACCGTTTTTCTTCAACACCTCGTGGCAGGCCGCGGTGACCTCATCGATCGTGAAAGGCATTGGCATGTCGTAGATGCGCGCCGAGCTGTACAGGCGCTTCATGTGTGCCGCCAGCCGGAAGATCGCGCCGCCCTTCGGGGTTTTGTAGCAGCGGATGCCTTCGAATATCGCCGAGCCGTATTGCAGGCTGTGTGACATCACGTGCACGGTGGCGTCTGCCCACGGCACGATCTTGCCGTTGTGCCACACCCACTCGGGATACTTCTGTTCGGCCATGTCGCGGCTCCGCGGAAAAACCGAATGATAACGGGGTCGCGCGGATTGGAGACCGTCACGTAGTTGTCTGAGCCGCTGTTGTGGAAAATCAGGGCAGGAAGCCCGTTCCGGTGATTCCGCAGCCGAAGAGGTTGGATTTATCGAATTCTGTGTCGAGGCAGCGATCAGGGATGATCGCAAAGACTAAGCCCGCGGATGATGCTGCGAATGCAACCGTTTCAAGCCTTCCCGCGCGACCATCGTGTAAATCTGCGTGGTGGAAAGATTGCTGTGGCCCAGCAGCATCTGCAGCACGCGCAGATCGGCGCCATGGTTCAGCAGATGCGTCGCGAACGAATGCCGCAATACGTGCGGTGAAATGCGTTTGGCCGCAATGCCGGCGGCGAGCGCATGTTTCTTCACGAGCGTCCATGCCATCTGCCTGGTCATGCCGGCGGCGCGGTTGGACAAAAACAACGCGGGCGTTTCGCGGCCTTTCGCCAGCGCTGGGCGCGCGTCGCGCAGATACCGCGTCAACCAGTCCATGCAGGTCTCGCCGATCGGCACCAGCCGTTCCTTGCCGCCCTTGCCGGTGACGCGCAGCACGCCCTGGCGCAGGTTCAAACCCGACAAGGGCAAGGTCACCAGTTCGCTGACGCGCAGGCCGCAGGCATACATCAATTCCAGCATCGCGCGATCGCGCAGGCCGATCGGCGTGTCGGTTTTCGGCGCTTCCAGCAACCCTTCGATCTCGCGCTCCGCCAGCGCCTTGGGCAGCGTGCGTGGCAGCTTGGGCGTGTCGAGCAGCAGGGTCGGATCTTCGAAGGAAACATCGCGTCGCACCTGTTCGCCGTAGAAACGCCGCAGCGCCGTCAACTCGCGTGCGTTGGTCCGCGCGCCGATGCCGGCCCTGTTGCGCGCCGCGAGGTAAAGGAACAGGTCTTCGCGGGTCGCGCGCAGCAGTCCGCGCGCGTGTTCGGCCAGCCATGTCGCGCAACGTTCCAGATCGCCCCGATAATCGGTGAGCGTCAGGTCGGCCAGGCCGTCACGCGACCACACGCCTTCGAGGAATGCGTCGATCGCGGCACGGTCACGCGGGTCGATGTTGATGGGTGAATCGGGCATCATGCGATGCTGGCGCGCACACCCATCCGCCGCAAGCCCGATATGTCATCGACCTCCGCATCCGACGCCGCAAAACCAGCCCCGCTGTGGCGGCGTTTCACCAGCATGATTTACGACCTGTTTCCGTTGGTCGGGTTGTGGATCGTCGCTGCCGCGCTGTGGGTGCTGGCGTTCCATGACGTCTACGATCCGCGACATCCGCAGCCGACCTTGCGCGTGCTGCTCGGCGTCTGGCTGCTGGTCGTCGCCGGCGCGTATTTCGTGGTGTCTTGGACGCGCGTGGGCGCCACCATCGGGATGCGCGCCTGGAAGTTGAAACTCGTGCGCGACGACGATACGCGAATGGGTGCGCGTACAGCGATGGTCCGATACGTGCTGGCGCTGCTATCGCTGGCAGCGCTTGGATGCGGATTCTGGTACGCATGGTTCGATGCCGAGGGGCGCGCGTGGCACGACCGCGTGTGCCGGACGCGCATGACACGCCTTTGATGCTTCGCCCGTTGCACCGCCTGGCTGCTCGTTCTTCCATGGGTTGGGCTGACCGGGCTTCATCCGGGAAGCCCGACGTTGGGCTTCGCTACGCTCAGCGCCAACCTACGCAAGCGACGCTCAGCGCCAACCTGCGCAGCAGCACGCCGCAGACAGCCCGTCACGCGCGCCGGTAATACCAAACCGAAATCGCCAGCAGCAGCAATGCCGGAACCAGGTTCACGATGAACGGCGGTGCGCCGAACACGGTGCCGGTGCTGATGACGGCGCGCTGGAGGAAATACCACGCAATCGCGACAATCACGCCTAGGAACAACCGCTTGCCGAGGCCGCCGGAGCGCAGCGTGCCGAACGCAAACGGCAGCGCGGCCAGCACCAGCAGCAACGTGTTGATGGGGTAGAACGCGCGCGTCCAGTACGCGTTCAAGTACACGCTCGGGTTCTGGCGGTTGGCGCGCAGGTAATCGATGTTGCGCGAAAGATCGCGCAACGAGAGGTACTCGGGATGCACGACCGATGCTTCCAGCACCTCGGGGTCGAGCGATGTACTCCACGCCTGGCTTGCATGCGTCGTACTCACGGCACCCGACGGCGACACCTGGGTATCGCGCACGTCGTGCAGGGTCCACGCCTTGCCTTCCTGCGTCGCGAGCTTGGCGTGGCGGAACGACGTCAACTCGCCGGCATCGTCGAAACCGAAGATGCGCACGTCCGCCAGTTCCACCTGCGGCTGCCCATGCACGAGATGGGCGAGCGCGGCCTTGGCGTTGACGATGTCGTTGCCGTCGCGTTCCCACAGGCCGCTGGCCTGGTGGGTCAGGCTGCCCGCGGTGCGTTGCATCTGGATGGCCTGCGCGCGCTGCTCTCCGGCAGGCGCCACGGTTTCGCCGAGGATGAACACGCCGACCAGCAGCAGCACGACCAGCCCCGTCACCGACGCGCTGATCCGCAGCTTGGACATGCCCGCGGCGCGCAGGGCAGTGAGTTCATTGGAGGTCGCCAGCGCGCCGATGCCGATCAGCCCGCCGATCAGAGCGGCAAACACGAACCACTGGTAGGCGCGTCGCGGCACGGTAAGCAGGATGTAGGCCACCGCCTTGCCGAGCGAATAGCCGTTGTGGCCGATGCTGCCGATCTGGCCCGCGAACTGGATGAAGGTATCGAGTCCGGTCAATACCAGCCAGGTCAGCAGCAGCCCGCCCAGCACGGTGCTCGCGATCAGCACGTCGGCACGCTTGGCGCGCACGCGTTGCCATAGCGCGCCGATCACGCACGCGCTCCCATGGTGGCGCGCGGCCTGCGGGGTGCGTACTGCCTTGCGAACACCCACGCCGCGCCGATGAAGACCGGAATGAGCACCCACCACATGCCGACGGGTGCGGGCAGCTTGCCGCTGGCGATGAACATGCGTGCCAGCGTCGTCAGGTTCACGATGATGAGGTACGCGAGCACCGCGACCAGGATGCGCCCCACCGGCGACGAACGCGGCGCCTGCCGCGCCATCGGCAGCGCCAGCATCGCCAGCACCAGCGGCCCGAACGGGATGGCAAGGCGCCATTGCAACTCGGCGCGTGCGTCGAGATTGGCGTCGCCGATCAGCGATGCGGTGGTGCGAAGGCTTTCGGGATCGCTCTGGTCGTCATCATCGGCCGGCGCCGACAGCGCGATGTCGTTGCGCTGGAATTGCATCAGCCGCCAGTTGTCGTGGTCCAGCCGGATGTCGTAGCGATGTCCGTCGTGCAGCGCGATGAAGCGGTTGTCTTCCTGGCCTTCGTGGAACAGGTCGCCGTGGTCGGCGGTGATCACGCTGATACTGACCGTACCGTCCTTCTCGGCGCGTTCGCTTTCGACGAACAGCTTGCCGAGCCGGGTGCCGTCCGGGCTCACCGTGTTGGCAAACAGCGTGCCGCCGCGCCCTGCGAGGCTGGTGAAGCGGCCGGCTTCCAGTCCCGCGGCGATCACCGAGCGATTGGCCTGTTCCACTTCCGCGTTCGACGTGCGCGCCGCCAGCGGCCCCAGCCACAACGCCACCAACGCCACGATGCAACCCGCACCGATCGCGAAAATCGCGGCCGGCTTCAGCAACCCGTTCGCCCCGAACCCCGACGCCGACAACACGTGCATCTCGCTGTCGCGATACATGCGGCCCAGCGCCAGCAGCATCCCGAGGAACATCCCCATCGGCAGCAACGCCTGCAGGGTATTGACGAGATTCAATCCAAGCACCGTGAACATCACGCCGCCCGGAAGCCTTCCGGTCGCGACCTTGTTCGCCACGTCCGCGAACGTGCTGCCGGTGAAGATCACCAGCAGCACCACCACCGCGGCAAGACTGCCGAACAGGAATTCGCGCAGGATGTAGCGATCGAGAATCGAGAGACGCGGCATCGGCTAGACTGGTTTGCTTTGCGAACGGGAAACCTCTGGACAACCTGCTGCGTCCGGCCGCTGCGCGCGGGCGTCACGCACCCTGCCTTCGCTTGCGAGGGCTGTTCGAAGGTTTCGCCAGTGTAGTGGCGGTCGCGCGCCGACCCGATGTTTTCAAGGAGCGTTTGTGATGCTTGAATTCAGCCTCAGTTCCGATGCGGCTGCCGACAAGGCGGAGACGCCCTGCGTCGTGGTGGGTGTCTTCGAGGGCGCACTGTCGACGGCCGCGGCCGCGATCGATGCCGCCAGCGGCGGCGCACTGACGCGCCTCGTCGAATCCGGCGATTTCACCGGCAAGTCGGGTGCGACGCTGGTGCTGCACGGCCTTGCCGGCGTCAAGGCGCCGCGCGTGCTGCTGGTGGGGCTGGGCCGCGAAGGCGAAATCGGTCCGCAATTGTTTGCGCGCGCGTGCGCCGACGCCGGCAAGGCGCTGAAGGACTTGCCATTGACGGACGCGACGACTTGGTTGCCGCAAATCGATGTAAAAGACTGCGACGCCGACTGGCGCGTTCGCATCTGTGCGCTCACGATCGATCACGCCTGCTTCCGCTACACCGCAACCCTGAAGCCCGGCGACGATGCGGCGCGCTTGAAGAAACTGGTGCTCGTCGCCGGGAACGCGCAAAAAGCCGTCGAGCAGGCCCGCGCGATCGCGCGCGGCGTCGCCTTCGCGCGTGAACTCGGCTGCCTGCCGCCCAACCTGTGCACGCCGACGCATATCGCCGCGCAGGCGAAAACCATCGCCGACGAGCATGCGGATTCGGTCACGCTGGAAGTGCTGGAGCGTGCCGACATGGAAAAGCTCGGCATGGGCGCGCTGCTCGCGGTGGCGTCGGGCTCGGCGACGCCGCCCAAACTGATCGTGCTCGAATACAAGGGTGCGGGTGATGCCAAGCCGTACGCGCTGGTCGGCAAGGGTGTCACCTTCGACACCGGCGGCATGAACCTCAAGCCCACCGGTTCCATGGAGGAAATGAAATACGACATGTGCGGCGCGGCCGGCGTGCTGGGCGCATTCCTGTCGGCGGTGGAGTTGAAACTGCCGCTCAACCTCGTGTGCGTGGTGCCGTCGGTCGAGAACATGCCGGACGGCGGCGGCTATCGTCCCGCCGACGTGCTGCATACCCACGCCGGTATCACGGTGGAAGTGTTGAACACCGATGCCGAGGGCCGGTTGATCCTGTGCGATGCCCTGTCGTACACCTGCAAGCGGTTTCAGCCGCAGGCGCTGGTCGATGCGGCGACGCTCACCGGTGCCTGCGTGATCGCGCTGGGCGCGCATGCATCCGGCCTGTTCAGCGCCGACGACGTCTTGGCCGATGCATTGCTGGCAGCCGGCCGCGATTCGCTGGATCGCGCGTGGCGCTTGCCGTTGTGGGACGACTATCGCAACCAGCTCGAATCGGCCTTCGCCGACATTGCCAACGTGGGCGGCAAGAGCGCCGGCGCCGTGACGGCCGCGCTGTTCCTGTCGCGCTTCACCGAAGGCACGCGCTGGGCACATCTGGATGTCGCGGGCACGGCGTGGGTGCCGGGCCGCAAGGGCTACGCGACGGGCCGACCGGTGCCGTTGCTGGCGCAGTGGTTGATGGACTGCGCCAACAACTCGAAGTAGCGCAGCCACTCGCCTTCGCTTCGGACGGTCAACTTCGTTTGCGCTGATTCCTGCAGGTTCGCGGGGGGCGGAGGGCAGCAATTCGTCACGTGACCTCGTTTGGCGGGATGCGCTGCGCTCCTCCCGCCCTACTTGTTCTGCTGGTCATTCCGGAGCGGGCCGCAGGCCCGAATCCGGAATCGGTTGAAGGGTCTTGCGCGCCCAATGCACCGATTGACTGGCCCTGGTCACGCCGGCACGCGCATCGTGCGTTCCAGCGTTTCGCGCAAGTCGTCGGGCAACACCGGTTTGCGCAGGAACGCATTCATTCCCGCGGCGAATGCGCGTTGTTCCTCGTCCCCGTGCGCCCCGGCGGTGAGTGCGATGATGGGCGTGGTGAGGCCGCGTTGCCGCAGCATGCTCGTCAGCTCGCACCCGTCCATGCCGGGCAGGTCGAAGTCGCACACCATCAGGTCGAAGCCGGCGCCGGCATCGATTTCCGAAAGCGCCGCCAGGGCTTGCGGCACCAGCGCCACCGCATAGCCAAAGCTTTCGATCAAGCCTGCGATGGCTTGTCCGGCGATGGGATCGTCCTCGACCAGCAGCACATGTGGCCGCACGGCGGCAAGCGGTGCGACCGATGAATCCCTGGACGCTGGTTCGGACCCGTGCACGGGCTCTCTTGCGATCACGGGCAGCGCCACCCCCGCGAGCGGAAGCTGCACGCTGAAGGTGCTGCCGCGTCCCGGCACCGACTGCACGCCGATGCGGCCGCCCATCAGCTGCACCAGCTCGCGGCTGATCGCAAGCCCGAGTCCGCTGCCGGGTTGCAGCCGTCCGTAGTCGGCCTGTTCAAAACGCTGGAAGATGCGCGCGCATTCCTCGGCGGTCATGCCGGGGCCGTTGTCGATCACATGGTAGGCGATGCCGTCGCCCTCGCGTTCGAGTTTGAGCGTAATGCCGCCGTGCGTGGTGAACTTCAACGCGTTGTGGGTGAGATTGAACAGGATTTGCTGCACGCGCAGCGCATCCCCGCGCACCGCGCGCGGCGCGTCGTCACCGATCACGACATCGATCGCGAGATTTTTCTGTGCCGCGAGGCCGGCATCGGCGTTCGCGATTTCGCGCAGGATCGCGGCGGGATCGAACGGTGCGAGGCTGAGTTCCAGGCGGCCCGCTTCGATGCGCGCCACGTCGAGCGCATCGTTGACGTGCCGCAGCAAAAGCGTGCCGGAACGCCCGATCGCGTCCGCGTATTGATGCTGGCGATCGTTGAGCTGCGTCTTCAGCAGCAATTCGGTCATCCCCAGCACGCCGGTGAGCGGCGTGCGGATTTCGTGCGCCATGTTGGCGAGGAAGCGCGACTTCGCCGCATTGGCCTGCTCGGCGATGTGCTGGCGTTCCTCGCTGAGCGCGAGCCGATGCTGTTGTTGCAGCCGCCGCCGCAACGCCCATACCAGCCACGCCAGCACGCCGATGATCGCCAACACATAGAGCGCCCATGCCCACGGCGTGTCCCACGGCGCCGCCGACACGCGCAACGAAAATGCCGCGAGCGGCGCGCTCCAAGGCCCGTCGCCGGTGCGGCCGCTCACCAACAGGCGATAGCTGCCCGGCTCCAGCACCGAAAATTCGCGCACGTTGCGGTTGCCGGTTTCCATCCAGCCGGGGTCGAATCCCTGCAGTCGAAAGCGGTACTGGTTGCGCGCGGGGTCGACGAACGAAAGCACCTGCGCGGAGACGGTGAGTTCGCGGTCGCGCCAGTCGAGATCGATGGGCTTGGCCGGATCGAGGTTCACCAGCTTGTCGTTGCGGCGCACGTTCACCGATTCCAGCGTGACCCTCGGCGTCGCGAGCCGCCATGGCAGCTCGCGGGTGCGGATGCCGATGACACCCGCCAGGCTGCCGGCGAAAAGCTGCCCGTGGCCGGTGGCGAGCAGCGCGTCGCCGGTGAAGTCGGTGGTCGCCAAACCTTCTGCCGTGGCGAACGCGTGCACCTGCTGGTTGCGCGGGTCGAACACCAGCAGGTTGCGGGTGCCGAGCGCGAACACGCGGCCTTGTTCGCCGACCTGCAGGCCCAGCACGTTGGTGTCGGGCCAGCCCTGCGCGGCGCCGATGGTGGCGAGAAGCTTTGCTCCGCCATGTTCGATGCGATAGCGCTGCAGGTTGGCCGCGCGCGCGATCCACAATTCGCCATCGGGCCCGAACGCGAAGGCATGGATGTCGCTGCGCGCGATGTCCGGCACGAACGCGAAGGCGCGCGCACCGGATGCGAGGCGCGCGATGCCGGCGTGGGTCGCGATCCAGATCGAACCGTCCGCGGCTTCGCGCAGTTGCACGATTTCGCGGGCACCCTCGTGGGTGCCCGGTGGCGACAGCGGCTGGATCGCGAAGGTCCGCGGGTCGACGCGAAACACGCCGGTCCCGACGCCGGCCACGTAAATCGCACCGTCGTGCGCGGCCAGCAGTCGCCACACGCCGTGTTTCAACGCCGGATTGCCGGCAGCGATTGCCTGCAGACGCCGGCCGTCCCATACGAAGCAACCCTTGTGGCTGCCGATCCACAAACGCCCCGAGGCGTCTTCCGTCAGCGCCGAAATGGACATGCGATCCAGATCGGGAATCGCGACGTGCTCGACCTTGCCGCTGGCCGGATCGACGCGGTCGAGCATGCCCGCGCCGCCCACCCACAACGTGCCGTCGCGTGCCAGCGCCAGTGCGCGCACGCGATTGCGCGCGAGGCTGTCGGCCTGGCCGGGGATCTGCCGGTACATGCTGAACGCACGCCACTGCGGCGGCAGGTAGGCGAGTCCGCCATCCACCATTGCGACCCACAAACCGCCTTCGTGATCGCGGAACAAACCATCCGGAAGGTGCCCGGGCAGGCTGCCGGCCACGCCCGGCGTCGGTTGCTCGAAGCGGCTGGTGCCATCGGCGGCGATGCGGGCGAGGCCGCCGCGTTCGGCGATCCACACACTGCCACCGTCATCGCGCAGGCTGGCCAGCGCTTCGCGTGCAGCGCCGATCCGTTGCGCCGTCCCGTTTGCGTCCACATGGAACAATCCGGCGCTGGTGGAGGCGTCGACGCCATCGGGCGCGGCATGCAATTGCCACACGATCGGCGGGCTCGAGCCGGCGGCCAGCGCGACATGATGGATTCGGCCCTGCGCATCCATCCGTTCCAGCCCGGCATCGGTGCCGACCCACATGCCACCGTCGTTCGCAGGCGCCAGCGCGGTGACATTGTCGGAGGCGATGCTGGCAGCATCATTCTTTCGGTGGCGCCAGTGGGCGAAGCCACCGCCGCCCGGCAGCAACTTGTTCAAGCCGCCGGCATATACGCCGACCCAGATCGCGCCGGCCTTGTCCTCGGCGATCGCCATCACGTCGTTGGCCGAAAGGCTGTCGGACTTTGCGGCATCGTGCATCCAGTGACGGAAACCATTCGTCGCGGGCTCGTACCGGTTGAGGCCGGTACCTTCGCCGCCGGCCCACACGCGCCCTGCATGATCGACGATTACTGCCGACACGTCGTTGGCGGGCAGCGAATCGGGCCGCGCCGGGTCGTGGCGGAATACCTTGAAATCGCGGCTGTCGTAGCGCACCAGTCCGGCGTGGGTGCCGATCCACAGGTAACCCGCTTCGTCCTGCGCGACCGTGTACGCTTCGGTCGAGGGCAGGCCGTTGGCCACGCCGTAGCTGCGGAAAATCGGGGTGGGCGGCACCTTCACCGCACCGGGTGTGGCGGCGCTCGCCAGCGCACCGGCCAGAAGCAATGCACAGAGCATGTCGCGTTTCCCCCGCGGACCGGTCCGTGATGATGCCGCAAAAGCGGCGACGGTGCGCGTCATGGCGCGCAGGTGCCGCCGGTCTGTGTGAAGATAACCGCGATGTTGATCCCTGCGCCCATGCCCCGTTTACTAGCAATGCTGGCCGTCGCGGCGCTGTTTTTCGCTGGCGCGGTCCACGCGCATCCGCTGGACTATCGCATCGACACCGTGCACTCGCAGGTGCTGTTCAGCGCCGATCACGACGGCTATTCGAACCCGGTGGGACGCCTGGCGATCGCGCGGGGGTGGCTGCGCTTCGATCCGGATGACTGGACCGCCTCGAAAGTCGTGGCCGACATCGATCTGGTTTCCGCCGACCTCGGTGACAAAGGTTGGAATGGCGCGGTGACGGGAGGCAATTTTCTCGATGCGGCGCAATTTCCGGTCGCGCATTTCGAGAGCGACAGTGTCACGAAAACCGGCGAGAGCACTGGCACCCTTGAAGGGCAGCTCACGTTGCGGAACGTGACGCTGCCGGTGAAAGTCGACTTCACCGTCAACCGCGTCGGCATGACCTTGTTCGGCTTCGAAACCATCGCGGGGTTTTCCGGGCACGCGACGCTGGATCGCACGAAGTTCGGCATGACGGCGTTTCCAAAAGCGGTGGGTACCGAGGTGACGATCCGGCTGGAAATCGAAGCCACGCTCGATCGCAGCGCGGAATCCGACTACCGGCAGGCTGCGAACAAGTTGACGAGGAGCGGGGCGCATGCCGCTGCGCAGCACTGAGCAGGGGTGGGGCGCGCTGGTGCGCACGTTCCACTGGCTGATCGCCGCCTTGATCGTCGCGCAGGGCGTGATCGGATTGACGATGGTGCAGATGGGCCTGACGCCGGCGAAGCTGCGGGTGTTCGCGCTGCACAAGTCGATCGGGATCACCATCCTCGCGCTGGTGCTGTTGCGCATCGCGTGGCGTCTCACCGAAAGGCGGCCCGCCGATGCGCCCGCGATGCCACGCTGGCAGCGGCGCGCGGCGCACGCGCTGCACCTGGCGTTGTATGTATTGATCCTGGCGCTTCCGCTGAGCGGGTGGTGGTTCAATTCGACGGCCAATGCGCCGCTGGTGTGGTTCGGCTGGTTCGACATTCCCGGCCTGACCGGCGGTTACGATCCGCTGTGGAAGCCGCGCGCGTTGTTGCTGCACCAGACGTTGTTCTGGATACTGGTCGCGTTGCTGGCCGGGCACGTCGGCGCGGCGTTGTGGCATCACTTCAGGGAACGCGACGATGTGCTGCGACGCATGACGATTGGACCGCGAAAGCAGAACGGAGAAGCCCGGTGATGAAATGTTTCGGACGATTGTGCGTCGCGATGTTGCTGGGGTTGGCCGCGCCGGCGCTTGCGCAAACGTGGCAGGTCGATGCCGCAAGCAGCACGCTCACCTTCACCAACACCTACCAGAACGTCGAATACACGGGACAGTTCCACCGCTTCGACGCGACGATCGTCTATGACCCGAATGATCTCGCGCACGCGAAGTTCGATGTGAGCGTCGACGTTGCCAGCCTCGATACGCAGAACAGTGAGCGCGACCACACCGCATTGGGCGCAGATTTTTTCGCTACTGCGAAATTTCCCAAGGCGCATTTCGTCACCACCGCATTTCGCAAAGCCGCCGACGGCAAGGTGATCGCCGATGGCGTGCTCACGCTGCGCGGCATCAGCAGGCCGGTCGCGCTGACCGTCGCGTTTGCGCCGCGCGGCGACAGCGCCACCCTGGACGTGACCGCGCCCTTGAAGCGTCTCGATTTCGGTATCGGCATGGGGCAGTGGGCCGATCCGTCGATGATCGGCAATAGCGTCACCGTGCGCGGGCACCTGCTGTTGCGCAAAGCGAATCCGTAGGGCGGATCTCGACTGCTTCAAGCCGGCGGGTTGAAACCCGCCCTAAATCCGCCTCGTGGGCGGGTCTTGACCCGCACTGAATCGCACCGCGGTGCAAAGCCTCGATCGAAGATTCAGCGTGCAACGCTTATAGTGACCGTTCCACCTTCACGGAAGAACGGTGATGGATTTCATCCATGGCATCTTCGTACAGCCGTGGGCGCGGGTCGCGCTGGTGTTGGTTGCGGCGCTGATCATCGCGATCGTGATCTTCACCGTGCTGCGCTTCGCGGCCCGCCGCGTACTCCGCCCGGGCGCGGTGCTGGCGATCGTCCTGCAGCGCTGCGAGCGGCCGTTCGAAACGGTGCTGCCGCTGCTGGCCCTGCAGTTCGCGCTGATGAGTGCCAGCCTCGGGCTGCCGCAGACGGTCTGGTTCAAGGCGCTGCACCACGCGGTGACGGTGGCGGTCTACATGGCGCTGACCTGGCTCGCGATACGCGCCGTGTCGGGCGTCGAGCGGGCGATCAACCTGCGCCATCCCGTGGACATCGAAGACAATCTGCGCGCGCGCCAGGTGCAGACCCAGGCGAAGGTGCTGTCGCGCTCGGCGATGTTCCTGATCGGGGTGCTGGGCGTCGCGCTCATCCTGATGACGTTTCCGAAGGTGCAGGCCTTCGGCGCGAGCATCCTGGCTTCGGCGGGTGTGGCGGGGCTCGTGGTCGGGCTTGCGGCACGGCCGGTGCTGGGCAACCTGCTGGCGGGGCTGCAGATCGCATTGGCGCAACCGATCCGGCTGGACGACGTGCTGATCATCCAGAACGAGTGGGGACGCGTCGAGGAAATCACCGGCACGTTTGTCATCCTGAAAATCTGGGACGAGCGACGGCTGGTGATCCCGCTGCAATGGTTCATCGAAAACCCGTTCCAGAACTGGACGCGCACCAGTTCGCAGATCCTTGGCACCGTGTTCCTTTACGTCGATTACGGGCTGCCGCTGGCGCCGCTGCGTGAGGAACTCGATCGCCTGGTGCACGGCGCGCCGGAGTGGGACAAGCGCGTGTTCGTGCTGCAGTTGACCGACGCCGACCAGCGCACGATGCAATTGCGCATCCTGGTCAGCAGCAAGAACTCCGGCCTGAACTTCGACCTGCGTTGCCGGGTGCGCGAAGGATTGATCGACTTCCTGCAGCGCAACTATCCCCAGCATCTGCCGCGGCTGCGCGTGGATACGGCGCCGTATGACGCGCCGAGCGGTGAGCCGGTGCACGTCGAGCAACCGCTCGGCGGCGGCGGCTCGCCTTCGCCTGAACCCAAGTGAGGGAAGCGCCGCTTGGGCGCGCAGCGTTATCCGGAACCGGTTTCTGTTTCGGTGATGCTTACGAACGCCTGCAACGCCGCCGCATCGAACGGCCAGCCGAGTTCGCGGCCGGACGCGCGGTCGCGCAGCACCGGCACGCGCTCGCCGTAGCGCGCTTCGAGTTCCGCATCGCCGTCGATCCACACGCTTTCGAAATCCGGCGCGTGCACCCGCGCCAGCAGCGCGACGGCTTCGTCGCACAGCTTGCAGTCGTCGCGTTGGTACAGCGTCAGGCGCATGGCGCGATTTAGGCGTGTCGGGCCGGAGAACAGGGCCGGTGAACGCGTACAATAACGTCGATCAGGGCTGCAGGTATCCGCAGACGGTCGCGTTGAGCGGCATCGCTTGCGATGTCCATTCGAACGCGGCCGTTTTCACACGGTACGAATGACCATGGCGGTAAGCGTCTTCGACATTTTCAAGATCGGCATCGGGCCGTCGTCTTCGCACACGATCGGGCCGATGCGCGCGGCCGCGCGTTTCGTCGAACGCTGGCTCATCGAAACGGGCGATCTCGACCGCGTCGCGCGCGTGCAGGTGGAGTTGTACGGCTCGCTCGCGGCGACCGGCCGCGGCCACGGCACCGACAAGGCGGTGATTTGCGGGCTGGAGGGCAACGGGCCGGACCGGATCGATCCGGATGCGATTCCCCCGTTGCTCGAACGGGTGCGCCGCGACCAGCGCATCCGCTTGTACGGCACGTACGAGATCGCGTTCGATGAAAAGACCGACCTCGTCTGGAACAAGCGCCAGAAGTTGCCGTACCACGTCAACGGCATGCGCTATAGCGCATTCGATGCGAACGGCGGAACGATCGTCGCCCGCGACTACTACTCGGTGGGTGGCGGTTTCGTGGTCAATGCCGACGAAGCTGCAGCCGATCGCATCGTCGCCGACACCACGCCGCTGCCGTTTGCTTTCCATTCCGGCGATGAATTGATGGCGTTGTGCGAGCAACACGGCATGACCATCGCGCAGTTGATGCTGGAAAACGAGAAGGTCTGGCGCAGCGAATCCGACGTGCGCGCGGGGTTGTTGATTATCTGGAAGGCGATGCAGGATTGCGTCGCGCGCGGTTTGCGTTCGCCGGGCGAACTGCCAGGCAGCCTGCACGTGAAACGCCGCGCGCCGGCGATGTACGGCGAACTGCGTGACCGCCCCGAAGCTTCGCTGAAAGATCCATTGACGATCCTCGACTGGGTGAACCTGTACGCACTCGCGGTCAACGAGGAAAACGCCGCGGGCGGGCGCGTGGTGACGGCGCCCACCAACGGCGCGGCCGGCATCGTGCCGGCGGTGCTGCATTACTACGACCGCTTCTGCCCGAAGTCGAACGAGCAGGGTGTGATCGATTTTCTTTTGACCGCCGGTGCGATCGGCATCCTCTACAAGGAAAACGCGTCCATCAGCGGCGCCGAAGTCGGCTGCCAGGGCGAAGTCGGCGTGGCCTGTTCGATGGCCGCGGGCGCGCTCACCGCGGCGCTCGGCGGCAGCGTGCATCAGGTCGAGAACGCCGCCGAAATCGGCATGGAACACAACCTCGGCCTCACCTGCGATCCCATCGGCGGGCTGGTGCAGATTCCCTGCATCGAACGCAACGCGATGGGCTCGGTCAAGGCCATCAACGCGCAGCGCATGGCGGTGCGCAGTGACGGCAAGCATCGCGTGTCGCTGGACAAGGTCATCAAGACCATGCGCGACACCGGTCGCGACATGAAGGACAAGTACAAGGAAACCAGCCGCGGCGGGCTGGCGGTCAACGTGGTCGAGTGTTGAGGGGTTTCAGCTGCGCAGGGCGGCGATGAGATCACGCACCAGCTTGCGTCGCGAGGCGGGCAGCGCGAGGTAGGCTTCCAGCATTTCGTGATCCTGCAGCTTCAGTCCCGTACGCCATGCGGTGGGAGATTCGGCGACAGCGGGTGTGGTGGTCCCAAACCGCAACACATGCGGCTCGACGCCCAGCAGTTTTGCAATAAGGCGCAATTTGTCCTGGGTCGGAATCGAGCGCTCGCGCAGCCAGCGCGAGGCCGACTGGAAGCTGACGGATTGACCCCGGTAGCGCAGGTTGAATTCGCGCATCAACACGCTGGGGCGCGCCTCCAGACCGGCGTCGCGCATCGCTTGGGCCAGTCGCTTCGAGAACGCTTCACGTTCCTCTTTCATGCCGAGGCACGGTACGGAACCGTGCACGCGGCAGTTCACCTTTTGCGTTCATTGTGATTAACTTGAAAAGTTGATTCGATGGAAGCGAAAGGTTCATGGGGAAATCGCTGCTCGAGGAATTGCCGAAGATCGTCGCGGCGGGGAAGGCACAGGCCGAGCGCATCCTGGAAGGGCTGGAAGGCAAACATCGCGTCGGCCTGCAGACGCGCGAATGGGTGTTGCCGTCCAAGGACGTGGCCGCAGCGGACATGCTCGATGTCACCCGACGTGCCGAGCACCTGCGCGCGGGTGAGGATGCGGGTTGGACCAATCGCCTGATCTACGGCGACAACCTGCTGGCGATGGCCGCGCTGTTGGCTGGTGACGAACAGACGCCGAGCCTGCGCGGCAAGGTGGACTTGATCTACATCGATCCACCGTTCGATTCCAAAGCCGACTACCGCACCAAGGTCACGCTGCCCGGCGTGGAACTGGAGCAGCGGCCGACGGTGATCGAGCAGTTCGCGTATTCCGACACGTGGTCGGACGGCACGGCTTCGTATCTGGCGATGATTACGCCCCGGCTGGTACTGATGCGGGAGTTACTGGCGGATACCGGATCGATTTACGTGCACCTGGATTGGCATGTTGGCCATTACGTAAAAGCTGCGCTTGATGAAATATTTGGTAAAGAAAATTTCCGCAATGAAATCATCTGGCGGTCGGCTAATGCGCATAACGACGCTGGAGCATATGGACGCGTCCATAGCGTTATCCATTTCTATCGCAAGACTCCAGCAATGACATGGTACGGCGCCTATGCCGAGTACGAAGATGCTGAGAAAACTTTCAAGCATCGAGATGCTCGCGGTCGCTATCAAGATGTTGATCTGACCGCACCCGGGGGGCGCGGGCCAGAGTACGAATGGAAGGGGGTGACAAGGCGATGGCTCGTCACGCGCGAGAACATGGAGCAATTGGAACGAGAGGATCGGTTGTATTACTCCTCATCCGGCCTCGTACGAAGGAAACACTATGAGCACGAGACCAAGGGCCGTGCCGTTCAGTCCATTTGGAATGACTTGTGGGATGACGTTGGCACTGGAGCCGAAGGAAAGGCTGAAGGGTTCGACTACGAGACAGCAAAGCCGCCATCCCTATTGGAGAGAATTCTCAAAGCTTCTACGGCGCAAGAAGATCTCGTTGCTGATTTCAACTGCGGCTCTGGTACGACCGCAGCCGTCGCCGAAAAGCTCGGCCGCCGCTGGATCACCACCGATATCGGCAAGCCGGCTTGCCTGATCACGCGCAAGCGGCTGATCGACCAGAACGCGAAGCCATTTCTTTATCAGGCCATCGGCGATTACCAGGTCGAGGCTGCGAAGACCGAACTTGGCCGCAGGTTCCGCATCGGCGACCTGTCTTCGATCGTGTTGTCGCTGTACGGCGCGCTGCCTGTCGATCCGGACAACAACCCGCAACGCAACCTCGGTCAGGTCGTGTACGGCGGCAGGAAGACGCTGGTGCTGGTGGATTCGCCCAACAAGCTGACCGGCGACGCCACGCTTCGCCGCGCAATCGCGCAGCGTGACAATCTGATGGGTGGCTGGGATCGCGTGGTGGTGCTGGGGTGGAACTTCGAGCCCGGCATCGGCGAGAGCATCGCCGCGCTCAAGGACGACCGGCTGGAAGTGCTGGTGATCCCGCCCGACCTGCTCGACCGCCTGCGCAAGAAGGGCGGCATCGAGAAGCTGCGTGGACACGTGCGGTTCTCGACGCTGCAGTACGTCACCATCCATCCGGTCGCGCGCACGCGCAGCGGCGAGGAGGAACACCTGCACGTGCAGCTCGACAACTACGTGCTGCTGTCGCCGGAGGCGATCAACCTCGACGAGGCCAATCGCGTCAAGCTGCACAAGGTGATGAACGCCGAACCGCTGGCGTTGATCGAATATTGGGCCGTCGATCCGGATTACGACGGAAAGATATTTCGCTCGGTGTGGCAGGACTACCGCGGCAACGTCGCCAACGATGGCGATCCGTTGCGCGTGGTGACCGAAGCGCGCTTCAGCGCGCCGGCCAAGCGTGGCGACCGGAAAGTCTGCGTGCGCGTGGTGGACGTGTTCGGCTTCGAGGCGGAAGTCGTGCAGAGCGTTGCGGAAATCGCGCCATGAGTCGCGCTGCCGCACCCGACGATCAGCTTGCGCTGGCCGCGGCGCTAACACAGCGTACGAAACAGTTGTGCCTCGGTCTCGAACACGGCGAGGCGGAAGTCCTGGAACTGGTCACGCCGGTCACGGCGGAACTGCTGCGCTGGTGGTTTACCGAGGATGCCTGCCAGTCGCGCGCGTTCAACTTCCATGCGGGCCAGCGCCAGGCGATCCTCAATGTGGTCGTGGCGCACGAGGTGCTGGACAGCCCCGACCTCGCAGACCTCTATCGCCGCGTCTGTCCCGACGCACTGTTGCAAGGCGAACGGCTCGCGGAAATCGGGCAGGGCAAGCACGCGCATCCGAAGTACTGCCTGAAGATGGCGACCGGCACCGGCAAGACCTGGGTGCTGCAGGCGCTGCTGATCTGGCAGATGCTGAACAAGACCGCCGCGCTGGCGGAGGGCCGCAACGATCCGCGCTTCACCCGTCACTTCCTGATCGTCACGCCGGGGCTGATCGTTTACGAACGCCTGCTGGATGCTTTCCTCGGCAGGGAAGGCGCGGGCGGGCAGCGGCACTTCGAGACATCCGATCTCGCGGTTTGCGGCGAATTGTTCGTGCCGCCTGCGCATCGCGAACAGGTCGAGCAGTTCGTGCGCGGCAACGTCTGCACCAAGACCGAGATCGGCCTGAAGGCCGTCGGCGGCGGGATGATCGCCATCACCAACTGGCAATGGCTGGGTGAGGCCGAGGAAGAAGAGGAGCAACTGGAGTTCGAGGACGAATCGCTGGTCACGCCTGGCGTGATCGCGGACGCAGCCACCGTCGCCTACGACGTGCTGCCCTTGACGCCGGGCAAGGCGACCGGCAACAGCCTCGACGTGCTGGATCGCCGCTGGGCGCGCGGCAACGTGCTGGCGTATCTAGCTGGCCTGCCGGAGCTGATGGCGTTCAATGACGAGGCCCACCACATCCACGAATTGAAGCGCGAAGGCGAAGCCGACGAGGTCGAATGGCAGAAGAGCCTCAACCGCATTGCCGCCGGCAAGGGCCGTCGATTCGCGCAGGTGGATTTCTCGGCCACGCCCTACAACGACGTCGGCGGCGGCAAGAGAAAACGCAAGATCTATTTCCCGCACATCGTGGTGGATTTTGACCTCAAGGACGCCATGCGCGCGGGGCTGGTGAAGGCGCTGGTGCTGGACAAGCGCAAGGAGATCGGCGCGCTGCCGCTGGAGTTCAAGGCCGAGCGCGACGAGAACGGCAACCCGGCTTTGTCAGAAGGCCAACGCGTGATGTTGCGCGCCGGGCTTTCCAAGTTGCGAAGGCTGGAAATCGATTTCGCACGGCTCGATCCACAACGCAAGCCGAAAATGCTGGTGGTGTGCGAGGACACCAGCGTTTCGCCGTTGGTCTCGGAGTTCCTGCGTGATCAGGGACTGGCAGACGATGACGTTCTGACGGTGGACTCCGGCAAGAAGGAGGCGCTTGGCGAAAAGGAATGGCTGCGCGTCAGGCAGCAACTCTTCGACGTGGACCGGCGCACGCAGCCGCGCGTGATCGTGAGCGTGCTGATGCTGCGCGAGGGATTCGACGTCAACAACATCTGCGTGATCGTGCCGTTGCGTTCATCGCAGGCGCAGATCCTGCTGGAACAGACCATCGGCCGCGGCCTGCGCCTGATGTGGCGCGAACCGGAATACGCCGACAGCAAGCGCGAGAACCGCGAACGGATCAATCATGGGGAGGCGCCGGAAAGCCTGATCGACATCCTTTCGATCGTCGAACATCCGGCATACCAGAGTTGGTACGACCAGTTGATGAAGGAAGGGCTGGTCGGCGAAACCGGCGACGACGAAGGCAGCAGCATCGGTGACCTGATCACCGTGGAACTGCGCCCGGATTACGGGAAATACGATTTCGCGATCCCGTTCATCCTGCGCGAGGCCGAGGACACGCTGGAGCACCTGCCAATCCATGTGGCCGCGTTACTGCCATTCACCGGCATGACGCGTGCGCAACTGAGCGAACTGGTCGGCAAGGGCGACACCTTCATTTCGCACGACCTGCAGAGCAGTACGATGTTCGGCGACTACCGCGTGGATGGCGCGGTGATGAACGTCGGCGGTTACAACGAGCTGCTGTCGCGATTGACGCGGCGGATCACGCAGGCGTTGAGCCAGCCATTGGGGGGTGGCAGGAAAATCGCGGACCAGTGGGCCAAGCCGTATACGCAGGTCAGTTCGGCGGCGCTGGCGGCAGCCATCGACGATTATATCCACGAACGCTTGTTCCGCGAAGCGTTCGAGCCGTTAGAGGACGAACGCTGGCGATTGCTGATGTTGCAGCCGGTGGTGGAACACATCGTCAAGGTGTTCGCGCTGGCGCTGGTGAAAGCCGAGGATCGCGCGATCACCGGCGAAACCGAGGTGCGTCATCGCCGGCTTTCGGAAGTGGACAAGTTGACGATGCGCGAAAGTTCGTCCATGGAAGTCAGCAAGTGCATTTATCCGCGCCTGCCGTATCCGAGCCGCAGCGGCGGCCTGGAGCGTGCCTTCATCGAATGGGCATTGCGCGATACGGGCGTGGCGGCATTCTGCAAGATCAGCGAGAACCGGCACGACTTCGTGCGGCTGCGCTATGTGAAGGACAACGGCCTGCCGGCTTTCTACTTCCCGGATTTTCTGGTGCGTACGGCGGAGGCGATTTACCTGGCCGAAACCAAGGCGCAGGACCAGACGAGCCATCCGAACGTGCTGCGCAAACGCAAGGCCGCCGCAGCCTGGTGCGAACGCATCAACGAGTTGCTGCCGGAATTGCGCGGCGGCTTGCCATGGCATTACGCGCTGGTTGGCGAGTCGATCTTCCACGACTGGCACCGGAAAGGCGCCCGATTGGGAGAGTTGTTGGCGTTTTCGCGGGTGAGGGAGACATTGAGGCGAGAAGCGCAAGGCGGATTGGATCTGGAAAGCTGAGTCGCCGCTGACCCGATTGTTCAGTCTTGCTGAATGGTTTTCCCCGATTGCTTGACCAAGCGTGGTAACCGGCGTGAAGTGGAAAGGCCACCGACAGGATGGCGTTCGGTCCGCCGCGATGCGCGCGGGCCGCGACCAGGAATTTCACGCAAGGAGGTTTCCATGAAACGCATGCATTCGATTTCGAGCATTGCCACCGCGATTGCGCTGGCATGCGCCGCGCCCTTCGCGCTGGCGCAGACGACGCCCGCTTCGCAGCATCCGCAGTCGGGCGCGGTGACGCATACGCCGCCGTTCAAGACCACGCCGACACAGACGCCGGCGGACCAGCAGCTGCCGCCACGGATTCCGCAGGCGGACCAGTCCAGCGACGTGATGGGCCAGCACGACATGACCGGCACGGTGCGCTCGGTCAGCAGCAATGGCGTCGTCGAAGTGCACACCGACGATGGCAATTTGAAGGTGCATTTCCCCGATGCCAGCCAGCACCTGAAGAAGGGCGACAAGATCACGCTGCATCTTTCCTACTCGATCCCGCCGTCCGCACCGCCTGCTTCGATGTAGCGCAACACGCATTTGATCGAAACCGCCGGCTGGTCCGGCGGTTTTGTCGTCGTGCCCCCAGCGGCTCGCATTGGCCGGGCGGGTGTGCTACCAATGGCGCCTTGACGGTCCAGCAAACGTGAGAGCCTGCGATGTCGGCAATCGTCCAGTCCGGCGCGGAGCAGCTTCGTCCTTCGGCGGACGAGGCTGGCGCGCGCGCATGTGCGCTGCTGGTCGAGCGCGGCCGTCTGAAACAGGATGATCTGGCGCGGGCCGAACGGCTGCTGGCCGAGGCGCCGGAAAACAGGTTGACGCCGCTGTTGTCCCGGCTGGGCCTGGTGTCGGAACGCGATCTGGCCGAAGCCTGGGCGGAAACCCTGCACCTGCCGCTGTTGACTGCGAAGGAAGCGCCGGACGCACCACCGGAAACCGCGCTGTCGGTCCGTTTCATGAAGCAATACCACGCGGTGCCGGTGGGCGAAGCCGGGCCGGCCGTGCAGCTCGCGACAGCCGATCCCGGCGATCCGTACATCGCGCACGCGGTGGAGCTTGCCTGCGGACGGCCTGTGAACATGGTCGTCGCGGCGCGCGCCGACATCGACGATCTGATCGAACGCTGGTACGGCACCGGCCGCAGCGCGCTCGGCACCATTGTCGAAGGTTTGGGCGAAGGCGGCGAAAGCGCGTCGGGCGACGACGACATCGAACACCTGCGTGACCTCGCTTCCGAAGCGCCCGTCATTCGACTCGTGAATTTGCTGATCCAGCGCGCGGTGGAAGCGCGCGCGTCGGACATTCATATCGAGCCGTTCGAAAACAGGTTGAAGGTGCGCTACCGGATCGACGGCGTGCTGCACGAGGTTGAGGCCCCGCCGGCATCCAGTACCGCCGCAATGATCTCGCGCATCAAGATCATGGCGCGCATGAATATTGCCGAGCGCCGCCTGCCGCAGGACGGTCGCATCATGCTGCGCGTGCAGGGCAAGGAACTGGATCTGCGCGTGTCGTGCATCCCGACCAGCTTCGGCGAATCGGTGGTGATGCGCATCCTTGACCGCGGCAAGGTGGTGCTGGATTTCAAGGCACTCGGATTCGACGATTTGACGCTGCCGCCGTTTCTGCGCGTACTGGAGCAGCCGCACGGGATCCTGCTGGTGACCGGTCCGACCGGTTCGGGCAAGACCACCACGCTCTACACCGCGCTATCGAAGATCAACACGCCCGACCGCAAGATCATCACGGTCGAGGATCCGGTCGAGTACCAGATCGAAGGCGTCAACCAGATGCAGGTGAAGCCACAGATCGGGCTGGATTTTGCGGGCGCGCTGCGTTCGATCGTGCGGCAGGATCCGGACGTGATCATGATCGGCGAGATGCGCGATCTGGAAACCTGCAAGATCGCGATCCAGTCCGCGCTCACCGGACATCTCGTGTTGTCGACGCTGCATACGAATAGCGCCGCGGGCGCCTTGACTCGATTGCTGGACATGGGCGTCGAGGATTACCTGTTGGCTTCCACTGTCAACGCAATCGTCGCGCAACGGCTGGTGCGTTGCCTCGTTCCGGATGCGGCGGAAGCGTACGAACCGCTGCCGGAGATAGTCGAGGAACTCGGCCTCGACAAGCTCACCGACGAGCGTCCGCTGCATTTGTATCGGCCGCGGCCCACGGCCGAAAACCCGAGCGGCTTCTACGGGCGGCTTGCGATCATCGAACAATTGACAATGGACGATGCGTTGCGACGTTTGCTGATGCAGCACGCGGATGCTTCCGACATCGAACGTGCCGCGCGCGCCAGCGGCATGCGCACGATGTACGAAGATGGCTTGCGCAAGGCGCTGGCCGGACTCACCACCATCGAAGAGGTGCTGCGTGTCACGCAGGAAGGCTGAGGGCCGGGGATCAGGGGCCGGGGATCGGGAACCGGCAACCCGCGGAAACCTTGACGCAGCCGTCATTGCGGCGAAAGCCGGACTGCGTGGGCTGGACGCCGGCGCAAACATCGGCGTAGCCGATTGCCCGCAAGAGCAGCCTGTAATCCATTTTGCTTTTGAAAGGGGAACAAAATCAAAATGGATCCTGGATCATCGCGGCGCGGTGCCCGCAATGATGCCAAGCATTCCGTTTCCCGAGCCCCGGATCTCTGATTCCCGGTCCCCTTGATGGCCTCCTTCCGCTACAAAGCCGTCACACCTTCCGGTGAAACCGTCGAGGGCCGCATGGATGCTGCGTCCGTCGAGGACGTGATCCAGCGCCTGCAGGAACAAGGCAACGTGCCGCTGGAGGCCGGCGACGCGGGCGGCGGTGGCGCGTTGCTGGGTGGCTTGCGCAGAAAGTCGCTCGCCGGCAACGCGCTGGTCGAATTCACCTCGCAGCTCGGCATCCTGTTGCACGCCGGCCTGCCGCTGGATCGCGCGCTGCAGATGCTGCTTGAGTTGCCGGAAGGCGAACGCGCGCGGCACGTGGTCGAACGCGTGCGCGATCGTGTGCGCGGCGGCTCCTCGCTGTCGCATGCGATGGAACAGGAACACGGCATATTCCCCAAGTTGTACCTCAGCATGGTGCGTGCGGGTGAGGCCGGCGGTGCGCTGGATGCGGCGCTCGCGCGCCTTGCCGATTACCTCGAACGCGCGCGCAAGCTGCGCGAGAGCGTGATCGGCGCATTGGTGTATCCGGCGTTTCTGCTGTTCGGCGTGCTGGGTTCGCTGGTCCTGTTGCTGGCCTACGTGCTGCCGCAGTTCGTGCCGATCTTCCACGACATGAACGTGCAAATCCCGCTGATCACGCGGGTACTGATGGCCATCGGCACATTCCTGCACGATTGGGGCTTGCTGGTGCTGGCCGCCCTCGTGGTCGCTGGGTTGTGGGCGGCGGGACGGATGCGCGATCCCGAAACGCGACGCGCCTTCGACGCGCGCTTGTTGCGCGTCAGGGTCTTCGGGCCGCTGCTGCTGAAGGTCGACACCGCGCGCCTGATGCGCACGCTGGGCTCGCTGCTGAAGAATGGCGTGTCGCTGCTGGCCGCGCTGGGCATCGCGCGCCAGGTCGTATCCAATCGCGATTTGTCGGAACAACTGGAACCGGCGATCGAATCGGTCAAGGGCGGCGACTCGCTTTCGCACGCACTGTCCATGCACACCAGCTTCCCGAAGCTCGCCATCCAGATCACCATGGTGGGTGAGGAATCGGGCACGCTGGACGACATGCTGCTGCGTGCCGCCGACACCTACGATGGCGAAGTCAAATCGGCGATCGACAAGATGCTTTCGGCGCTGGTGCCGGTGCTGACGATCGTGATGGCGCTGCTGGTCGCTGGCATCATGATGTCGATCCTGCTGCCGTTGCTGAGCCTCACGGGCAGCATTCAATGACCATGGAGTGTGCGATGTTTTCGAAAGTTTTTGGCCAGAACGAAATCAGGGCCGAGAAGCGGGCAGCGGGGATTCTTCGACGCGGCACTTCGGCGAGCCGACCGGCTTCTCGCCAGGATTTGATTGCGGGGCCCCCGCTACTCGTCCCCCACCGCTCCAAGGGCTTCACATTGCTCGAAATGCTCGCCGTGATCGTGCTGCTCGGCATCGTCGGCGTGATCGTGGCGCGGTCGGTGTCGGGCCGGGTCGATACCGGCAAGTGGGAGGCCGGCAAGATCGGCGTCACCAAGCTCGACCAGGATGTGCAGGCGTATGCGCTCGACAACGGGTCGCCGCCCAAGGGGCTGGACGACCTGATCACCAAGCCACTCAATGCGCCATCGTGGAACGGCCCGTACGCCAAGCCCGCGGATCTCACCGATCCCTTCCGGCATCCGTACGGCTACGTCTATCCGGGCAAGCACGGCCAGTACGATGTCCTGTTCTACGGCCGCGACGGCAAGCCGGGCGGCGAGGGCATCGACCGTGACTACGGGAATTGGCAGTAGAACCGGGACCCGCGCTTCACGCGGCTTCACCCTGATCGAAATGCTGGCGGTGATCGTGCTGATTGCGATCGCCGTCAGCGTGACCGCGGTGTCGCTGCGCGGTCGCGCGCGCGGGCAGCTGGAGGCTTCGGCGCAGAGGGTCGCGGCCGGTTTGCGCGACACCCGTACGCGCGCGATGGCGACCCGCAAGCCGCAATGGTTCACGGTCGATCTGCGCGGCCACGCGTGGGCCGCGCCCGGTCGTGAGCCGCACGCGTTCCCGGCCGACGCAGACGTGCGCGTGGTTTCGGCGGCGCAAGAAAGCGACCAGGCCGGCGTTGCCCGCATCCGCTATTTTCCGGACGGCAGCTCCAGCGGCGGCAACGTCGTGCTGAGTCACGATCAGCGCAGCACACGCATCGATGTCGATTGGCTGACCGGTGCGGTGACGGTGAGTTCCGGGGCGTCAAAGTGACCCGCTCTGCCGGCTTCACGCTGATCGAAGTCCTCGCGGCAATCGCGCTGCTGGCGATCGCCTTCGCGGTCGGGCTGGGCGCACTGGGCAAGTCGGCGCACAACGCGGCGCACAGTGCCGCGCTCAACACCGCGGTCGAACATGCGCAGAGCCTGCTGGCCGGGCAGGGACTCGAAGCGCCGCTGAAGGATGAAACGCTGGCCGGCACGTTCGACGACGGCATGCGTTGGACGCTGAAGGTGCGTGGGTTGCCGAAGCCGTCGCCGTCCTCGTCGGACGTGCAGGGCGGGGTAGCCTTGCAGCAGGGGAATGTGCTGGTCGCACAGGCATCCGGCATCGATCTGTACCAGCTCGACGTTGCGGTGGAGTACGGTGCTGGTCGCACGTTGCGACTCTCCACCCAGCGCGCGCAGGCTGCTCCGACGGGCGCGGATCAGGAATAGGGATCGGACGACGATGCACGCACAGTCGACATCGCCGAGTGGTGCGGAACAGACCAGGCGCACCCGGCCGCGAACTGTTTCCGGACCCCGAGTCTCCGGGCGCCCCTTATGGCCCTCCGGCGGCTTCACCCTGCTGGAAATTCTGCTGGCGCTGGCGCTGCTGGGATTGGTGATGCTGGGCGTGTGGGGTGCGATGGCCAGCGCCACCCGGATCACGCATGCGGCGGACGCGGTGATGGCGCGCAGCGAGAACGTGCGCACCGTGCAACAGTTCCTGCGCCGCTATGTTTCCGCGGCGCAACTGCAGCCATACCTGGCTCAAGGCGATGCGCGTGCGCGGATGTTCGAAGGCGATGCGACGTCGATGCGCTATGTCGGGCCTTTGCCCATGCAATCGGGGCATGCCGGGTTGTACGTGCAGACCATTCGCCTGACGAAGGACGCCTTGGGCGGTACATCGCTCGAGCTCGTCTACCAGCCTTACGCGGACGATGCGCCGCAAACCGGCGACGCGGTGACGCATCCCCTGCTCGCGGATTTGCAGGGCGGGCGCTTCCAGTACCTCGCGGCGGCCGCCTTCGGCAAGCCCGCGGCGTGGCGCGACGACTGGCAGGCCGCCAATGGTTTGCCGCTGGCGGTGCGCATCCATCTCGATCCCGCGTGGCGCGCGCAGGTGCCATTTCCCGAGATGGTGATTCCCTTGCACGCGGGCGAAGGCTTCGGCGCCCAACTCGGTGGTACGCCATGATCCGGCATCAGCGCGGCACCGCACTGCTGTTGGTGTTGTGGGTGACGGTGCTGCTGGCCGCGTTGTTGATCGGCGTCGCGGCCGCGTCGCGTAGCCAAAGCCAGGCCGCGCTGTATGGCGCCGAGCGCGTGCGTGCCGAACTCGTGGCCGAGGCCGGGCTCGCGCATGCGGTGGCCGGTTTGCGTGCGCCGGATCTGCGCGACCAGTGGATACCGGATGGCCGGCCGTACGATTTCGAATTCGGCGGCGCCAAGGTGCGCGTGCAGGTGGTGGACGTGAGCGGCCTGGTCGACCTCAACGCCAGCCCGCCGGATTTGCTGGGCGGCGTGTTCGCGGCGGCGGGCGTGGATCGCGCGCGCGCCGAGCAGTTCGCCAACACGCTGGCCGCGTGGCGGGGCGATTTGCCACGCCAGCCATTGCCGCTGCGAGGCGGCGCTGCGGCCCAGCCGCACGGTCCGTTCCGCGCGATCGAGCAACTGGCGCGGCTGCCGGGCATGACGGTCGATCTGTTCGCCAGGGTCGACCAAGCGGTGACAGTGTTTTCCGGCCGCAATTTCCCGGATGCGTCATACGCACCCCCGCTGTCACTGGCGGCGTTGCAGGGCCTTGGCCCCGACCAGGCGAAGGCGCTGGTGGCGCAACGCCGAAGCCGCCCGGCGCAGCGCGGTGCGGGCAACGGACGTGCCCTGGGGGCGGTGGCCAACGGCCCGCTGATCGCCGGCTACGGCGGCGTGGTCGAGCGCGTGTTCAGTACCGCCACAATGCCGGATGGAACGCGCGTGGGCCTGGATGTCACGATACGCTTGGCGTTGACGGGCACCCGGGCGCGCCCGTACAAAGTGTTGGACTGGCGCGTGGATTGATTCCACGCGTTTCCTGGTGGGGCTGGCAATGGCGACAGCAAGCGCACAAACCCTCGAACGCGCGAAACTGGCGTGGCGGCGTTCGCCGCTGCCGGGCTTCCTGCGCTGGTGGGGCGGTGAATTGACGGCGATGCTGCCGGCGGGCGTCCGCGCGTGGGTGCGACGCGGACCGGATGTGTTGTGGCTGGGCGAGGCGGACGGCAATGCAACGATCCGGCGCGCGCGCACAGGCGCCACGCTGGCGACGATCAGACCCGGGGTGCCGGTGGACGTCCAGCGCTCGGAATTCGCCCGTGCTTGCGCCGGCATCGATCCGGACGATCGCTGCCTGCTGCTGGTGGTGCCGGCGTCGCGGGTGTTGTATCGGCGTCTGGTGATGCCGGCCGCGGCGGCCGCCGATCCGCGCCGGGTGGTCGGTTACGAACTGGACCGGCAGACGCCGTTCAAGCCCGAGCAGGTGTATTACGACGTCAGCGTCAGCACCGATTCGGCGCCGGCGGGACAGGTGGCGCTGGATCTGTACGCGGCGCCGAAAGCGGACATCGATCCTTTGCTGGAACGCTTCAACACGATCGGCGCGCACCCCGATGCGGTCGATGTGCGGACCGCCAGCGACAAGCTGGCCGACATCGACCTGTTGCCGCCCGGGCGGCGGCCACGGCACATCGATCGCCGCGGTCGCGCCAACTTCATCCTGGGTCTGGTTTGCATATTGCTGGTGGTGCTGGTGTTGTCGCAGTGGCTGGCCAATCGTCGCGCGGCACTGGCTGAAATGCAGGACGAAGTGCAGATGATGCGCGCCAAGGCCACGCAGTCCGAACAACTGCGCGCGCAACTCACCGGTGCGCTGGCGGCCTCGAAATTCCTGGTGAAACGCAAGTCGGAGAATCCGTCCGCGCTGGCCGTGCTGGATGACCTGACCCGGCGCCTGCCCGCCACGGCGTGGCTGGACGTGCTGACGCTGGATGACTCGGGCGGCCTCGACATCAAGGGTGAAGCCGCCAAAGCGGCGGCGCTGGTCGACACCCTCGGCAGTTCGAAACTGTTGCAGGAGCCCAAGCTGCAGGGGGTGATCCAGCCCGATCCCGCGACGGGCAAGGAGCGCTTCGAATTGGTCGCGCGGGTGCGCCAGCAGGGTGCCGCCGATGACCGTTGACGTGAAAAGCCGCGTCGGGCGGCGGCTGTCGCCGGCGCAGTCGCGGCTCGCCGCGATCGGGTTGGCGCTGGTCGTCCTGGCGATCGCCTACTTCGTGCTGCTGCACTGGTGGTTCGTCGCACCGCTGCTGCAGGTGGATGGGCAGATGCACGATCTGCAGAAGATCCATGCGAAATACGCGGCGGCGATCGCCGAGCAGCCGGAACTGCAAAAACGCGTCGCCAGGCTGGAACAAGGTGGCGCCTCGGTGGACGCGTTTTTGCCCGCGAACGATCCGAGCGCCGCGTCCGCGAACCTGATCCAGCGTGCCACCGACGTGGTCGCCGCGCATGCGCATGAGGGTTCCGGCTGCAGCATGCCGTCCAAGATGCCGATCGAACAGGACACCGGCAACGAACCGTTCCGGCGGGTCAGCGTCAGCATCACGCTCGATTGCGGCATGCAGCCGCTGGCCGCGGTGCTGCACGATTTCGATCGCGGGTTACCCTATCTGTTCGTGGACAACCTGACCGTGGCACGTTCGCCCAGCGGCCGTTTGCAGGCGCAACTGACCTTGTCCGGCTACTTGAGGCCCGCGTCGCCATGAACGCCGCCGACCGACGTCGCCTCACGCCCGCGTTCGGCATCGTCGCCGTGATCCTGGTGGTGCTGCTGATCGCCCTGTTGGCGGGCCTCGGCGATGGCGCGACCTGGAACGACAATGCCGCGCCCGCGCGGCTGCCGTCGGTCGGTGCCGCCACCCCGGCGCCGACGGTCCCGCCGCTGGATCGGTTCGCGGAAGTCTGGCAGCACCCCTTGTTCAGCCCCACCCGCACGCCCGCGCCCGCCACGGCCGGCGGGGGCGCGTCCAGCAGCGATCTGCAGTTGACCGGCGTGATCATGCTGCCGCACCTCAGGATGGCCATCCTGCACGACAAGGCCAATGGCAAGGACTACCGCGCCATCGAAGGCCAACCGTCGCACGAGGGTCCGGTGCTGGTGGAACTGCGCCCGCGCAGCGCGGTGATCGAGGTATCGGGTTCGCGCCAGGAACTGCAACTGGTGCCCGGCCCGGCCACGGATTCCGGTGTCCCCCCGGCGAATGGCTTCCCCAACCCCGACCAGCAGCAGGGGGCGCAGGGCCAGCCCGTTCCCATGAGCGCGGAAAGCGGCGCATCTGCTATGGTCACCCGCCGCGGAACGCAGGATGCGGGTGGGCAGCCCGTGAATCGGTCGCCGAAGCCGGCGACAGGCTCGCAGTCTGTTGGGGCGCGCGCCCGGGCGCTGAAGGCGCGCATCGACGCGCAACGGCGCAGGGCCGCGCATCAGGATGGCGGCGGTTGACGCAGGCATCGCGCCACCGCGCGAGGCAGACCGGTTGTGGAGTGCATGACGTGTACAAAAAGCTAGCCGTGCTGGGGGTTGCCTTCGCTGCCGCGCTGCTGGCGGGCTGCGCGCCGCAAATCCGCCAGGACAACGACTACAGCCTGCAGCGGGAAGCCATCGCCGGCACCCACAAGCCAGTGCCGCAGCCGCTGAACGTCGGCACGGAACAGCAGAACGCGACTTTGGCCAATGCGTCCGCCCCGGAAAACCACTACGGCACCGGCGTCTTCATCAATGCGCCGAGCCACACCGCATCCGGTCGCGCGGCCAACGAAGGCGGCACCATCACCTTCAACTTCGACAACCAGCCGGTGCAAGCCGCGGTCAAGGCGATCCTGGGCGATGTGCTGCACGCGAACTATTCCATTTCGCCGGGCGTCAAGGGCACCGTGACCTTCGCTACCTCGCAGCCGGTCACCGAAGCCGAGGTGCTGCCGATCCTGCAGATGCTGCTGTCGTGGACCGGCAATGCGCTGGTGCAGCAGAACGGCGGCTACCTGGTGGTGCCGGTGGAACAGGCCGCGCCCGGCAACCTCGTGCCCGGCTTGGGCGCGGTATCGCCCGGCGCCGGCTACGCGGCGCAGTTGTTTCCGCTGCACTACGTATCCGCGGAGGCAATGCAGAAACTCCTGAAGCCATTTGCCGATCCGAAGGCATTCCTGCTGGTCGATCCGGTGCGCAACCTGCTGGTGATGGGCGGCACGCCCGCTGAACTCGCGAATTATCAGCGCATCGTCCGCACCTTCGACGTCGACTGGCTGCGCGGGATGTCGGTGGCGGTGATTCCGCTGCAGCACGTGCAGGCGGATGACCTGGTCACCCAGCTCCAGAGCCTGTTCACCGAGCAGGCCGGCGGCTCCTCGCCGTCCGTTGCGCAAAATGGCGGCGCGGCGAACCTGGTCGCGCCGCGTTCGGAAAACATCTCCGGCATGGTGCGGCTGATCCCGCTGAAACACAGCAACTCGCTGGTCGTGATCACCCCGCAGCCGTCCTACCTCGACGAGGTGCGCCGGCTCGTCACCACCATCGACAACGGCGCCGGCAATGCCTCGGGCCTGTATGTCTACAACGTGCTCAACGTGAAGGCATCGGACCTCGCGCGGCACCTCAACGAACTGTTCGGCAATGGCACCGGCGGCCAGCAGAACCCCGTGGGCGCGGTCGCGCCGGGCTTCTCGCCGCTGGAACAATCCGCGACCGGCAGCCTTGGTGCGCAGCAGGGCTTTGGCAGTTTCTCCTCCGACAACAACGGCTTCTCCGGCGGCGTTGGCAGCACTGGCGGTGACGAGTTCGGGGGCGGTAGTTCCGGTACGGGTGGGATCACGGGCGCGACCCAGATGCGCCGCGGCCAGCGGGCGGGGCAGGACACGTTTGCTTTCACCACCAATGAAGGCGTGCGCATCGCCGCGGTCAACGAGAACAACCAGTTGCTGATCCGCTCCACGCCCGGCCAATGGGAAAAACTGTTGCCGGTGATCGAGCGGCTGGACGAGAAACCGCTGCAGGTGCAGATCGAAACCCGCGTGCTGGAAGTCAGCCTGACCGGCGAATTCCAGTTCGGCGTGCAGTATTACCTCGGCGGCCTGATCGGTACCCAGCCAGGTTCGCCGCCCAACACCAACGAGTCCTACCACCGCCATCAGGGCGCGGCGGGCCTGGGCGGCGTCCAGTACTCGGCATCGGATGCGTTGTTCTATTCGTTCGCGGGCAATGATCTGCAGTTCGCGCTCAGGGCCATGGAATCGAGCGGCGACGCCAAGATATTGTCGGCGCCTTCCACCGTGGTGCTCAACAATCAGGAAACCACTTTCAAGGTGGGCGAAAAGATTCCGGTGGTGCAGACCTACCTGGTGCCGGGCGTGGGCACGGGCTCGACCACCGACGCCTTCAATGCGGGCCAGGTGCAATACATCGACACCGGCGTGTTGCTGGATGTGGTCCCGCGTGTCAGTCCCGGCGGGCTGGTGTACATGGATATCCAGCAAGTCGTCAGCAAACCGACCACCCAGGACAAGTTCGGCAACTACACCATCACCAATCGCGCGCTGAGTACCGAGGTGGCCGTGCAGAGCGGGCAAACGGTGCTGCTGGGCGGTTTGATCCAGCAGACCGACACCACCCAGGACAGCGGCGTGCCGTTCCTCAGCCGCATCCCCGTGTTCGGCCACCTGTTCGGTACCACCGACCGCAAGAGCGCGCGCACCGAGCTGATCGTGCTGATCACCCCGCGCATCATCCGCAACCCCGAGGACGCGCGCCGCGTCACCGACGAATACCAGACCCAGTTCGAATCGCTGAAACCGATCCTGCCGGAGGGTGGGGCGACGCCTGCCTCCGAAACCGAAAGCTTGCCGGCATCGACCGGGTCCGTTCCGCCGTCGAGTGCGTCATTCGCGCCTGTGGCCAGTCCTGCCGCGGCGGCACCATCGGGAGAGTGGTCGGTGCAGGTCGCGTCTTTCACGAACGGCGACGATGCCGAACGCCTGCGCGGCCGCCTGCAGCAACTCGGCTACACCAGCTACGTCAGGAACGTGACCACGGCCGACGGCGTGCGCTGGCGTGTATGCGCCGGCCCGGTGGTGAGCCGCGACGCGGCCGATCGCCTGCGCATCTCCATCGCGGACACTCTGCACATTGAGGGGCTGCTGGTCGTGCGGCCGTAGTACGGGCGGGGCAGCGTGCGTCGGCGGGATGCATGCGATGCAAAGCCTGGCCGTTTGTTGCGCGGCATCGGCGGCAACGGACGCATTTGATTTCCAGTGTGTGCGAGCGGTTTGCCGGGGCCCGCCGCGCGCGGGTATCGCTAGACTGCGCGGATGCCCGCGTTGACCTCCATCATCATCGTCGCCGCCGACAGCGGCGTCACGTTGCGGGAATGCGTGGCGCGCGCGCTGGCGTCCAGCGTGCCGGTCGAACTCATCCTCGTCGACAACGCTTCGCGCGATGGGGTTCCGCAAGCGCTGGCGCGGGCGTACGAACACGACGAGCGCGTGCGCGTCGTCTACAACCATGCCAACCTCGGTTTCGGTCCGGCGGTGAACGTGGGCGCGCGACAGGCGCAGGGTAATGCCTTGCTGGTGTTGAATCCCGATTGCATGCTCGAACCTGACACGTTGTCGCGCGTGCTGGACGTGCAGCGTGCGCATCCTGATGCGGGGGTGATCGGCGCGGTGGTGTGCGACGCGGGTGGTACGCCCGATCCCGCGTCGCGGCGTCGCGATCCGCTGCTGCGGCGTTCATTGAACGAGATGACCGGACGCACCAGGCGGGACGCGTCAAGATACGAAGGCGTCGACGTGCCCGGCCCGGTGCCCGATGGCGTGATCGAAACCGAAAACGTTTCCGGCGCGCTGCTGCTGCTGTCGCGGGCGGCGTTCGAGCGCCTGCGCGGCTTCGATGAAGGCTACTTCCTGCATTGCGAGGACCTGGACCTGTGCCGGCGCGCGCGCGATGCGGGTTACAAGGTGCTGCTGGCGGGCGACGTGCGTGTGCGCCACGCCAAGGGCGGCTCCAGCGCGCATCGGCCGGTGTTCGTCAGTTACCATAAGCATCGCGGCATGTGGCGCTGGTTCCGCAAATTCGATCCGGCCGCGCGCGGGCCGCTGACGCGCGTGCTGGTCGCATGCGGGATCGCGGCACATTTCCTGGCCACGGCACCGCTACTCGGGTTCCGTCGCGCCCGCCGCCAATGACTTTGCATCGGAAGCAAGCATGATCCGCGAAATCCTGAAAATGGGCGATCCGCGCCTGCTGCGCGTCGCGCCTCCAGTGCCGACGACGATGTTCGGCACCGCCGAATTGAACGACCTGATCTCCGACATGTTCGAAACCATGCAGGCGGCCGATGGCGTGGGCCTGGCTGCGCCGCAGATCGGAGTGGACCTGCAATTGGTGGTGTTCGGTTTCGAACACTCCGACCGCTATCCCGGCGAGTCGGCAGTGCCGCGCACGATCCTTTTGAATCCGCTGATCACGCCGCTGTCGCGTGACATGGAGGAGGGCTGGGAAGGCTGCCTGTCCGTGCCGGGCCTGCGCGGCGTAGTGAGCCGCCACAGCATGATCCGCTATCAGGGCACGGACCCTAGTGGCACGCCGATCGACCGCAACGCCGAAGGGTTCCACGCGCGCGTGGTGCAACACGAATGCGATCACCTGATCGGGCGGCTGTATCCCTCACGCATCACCGACTTCTCGAAGTTCGGCTTCATCGACGTGCTGTTTCCCGAGGAAGTCGGTGCGCTGGAGTAGGGGGTTTTTCGTCCTCCATTGACACGGACCAAAAGCTCCAGGGCTTTCGCTATCAGCGGCGCGCTCAACCAAGCCGCGCCGCTTGTCCGCGCAGCGCGCCGAGTTGCTTATTCCAGTCTGCGAGCCGGTTGCGTTCCTGTTCGACCACGGTTGCGGGCGCGTGATCGACGAAGTTCGCGTTGCCGAGCTTGCCCTCGCATTTTTTGATTTCAACCTGGATGCGGGTGATTTCCTTGTTCAACCGCGTGCGCTCGGCGTCGAGATCGATCAGACCTGCCAGCGGAATCAGCACCCGCAGGGTGCCGACCACGGCCGCCGCGGCTGCGGGTTCGGCTTCGCCGGCCGCAAGCCAGCGCGGCGCGTCGCAGCGTGCGAGAAACTCGATCTGGCTTGAAAATTTGTCGGTGCGGCGACGATCTTCGGCGTCACCGTCGGCCAGCAGCAACGGAATGATCTTGCCCGGCGCGATGTTCATTTCCGAACGGATCTTGCGCACACCGGTCAATACGGCCTTGAACCATTCGATCTCGCCGCTGGCGGTTGCATCGACCGCGAATTCGTCCGCGCGCGGGTAGGCACATTCGAGAATGCTGGATTCCTCCAGGCCCAGTTGCGGCGCCACCGATTGCCAGATTTCCTCGGTGATGAACGGAATGATCGGGTGCAGCGCGCGCAATGCGGTTTCCAGCACCACCAGCAACGTACGTCGCGTGGACGCCGAGGCTTCGGCATCGTTGCCGTTCAACGCGGGCTTGGAGAGTTCGAGGAACCAGTCGCAGTATTCGTTCCACACGAACTCGTACAGGGCATGTGCGAGATGGTCGAAACGGTAAGTCGTGAAATGCTGATCGACCTCAGCGAGCGTCGTGTGCAGACGCGAAAGAATCCAGCGTTCCGCTTCGGTCGCGGAAATTGAGCCCCTCTCCCTTCGGGGGAGAGGTTGGGGTGAGGCTACGGTTTCGCCGCGACGCCCCGCGAGATCCGAACCCTCACCCGGTGCGTGCGCGCCACCCTCTCCCGGAGGGAGAGGGGAAGGTGTGTTCATCAACACAAACCGTGCCGCGTTCCACAACTTGTTGCAGAACGCCTTGTAGCCCTCCGCGCGCTTGATGTCGAAATTGATGGTGCGGCTGTAGCTCGCCAGTGCCGCGAAGGTGAAGCGCAGCGCGTCGGTGCCAATGGCGGCGATGCCGTCGGGGTATTCCTTGCGGATGCGCTTCTCGACCTTTTCGCGCACCTGCGGGATCAGCAGCGACTTCGTGGATTTTTCGACCAGTGCAGGCAGGGTGATGCCATCGATCAGGTCGAGCGGGTCCAGGGTGTTGCCCTTGGACTTCGACATCTTCTGGCCTTCGGCGTCACGCACGATCGCGTTGATGTAGACCTCGCGGAACGGGACTTGCTTCGTGAAATACAGGGTCGTCATCACCATCCGCGCCACCCAGAAGAAGATGATGTCGAAGCCGGTGACCAGCACTTGGCTCGGCAGGAAAATCTTGTCGGAGGGCCAATTCGCGACGACCTCGCCGCGCTCGTTCTTCACCGGCGCGGCCGACGGCCAGCCCAGTGTGGAGAACGGCCACAGCGCCGAGGAAAACCAGGTGTCCAGTACGTCGTCGTCCTGGCGCAACGCACCGACCGGCGGCACGCTCGCATGGGCGCGCGCGTCGGCTTCATTCTCGCCGACTAAGATGTTGCCGGCTTTGTCGTACCACGCGGGGATGCGATGGCCCCACCACAGTTGGCGCGAAATGCACCAGTCCTGGATGTTGTCCAGCCACTGCGTGTAGGTCGTCGCCCAGTTTTCCGGCACAAACCTGATGTCACCGTTGCGCACCGCATCCAGCGCCGGTTGCGTGATCGCTGCGCGACCCTTGTCCGACGTGAGATCCACGAACCACTGGTCGGTCAACATGGGCTCGATCACGGCGTCCGAGCGCTGGCTGATCGGCACCTGCAGCTTGTGCGGTTTGGTTTCGACCAGCAGGCCTTGCGCGTCGAGGTCGGCGAGGATCTGCTTGCGCGCGGCGTAGCGGTCGAGGCCGCGATATTTTTCCGGTGCGTTGTCGTTGATCTTGGCATCGAGCGTCAGGATGCCGATCGAATCCAGCGCGTGGCGCTGCCCGATGCCGTAGTCGTTGAAATCGTGCGCGGGCGTGATCTTCACGCAGCCGGTACCGAATTCGCGGTCCACGTAGTCATCGGCGATGACCGGCAGTTCACGGTTCGCCAGCGGCAACCGCACCCGCGCGCCGACCAGCGCCTTGTAGCGATCATCTTCGGGGTGTACCGCGACGGCCACGTCGCCCAGCATGGTTTCCGGGCGCGTGGTCGCGATCACCACGTGATCCGGTGCGCCGGGTTGCGGATCGATCACGTCGTAACGGATCGACCACAGAAACCCGTCGCGCTCGACGTTGTTCACTTCGAGGTCCGACACCGCGGTCATCAGCGCCGGGTCCCAGTTCACCAGCCGGTTGCCGCGGTAGATCAACCCCGCGCGATACCACTCGACGAAAACCTTGCGCACCGCGGCCGACAGGCCCTCGTCCATCGTGAAACGCTCGCGTGACCAGTCCATCGACGCACCCATGCGCCGCATCTGCCGCGTGATCGTCGACCCGGATTCATGCTTCCACTGCCACACGCGCTCGACGAACTTTTCGCGGCCGAGGTCGTGGCGCGTCTTGCCTTCCGCGGCCAACTGGTTCTCTACGATCTTCTGCGTCGCAATGCCGGCATGGTCGGTGCCACCCTGCCACAAGGTGTTCCTGCCGGACATCCGCGCGTGCCGGATCAGCGCGTCCATGATCGTTTGCTGGAACGCGTGGCCCATGTGCAGCGTGCCGGTGACGTTCGGCGGCGGCAGCAGGATCGCGTACGGCTGGCCTGCGCCCGTCGGCTTGAAACAGCCGGCGTCTTCCCAGCGCGCATACCACTTCGATTCGATCTCTTTCGGGTCGAAACTCTTTTCCATCACTCGAGTCCGGGTTCCGCGCGCCGCGCGGTTTACAAGGCAAACGCGCATTGTAACGGCTGGCGCCGTGGCTGCCTGACCCGCCAGTCTGACGTCCTGCCGGGCAGACATCCTGTCTTTTTCCGTCCGCCTCCCGGGCGGACGGGTAACTTTCTCTTGCATGGCCAAGAGAAAGTCACCAAAGAGAAGGCCACCCCGCGAACACGTCCTGAGCACATCCTGTGCTCAGGACTCGCGTGCGGCCGCCGGGGTTCGCCGAAGGCACATCCTGTGCCTGCGGCGAACTGGCCCGCATCCTGCGGGCCATCCTTCGGACTGGTCCGTCGCCCGCCCGCCGTGTTCGAGGGGCCCCTTTTGGCGCGCATCTTGCGCACGTGGCGGACGAAGCAGTTTGTTCGATCTCGCTTCGAGCGAGGCCACGATGGCCGTCATCGAAGTAAAGCTTTTTCTGGGTCCCCTGTGCTGCGGTGAGGGCCGGACGATCAGGCCCGAAGGGTGGGCGCAATGGATTGCGCCCACTTGCCGCCGCGCCAAGGATGGCGCGTCGGCAAGCCCGGCCGGACCGCACGGATTTTTCGTCCATGGATGGACGAAA
>DATEDI010000040.1:0-339406 GCA_035281745.1 Rhodanobacteraceae bacterium
GATCCAGCCGACGATCGCCTGCGGCCCGCCCATCGTCGCCACCATGATCGGGATCGTGATGAACGGCCCGATGCCGCACATCTGCGTCATGTTGATCGTGGTCCCGGAGAACAGACCGATCGATCGACGGAAGCCGGTGCCGCGCGCGGACTCGGCGGTCTCTGCTGCTTGTTTGCCGATTTCAGCTATTGGCATGTCGTTCCCGGTTGGATGCGTCGTGACACCCGAGCACGGCGCTTTGGTCGATCAACCATCCAGCCGCCATTCCCGGGCCGCCCGCGCTGTCTGCGGGCGAAGCCGCGCCATGAAACCGGCGCGACCCCCGGAATGACGACATTGTGAGGGTTCCATCGCAATGTCGGCTGGCCAATCAGGGTCATGCATTCCTAAAACTGCCCACGAATCCCCGCCATCACCGTGCGTTCGGAGAAGTTCGAGTGCGCGGGCTGGTCGGGCCACACCAGGTAGAAGCGCTGGTACTCGTTGCTGAGATTGGTGCCTTGCAGGAACACCTCCGCATACTTGTTGATCTTGTACGACACCGACGCGTCGATGTATTTCTGCGGCGCCTCGTACATCTCCAGGCCGGAAATTGCACCCACGTCGGACGAGACGGCGCGCTTCGAACGATAGTTGTAGGCCACCCGCGCCTGGAACCGGCTGTCCTGGTACCACAGGATCAGGTTGCCGGACTTGGTCGAATTGTCCTGGAACGGAATCTTGTTGCCGGCAAGGTCGGTCCGCCCCGAATCGCTGGGCGCATACGTCGCGTTGAATTCCATGCCGGTGTTGCGCAGGAGGCCCGGCAGGAACGTGAAGGCCTGGCGGTAATCGAACTCGGCGCCGTGGATGCTGTTGCCGGTGCCCTGCACCGGTTCGGTGATCACCACGCAGCGATTGCGCACCACGCCGTCCTCGTCCGGCAGCGTGCAGTTGATCACGCTGCCGCTCTCGATGAAGCTCTGCACGTTGATCCGGAAGAACGCGAGGCTGACCATGCTCGACGGATTGATGTAGTACTCGAGCGACGCGCCGTAATTCTTGGAACGCCACGGATCGAGGTTCGGGTTTCCGTCCGAATTGCCGCCCGCCACGCGGAACAGCGTCGGCTGGCCGGGCACCACGGTCAACGAATAGTTCAGCGACAAGCCGCCCCCCCACGTACTCAGGTCCAGCGGCATCATGTTTTTCGAATATGCCAGCCGCAGTTTCAGGTCATCGGTGAGATTGATCGCGAAGTTCGCCGCCGGCAGGTAATCCCGATAGCTGCGCCGGGTGACCTGGGTGCCGGCATCGGCGGCCTCCACGCCGTAGGGCGCGGGCGCGCCGGTCAGGTGCTGGGTGATGTCGAGATTGGTGTTGATCATGCGCATGCCGAGGTTCGCCGCATACGGCATGCTGCCGATGTTGCCGTCCAGATCGAGTTGCAGGTACGCCGACGATTCTTTCATCCACACCGCCCAGGTGCGGCCCGGCGACACCTGCCGCCGCGTGTCGGGATACAGGGAATGCCAGTACGCCTCCGGATTGTCCATCGCGGACGGATCGACGGCCCAGAAGGTGATGCCCGAACCGAGCAGGTCGGTGTATTGCTTCCAGTTGTTGGCGAGCGGCGGCGGCGTCTGCGAAAGATGCTGCGCCGAGAGCGGCCCCGCGCGGAAGAAACCCTGCGCGTTGCCGGCCGAGCACGAATCGTCGTCCATGACCACGTCGGCGGCGACGTAACGCACCAGGCAACCGTTCGGGTCGCTGGCACCCATGCCGGCGTACACCGGCGTGATGAACGTGAAGCCGATGTTGTTGGCGCTGCGGATACTGTTGCGTACGCCGAAGTCGAGCTTGATGCCGTTGTCGAAGGCATAATGGCCGTCGAAGCGCACCGCGCTCAGGCCAACCTTGCGGTCGTAACTGCCGTCGGACTCCAGGGTCTTCATCGACCAGCCATCCGGATTCGCGAAATTGCTGGCGAGCGCGTCAGGCAGGCTGACGCCGAGATTCCGAAAGCGGAAGTCCGCGGTGAATGGAATCGTGTTCGCCGGGATGCCGTTGTCGTTGAACACCCGGTTGCCGCCCAGTTCGTCGGGGTAGATGTAGGTGCCGGGAGGCGCCGCGTCTTCCGGATCGTTCGGCCATTGCGCACCGTCTGCGTTGGCGATGTTGAGGTCGGTTTCGAGGTTCACCTGATGCGCCGAGTCGCGGATGCCGCGCAAGGTGCCCGTGAACGGTCCGCCGTTGTCGAAGTCGACCTGGACATTGAAGTTCCGCGCCATCGAATCCGTCCGGGTAATCTGCGAAAACGATTCGACGTCACCCGGCCATTTCTTGTAGACCTGCGTGGTGTAGAGGTTCATGTTCTGCCACGGCGGATCGTCGGGCGTGCCGTACTGGCCGCCGACGCTGGCGCCGGTATTGCGCGAACTCACCGGCACGTACGTCGCGCCTTCCCAGTCGAGTGAATTGAACTGGATGCCGACGTTCCGGTCATAGCGATCCTGGCGCGCAAAGAAGAGGTCGCTGGTCAGGGTGAACCCGCCACCGAGGTCCATCTGGAACGAAGCATTGCCGGACTTGCGCCGGCGCTGGGTGGTGGTGTCGTACAACGCGATGTTCTGGCTGCCCATGAACACGCCGTCGGACTTGCCATCACCGTTGACGTCGACGCTGCCATCCGGGTTCTGCCTGATGTCGGACGGAATCGATGCATTGCCCCACGGCGTCAGGAATCCGTAGTAGCTGTCCGCGCTGAGCGCGTTCTCGCCGTTCAGCACCACGCCGTACTGGTCGAGACCTTCCGTCGAGTTTTCGGTGGTCGTGTCGGAAAAATCGCCCGACAACAGCAGGCCCCAGCGCCCGCCCGCGTTGTAGGAAATGAGGCCGCTGGCCGCCTCGCCCCACTTGTCGGTGGCATCGCCATATTGCCCGTGTGCGGAATAGCTGTAGGTGAACCCGTTCGGCAGATCCCAAGGCCGATAGGTGTGCAGGTTCAAATCACCGCTGATGCCCGAGTCGAGCATGTTGGCGGTGGGCGACTTGATCACGTCCACGCCGCGGAACAGCGTGGCCGGCAACATCTCGAAATCGGGCTGCTGCGAATCGATCTGGTTGGGGGTGATGAACACCTCGCCGTTCAACATCGTGCCGACTTCCGGCAGGCCGCGCACGTCCACCGAAGTGCCGACGCCGGCGTCGCGGTTGATCTGCACGCCGGTGACGCGTTGCAACGCGTCGGTGATGGTGACGTCGGGCAACTGGCCGATGCTTTCGGCCGTGATGCTGTCCTGGATGTTGGGCGCGATGCGCTTCAGCTCGATCGCGCGCATTTGCGAAGCGCGCACGCCCACCACGTTGACCACCGACAGCGTGGCCGGGGTTTCGTTTGCCGGCGTGGTGCCAGCCTTGGGCTTTTTGGCTTGCGCCTGATCGGAAGCGGCCTGCTGCGTGGCCGCCTGCGCGGATGGGTTGTCGGCCGAAGTTGCGGCCTGCGGCGCCGCCGCCGCCGAGGTCGCGACCACGGCGAACAACGCGGCTGATATGGCCACTGACAATGAACTCTTGCGATGCACCATGAGCATGACTATTTACCCCTCACCGGTTGTCGATCGAGCCCGACGGGATGCACCGTTCCAACGTGCACGCGACGGATTGCGATCATGCGTTGTTCAATGACTCACTTTGCCGGACTGCACTCCGTCGTGGACTCCCGCGCCGCCGGAGCGAATCGGCGCCGGTCGACGTAAAACCGTGCGGCGCCCAGCACGCCGTTCTGCCCGTGTTCCATGACGCGCACGGGCACGCGCTCCAGGAAAGTGCGGACGCTTCGTTCGTGCAGAAACCGCGCTGCAAAATCGCTTCGTTGCAGCAGATCGAACATCGAGGAAAGAAAACCGCCGGCGAGATACACGCCGCCGCCGGCCATGAATGCCATCGCGAGATTGCCGACGAAACTTCCCAACGATGCGCAGAAAACATCGACCGCTTCCCCTGCCTGGCGATCGGCATACGTGCGGGCGGCCGCGCCGACGGCTTCCGGACTCGCCAGCGTCGGCGCCTCGCCGTGCAGTTCGCACAGCGTCCGGTACAACGTCAGCAGTCCCGGACCGGACAAAACGCGTTCGCACGGAACGTAATCGCCATCCGGCGCCAGCCGCGCGAGCACCTCGCGTTCACGCAACGACCGGGGCGCAAAATCCATCTGCCCGGCTTCGGTCGCGATCACGAATGCACCCGCGGGCGTGGCAACATGCACCGCCGCGCCCAGCCCCGTGCCCGGCCCGACCACCAGCGTCGGACCTGCCCGATGCCTGTCCGGCCCACACAGCAACCGCGTGTCCAGATGCTGTGCATCGACGAGCGCATATCCCAGTGCCTCGAAATCGTTGAGCACGATCAGCTCGTCCAACGCCAACGCCCCGCGCAGGCGCGACAGGCTGATCGGCCACGCGAGGTTGTCGTGCATCACATCGTCACCCAACACATGGCCGGCGCAGGCGAGTACGCAGCCACGCACCGACCCGGCCGCTTCGGTCTCGACGAACGATTGCAGCAAGTCGTCAAGCGTCGAATGTTCGCTGCAAACGAATTTGCGATAGGCGAGCACTTCGACACTGTGGCCGCGGACATCCGAAGCCCGCACCAGCGCAATGCGTGCGTGCGTGCCACCCACGTCGGCCGCCAGAAATGGCTGCGCCGAAACATGCATCGGCCGACCCGGTTGACTGACCATTGCGTCCATGACGCCCCACGCAAGGTGAACACCTGTCAGTGTGGTCAGCTATGACACCGGTGTCAATTTGCGGTGCACCAAGCACACCGCGACGCACCTGGAACGCCATGGATGCCTTGACGCACATGAGTATCGGCCTCACCAAGCTGCGGTTTCACCGCGGCGTTTGTGCTGCGCTACAGCAATTCCGACCCTGGCTTGGTGCCCTGTCCACTGTTCTGACATGCCGCCTGCGCCACGGCCATTGCGCCGCTTCCCTCGTGTGGCGTCAAGAAAGCCAAATCACTCGCCGAACCCGCGATGGACTCGCGATGAATGTGCACCGAAAAACGCACTGCAGGCGCTCGCGATACACGCATGCACCCATTCACTCGTGATTGCAGATTCGCGAACGCGAGAACCAGTACCGTGCGAATCAATCGCTCGTTTCGGCGGATGCCTTCGGTTTCGCCCGCAACGCACGGATCGCCTTCGCATCCAGCCGCTGGATGCGCATGATGCTGCAACGATCACCGCCGGCAAGCACGACATCGCGGTTGGAACTCACCAGACCATTCTGCGATGTCAGGCCGATCATGCCCGCTGCGGTCTGCAGACCGGTGCACGGGCCGGCCAATTGCAACAGATAAGCCTGACGGGGATTGGTCCAGACCGCTACGGAGCCGAGCTGGTTCGAGTCCCAGCTGTACAACGAGGTGAAGGTAAACCAGGGCACGTCGCCCTGCACGAACTTGCTGTAATCGATCGCTTTGGAGGATTGCTGTGCCGACGACTGGCGCGCGGGCTGTTGCGCACACGCGGCGAGTACGACGGCCAGCAGCAGCAGAATCCACTTGATGCGGCGCATGGCAGCCACCCCGCTGCGGGAAGGGGAATTCCATCATCCTCTGCCCTTGGGGCGAGCGCAACGCGCGCAACCCGATACCCATTGGCCCCGCGATCGGGGGCATACTTCGCAAGGGCGGGTCGTGGCCCGTCGTGAGATCGGTCGTGCAAAGGCGGCTTGAACCCGCCCTGCGTTTTCGCAGGGCGAGTCTTGATCCGCCGCGCCTAACGCAACAGCGCGGTCAATTGATCGAGCTGGGCGCGGTAGTTGTCGAGTACCTTGGCCGTGACCGCCGCGTATTTGTCGGCGCGGCTCCAGTCGCGCGCGTCCAGCGCCTCGTGCACGGCGGGGATGGTCTTGGGTGCATAACCGGTCAACGCGCCCGGCGCCTGGATCAGGTTCTTGTACCAGGGACGGCCCGGCAGGCCCTGCTCATCGAGCAGGCGCTGCTCCAGCGTGCCCATCAACTGGTTGACCTTGGTGAGTTGCGATGCCGGAATATCCAGGCCCTTGTCGGCCCGCGCGTTGTACGCTTTTTCATAGGCTTGCGCGCTTTCCTTCAGCTTCTTTGCAGCCGCATCCAGCGGCGCGAAATCGATCTTGGGAACGTTGGACAACCGCTCGGGCGGCGCCACCGGGTGCGAGGGATCGGCCGCCAGTTTGTACGCATTGGCGTCAAGCAGCTTTTGCTGCGCCTCGGCGGCCTTGCGCGCGTCGTCCGCCTGCTTGTGCAGCTGCGCGACATAGCGGTCGACCGTGCTGCTGAAATCGCCGAAGCGCATCGGCAGCACCTCCGCATCGGCGGTGCGCAGCACGATGTGTCCCGCGACCTTGGCCAGCGCCACGCCGTATTCGAAGGTCGGATCGCCGAAGCGGATGTAATGATCGAACGAGTCGTAGCGCGAGTGGTACACGCCGCCCTGGTTCGATTCGCCGCCGAAACCAAGATCCAGCGTTGCGATGCCGAGGTGCTGCAGGAATGCGCTGTAGTCCGAACCCGAACCCAACGGTGCGATCGGAATGTCGCCGTGCTCACCCGCCAGCTTCGCGCTTTCCTTCACCCGCGGACTGGCGCTTTTCTCGTTCGCGTTCACGTGCAGGAACGCACGCTGGCGTTGCTGCACGCTCACCTTGGTTTCGGGATCGGTGACGCCGGCGGCGACCTGGTTGACCATGTGTTGCAGCGAATGGCTGCCGCCCGCGAACAGGAAGCCGCGCCCGTTGGTGTCCGAGTTGACGTACAGCACGGCTTTGTCTTTCAATTCCTTGCCGTGCGTTTCCGCCCATTCGGTGGAACCGAGCAGGCCCTCTTCCTCGCCGTCCCAGCTTGCATAGACGATGGTGCGTTTTGGCCGCCAGCCCTGCTTGTACAGCGCGCCCATGGCCTTGGCTTCGGCCAACAGCGAGATCGTGCCGGCCAACGGATCGAAGGCGCCGAACACCCAGCCGTCGTGATGGTTGCCGCGCAACACCCACTGGTCCGCATCGCTGGAACCGGGAAGTTTTGCGATCACGTCGTAAAGCGTTTTCATCGTCCAGTCGGACTTCACCAGCATGTGCACCTTGGCGGGACCGGCCCCCACGTGATAGGTGAACGGCAGCGCGCCGCGCCAGCTTTCCGGCGCATCCGGGCCGCCCAGCGCCTTCAGCAATGGCGTGGCGTCGGCGTAGGAAATCGGCAACACCGGAATCTTCAGGATCGTCTTGGCGTCCTTTACCGCCAGGTGTTTCGCACCCGGCACCGAACCGTAACCCGGCGTGGTCGGATCGCCCGGATGGAGCTGCATCTTCATCACCGACCCGCGCTGCACGCCTTCGGGTGGACGCGTCGGACCCAAGGGATAGGTGTCGCCGGTGAAGTAACCGTCGTCGCGCGGATCGGAATAGATCAGGCAGCCGATCGCACCATGTTCGTAGGCGAGTTCAGGTTTCAGCCCGCGCCAGCCACCGCCGTAGCGCACGATCACGATCTTGCCCTTGACGCTGACCCCGAGTCGCGCGAGTTCCTTGTAATCGTCGGGCATGCCCTGGTTGACGTAGACCAGGTCGCCGGTGACATCGCCATCGGCGCCGTAGATGTTGTACGGAGGCAGCGCACCTTTCAGCGTGGAGGTGTCGTCGCCCTTGATCGGCGGCTCGTGCAGCGTGGCCTTGAAGTGCGTCGGCGCGACCAGTTCCACCAGTTCCTGCTTCGGCTCCGGATTCAGCACCTCGAACTTCTCGATGCGCGCGTCCCAGCCCCATTGCTTGAACTGCGCCAGCATCCATTCGGCGTTGGCCTTGTCGTGCGGCGAGCCGACCTGATTGGGTTCCGAAGACAGCCGCTTCAGCCAATCGCGCATGTCGCTGGTGCTGAGCAGCGAATCGAAACGCTGCTCGAGCTGCTGCTGTTTCGTCGCGCCGACGGCGGTGAAACCCTGCATGCCGTGATCCGCCGACGACTTGGCCTGCTTGGGCGGCGTGGCCGCACCCGCCACGAAGGTCAACGACAGACACGCCAATGCCACCCCGAGCTTGCGCGCGCGAACGGATCTCATGGCCAACCCCTCAATGTAGGGCCGTCGCTCCACACGCGCCACTCGCGTGGGTTTCACGACGGCGAAAGTCCCCTTTTACGCCCGTTCGCGCCGATTTGCATGGGGCAATGGTCACGCACGCCGCCCGAGGTAGACGCGGGCACAGATCGAAACGATCAATCCGAACACCAGCATCGCCAGCAGGTTCTCGACGAAGCTCGCGGACGTGAAGTGGTTGATGCGATGCCACGCCGAGAAATACACCACCACGTAATTCATCACAACGAATATCACAACGCCGTAGGCGAGCCCCGTGAGCACGGGCCGCGCGGTGAGCCAACGCAGGCGCAATGCCGCGAACACGAAGATCGCCGCGATCAGCAATGACATGCCCCACTGAAGGAACAGCCCCAGCCATGCCACCGCGGGTCCGCCCTGCAACGCGGCGTTGCCCAGCAGACCGCCGGCGATGAAGCGCAGGATCACGCGCGGATCGATCATGTTGATCAGCGATGCGGCGCCGATGTCCAGCGTGCCCGCCACCAGCCCGCCAACGAGGATCGCAAGCACGGGGTGACCGCCGCGTGCACGCTCGACAACAGCCGAGGATGCGTTCATGGAATGGGTTCCCTCGAAAGGAACGCGCATCCTCGCCGAAGAGCTCTCCGCCCACAAGCAACGTCCGTCATGGCAGCGGTTGGCGCGCCCACAAACGGCTTGCTATGGTGATCGCCCGCTCAACGCCCCGCCAACGATGCTGCCCAGCCCGACCCAGTTGATTCGCAACCGGATGCAGCAATTGCACCAGCGCGTCGGCGGACGCCACTGGTTTCCGCATGTTCCGCTGGCGATCCTGCTCGGACTCGGGGGATTCTGGCTGCTGCAGAACGACCTCGGCCGACATTGGCGAACCATCCTCGCCCAATTGCTGAACCACGATCTCGAGGGCGGACTGCGCCCCGCGTACCTGCCGCCGTTGCTGATCGGTGCCGGGATGCTGATCATGGCCGTCGGGTTGTTGCTGCGCTCGCGCCTGGCGTGGACCATGGCCTTGCTGCTCGCGGCGCTCGCCGCAGTCAGCATGTTGTTCGGACAGCACGCGCACGCACACCTGCTGCTGGGCTATTTCATCCTGATGCTGGCGCTGCTGGCATTTGCTTGGCGCCAGTTCGACCGCAGCAGCCTCGCCGCCAGCACGTTGTTCGCGCTGACCTCGGTGGTGATGCTGGTGGTGTACGCCACCTTCGGCACGTACTATCTGGGCGCGGACTTCAAGCCGCAGATCACCGACCTCGTGACCGCGTTCTATTACGCGATGGTCACCATGAGCACGGTGGGTTACGGCGACATAACGCCGCAAACACCGGAGGCGAAGCTGTTCGCGGTGTCGATCATCGCGCTGGGCGTCGCGGTATTCGCCACCTCGCTGACCGCCGTGATCGCGCCGCTGGTCACCCGCAGCCTGCAACGCATCGTCAATCGCAAGGACCATCGCATGCAACGCGAAAACCATTTCGTCGTGATCGGCAATACGCCACTCGCGCTCAACACCTGGCGGGAACTCGCCCGCCGCGGCCAGCCGGTGACGCGGCTGCTGCGGCAGGTGCCGGAAATCCCCATCCCCGACAGCGTCGACCATGTGATCGGCGAGCCCAGCGATGCCGACGTGCTGCGCAAGGCCGGCGCCGACAAGGCGCAAGCCGTACTGGCGATGCTGGACGACGATTCCGAGAACGCGTTCGTGGTGCTGGCCGTGCGCGAACTCCTGGGTAGCGCGCGCACCATCGCGGCCGTCAACGACGCAAGCCATCTCGGCCGCGTGCGACTGGTGCAGCCGGACGTGGTGATCGCGCCGCAGATCCTGGGCGGCGAACTCGCGGCGATGCTGCTGACCGGCGAACAGGTCACCGCCGATTTCGTGATGCAGCGGGTGTTCCAGCAACCCGGCGAGCAAGCCGGCGGCACGCCGAAGCAAGCGACCTGAGCCCCGACTTGCACATTCCAGACTGACGAGCAGAGGTTGATGGGATGAATGACTGGCTTCAGCACGGTCAATGGCTGGGCAACTCCGCACTCGCGTGGGTGATTGCGGGCGCGGCGGCGCTGACCGGCTACGTGATCGCGCATGTGGTCGCCGCGATCGTCGCCTCACGCTTGCGCAAGCTCGCCGAACGCACGCATCGCAACGGCTTCGCGATTGCGGCCCGCGTGGCCGAAGCGACGCGCGGCTGGTTGCTGCTGCTGATCGCGATCGCGATCGCGCTGGATTTCCTGCACTTCGGCGACGCCGCTGCAAACGCCGGCAAGACGCCGCGCTGGACGGTGCAGGATGGCTTGCACCTGATCACCTACACGCTGGTGGGCATTCAGATCGCGCTGTGGATCATCGCGCTGGTGGTGGCGTGGCTGCACCGTTCGACGTCCAAGGAAGACACGCGTCCGGTAAATCCCGTGATGCTGGGCGTGCTCACCTGGGCGGTGCAATTCGTGGTGTGGATTACGCTGGTGCTGGCGTTGCTGGCCGAGGGCGGGGTCAACATCACCGCGTTCGTCGCAAGCCTCGGCGTCGGCGGCGTGGCAGTGGCGCTGGCATTGCAGAACGTGTTGACCGACTTGTTCTCGTCCATCGCGATCGGGCTGGACAAGCCATTCGAAGTCGGCGAATTCATCGCCTTCGGCGACGAAATGGGCACCGTCACCAAGGTCGGCATCAAATCCACGCGGATCGCGTCGCTGTCCGGCGAAGAGCTGGCGATCTCCAACTCGGTGCTGTTGAAGAACCTCATCCACAATTATTCGCGCCGGCAGGAGCGCCGCGTGCTGTTCAACTTCCGTCTGCCGTTCGACACGCCGCGTGAGCGTATTCCCGACGCAGTCGGTCGGGTGCGCGCCATCATCGAGGGCGAGACGCAGACCCGCTTCGATCGCGGCGCGCTTTCCGGCTTCGGCGACTACGGACTGGATTTCGAGTTCGTGTATTACGTGCTCGATCCGGGCTACAACCTGTATGCCGAAATCCAGCAGCGCATCTACCTGAAGATGCTGGACCTCTGGGACGAACTCGAGATCGAATTCGCGATACCCGCGCGCAAGTTGCACGCGCCCGAAGATGGCATCGCCATCGCGCGGGCCAGCGTCGCGAAATCGTGAATGGCGTCACCTTCGCATGTCACGTCGTGACTGTTTCTACACGCGGCTTGTCGATAATCGTGCAGAAGTCCCGAACGCCCAACGCGTGCCTTGAGCCAACGCGCAAGGCGGGGCCCCCTGGAGGGGGTCGGCATGCACAAAACCGCAAACGTCTCCGCACTGGGTTACGCTGCATTTGCGTTGACCCTGTGGCTGGCGAGCATGGGCTCAGCGGGTTGGTTCGACCAGCCCGGCGTCACGCTTGCGCCGTTGCTGTACGGGCAACCGGGCAACGTGCTGCTGCCATTGCTCGCCGCCGTGCTGGGAGGCTGCGTGCTGGCGCTTGCGGGCATCGGACAAACGGTGCGCGGTTACACGCTGGACGCGGTGCTATTCCTCACCTTTGCCGCATACTGGTGGGTGGCGGCGCTGTCGCGACATGCGATGGCATTTGACTATTCCGCAACGCCGGGTTTCCTCGGTTGGTATTACATCGTGTGGGCGTTCCTGGTGTTCTGCCTGTGGCTGGCCGCGTGCCGGGACGGCGTTGCGCGAATGTTGTTCACGCTCGGCCTGTGGCTGGCGTTGCTCATGCTCGCGCTGGCGCAGTGGATGCACGTCGGTGCCCTGACGGTGCTGGGCGGCTATCTCGGACTCGTCACCGCCATCGTCGGCATCTACATCGCCGCGGCGGAAGTCGTGAACGAAATCCATGGCCACATCGTGCTGCCGTTGGGCTCGATCGGCGACGGCTCAGGACCACCACCCTGACCACCATCCCCTTGCTGGTGCGCCGCCGCATACCGTGCTAGCTTTGCCGCATGGCATCACTGCGCGTCATCAAGAAATATCCGAATCGACGGCTGTACGACACCCGCGTATCCAGCTACATCACGCTGGAGGAAGTGCGGCAGCTCGTGCTGTCCGGCGAGCCGTTCGAAGTGCGCGATGCCAAGACCAATGACGACCTCACCCGTGCGGTGCTGTTGCAGATCATCGCCGAGCACGAACAGCACGGGCAGCCGATCTTTTCCACCGCCCTGCTTTCGCAGATCATCCGCTTTTACGGCGATGCCATGCAGGGCTTCGTGGGGGGCTACCTCGAGAACAGTCTCAAGGTGTTCCTCGAACAACAGGACAAGTTCCGCGACCAGTTGAACAACCTGCTGGGCCAGACGCCGTGGTCGATGTTGAACGACATCACGGAACGCAACATCGATCTGTGGAAGTCGCTGCAACCCGGCGTCGCGCCTGCGGCGACGCCCGCTCCGGAACCGGACGCGGACGAGAAAAAATCCGCGCGCAAGCGCCGTTGACACCTCGCCTCGGGCTCCGTACCATCGCTCGATTGCTGCAGCGCAACACATGCCGCTGCGCGGCATAGCTGTGCGTCAGGCAGGTCATGGAGGACCGCTCTCCGTTCTGGCGATCACGGATCGTTGCGTCCCCATTTCAAAGAGAAACCTCAATGAGCAAACGTGTAGCCGTCGTCACCGGCGGCATCGGCGGGCTGGGCACCGCCATCTGCAAACGACTCGCTGATGACGGCCGTCAGGTCGTCGCCGCCGACCTCGGCAACCGCCAGGAACGCCTCACCGCATTCCGCGAAGAGACCCGTGAGTACGACGGCAACATCGTGTTCGCCCCCGCCGACGTCGCGAGCTTCGATGATTGCGCGAATCTGGTGAATCACCTCACCGAAAAGTACGGCAGCGTCGACATCGTGGTGAACGCCGCCGGAATCACCCGGGACACCTCGCTCAAGAAGATGAGCCAGGCGCAGTGGACGGACCTGATGCACGTCAACCTCGACGGCGTGTTCAACATGTGCCGCAATACCGTGGACGGGATGACGGCGCGCAACTTCGGCCGCATCGTCAACATCAGCTCGGTGAACGGTCAGACCGGCCAGTTCGGCCAGACCAACTACTCCGCGGCCAAGGCCGGCATGCACGGTTTCACGATGGCGCTGGCGCGTGAAGTCGCGAAGAAAGGCGTCACTGTCAACAGCGTTTCGCCCGGCTACTGCAAGACCGAAATGGTGATGAAGGTGCCGGAAGACATCCGCGCGCAGATCGTCGCGCAGATCCCGGTTGGGCGCCTTGGCGAGCCGTCCGAAATCGCCCGTACCGTCGCCTTCCTCACCGCCGACGACGCTGGCTTCATCACCGGCGCCAATATCCCGGTGAACGGCGGGTATTTCATGTCGTTCTGATGGCCGCGCCGGCGTATCGCCGGCGCACATGACTTCCAGCCCTGTCCCCGACCCTCGCCGGGTGTAGGCTGCGCTCTCCGACCGAAGGAGGACGCCTCATGCGTTGGCTTGCCGTTGCGCTGGTCTTCGTTTTCGTCCCGCTGTTCGCGGCCATTCCGGGGCCGGAACGCGCCATTACCGATACCGCCTCGATCCGCTCGGCGAACCATCCCGACGCGCATCCGGTGGCGATCCACAATCTGTTCTTCACGCACGGCGTCGCCGGCGCGGCATGGTCGCCGGATGGTCGCGATGTCGTGATCTCCACCAACACGACGGGCCGTTACAACCTGTGGAAGGTTCCCGCCGCGGGCGGTTCGCCCGTGCAGATGACGCGATCCGATGATCGCGAATACGGCGCGACCTGGTCGCCCGATGGCAAATGGATCGTGTATGAATCCGACCACGGCGGCGACGAACAATACAAGTTGTATGCGGTGCCTGCGCACGGCGGCACGCCGGTCGACCTGACGCCGAAGTCGGACGTCTCCAACACCGGGGCGCTGTTCTCGCCCGACGGGCGAACCATCGCCTTCAACGTCAAACCGAAAGCAGCCTCGGTCGCCGACATCGCCCTGCTCGACTGGAAGACGCACGCGATCCGCCCGTTGACGCATGAGGCGAGCAAGGATCATCTGTGGCAAGTGGTGGGTTGGGCGCACGACGGCCGCAGCGTGTATGCCAACCGGATCAATGCCGGCTTCACTGACGCCAGCGTGTGGCAGATCGACACAGCCACAGGCAAGGCGACCGAGCTGACGCCGCACCAGGGCCAGGTGTTGATCATGGCGAGCGCCATTTCTGCGGACGGAAATTGGCTGGCCGTGGCCTCGAATGCGGAAAACGGCACCAACCACGCCGCGCTCTACGACATCGCGAAGCACAGCTACCACTGGCTCAGCAAAGACCCGTGGGAATCCAGCGCCGGCAATTTTTCACCGGACGGCAAGCAGGTGCTGTACACCGTCAACGCCGATGGGCGCAGCGACATCCATCTCTACGACATCGCTTCCGGCAAATCGCGCAAGCTCGCACTGCCCGACGGTTTGAACACGCTGGATGGCAATCCCACGGCATTCTCCAGCGACGGCTCCCGCTTGCTGGTCGCGCACCAGAGTTCCAGCGAACCCGCCGATTACTGGATCTATCCGGTCGCGGCTGGGTCGCCGCACCAGCTCACGCATTCGGCGCTGGCGAGCATCAAGGCGGATGCGCTGCCGCATTCGCAACTGGTGCACTACAAGAGCTTCGACGGCACCGTGATCAGCGCGTTCCTGTGGATGCCGGCGAACCTGAAACGCGATGGTTCCGCACCGGGCGTGGTGCTGCCGCACGGTGGTCCGACCGGGCAGACGGTCGACAGCTTCAACCGCACCGCGTTGGCATTGGCGTCGCGCGGCTATGCGGTCATCGCGCCCAATGTGCGCGGTTCGACCGGCTACGGCATGGCCTTCCAGAAGGCCAACATCAAGGATCTTGGCGGCGGTGACTTGCAGGACGAGGTGTACGCCGCGAAATTCCTGGCCGCGACCGGTTACGTGAACCCGAAGAAGATCGGCATCACCGGTGGCTCCTACGGCGGCTACATGACCCTGATGGCGATCGGCAAGACGCCCGAAGTGTGGGCCGCGGCGGTGGAGGAATACGGCATCATCAACTGGATGACCATGCTGAAGCACGAGGACCCGTTCCTGCGGCAATACGAAATGTCGCTGCTGGGCGATCCCGTGAAGGATCGCAAGATCTACGACGCCGATTCACCGATCACCTACATCAAGCATGCGAAAGCGCCGCTGCTGGTCCTGCAGGGTGCGAACGACATCCGCGTGCCGAAAGAGGAAGCCGAGCAGGTCGTCTCGATCCTGAAAGGCGCAGGCCGCACCGTCGAGGCACACTACTATCCGAACGAGGGCCACGGTTTCACCAAGCGCGAGAACCAGATCGACGCGTTGCAGCGCACGGTCGCCTGGTTCGATCGCTACCTTCAGGGCAAGCAGGCCACCGCGAGCGCATCCCACTGAGGTCTTGCCGGACGACCGTCACCCGGCGTCCGGTTGAACAACTGGTGCCGCGACACGATCGCTGTGGCTTTTCGGCGCCGACACGACCAGAAATCGAACGTCGGCGCCTGAACCGTTGCGCATCTGATGGGCCGCGCCGGGCGGCACGTGCAAACCTTGGCCGCGTCGCAGCACATGCGGCACGCCGTCAACTTCAAGCACGGCTTCGCCTTCCAGCACAAAGAAGAACTGCCGCGAGCGCTGGTGACGGTGGCGCTGTTCGGCCGTTCCCGGCGGCATGCGCTCCTCGATCACGCTGAGATCTTCGCCCTCGAGCAGATGCCAGCCATCGCACCCCGTTCCCCACGCGTAATGGCGTGCATTGTTCGAATCGGCTGGACGGCTGGGCTCGCTCATTCCGCGCTCCGAAACACGCTTTGTACAACCTGCCTCATTGTGGCGACGAGCCCTGCAAGGCGGCCGCGACCAAGTCCGCGACCCTGCTCCACGACACCAGCCCTTGGTGCATCGCGAATACCGACTTCACGTCGAGACGATTGCGCTGGACGGCCTGCATCACCTCATGCATGAGTTCGGGATCATAAAGCTTGTTCCCCGGTTCGAGCACCAGCGTGTCGCTGGCATACAGTAACTGGTGTCCGGGAAAGTAAACCATGTACTGGCGACCGGTCGATTCGCCGCGCAGCGGATAGAGCACGACACGATTCGGCCCCGTGCCGATTTCCCGCTTGCCCGACACCACGATCCAGTGCGCTGGCTGCGGATGATTTTGCAAGTCATCGGGCTTCAACGTGTGCGGCGCGGCCACCATGCGCTTGAGGATCGGCAGGTTCAAATCCAGCGCGTAGACAGGCAATCGTTCGGCCACCACTTCGCGCACTCCCGCGACGTGCGGCCAGGAATCAGACGTAGTGAGCACGCCCTTGATCGGCAACGACGGATACTCCGCGCGCACCTTCGCGAGCGCGCCCTTGACAAACGACGGGCTGATTGGCGCCTCCAGCACCAACACGCCGTCAGCCTGTCTGATCAGGGTGACGCTCCAGCTTCCCTGGTAACGATCGATCCCAAGCGCCAACCGGGTATGCGTGGTGGCGCTGAACGGAATGTTCCAGCGATCCGCCCGCGCACTCTGCACCGCGGCCTTCGGGTCCATCGCGAACAGAGTATCGCTATGCCCGGTATTGAACTTCACATCCAGCGCCTGCGTCGATCTCCATGGTTCACCGTTGCGCTCTTCGATACGCGTGGTGGGAAACTCGACCCCTTGCACCAGCTTCCAGTTGCTGAAATACGTGCGCTGCCTGACATCACCCCAAGCGAACCAAAAATCATCGAAGCTGCGGGTGGCTTCGAGCGCGTCGGGCAAATGCGTCCAGCCGTTGAGCAACACCTTGACCATCCCGCCGCTTGATTGGAATGCAACCACTGCGTGCGGCGTCGAGCGCAATGTTTCATCAGGAAGAAAGTGCAGGTCCGGCGCGCGAGCCGCCGTCAACAGCAAGCGTTCGGGACCAAGCTCCAGCGCCGCGCGGGCTTCGTCGATGCTCGACCGTGGACCCGGACGGTCGCCCTTTTCGCCATGTATCACCGCAGCATCCGGCGTCGCAACGATGGTGTAGGTGGCCTCCGCTCTCTTGCTGCCGAGGTCGGATTCCGGCCACAGATTCTGGATGGCGTCAGCCACGCGTCCTCGCTCGAAATCGACGTTGCGACGGGTGCGCGTGTAGCTCGTCAGGAACGGCGCTTGCTGGTACGACTGCTCCGCCAGCAGTCGATGACCCACCATGTCCAATTGTTCGGTATGAATCGCGGCGAGCGTCTTTTCGCCGCCCATTGCGACAACCGCCAGCACCACGCATTGGCGCGCGGTGATGCGCTGGCAACCTGGATGATCCTCCTGTGCGTGTGTTCTGGCACCCGGAGCGGCGCATGCTGTCGCGCAGGTGATGGCTCCCAACAGCGTAAAGAGCGGCAAAATGCCGCGCCCCGGATTCATTGCGGCATGAAGATCGCGCATGGCGTGCACTCGGCAGTGGATTCAACGCACGCTAGACGAGTGAGGCTGCGGCAACATGCGACAAAAGTCATGTTGTGCCAAAGGTCATGCCATGCGCTGCCGCTCGACCCGCCGTGCGTACCACTTGTCACGTCCCGCACGCCGCTTCAGACATCGAAGGTCGCGAGCAGGATACGCAATTCGTCCAGCCGCAAGTCGCCGTGCGCGCCGGGCGAGGTGCGTGCAGCCAAGCTTTGCTCGGGAGTACGATTTTGCCCCGCTGCGCTTGCGGCATCCGCGGCGGCACGATACGCGGCGCGGAATGGCACGCCGGCGGCGGCCTGTTCGATGGCCACATCGGTGGCGTACATGGCCGGTTCGATCGCCGCACGCATCGCGGCTTCGTTCCATTGCAGCCGCGCCAGCAAATCCGGCATCAACTCCATGGCCATCAAGCCCCGATGCACGCCGTGGAAGATGCCGCCCTTGCTGAATTGCAGGTCGCGCTGGTAGCCGGACGGCAACGACAGCAACTGTTCGACTTCGGTGCGCGCGGCGGCGACACTGGCGTAACTGGCCCGCAGCAGTTCGATCACGTCCGGGTTCCGTTTGTTGGGCATGATCGATGAGCCGGTGGTGTATTCAGGCGGCAGCTTTACGAACCCGAACTCGGCGGTCGTGAACAACGACAAGTCCCACGCCAGCCGACGCACATCGAGCAGCGCACTCCCGATGGCTTCCAGCGCCGCCATCTCGAATTTTCCTCGCGAAAGCTGCGCATACGTCGCCGCCACCTGCATGCGCGCGAAGCCGAGCGCGCGCGTGGTGTGATCGCGATCGAGTTTCAGGTTCACGCCGTACCCGGCTGCACTGCCCAGCGGATTGGCATCGATCCATTCCCGCGTCTGCTTCGCTCGCCACGCATCATCGATGAAGGCCTCGGCAAAGCCCGCCCACCACATCGACGTGGACGACACCACCGCGCGCTGCAGGTGGGTGTAGCCGGGCATCGGCAGTGACTCACCCGCGGCGCGATCCAGGCAGACCCGCGCGCTCGTCGTGCAAAGGGCCTGCAGCGTTGCGAGTTTCTCTTTCAGCCACAAGCGGGTCGCGACCAGAATCTGATCATTGCGGCTGCGGCCCGTGTGGACCTTGCGTCCAGCGTCCCCCAGGCGTTCGGTCAACCGCGCCTCGATGGCCGAGTGTCCGTCTTCGAACCGGTCGTCCAGTACGAACGCGCCGCTGCGAAAGTCGTCCGCCAGTGCGTCAAGTTCGCGCTTCAATCCGATCATCTCGCCGTCGTTGAGCACGCCGATGTTCGCCAGCCCTTCGACATGCGCCTTGCTGGCCGTGATGTCGTGCAGGAAGAATTCGCGATCCAGCAGCACGTCGTCGCCGGCCAGGAAGCGCATGATTTTTGCGTCGACCTTGCTGTCGGATTTTTGCCAGAGTGGCTGATTCATGGGATTTCCCTGGTACCGCTGATTCCGGAAGGCCGGACTGCGGAGGCAAGATGCCGGAGCGAACATCGACGAAGTCGATGGCCTGAAAGGCGCGCTGCAGGTGCGGCGCGCAATCCATTGTCTTCGCTGACCATGATCAAGATGGATCCCGGTTTTCGCCGGGATGGCCGCAAATCGAAATTCCGGTCATCTCATCCAACCCGAGCGCGAGGTTCATGTTCTGCATCGCCTGCGTCGCCGCGCCCTTCAGCAGGTTGTCCAGCGTCGCCACGATTACCACGCGCCGGCCATCGGCGGACAATGCGAATCCACCGATTTCCGCATGATGCCGGCCGGCGATCCGACTCACCCATGGCGGCTCCTCCACGACACGCACGAGCTTCTCATCCCCGTATGCATCCTGGAAGCGCGCCAGCACCTCGTCCCGCTTCAACGCGCGCGACAGATACAGATTGGTCGTCACCGTGAGGCCACGGAAGTGCGGCGCGACGTGCGGCATGAACTCGATGGGCAGACCGAGTTGGAATGAGGCTTCCCTTTCATGGACGTGTCCAGTCAATGCATACGGCATCAAGTTGTCCCGAAGTTTCTCCGGATCGTTCTTGTCCGATGGCGTGGTGCCCGCGCCCGAATACCCCGAGACGCCGAAACAGACCGGCGGCGCGGCCAACAGGTCCTTCACGGGCGCGACCGTCAACTCGATCGCGGTCGCGTAGCAGCCCGGGTTGCTGATGCGGCGCTCGCCGTGCCACTTGCCGCGCGTGAGTTCGGGCAAACCGTAGTACCACCTTCCGTCGAAGCGATGGTCGGCGGACAAATCGACGATCAGCATCTCGGGCGCCGCCGCGTCGATGGCCTGCACGAATGCGGCTCCCTTGCCGTTCGGCAGCGCGAGGATCACGACATCCGCCTGGCGGGCGGCGACGGTCGGCGGATCGAGGTTTTCGTAGCGCAAATCGCCGGCGTACGCATCGTCGTGGGCGTCGACACGCTGCCCGTCCAGCTCGCGCGAGGAAACGAATGCGAGGTCCAGCGAAGGATGCGCCGCGATCAAGCGGATCAGTTCGGCGCCCGTATGCCCACGCGCACCAACAATACCTACTGTCTTCACGGATGTTTCCATGTCAATCGATGAGGCTTGGCTGCCGCTGCACGCAATGCGCCACGCAGCGTTCGATGGCCTCGAAATCGGCGCCGAGGCCATACCAGAAAACCTTGAATGTCGGCGCCTTGAAGCAGCCGTCCGATTGCTCGTGATAGAACGCGTTGATGCGGTTGCCGTGGCGGGAACGCCAGAACAGTTGCGGGTTCTCCGCGTGCATGACTTGCCAAACCGCACGTCCAAGGCCTTCGCCCTGCGCATCCTCGAGTACCGCAAACTTGTCGAGATAGGGCACGCCCTGCCCTTTGTCGACACCTTCCAGCGTCAGGATCATTGCGGTACGGTAATTTTCGCTGACGTAAATGCGGTACGGCCGGATGCGTTCGAAGTAGTCGGCCGCCAGATGACGCGGCGCGAAGCTGGATTCGATCAACGCGCGCATCCGGTCCTTGTCGACACCCTCCCATGAATCGAACCGCAGGACCTTTTCGCCGCGACGCACCAGCGTGCCCGAGCCCTTGTGGGTGAACAGTTCCTTGGCCAGTTCGGACGGCCGCGTGATCGACACTGACGATGCCGACGGCAGATCGCGCAATACGTCCGCGATCTGCTCAAGCTTCAGCCGCATGCCGCCGCTCACCCACGACTGCGCCATCAGGCGTTCGTATTCGGTCGACAGGTTGATCGAATCGATGACCTTGCCCGTGCCGTCCAGCAAACCGCCTGTACCGGTCAGGAACACGATCTTGTAGGGCTGCAGCACCCGCACCAGTTCGTTGGCCGCGAAGTCGGCATTGACGTTGAGGATCTGCCCCTCGTCGGTTTCGCCAAGGCTGGCGATGATCGGAATAGAGCCCATGCGCAGGCTCGCCTCGATGGGCGCGAGTTCGATGCGCTGGACCTTGCCGACCAGTCCGCAGTTCGCGCGATCCAGCCAGTCCGCGGCGAACACGCCGGACACCACCGAGGTCGCGCGTGTATCCATCGCGTGCAAGGCATCGACCAGCGCGAGATTCTGCTGATGGAACACCCGCCGCACGATGCCGAGCGCCCGCGGCGGCGTCACCCGCAGACCGTTCACCGTGCGCTTTTCGATACCCGCTTTCATGAGTTCATCGTCGAGCTGCGGACCGGCGCCGTGCACCACGATCGGCGTCAGACCGACGCGCTGCAGGAACGTCAGCGAGGAGGCGAGCTCGGTCAAATCATCCCGCAGCACTGCACCGCCGACCTTCACGACGGCAAAACGCTTCGCGTCCAGTTGCGAAAAACGTTTCAGGTACTGCTGGACTTCCCGCGCACTGCCCATCGCCGACAGCAGGCGCACGATGGTGTTGCGTACTTCGCTCATGCCGATGGCATCCTCACGCGTGGACCACCGGAAGCGACCTCCGGTGGGGTCGCACGGTTGCGTCCAATTCCGCACCTGCAATTTCGATGGCAAAACGGTTCATGACGATTTCTCCGTGATTCGCAGATACGTTCTTGCCGCAGCTTCGAGTTCATCCAGCGCCACCCATTCGTCGGCGCTGTGCGCCTGTGCGATGTCGCCCGGCCCGTACACGAAGGTCGTGCAACCGGCCTTGGAAAACAGCGCGGCCTCGGTCCAGAAATCGACGGCATCGCCGACCGGAATGTCCAGACTCTGCGCGAGCGCGCGTGCCTCGCGCAGGCACTGCTCCGCATTGGCCGCATTCGCCGGCAACGGCGGGCCGCGGAACGTTTCTTCGAAGGCCACGGGTGCGGGTTCGACAAGCGTGCGCAGGTCTTCCAGCAGACCGTCCATATTGACCGACGGCAACGGCCGCATGCCGAAGCGAAGTTCGGCCTCGGGCGCGATCACGTTGGCCTTGATGCCGCCCTCGATGCGGCCGAGATTGAACCGCATGCCGCGCAATCCACCGAAGCTCTCCTGCGACCGCGATTCGGCGAAATCCAGGGCTGCGGCGCTCCAACGCACCGCCTGATGGAGTGCGCTGTCGGTCGGCCTCTGCGCGGCCGATGCATGACCCGCACGGCCTTCGAACCGCGCGCGCACCGACTGGATGCCGCGGTGCGCGGGCACGGCCTTGCAGCGCGTGGGTTCGGCGACAATGACAGCTTGAAAGCCCCTCTCCCTCCGCGTGAGGGGCGAGGGTTCGGTGTGGTTGTGACCTTTGTCCGTGGGCGAACCCTCATCCGGCGCTTCGCGCCACCTTCTCCCGAAGGGAGAAGGGAGGGAAGCCAGAAAGGCACGAACACAACGCGGATCGGCGCCTTCCTCGTCGGTGGTGAACAGCAGTGCCATGTCACCGCCCGATGCGTTGGCCGCTGCGAGCAGTGCCGCCGCCGCACCCTTGATGTCGCACGCGCCAAGCCCGATGGCGCGGTCTCCATCCACGCGCATTTCGAAAGGGCTGGCACTCCATTGCGGCGAATCCGGCACGGTGTCGAGGTGCACGTTGAACAGAAGCTTCGGCGTGCCACGCACCGCGAACAGGCTGACCGCGCCCGCCCCGTGATCGCTCACATCAATGCCGAAGCCCGGCAGTTGCGCGTGCAGGTAATCGAAGATCCCGCCTGTGCCGATCGCGCGCGGCGGATTGCGCGTGTCGAAGCCGACCAACGCCTTCAGGTGCACCAAAGTTTGATGGAGGAGCGCGTTCATGGCTGGTCCGGCGTCCGGGTATAGACATCCGGGTCGAGCTTTTCCATCAAGGTTTGTGGCAACGCGGGGGCAGCAAAACCGAAGCCCGCATACAGTTCGTGCGCGTCACTGGTGGCAAGGCTGAAGCGGCGAAGCCCCTGCAATCGCGGGTGCGCGATGATCGCCGCCATCAGGGTTTTGGCATGGCCCTGCCCGCGGTGCGCCGGCACCACGAACACGTCCGCGAGATAACCGAAGGTGGCGCCATCGGTGACCACCCGCGCGAATGCCACTTGGCGCCCATCCAGATAGCCGCCGAAACACAGCGAACCCTCGATGGCACGCTCCACCACCTCGCGCGGGATGCCGCGGCTCCAATAGGCCTCGTTGCACAGGAAGCGGTGGATCAGTTCGATGTCGAGCCGACGCTTGTCCGTGGTGATCTGAAAGGTACCCATCCGGATCAGTCCTTGCCCGCCTTGCGATTGACCTCGGCCCACAGCGTCGCACTCATGCCGTACAGCTTGATGAACCCTTCCGCTTCCGCGACGCCCCAATCCGCAGCCTGCGCGTAGGTCGCGCCCTTGGCATTGAGGATGTGGGCGGAATCGACTGCGACGGCGTCCACGCGGCCGCCCCAGGTTTCCAGCGTGACTTCGCCCTCGACGCAACGTTGGCTGGATTCCAGAAACGCCTCGAGGTCGGTTTTCAGTGGGTCATGGAAGAAGCCTTCGTACACCAGTTCCACCCACTTGTGCGCGACTTCCGGCTTGAACCGGTTCTGGTGCTTGCTCAGGACGGCTTCCTCGAGCGCCCGATGCGCGGTGAGCAACGCGACGAGGCCCGGTGCTTCGTACACGATGCGGCCCTTCAGGCCGATCGTGGTGTCGCCGGTGTAGAGCCCGCGGCCGACACCGTACTTCGCGAACAATTGGTTCAACCTCGCCAACAGCATGTGTCCGACGATGCGTTCGCCATTCAACGTGTGCGCCTCGCCCCCCCCAAACCCGATCTTTACCCGCAGCGGCTCGGATGGCCATTCGCTGCGCGGCCTGCACCAGCCGCGCGCTTCCTCGCCGGGCGTCTGCCAGCGATCGATTTCGCCGCCCGAAAGCGTCACCCCGAGCAGGTTTTCGTTGATGGTGTAGGCCTGCTGCTTGGTGCGCACCTCGAAGCCGCGCTGTTTCAGGTATTCCTGCTCGTACGCCCGTACCGCGGTGTGTTCCTTCTGGATTTCCCGAATCGGTGCGACGATTTCGAAATCGCCCAGCGCCTTCACCGTGAGATCAAAGCGCACCTGGTCGTTGCCCATTCCGGTGCAGCCATGCGCGATCGCGCGGGTGCCGAGTTCGATTGCGCGCTTGATCGCGGCTTCGACGATCAGATAGCGATCTGACACCAGCAGCGGATATTGGCCCTGATATGCCTCGCCTGCCCACACGAACGGCTTGACGAAGTGGTTCCACAACGCCGGACCGCCATCCACCGTGACGTGCGAAGCGACACCCAATTCCCTCGCGCGCGCTTCGATGTATGCGCGCTCGTCCTCGCCCACGCCGCCGGTGTCGGCGAACACGGTGTGCACGGCCCAGCCGCGCTCCTCGAGATAGGGCACGCAGAAGCTGGTGTCGAGACCGCCGGAAAAGGCGAGAACGATGTCCTTGCTCATGATGGATTGTCCTGCCGGATTCAGGCGGTTTCGACGACGATGCGCGGTTCGCAGCGCACCGGGAAATTGACGGATGCGGCGATGAAGCAGGTGTGATGCGCGTCCTCGTGGGCGGCTTCGGCTTTCGCGGGGTCGCTCGCAGGCGTGATCGTCACCACCGGGTGCAGCACCACTTCCGTGAAATGTCCGCCATTGCCTTCGGTTGCCATCGTGCCTTCGGCGGTGTCGGTGTAGGCCGTCACCACCACACCCGCGAGGGTCGCGACGTGCAGGTAGGCCAGCATGTGGCAGGTGGATAACGCTGCCACCAGCATGTCTTCCGGATTGTGCTTCGCGGCGTCGCCGCGGAACATCGGATCGGACGAACCCGCGATGTCCGGCTTGCCGTCGACCCGGATCGCGTGCTCGCGGCCGTAATTGCGATAGCCGTCGGTGCCGCTGCCGTGGTTGCCGGTCCACTCCACGCCAACCTGGTAGTGATGTTGATGGCCCGTCATGCCGCTTTCTCCGTCTTCGCTTGTGTAGCAAGTGTCGCCATCACCGCCTTCTGCACGTGCAGGCGATTTTCGGCTTCGTCGATCGCGATGCAGTACGGCGCATCCATCACCGCATCGGTGGCCTTGACGTTGCGGCGCAGCGGCAGGCAATGGCTGAATACCGCATGGTTCGTCAGCGCCATCTTGGCCCCGTCGACGATGAAGTGTTGGTGTGCGTCGCGGATCGGTTTTTCGTCTTCCCAGCGGCCGAAATACGGCAGCGCGCCCCAGCTCTTGGCGTACACGGCGTCGGCGCCGCGATAGGCATTTTTGATATCGTGCGTCACCCGCAACGAGCCGCCATTCGTGCGCGCGTTCTGTTCGCCGAACGCCATGTAGCGTTCATCCAGCACGTACTCCGGCGTGGGGCACAACAGCGTCACGTCCATCCCCATCTTCGTGGCGATCAGCAGCACGGAATTGGCGACCGCGGTGTTGAGCGGCTTCGGGTGGTATGTCCAGGTCAGCACGTACTTCTTTCCCCGCAACTCGCCCAGATGTTCGCGCAACGCCAGCGCATGCGCGAGTTCCTGGCAGGGATGCGTGATGGTTTCCATGTTGATCACGGGCACCGTGGCGTACCTTGCGAACGCGTTGATCACGCGGTCCTCGCGATCCACCGACCAGTCCTTGAACTTGGGGAACGCGCGCACCGCAATCAGGTCCACGTACCGAGACAGCACGCGGGCCACTTCCGCCACGTGCTCCTCGGCTTCGCCATCCATCACGACGCCCGCTTCGAACTCGATCGGCCACGCATCCTTGCCGGGCGACAGCACCACCGCGTGGCCGCCCAACTGGAACGCGCCCAGTTCGAAGCTGGTGCGCGTGCGCATCGACGGGTTGAAAAACAGCAGCGCGACCGACTTGCCGGCCAGTTGCGTGCCGGCGGGCGTCCGCTTGAAAGCCGCGGCCTGATCCAGCAGCGCGTCGATCTCGGCGCGGCTCCAGTCCTGGGTGGTGATGAAATGGCGAAGAGTCACGGGTTCATTGCTCTCGTGGAAAGTCGGCCATGGATGGCTTTTTTCCGTCCCTGGTTCTGGGTCCCGGCCAATCCGTGGCCGGGATGACGGGCAAGAAAAAACCCGGCACGAGGGCCGGGTTTTTGTCGCTCGGTACAAACACCAATGCGCGCGACTGCCTACCCGGCCGTATGTGGGGGTTCCGGTCGGCGCGCGCGCGAAGTCATCCCAGCCGCCGCGCGGGCGCTGGTGAGGACAATCACGTCAGTGGAAAAAGCTGTCGTCATGTGCTGGTCGGAACGGTGAGCGGCGAATCCTCGCACACCTCGCGGGGGGATGCAACGGGAACTGCAAGGAATTGAAGTCGCTTTCACTCGAGTCACCCGCTGGAGCTCATATACCTTTGTCATTCCGGGGCCGCTCACGCGCAGCGGGAGCGGAACCCGGAATCGGTGGCTCTGCGCATCTGGCGTGGTGCAGCGGCGCCGGCGATGGGCAGCGCGATCGAAAAAGCGATGTCGCAGCCGGACATTGGGCAAAACCGATTCCGGATCGCGCTACGCGCGTCCGGAATGACGTCAAAATCGAAGAGCCGCTGCCCTTATCCCTTTGCAGGCGGCGGCGCCGTCACTCTGCCGGCGCAACCGTCACCCTCACCCGCAACCGCTCGCCCGGATCGTAAGGCAGGCGCGACATGTACACCTCGCCGCGAAAGCGGTATTCCACGTCGTAGGCCACGATCTGCTGCGGCGGTGCGTAGTTGGCGACCGGCCGGCACATCGTCTGTTGCGTGGTGTAGCTGCGGTCATGAGCGGCCGAAACGCGATTGCCGATCGCGCCACCCGCCACGGCGCCCGCCACGGCAGCCGCTTTGCGTCCATCACCCTTCCCGACCGTGCTGCCGAGCACGCCGCCCACGATTGCGCCCAGCACGGTGCCACCGGTGTGGTTGTCGTCCTGGCGGGTGACCGTCTGCGGATAGCATTCCTGCGGCGGAGGTTGCGCGACCGCCGCATAGACGGGATCGACCCGCAGAACGTCAGCCCAGCCGTAATGGATGTTCGCCTGCCCGGCCGGAGGCGGCGGGTAATTCTGCGCATTGGCTGCCACCGTGAAGGCCAGCAGACACGACGCAATGATTGTCTTCAACATGGCGTACTCCACCGCGAGGACGCGACCCTTCGGTCATCACGAGTTGTTCACATTGAATCACGCTGATGCTGAATCCACGCTCAAGCTGCAGACCCAACCTGATAAAATCGCTTGCTTATTTGTCCCGAATGCGACGGCAATCACGTCCCATGGCCCTGCGCCTCTACAACTCGCTGTCCCGTCGTGTCGAGCCGTTCGCGCCGATCGATCCCGACCGGGTGACGATGTATCTGTGCGGTCCGACCGTCTACAGCTACGTCCACATCGGCAACGCGCGTGGGCCGGTGGTGTTCGACGTGCTGGCGCGGCTGCTGCGCCGGCAGTACCCGCATCTGGTGTATGCGCGCAACATCACCGACGTGGACGACAAGATCAACGCGGCGGCGCGGGAAGCCGGCGTACCGATCGAGGCCATTACCGAAAAATACGCCAAGGTTTACCGCGACGACATGACGAAACTGGGCGTGGCGCCACCCGACTTGGAACCGCTGGCGACGCAACACATCGCGACCATCGTTGCGATGTGCGAATCCCTGATCGCCTCGGGCCACGCCTATGCCGCCGAAGGCCACGTGCTGTTCGACGTCGCGAAGTTCGCGGACTACGGCAAGCTCTCGGGGCGTGCGACCGACGAACTGATCGCGGGCGCGCGCATTGAAGTCGCACCGTACAAGAAGAATCCCGCCGATTTCGTGCTGTGGAAACCGTCCACGCCCGAGCTGCCCGGCTGGGACAGTCCGTGGGGACGCGGCCGGCCCGGCTGGCACATCGAATGCTCGGCGATGGCGGCGGCGCATCTGGGCGACGTCATCGACATCCACGCCGGCGGGGTGGACCTGGTATTTCCGCACCACGAAAACGAGATCGCGCAGTCGCGCTGCGCGCACGGCACGCCGACCTTCGCGCGCTTCTGGCTGCACAACGGCATGCTCACCTTCGGCGGCGCCAAGATGAGCAAGTCGGTGGGCAACGTGAAGCAGTTGCACGCGTTGCTGCAGCAATATCCGCCGGAAGCCTTGCGTTACGCGTTGCTCTCGGCGCATTACCGACAACCGCTGGACTGGTCGGAAGCGCTGATCGAGCAAAGCATCGCGACGCTGGATCGGTTGTACGGCACGTTGCGTGACTTGAGCGAGTTCGATACAGAACCCAAGGTTGGAAACGCCGAGATGGAGCCAACGTTGGAAGACGACCTCAATACGCCGAAGGCACTCGCCCTGATCAATCAAGATGCGGCATTTGCGCGACATATCCTTGAAAAATCCACGCGCCCGCTCGGCCAAGCCGAGCGCTCGGAACTCGCGAACGTCAAGGCCGACCTGCTTGGTTGCGGCAATCTGCTGGGTTTGTTGCAACAAGACCCCGAAACCTGGTTCAAACGCGGGGCGGAACACGTGGATTCGGCGCGTGTCGAAGGTTTGATCGAATCGCGTCGTGCCGCGCGCGCCGATCGTGACTTCGCCCGTGCCGACGCGATTCGCGACGAACTCACGGCCATGGGCGTCGCAATCGAAGATGGTCCGCAAGGCACCCGCTGGAAAATCGCCAACTGATGAACGCATCCGACATCCAGAGTACGCAACAGGAAATCATCGAGGAGTTCGGATTCTTCGACGACTGGACCGGGCGCTACCAGTACCTGATCGATCTCGGCCGCAAGCTGACTCCACTGGCGCCCGAAGACATGACCGCGGCCAACAAGGTCGATGGTTGTCAATCGCAGGTGTGGATCGTAGTGTCGGGTGACGCGGATCGCCTCGACCTGCGCGCGGCCAGCGACTCGGCCATCGTGTCGGGTCTGATCGCGCTGCTGCTGCGCGTGTATTCCGGGCACGGCGCACGGGAGATTCTGGATACCGACCCGGCGTTCATCAACGCGATCGGGCTGGGCAAGCACCTGTCGCCCACCCGCTCCAACGGCCTCGCCGCGATGGTGAAGACCATCAAGGCGCACGCCGGACAGGCGTTGGCGCAGGGATGACGTTGGGCTTTGCTCCGGCCTCAGGCCGACCTTGGCAGGTTGGGCTGAGCGGACTCCATCCGCGAAGCCCGTAGGGCCGGAGTAGCGCAGCGAATCCCGCCACACGAAAGGCGGGTTGTCACCCGCCCTACAGAAGCGATTTCCACGCGCCGCGCGTCAGCAGGCGCGGGTAGCGCAGCGACAAATTCGGCTGGAACGACTGGACGGCCGTAGGCCGGCCCCGAGCCTGGCGAGGGAATGAGCATCAGGGATGATGCGAACAATCCCGGCGCACGAATGCGGATTGTCACCCGCCCTACAAAAGCAATTCCACCGTCGCGCGCCAGCACAAAGGCGGGTTGTCACCCGCCCTGCGGAAAGCAATTCCAGGCGCCTCGACTCAGGCGGCGTCGCCCTCGCCCGCCGCGCGCTGCTGCTGCAGGTTGCCGCGGTAGATCAGGTACGGTTCGGCCTGGCCGTTGATCACGGCTTCATCGACCACGACCTTGCTGACGTGCTCCAGCGAAGGCAGCTCGTACATCGTATCGAGCAACACGCTTTCGAGGATCGTGCGCAGCCCGCGCGCGCCGGTCTTGCGCTTGATTGCGCGCTTGGCGATCGCATTCAGCGCATCCGGGCGGAATTCGATCTCGACGTTTTCCATGTCGAAGATCTTCTTGAACTGTTTGGTGATCGCGTTTTTCGGCTCGGTGAGGATCTTCACCAGCGCGTCTTCATCCAGCTCGTCCAGCGTGGCGACGACGGGCAAGCGGCCCACGAATTCCGGGATCAGGCCGTACTTGACCAGGTCTTCCGGCTCGACGTTGGCCAGCAGCGTGCCGACGTTCTGCTTGCGCTCCTTGCTGCGGATCTCGGCCGAGAAGCCGATGCCCGTGGTTTCCGAACGTTGCTGGATCACCTTGTCGAGGCCCGAGAACGCACCGCCGCACATGAACAGGATATTGCGGGTGTCTACCTGCAGGAACTCCTGCTGCGGATGCTTGCGCCCGCCCTGCGGCGGCACCGAGGCCACCGTGCCTTCAATGAGCTTCAGCAATGCTTGCTGCACGCCTTCGCCCGACACGTCGCGGGTGATCGACGGGTTTTCGCTCTTGCGCGAAATCTTGTCGATTTCGTCGATGTAGACGATGCCGGTCTGCGCCTTCTCGACGTCGTAGTCGCACTTCTGCAGCAGCTTCTGGATGATGTTCTCGACGTCCTCGCCGACGTACCCCGCTTCGGTGAGCGTGGTCGCGTCGGCGATCGTGAAGGGCACGTTCAACAGGCGCGCCAGCGTTTCGGCCAGCAGCGTCTTGCCGCAGCCGGTCGGACCAATCAGCAGGATGTTCGACTTCGCAAGTTCGATGTCGTCCTTCTTGGCGCGCGACTCCATCCGCTTGTAATGGTTGTACACCGCGACCGCCAGCGCCTTCTTGGCGCGGGTTTGCCCGATCACGTACTGATCGAGCGTCTCCATAATTTCGTGCGGCTTGGGCAACTGGGTGCGGCCGGAAGCGGCCTTCTCTTCCAGTTCCTCGCGGATGATGTCGTTGCAGAGCTCGACGCATTCATCGCAAATGAACACGCTGGGGCCCGCGATCAGCTTGCGGACCTCGTGCTGGCTTTTGCCGCAGAACGAGCAATACAGGATCTTGCCGCCTTCGCTGCCGCGGCTGGGCCGGTCCTCGCTCATCTCGTGCTCCGTCGATCAGTCTTGCGATGCGTCATGGGGAATGCCCCGGATTTCGGCTGCAGCATAACACAGCCGGACGCTTGGCCCAGCGCTGCAGCGCGTTCAGAAACGCGCGGGAAACAGTGAAAAATCGCGAAGTTGCGACCGATGTCTCAGGCCGACTTCACCGACTCGTCGGCACGGCGCTCGAACATCGCGTCGATCAGGCCGTAGTCCTTCGCCTCGCTGGCGCTCATGTAGCGGTCGCGCTCCATGTCACGGGCGATTTCCTCGACGGTCTTGCCGGTGTGCTTGGCATAGATTTCGTTGAGGCGTCCACGCAGGTACAGGATTTCGCGGGCGTGGATTTCGATATCCGTGGCCTGGCCCTGGGCACCGCCGGAGGGCTGGTGGATCATGATCCGCGAGTTCGGCAGCGCGAAGCGCTTGCCCTTGGTGCCGGCCATCAGCAGCAACGACGCTGCGCTTGAGGCCTGCCCGACGCACATGGTGCTGATGTCGGGCTTGACGAACTGCATCGTGTCGTAGATCGCCAAACCGGCCGAGACCACGCCGCCCGGACTGTTGATGTAGAACTGGATGTCCTTCTCGGGGTTTTCCGACTCCAGGAACAGCATCTGCGCCACGACCAGATTGGCGACGTTGTCGTCGATCGGGCCGACCAGGAAGATGATGCGTTCCTTCAGCAGCCGTGAGTAGATGTCGAACGAACGCTCGCCGCGCGCGGTCTGCTCGACCACGATCGGGACCAGATTCAACGCCTTGGTCTGCTGGGATTGCTGCTGCATGGAATTCTCCGGTGGACGGACGCGGTCAGCCCGCGCTGCCTCAATTCGAGGTGTTCTGCGGGTGCATCACCTCGTCGAAGCTCAAAGTCACCTCAGTGGTGTCCGCATGCTCGGCCACCCATTCGGAAACCTGGTCCTCGAGGACGGCGGTGCGAACGTTGTCCATCATCTGGGGGTTGCTGCGATAGAGTTCAATGACCTGTTCGGGTTCTTCGTAGGTCGACGCGATCTTGGCAATCCGTTCGGTCACCTTGCGATTGTCCACCCGCAGGTTGTTGCTCTGCGCGATCTGGCGAAGCAGCAGCCCGGCGATCACGCGTTGATGGGCGATCGGCTGCGCGGCTTCCAGCGCGGCCAGCGGCAGCGACTGCTCACCGGAAAGATTCGGCATGGCCGCGCGCACCAACGATTCGGCCTCGGCGTTTTCGAGCACCTTCGGCACATCCACATCGGCGTAGGTGGCCGCGAGCTTGGCGCCCACCTCGTTGCGCAGACGCGCGCGCAGCGCGTTGTCCAGTTCGCGCTCCAGGTTGGCGCGGACTTCGGTGCGGAAGGTCTCGACGCTGCCGTCGGCGATCCCGAAATTGCGGATGAAGGCCTCGTCCACGTCCGGGGTTTTCGATTCCTGCACTTCGCCAATTTTCAGCTCGACATGGGCCTGCTTGGCCGCGAGCTGCGGAATCGGGAAGGTCGGCGGAAACTGCGCCTCGAACGACAATTCCTCACCCGCCCTGTGGCTCCGCAGCGCTCCGTCGAACGCCGCCAGCGCGGTGTTGCCGCCCAGCACCGTGGCGGCCCGCTCGCGGCCTTCGGCGGGATGGCGGAAATCGTCGGCCCGCGCGGTGTAATCCACGATCACCATGTCGCCGTCGGCGGCGGCGCGGTCGACCTTCTCGAACACCCTGCGCTGCACCTGCAGGGTTTCGATCATCCGGTCGACGTCGGCGTCGCCAACGTCCGCCTTCGGGCGATCGATCTTGAGGATCGCCACCTCCACCGTCGGAAGCTCCGGCATCACCTCGAAGGTCGCGGTGTAGGCGATTTCGCCATCCTGCGGCTTGCCATCGGTGTCGATGCTCGGATTGGCGACCGGCTGCAGGTTCTGCTGCTGCACGGCTTCGCGGAAGGTGCTGCCGATCAGGTCGGAAAGCGCCTCGCCGCGCACCTGCTCACCAAAGCGTTGCTCGATGACCTTGGTCGGCACCTTGCCGGGCCGGAAACCCTTCAGCCGCACGTTGCGTCCGAGTTCGCTGATGCGTTGGCGCACCTTCGATTCGAACTGTTCGGCCGGGAACTTGACCGTCAGCTTGCGCTCGAGCTTGCCGACGTTTTCCAGGGACACTTGCATTGCAGCTCCTGATGTTCAGTGCGATGTTGCTTGTTCGTGCCGATCATGCGCGGCAGTGCGCGGTCCCCGAGCCGGAGCCACCATCCGTGGACATCGGCATTTTCCTGCAAGCTCGATGTTCGCCATCCACGACTTGAAAACGCTTCGGGGCAAGCTTGCTGATTGCCATCCATGGCAAAAAGATACTTCCTCATCCATGGCAAAAAGGTACTTCCTCATCCATGGCAAAAAGTACTTCCTGGTGCGAAAGGCGGGACTCGAACCCGCACGGGTTGCCCCACTGGAACCTAAATCCAGCGCGTCTACCAGTTCCGCCACTTTCGCCCTGCTCGATCGGGATCATATCGCGCCGGGCGAAATAAACGCCCCTTCCGCAGGCTGGTGAGGGGCGATCCTGCCTGCTCAAAGTGGTGGGCCGTGTAGGATTCGAACCTACGACCAAGAGATTAAGAGTCTCCTGCTCTACCAACTGAGCTAACGGCCCGCAAACCGCGCATTGTACAAAAAATGGGGTGGATGATGGGACTCGAACCCACGACAACCGGAATCACAATCCGGGACTCTAACCAGCTGAGCTACATCCACCACTGAAATCTTTTCGACCAACCGTCCATGGTGCGCCCTACAGCACACAGGCGCTCGTCGAACTATCATAGCGAGCCGGCAATTTTCATCGACCCGCTCGAAACTTGCAAGCACGGCCGTCCGGCGATTGATTCGCCCTGTCGGCTGCGCTAGTTTGCCCGCATGCCGAAATCCGCCAAACCCGACACGCCTGCAGCGGACGTCTCGCCCGTCGCGCAATTCGAGCAATCGCTCGATGAACTGGAAGAACTGGTCGCGAAGATGGAGGGCGGCGAGTTGAGCCTGGACGAATCGCTGCGTTCGTTCGAGCGCGGCATCGCGCTCTTCCGCAGTTGCCAGTCGGCGCTCGAACAAACCGAGGCCCGCGTGAAGTTGCTGCTCGATCCGGGTCGCCCGGAATCTGCACGTCCGTTCGAGCCGCCGGACGAATCCTGAGTCGAAACCGCGCCGCAGCCCCGCGCGGGCTGGCGCCATGCGAGTTCGATCGAAATGCGTGAAGCGGCAGCGGGCCGAAGCGACCCGCTCCCACGACGTTCGCGCGGCCTTACTTGATCAGCCGAAGCGCGAACGGATAACGATAGGCCACGCCTTCGTTGGCCTTGATCGCGGCAATGATGATGAACACCAGCGCGACGATGCCGATGATGATCATCAGCGGCAGTGCGATGAAGAAGCCAACACCCAGCGTGACGAAGCCGAGGATCGTCAGGATCACGAAAACGATTGCGATCGTGATGTTGAAGTTCAGCGCTTCCTTGGCCTGATCGTTCACGAACGGCATGGTGTCTTTCTTCACCAGCCAGATGATCAATGGCCCGAGGAACCAGCCCCAACCGCCGATCCAGCCGGTGACGAAAGCGCCGAGCAGCGCGGACAAGTGCGCGAACATGGCCCACTGGCGTTCTTCCGCGGAAGGAACGCCTGCAGGTGGTGGTGTACCGGCAGACGCCGGGGGTGTCACGGATTCCGGTGGAACGCTCATCGCCAACCTCCCTCAAAGCAGTGATGGACGGGCCGCGACAAGACTGTCGTCGCTTGCACAGCGCGTGTCAAGCACTGTTTGGGGGAGGAAAACCGGGCCGCCGCACGATTTCGCGCAAACACGCTTCCCTCGGAATCTCGCCCCGGGCGTTGCCGGAACTCGCGTCCTTCCAGCAGCGGTTCCGGAACGCGCGCACGATGCTATTCCGCGCCCCACTGCACCCGGCGGATTCCGGCTCACCGGCCAGGCACGCGCTCAGGCAAACCTACTCGCCCGCGAGCGTCATCTTCCCGACCAGGATCGATCCGACGAGGATGGACGAGCGCGGGTCGACGTCCGTCCCGATCGCCTGCAGGTTCATGAACATGTCGCGCAGGTTGCCGGCGATGGTGATTTCCTGCACGGGATACGCGACCTCGCCGTTCTCGATCCAGAAGCCCGCCGCGCCGCGCGAATAATCGCCGGTGATGATCGACACGCCTTGACCGATCAGTTCCGTGACCAGCAAGCCCGTGCCCATTCGGCGCAGCATCCCGCGGAAATCGGCCGCCTCGCCGTCGACGGAACCGGCCGCGACCGTCAGGTTGTGCACGCCGCCCGCATTGCCGGTGGTCGTCAGTCCGAGTTTGCGCGCGGAATAACTGCCCAGCACGTAGCGCTGCAGCACGCCGTCCTGCACCAGCGCCGATTCGCGGGTCGCCACGCCCTCGGCATCGAACGGCGACGACGCGTGCCCGCGTGGCAGCCACGGCTGTTCGATGGCGCCGACGAACGGCGGCAATACCTGCTTGCCGACATGATCGAGCAGGAAGCTGGCGCGCCGGTACAACGAGCCGCCGCTGACCGCCGCAACCAGGTGCCCGGCCAGCGAACGCGCGACTTCCGGCGCGAACATCACCGGGCATCCGCGGGTGGAAAGCCTGCGCGCGCCGAGCCGCGCCGCAGCGCGGCCGCCGGCCTTGCGGCCAATCGAATCGAACGACGGGAAATCGCCCGCGTCGCGCACGTATTCGTACCAGCCGTCACGCTGCATCGCGTCGCCCTTGCCGACGATCAGCGAACAGGAAATCGAATGGTGGGTGCCGCGCTCGCGACCGACGAAACCATGCGAGTTTGCGTACACGCCCAATGCATCGCCGCACTGCACGCTCGCGCCTTCGGAATTGGTCACCGCAGGATGGTCGCGACCGGCGGCTTCGACTTCGCGGCCGATTTCGATCGCACGATCCACATCCAGTTGCCACGGGTGCCACAGGTCGAGTTCCGGAAAGGATGTCTGCATCAATGCCGGATCGGCAAGGCCGGCGCAAGGATCGGGTTCGGTAAAGCGTGCTATCGCGCACGCCTGACCCAGCGTCGCCTCGATCGACTCGGGTTTGAGATCGGCGGTGGAGGCGCTGCCCTTGCGCTGCCCGAAGTACACCGTCAACCCGAACCCGCGGTCACGATTGCGCTCGACGGTTTCCACCTCGCCCATGCGCACGTTGACGGAAAGCCCGCTGCTGACGCTGGCGGACACTTCCGCCTGCGAGGCGCCGGCTGCACGCGCACGCCGAATCACGTCTTCCGAAAGATCGGCCAGACGGTCCAGTTCCGCGCTGCTTGCTTCGGCTGTCACAATGTTGGTGTTCAATTTCGATTCCCGTTCAAACCCGCGGCCATGCAACCCATCGAAGAAGACGCCGACAACGAACGCCCCAGTCGCACTGCACGCCGCCGCGAAGCGCTGGACGTGCTGGCGTTCGCCAGGCAACTGTCGGATCTGCCACCGGCGCGACTCGACAAGCTGGAGCTGCCCGGCGATGTCCGCGACGAACTTGCCGAAGTGCAACGCACGCCGTCGCACATCGCGCACAAGCGCCAGCTCGCGCATCTCGCCAAACTGATGCGCGCGCACGACGAGGAAGACTTCGCATCCGCGCGCGCTGCGTTGGCCAATGATCGCGGCAAGAACGCCCGTGAAACCGCCGCCCTGCATCGCACGGAAGCGCTCCGCGAAAACCTGCTGGGCGACCACGGCGACGCGGCGCTCACGTCGTTCATCGCGGAAAATCCGGGCGTCGACCACCAGCATCTGCGTTCACTGATCCGGCAGGCGCGACGCGAACGCGACACGAACAAGCCGCCGCGGGCGCAGCGCGAACTGTTCCGGTTGCTGCGCGATCCCGACGCAAGCTGATCACGCGGACGTTCCGCCCACCGTCATCGCGGTGATTTTCGTCGTCGGCATGCCCACGCCCACCGGCACGCTCTGACCTTCCTTGCCGCACACGCCGATGCCTTCGTCGAGCTTCAAGTCATTGCCGAGCATCGCGACGCGCGTCAGCACGTCGGGGCCTGAGCCGATCAATGTCGCGCCCTTCACCGGCCGCGTGATCTTGCCGTGTTCGATCAGGTAAGCCTCGTTGGAGCTGAACACGAACTTGCCATTGGTGATGTCGACCTGCCCGCCGCCGAAGTTGACGGCGTACAACCCGCGCTCGACCGAGGCGATGATCTCCTGCGGATCGTGTTTGCCGGCCAGCATGCAGGTGTTGGTCATGCGCGGCATCGGCAGGTGCGCGAACGATTCGCGCCGGCCGTTGCCGGTGGGCGCCATGCCCATCAGTCGCGCGTTGTGCCTGTCCTGCATGTAGCCGACCAGCCGGCCGTTCTCGATCAGCGTGGTGCAGTTCGTGGTGGTGCCTTCATCGTCCACCGACAGCGAACCGCGCCGCCCCGGCAAGGTGCCGTCGTCCACCACGGTCACGCCGTCGGCGGCGACCTTGTCGCCCATTCGACCTGCAAATGCGGATGTGCCCTTGCGGTTGAAGTCACCTTCGAGGCCATGCCCGATGGCTTCGTGCAGCAGCACACCCGGCCAGCCGGGCCCCAGCACCACATCCATCGTGCCGGCCGGCGCATCGACCGCATCGAGGTTCACCAGAGCCTGCCGCACCGCTTCGCGCGCCCATGCGTGCGCGCGGCCGGAATCGATCAGCTCGCGATACGCGCAGCGTCCGCCGCCACCCGAATAACCGGACTCGCGGCGGCCGTCGTGTTCGGCGATCACCTGCACGTTGACGCGGGTGAGCGGGCGCACGTCCGCGGCCAGCGTGCCGTCGGCCGCGGCAATCAGCACCGACTCGTGGGTCGCACTCATGCTGACGATCACCTGCTTGATGCGCGGATCGAGGCTGCGCGCCAGCGCATCGAGTTCGCGCAGCAGCGCGATCTTGGCGGCGTTGTCCAGCGCATCGATGGGATCGTCGGCCGGATACAGCGCGCGGGTGTTGCGCATCGCCAGCGGCCTGCCCGCGCCGTTGCCGTCCTGCGCGATCGCGCGCGCCGCGCCGGCCGCTTCCAGCAACTGCGGCAACACGATGTCGTCGGAATACGCGAAGCCGGTCTTGTCGCCGGACACCGCGCGTACGCCCACGCCCTGCTCGATGCTGTGGCTGCCGTCGCGGACGATGCCGTCCTCCAGCACCCAAGATTCGCTGCGCGAATGCTGGAAGTACAAATCCGCCGCGTCGATGGACGGCGCCATCACCCGCGCGAATACGCGTTCGAGATCGTTGGTGGACAGGCCGCCCGGTGCGAGCAGGCTGCGTTCGGCAAGCGTCAGTGAGGAATCCATCGGGCCACGCAAGAGGTTGCAATCGAACTGAACGTAAGGGCGCGCCGCCGGATTCGCAAGCGCGCGATGCGGTTCAACCGCCGCTGCCGGCGCTGGCAGGCGTCGCGACAGACGTCCCCACCGCAGGCGGCGACACGCTCGCGGCCGGCGGCGGCGCCGTGCTCGCGGGGACCGGCGCGGTGCCGGCGGGCGCGGCACTGGTCGCCCCCGAGGCCGGCAGGGGCAGCGAAGCCACGGTTTCGATCTTCGGCTTGTCCCAACTGCCGGTAACGCGATAGATGCTGCCCGCGGCCTTGTTGAGGCCCTTGCCGATCAGCCCCTGGACCACCAGTCCCGCGGCCGCGCCCACCGGGCCGCCGATCACGGCGCCCACGACCGGCAGCGCACCGCCGACGTGCGGGGTGACGTCGATCGTGAGGTCGTAATCGCGCGCGCGGAATCCAGTGCGGCCCTGCATCACGATGCGCGCCGCGGGTGCGGTGATGACCATGTTGCGGGTATGGGCGCTGCCGTCCCTCAACTGGAAATTGGCGGTCACGCTGTCGAAGCCGAAGCCCGACTTGAACACGTCGCCGAAATGCAGCATCAGCCGGCTCGGAATTTCGCGCAGCGACAGCAACCCCAGCAGTCGCCCCAAGCCCGGCTTCACTGCCAGGATGCGTCCCTCGCCCACCTTGATGTCGAGTTCGCCCGTCATCCATGCCAGCGAAAAACCCGATGGTGCACCGGGCCAGGTGCCGTCGATGTGCAGGTGCGAATCCTTGCCGCCAGCCAGCAAGCCGCTGAAGCCGAACGCGCCCAGCATCTTGCCGAAGTCGTGCGAGGCGACATCGATCACGAGATGCGACTGGCTGGACGCCTTGGTGCCGTTCCAGTCGCCATGCGACTGGATCGTGAAATCCGCGCCCTTCGATTCGAACTTGTCGATGCGCATGCCTTGCGGCGTCGACGTGCTCTCGAACGTGGTCGCGCCAAGTTGCGCTTTGCCGAGTTTCAAATCGCCGATCGTGACGTGCAGCGGCGGCACCGCGGCGGGCGCGATCGGCGAATTCGCGGGCGGCGGGGTCGGGGGCGGCGGCGGTCGCGATTCCTGCTTCGGTTCCGGCGGCTCGGGCCAATGCAGGTAATCCAGTTTCGCGGTGATGCCGCGCGTAGCGAGACTGCTGGTGGGCAGATCGATGGTGCCTTTGACGGCGCTGCCGTCGAAGGCGATGGTGTCGCTTTCCGCGCCGGCGTCGAATGAAAACTGCAGCGCGCCGAGATCGGTGCCGAATACCTTGGCGGCGTCCGTCGCGACGTTCGCCTTCGCGAGTTCCGGGAACGCGCCGCCCGATTCGCCACCCAATGCCTGCTGGATCCATCCGCTCACATCCAGCCGCGGCGCGCGGCCGTTCACCACCAGGCCCCGCTCGGGCACGCTTGTCGGTATTCCGCTGCCGAAGTTCATCGCCAGCGCCGTGGGTACGTTGCGCGCGGCATCGCCCAGGCGTCCGCGCACCTGCAGCACATCACCCAGCGACACCGTCAACGGTGCACCGGCGGGCGGAAGCTGAAGCGTGAGGTCGAGCGGCAACTCCTTGTCCGCGGGTTTGTCGAGCGGCGCGGGAAGATCCAGCGCCAAACCGGCAAGCGTCGATTTCACGTTGAGGATGGTCGTCGCGGGTACGTTGTTCTCGCCGTTCACCAGGCGCACCGCAATGTGGAACGGCGCCGCGCCGCTTGCATGCTCCACCAGGTTCGCCAGGTCGGGGTAACCCTGCACCAGCGCCTGCGCGGAAGCCGTGGTGTCCATCGACGCTTCCACCATGTCCTTCGGATCGCTCACCGCATTGCCGCCGACCGCCATCGACAGCTTCGCGGGCGCGCCGCGGAACATCGCGGAGAGGTCTTGCGCCCGGAATCCCTTGTTGTCGATGAACAACGGTCCGGTGAGATTCTTCAGCGCGATGTTCCACTTCGCCGCGGTCACGTCCGAGTTGGCCAGATCGACCTTGCCGTCGATCGTGAAGTTTTCCGCCCGATCCAGCGGAATGGACAACTTGATGCCGAATTTGGCCTTGCCGCCGACCTTCAGCCCATCCAGCACATCCTTGGCGTTGCTGCCGACCGGGCTGTGGCGAACGAAATTCAGCAACTCGGCGCCGGTACCCCCGCCCTGGATGTCGAGGTTGAGCACGCCATGATGCAGATCCGGGATCTCCGCGACCGCGTGAGTCGTGGTGACGCCCAGCACCGTCGCGTGCGTGGCAACGATGGCCATGTGGTTGTCGACGAAATCCAGCGCGGCATCCACGCCGGTCGCGCGCGGCCACTCGTCGGAAAAATCGAACGCCGCGTCCTGCACGGCGCCGGTCGCCTCGAAGCGGCCTTCGTGATCGAGGAACGGCCAGTCGTCCAGGTCACCGCGGACGACCACGCGCCCGGCGGTCACCGCGCCTCCCACGAAGGCATGATCCAGCCACGCGATCAGGGAAGCCGGCATGCTGCGATAGGGCCAGAACATCTTCGCATCGGAGATCGTGCCGTGCTCGAGTGCACCGGACGCGGAAATGAAAGGCTTGTGCCCACCTCCGCGCAAGATCAGATGCGCCTGACCATTGCCGGCAAATTCGCCGGTATCGAAGTGCAAGCCGTCGGCCGCGATGTTCCACAGCCCGTCTTCGCGCCACGCCACCAGCGTGCCGGCGAGCTGGCGGAACTGGAACGGTTTGCGAAACACATTGGTGAGCGCGAGCGTCGCACTCTGTGGCGGCAGTTCCAGCGACAGCGCCTCGTTGTCCGCGTGCACGATGCCGTGCGACAGCGCGATGCCCGGAATCGCACCCGTCGCACTCGACCGCAAACCGGAAAAGCGCACCGTCGCGTCGTAGCGTCCACCTTCGCGCCATGCCAGCGCTGCGGCATCCAGTTGCACGTGCGGCTGCGCCTGCGCGGCCCAGTCGATCAGCGCCTTGGGCGCCTGGGGCGCCATCGCGGCCAATGACAGCCACGGCGAAAGATCGATCGCACGCGCCGCCGCGGTCACCTGTCGCGCGCCCGGATGGCCGCGCACGTGCACGATCACGCCGCCCGCCTGATCGACATCCGCGCGCGGCTCGCCCGGTCCGCGCCAGACGGCGTCCCAGCCACCGTCGACGTGGTTTGCCTCGAACGTGCCCGCGAGTGCTGCGAGCGCCACGCTCCGCCCTCCCGGCCCCGACGCCACCAGATCACGCATCGCATAACGGGCCGCGGCGGATTCGAACCTGCCATCCCGCCAGTGCCCCCAGATTTCGATGTCCGCGAGCCCGTTGCGTACCGAGTAACCCTTCAGGTCCAGCCCGCGAACGGCTTCGGCGAGGTCGAAATTGCGCGTCGTGACGTACAGGTCGTAATTGCGCTCGGACGCATCCATGCGGCCGCTCACCGTCACCGCTTGGTGCGTTCCGAGCTGCTGCAAGCTTCCGCCGAAACGCACCGAGTTGCCGACGTTCACCACCCGCAGCCTCGGCGCCAGCACGCGCCACGAGCGCTTCGTCACGTCGTCGACGATGTCGACGCGCACGTCGCTCAAGTCCAGATCCACCGGCAGCGATTGCAGCGGCGCATGCGTTTCGCCGGGCGAGTTGCCGAATCCGGCCACCTTCCAGCCGGACATCGAGTGCTCGACGCGCAACTCGATGCCGTTGAGCCGCAGTGTGATCCAGCGGTGCGACGGGCGCAGCCACGCGCCGAAGTCGAACTTCAATTGCGCCTGCTTCAACGTGATCGAACCACCGCCCGGCTTTTCGGGACCCAGCGTCAGGTTTTTCACCGTCAGCAACGGGCCCGATGGCTGCCAGTGACTCGCCACCCCGGTGAACGTCACCGGACGGTGCAACCGCTCCGACAACTGGCCCGTGATGAAATCCGGATAGTGCGTCGCCACCGGCAACAGGATCTGCATCAGCCCCATCGCGACCGCCGCCGCGATCAACAGCACCGCCACCAACGCGATCAGCGCGAAACGCGCACGGCGCAGGTGATGGCGCCATGGCGTCATTACGCGGCTCCGGCGCAAGTCGGGCTGATCCTTGGCTCGACACCGCAGGTTGGGTTGATCCCGGACGCAGTCCGGGAGAAGCCCGACGTGATCTCACCGGCCCATTGGGCTTCGCCAGGCTCCGCCCAACCTGCAAATCTGCGCGCAGGTCCATAAACCAGTCTGTACGGCGGAAGTAGCGCAGCGAATCCCGCCAACCGCGCCGAAGGCGGGTTGCCAGCCGCCCTACCAGTGCTGCGACGCTCGGCGTCGTGCAAGAAAAAATCAGAGCAGCACGACATCGAACTGCTCCTGCCCGTACTGCTCCTCGGGTTGGAAGCGGATCGATTTCCCGATGAAGGCTTCCAGCTCGGCGACCGCGGCGGATTCTTCCTCCAGCATCCGCCCGACGACTTTCGGCGCGGCCAGCACCAGCAGTTTTTCGGCCTCGAACTGGCGCACCGCGCGGGTGATCTCGCGGAAGATTTCGTAGCCGACCGTTTCGGCGGTCTTGACGATGCCGCGGCCGGAACACGCGGGACACGGCTCGCACAACTGACGCGCCAGGCTTTCGGTGGTGCGCTTGCGGGTCATCTCGACCAGGCCCAGTGGACTCATGTCATACACGGTGGTCTTGGCGTGGTCGCGCGCCAGCGCCTTTTCGAGCGTGCGCAGCACCTGCCGCTTGTGCTCGTCGTCGTGCATGTCGATGAAGTCGATGATGATGATGCCACCGAGGTTGCGCAGGCGAAGCTGGCGCGCGGCCGCCTGCGCGGCTTCGAGGTTGGTGCGGAACGCGGTCTCTTCCAGGTTGCGCGAACCGAGATACGCGCCGGTGTTGACGTCGATCGTCGTCATCGCCTCGGTCTGGTCGATCACGAGGTAGCCGCCGGATTTCAGCGGCACTTCCTTGCGCAGTGCCTTCTGGATTTCGTCCTCGACACCGTAGAGGTCGAAGATCGGCCGTTCGCCGGGATAGTGTTCGACACGGTCGGTCAGCCCGGGCATGAACTGCCGCGCGAACGCCAGCGTCCGCTCGAAGGTCTCATGCGAATCCACGCGCACTTTTTCGATGTCGTCGTGCATCAGGTCGCGCAGCACGCGCAGCGGCAGCGGTGGCTCTTCGTAAACGCGTTCGCCCGGCTCTGCGTGCACGATGGTTTCGGATACCGTCTGCCATACCCGCGTCACGTAGGCGACGTCTTCGGCCAGCGCCGCGGCGTCCAGACCTTCGGCATTGGTGCGCGCGATCAGGCCGAAGCCACCCGCCGCCAGGCTCGCGAGCACACCGCGCAGGCGTTCGCGTTCCGCTTCGTCCTCGATTCGCACCGACACGCCCAGCGTGGTGCTGTCCGGCAACAGCACCAGATAGCGCGACGGAATGGAAAGGTACGCGGACAACCGCGCGCCCTTGCTGCCGATCGGGTCCTTGATCACCTGCACGACCACGCGCTGGCCTTCGTGCACCAGTTCGGTGATGGGTCGCACGACGGGAGCCGGCGCAGGCATGGACGGCGTGCCTTCGATCGCGTCGTTGTTCAAACTTGGATGCGCCATGTCGCCCGCGTGCAGGAACGCGCTGCGTTCGAGGCCGATGTCCACGAACGCGGCCTGCATGCCCGGCATCACGCGCTTCACGCGTCCGCAATAGATATTGCCGACGTAGCCGCGATGCCCGCTGCGCTCGACGTGGACTTCCTGCAACATGCCGTTCTCGACCACGCCGACCCGCGCCTCGCGGGGCGTCACGTTGATCAGGATTTCCTCGGTCATGTCGGGCGCTCGTGGGCTGTTGGAAGGCAGTCGTCACTGCCGCGATCATCGTCCGCACTTTCCTGCGCGTGCGTCGGCTGGCAAAAGGCACCCCTCGAAGGCATCCTGCAAACCGGCTCACCCGTTATAGCCCGGGTGGTCTGTACCTGTCGATGCAGCAATCGCGCCCGTTCAGTCGCGGTCAGGCCGCGATGCCGGCGCCGCGCAGCAACCGCGCGGTTTCGAACAGCGGCAGGCCCATCACGCCCGAGTAGCTGCCGGACAGGTGCGCGATGAATGCGGCCGCCCTGCCCTGGATCGCGTAACCGCCGGCTTTGCCGAATGGCTCGCGGGTGGCGACGTAATCCGCGATGACGTGTTCGTCCAGTTCCGCGAACGTGACCCGCGACTCGCACACCGCGATGTTTTCGGCAGACGCGCCCGCGCAACACACCACCGAGATCACCACGTGGGTGCGACCCGACAACGCACGCAGCATCGCCGCGGCGGCCTCGGCATCGTGCGGTTTGCCGAACACGCGATCCTCCAGCACCACTTCCGTATCGGCGCCCAGCACGATGGCATGCGGGTCACGCGCGATGACCGCCTGCAAACCCGCGCGTGCCTTCGCCCATGCGACGCGCTCGACGTACGCGCGTGGCGGTTCGTCCGCACCACGGACCTCCGGCACATCCACGTCGACGATTTCAAAATGGACGCCGATCTGCGCGAGCAATTCGCGACGGCGCGGGGATTGCGATGCAAGATGCAGCATCGCGCAAGCATAACCGCCGCGATCAGGCGGCCACCGCAGCCACGCGCGCGCCCTGCTGCGGCGGCACCAGCGCGATCACCGTCCAGCCCGAACGCGGCTCGGTCTTCTCGCGATTGCTGTTCACCCGCAATTTTCCGTTCGGCTCCAGGCCGAACAGCAGCACCGTGTCCGCGCCATGCTGCGCGACGAAATCGGGCCAGCCGAACGCCTCGGTCAACGCATTGGTCTTGATGCGCCAGCCACCCTCCAGCAATTCGACGAAACGGGTGCGCGTCATGTCGGCGCCGAACAACGCCTTCGCCCGAAGATTGCCGGCGAATGCGGAACGGTTGTTGGCGTCCTCCGGCGCCAGCACGCGCAAGCGGTAGACCTGCTCGCGCCCGAACTCCTGGCGATAGTGCAGACACGCCAGCGAATTCAGCTCGCGCCGGTTCGACATCGCCAGCAAACGTCCGATGCCGGTCAGGTCCAGATTCAACGCCGCGTGCTGTGAGGTGGGATTGCCGAAGAACGTGGTCAATCCGGCCATGCGCGCCTTGCTGATGCCTTCCCAGTCGTCGTCCGCCAGCACCACCTGGAACTTCTGGTCCGCGAGTGCTTGCGCAATGCCGCGCGCGACTTCGTCGGAACCAAAAATCAGCACACCATCCGGGTCGGGATCGGCCACCTTCAGCCAGCGCGCCAGCGGCCGCGCGGTCGCGCTTTGCAACACCACCGTCGCGATGATCAGGATGAATACCAGAGGCACCAGCGCGTCCGCTCCGCGCATACCCAGTTCACTCAGCCGCAGCGCGAACAGCGACGACACCGAGGCGGCGACGATGCCGCGCGGAGACACGAAACCGATCAACGCGCGCTCACGCCAATTCAGGTTGCTGCGGAACGTCGCCACCCCAATCGACACCGGCCGGATCGCGAATTGCGCCACCACGAACACCAGGATGCCCGCCATCAACATGCCCGGCGGCAGCGGCCAATGCAGGCGCGCGGCCAGCACCACGAACAGCAACGACACCAGCAGCGTGGACAGGTGTTCCTTGAAATCCATGATGTGGTCGACATGGATGCCGCGCAGGTTGCCCAGCGTGATGCCCATGATCGTCACCGCCACCAGTCCCGATTCGTGGGTGATCTGGTTGGACAACGTGAACGCGCCCAGCACCGCGATCAGCGTGCCGTAGGCCTGCAGGTATTCGGGAATCAGCTGGCGATACAACAGGAAAGCCAGCGAGGCCGCGACAGCGAGGCCGATTCCCGCGCCAATGCCAACCGTCGCACCGAACACCGCCAGTGAATGCCCCTGCTGGTGGGTCACGATGGCTTCGAATACCAACACCGCGAACAGCGCGCCGAGCGGATCCAGCACGATGCCTTCCCAGCGCAACGCGCTGGCGATGCGGGCATTCGGCCGCAGCGTGCGCAGCATCGGCGTAATCACCGTCGGTCCCGTCACGCAGGTCAACGCGCCGAACAGCAATGCGATCGACCACGGCACCCCCGCGATCCAGTGCGCCGCCCCGGCCAGCATCAACAGCGCCAGCACCGCGCCGTAACTCACCATGCCGCGCACCGCGCGACCGATTCCGCGCAACTCCGAAAAGCGCAGCGTCATGCTGCCTTCGAACAGGATCAGCGCGACCGCCAGCGACACGGTCGGGAACAGGAAATCGCCGAGCGTCTTGTCGGGATCGAATAGTCCCGTCGCCGGCCCGATCACGATGCCGATCAGCAACAGAAACAAGATCGCCGGCAGCCGCATCCGCCACGCCAGCCACTGGGCAAAGAAGCCCACGACCAGCAGCACGGTGAGCCCTACGCCTAGATCAATCGCCATGCCGCCTCGCGTCCTTCCGGTTGCGGGTCATGGTAACGCGCAAAGGCAGAGAAACGTTTATGCTCGCAGCCGCTTCCCGCGATCACCGCAACTGCGTATCTAGGGATAGTCGGTTATTACTCAGAGACAGAGCGCTATCAAAAGCGCCGCCAATAGCCGCGAGATGCGCAATACCGATGAAAAGCACCGTTGATAAGCGCCTGACGCAGCGGGACGATCCGTTACGATAACAAGCGCAACGACAGATGTTAGCGTGCATCTAAAGATTTCCGTAAGGGGCTTCGAAACACCGTCAACTTGAGCAGTCTTGCCTCGCACAACCCATCCATCGTAGATGATTGAGACAAACATTCCATGGCTAAAAAGACCTGTTTTGTTATTGGCGCGATTGGAAAATCTGACTCTGCAGAACGGAAAGATGCCGACGACTTCATAAGAGTCGTTACAGAGCCATTGCGCTCAGAAGGGTTCGATGATCCAGTACGCGCTGATCACATATACGAAACTAGCCTCATCTTTGACGATATCGTAAAGCATTTAGCAAATGCTGATCTGGTCTTGGCAGATCTACGCCGTGACAATCCGAGTGCGTACTACGAGTTGGCTGCACGCAATATGTTGCGTAAGCCGGTCATCGTTTTTATTCGCCCCGATCAATCGCTACCCTTTGATACTCATGAGTATAGAGGTATTCATCTGGATACCAGTGAATTGGCAAGCGTTGACGCCGCTAAGTCGAAGTTACGCAAGAGCTTAAGCTGCCTTCCAAAGAACGGAGCAGCCCCTTCGCCGCTTTCTCGAGCGTTTGATCTCATGACACTCGACGACAAAGGGGACGCCACACAACGGACCATCGCTCATATGGCGAAGCAAATAGATCTTCTTTCTTCAATGTACGACCAGCTTTCCGTAAATAAAAACACCATCATGTATCAAATGGGAAACGCATTGCGACAAGTCATCGACGATCTCTTGGAGCCCATCGTCAACGATCTTCAGCAATCGAAAGACGAGTGTTCTGAGCGCACCCTTGCGATTGTAAGGACAATCGAAACGCGGATTAATAGCTTTGCGCACGCACCTTTCACTCTCGACCAATTTTGAATTCCTCATAACAGACATGGCTTCAGGGCACGCGAAACAACTATGCGGACTAGTGTTCGCCTACACCTTTCGTCTGCCATCACCCGCGATGATACGGATGCCCGTTGAGGATTGTCACGGCGCGATACAACTGCTCGGCGACGACCAGCCGTACCAGCATGTGCGGCAGCGTGAGCGGTCCGAGTGACCAGCGCTGCGCGGCGCGTTGCAGCACGTCGCGTGAATGGCCGTCGGGACCGCCGATCAGGAACGCGAGATCGCGGCCGGCCATGCGCCACTTCGACAGTTGATCGGCGAGCTGCTCGCTGGACCACGTTGAACCGTGGCCGTCCAACGCAACGACGTGCGCGTCGCGCGGCAGTGCGGCGAGCAGTGCCGCGCCTTCGTCCACCATCGCGCGCGCATCGTCGCGGCCTTTGCCACGCGCGCCCGGCTTGATTTCGACGAGCTCCAGCGGCAGGTCGCGCGACAGGCGTTTCGCATATTCGGCGAAACCTGTCGCGACCCAGCCCGGCATGCGTTCGCCGATCGCGATCAGCTTCGCACGCATGCCGCGCCGCTCAGTGATCGTTGGCCGCGGCGGCCTCGGGTTCCTGATCACCCACGGTCCACAGGCGTTCCAGCCCGTAGAACTCGCGGACGCGCGGCAGCATCACGTGCACGATGATGTCGCCCAAGTCCACCAGCACCCACTCGGCTTCGGTCTCGCCTTCCACGCCCAGCGGCAGCATGCCAGCGCGCTTGGCGTATTTGACGACTTCGTCGGCAATGGATTTGACGTGGCGGGAAGAGGTGCCGGACGCGATGATCAGCAGGTCGGCGATGGAGGTGCGGCCGCGGACGTCGATTTCGCGGATGTCGCGCGCCTTCAGTTCATCGAGGGCGAGGAGGATACGGCTGCGCAGCGTGTCAGCGGTGGGGGTGCGGTTGACGGGGGTGGCGGTGGAGCGCAACGCGGTTTGATGGGTCAAGTTCTCGAAGGCCTCGGCCTTTGGTTGGCGCGCGGGGTGCGCAGGTCCAGTATGCACCGCTCGGATTCGAGCGCAAGTGGGGCGGGACGTGGCGTTCACACGGACGCTTCGCCGCGGTGAAGCTGCGGACAGCCGCGAAATGACGGGGCAACTATGGCTTCTCGCCGGTCTCGCGATACGGCTGCAGCAACGCAGGATCGTCCAGCACCGCTTGCGGCACCAGCCAGCGCGGTTCGCGATCGTCGGCCAACAGCGCGCGGATGCGGGTGGCGGAAATGCCGAGCGCGGACACCACCATGTTCAACACGCAACCGGCCGGCCCACCGCGCAGGCGGGCGATGTCACCCACGGTGCGCGACGCGACTTCGGTCGCAAGCTCGTCGGACATCGCCGGAATCTGCGCGGGTCGGGTGAGCACGCACATGTGCGCAAGGCCGAACAGTTCGCGCCAGCGATGCCACTCGGACAAACCAGCGAACGCGTCGGCGCCGATCAACACCACCAGCGGCCGTTGGTCGCCGATTTCCGCGCGCAAGGACGCAAGCGTATCGAACGTGTACGACGGCCCTTCGCGCTCGAGTTCGCGCAGGTCGAGCGCGAGTCGATCCTGGCCCGCCAGCGCAGCGCGCAACATCGCGGCGCGCTCGCTGGCGCTGGCGACTGGTTGCGGACGGTGCGGCGGAATCTTCGCAGGCACGATGCGCACTTCGGCATCCAAGGCCTCGGACGCCTCCCACGCCGCGCGCAGGTGGCCGATGTGAATCGGGTCGAAGGTGCCACCGAAGATCGCGAGCGGACGCGCGGACATCAGGCGGCCAGCAGCGTGGCCGCGATGCGCGGCTGCGCGATCGCGACCAGCAGGCGCTCCATTTCGCGCCACGGATCGCCCCATTCGCGGCCCTTGGCCATGCGGTCAATGCGCGCGCATTCGGCAAGGCAACCCCGCCAGTGTGCGTTGCCGCGCCCCGCCCGCTTCAATGCGCCGGCGAAGAGTTTCTGGCGCGCCGGCCACATGCCGTGTTCGTTGCGCACCGCGCTCGTGAAATCGGAGGAAGACGACAGCCGCAAGGCAAGATCAAGTTGATTGAGCAGCCAGCCCAACATCGGGATCACGTCTTCGCCTTCCGCGCGCAGCCCGTTCAATATCTTCAACGCGCGTACCGCGTCGCCGCCGAACGCCGCGTCGGTGAGCTTGAACACGTCGTAGACGGCGTTGTCGGCGCCCAGTGATTCCAGGTCTTCCGCGCTGACCGCGCCGCCCGTGCGCTGCGCCGCCAGCTTGTCGATTTCCTGCGCGATCGCGAGCAGGTTGCCCTCCGCGCGTTCGGCCAGCAGCGCGATCGCGTCTTCACTGGGCGAAAAACCTTTCGCGTGCATGCGCGCGCGAATCCACGCGGGCAGTTGCTCCAGATAGGGCGCGCGCAGCCATGCATAGACGCCGGTGCGCTCGAGGGTTTTTACCCACGCACCTTCGTGCTTCTTGCTCCATTGCGCGGCGCTGACCATCAGCACGGTGTCGGGCGCGGGCGACTTGCACCATTCGGTGATCGCGGCGGCGCCATCACGATCGGGTTTGCCGGTGGGCAGGCGCAATTCGATCAGGCGGCGTGACGAGAACAGCGACAGGCTTGCGGTGCTGCGTGCGAGATTGTCCCAATCGAAATGCGCCTCGACGTCCAACACCTCGCGCTCGGCGTAACCCAGCGCACGCGCACGCGCGCGCAAGGCATCGCCGGCTTCCTGCAGTTGCAGCGGCTCGTCGCTGGCCAGCAGGTACACCGGCGCGAGCTCGCCCTTCGCCAGCGTCTTCAGGAATGCCTCGAAGGCGTCCGCCACGATTCAGTCCGCGCTGGACGCGGAGCCCGGCGCCGCAGTGCTGGAAGCGGGACTTGGCGGCGCCGCACTCGACGCCGTGGCAGGTGTACCGAGATGCGCTTGCGCTTCAAGGCGACGCATCACCGCATCGGTCATCTCGCGCACCAGGCTGCGCTGGATCGCTTCCGTCTCGCTGGAAATCGCCGAGAACTGGGTCTGGTCGAGCGCGAATTCGTGCGACAGCGACAATGTCTGCATCGGAATGACGGTGTGGCCGTTGGCATCGATCAAGGTGAATTGCACGTTGAAGCTCACCACGTATTCGCCGACGCGCTGGACCGCTCCACTGGTCAGCAGCCGCGACCCGAACGCGGCGACCGGCACGGACAAGGTCGCGACGCCGGCGGCGGAAGTATCCAGCACGTCGACCTTGGCCGCACGCAAGGCGCCGGCCAGCGAGCGCGTGAATTCGCCACCGCCGCTGATCTGCAGATAAACCTGCTGCTGCATCACCGTGGGCAGCGCGGCACTGCGGCGGAGATGGAATCCGCAGCCGGCGAGCAAAACGAATCCCGCGATGCACAAGATCGTTTCCACCCATCGCTTGGTCATGAAAGCTCCGTTGTGCGTGAGCGCTGGGGCTGGCGTGAGCATAACAATAAAGCCGTCATCCCGGCGCAGGCCGGGATCCACTTTTCAATATTGAAAGGATGCGGCCCCGGAATGACGAGAGGGCTAATGGGCGCTCCGAGTCCGCGAAAGCATAGCAGTGGCACCCAATGGCATCGCCTCAACCCACCACGATATTCACGATCTTGCCCGGCACCACGATCACCTTGCGCACGCTCTTGTCGCCAATCGCGGCGACCACGCCCGGCAGCGCGCGTGCGGCGGCTTCAAGTTGTTCTCGCGGCGCGTCCGGCGCGGTATCAAGCGTGCCGCGCAGCTTGCCGTTGACCTGCACTGCCAGGGTCACGCTGTCGCGCACCAGCGCGGCCGGATCGGCCTTCGGCCACGGCACGTCCTCGATCAGTGTTTCGCCATGCCCCAGCACTTGCCACAACGCGTGGCTGGTGTGCGGCGTGAACGGGTTCAGCAGCAGCACCATCGTTTCCAGCGTCTCGTGGCGCAATGCGCGGCCGGCGTCGCTCATGTCGTCGAACTTCGACAGCGCGTTCAGCAGTTCCATCAGCGCGGCGATCGCGGTGTTGAAGTTGCGGCGGCGGCCGATGTCGTCGCCGACCTTGGCGATGGTTTCGTGCAACTGGCGGCGCATGGCTTTTTGCGCGGGGTTCAAGGTCGCGGGATCGATTGCATCGCCAGATTTTCCCCCATCGGCCCTGCGGGCCACTTCCCCCGCAAGCGGGGGAAGGAAAATGCCGGGGTGGTCGGGTTGTGAGGCATGGGTCACCACGTCGCGCCAGAAGCGGCGCAGGAAGCGCGCCATGCCTTCGACGCCCGCCTCGTTCCATTCCAGCGACTGGTCGGGCGGCGACGCGAACATCGAGAACAGTCGCACGGTGTCGGCGCCGTAGCGGTCGATCATCACCTGCGGGTCGACGCCGTTGTTCTTCGACTTCGACATCTTCTCGGACGCGCCGATCTGCACGGGCTGCCCATCGGCCTTCAACGTCGCGCCGACAACGCGACCCTTCTCGTCGCGCTGGATGTCGACATCGGCCGGATTGATCCAGGTCTTGTCGCCGTTGCCATCCTCGCGATAGAACGTTTCCGCCACCACCATGCCCTGGCACAGCAGGTTGGTCGCGGGCTCGTCCGAATGCACCAGTCCCGCGTCGCGCAGCAGCTTGTGATAGAAGCGGAAATACAGGAGGTGCAGGATCGCGTGCTCGATGCCGCCGATGTACTGGTCGACCGGCAGCCAATAATTGGCGCGTGCGTCGATCTGCGTCGCCGCACCGGGCGAGGTGTAGCGCGCGTAGTACCAGCTCGATTCCATGAAAGTGTCGAACGTGTCGGTTTCGCGCTCGGCCGCGCCGCCGCATTGCGGACATCGCGTCATGCGCCATTCCGGATCGGTCTTCAGCGGCGACTGCACGCCGCTGAACGCAACGTCTTCCGGAAGGACCACCGGCAACCGATCTTCAGGCATCGGCACCGGCCCGCATTTCGCGCAATGGATGATCGGGATCGGGCAACCCCAGTAGCGCTGCCGCGACACGCCCCAGTCGCGCAGTCGCCAGTTCACCTGTCGCCTGCCGCGACCTTCGCGTTCGAAACGTTCGGCCAGCGCGTCGAAAGCCTGGCGGTAATCCATGCCGTCGTACTCGCCTGAGTTGACCAGCGTGCCGTGTTCGAGGAACGGACCTTCGGTGATGACGCGGTTTTCGAATTCTTCCAGCAGATCTTCGACCGGCCGTGGTTCGGCCACGTCGATGGCTTTCGACTGACCAAGCGCCGCGCTCATCGCGTCGGTGTTCTCGGCGGCGTCGCGCGCGAGTTCGCGGATCGCATCGCGCACCGGATCGCTGACGATCACCATCCTGATCGGCAGGTCGTACTTGCTCGCGAATTCCCAGTCGCGCTGGTCGTGGCCCGGCACGGCCATCAGCGCACCGGTGCCGTAACCCATCAACACGAAGTTGGCGATCCAGATCGGCACGCGTTCGCCCGTCACCGGATGCAGCGCGAACAGGCCGGTGTCGACGCCGCGCTTTTCCTTGGTTTCGAGTTCGGCTTCGGACACGCCGCCCTGTTTGCATTCCTCGATGAAGGCCTGCAGCGCCGGATTGTTGCGCGCGGCTTCGATGGCCAGCGGATGCTCGGCCGCAATCGCCAGACAGGTCACGCCCATCAAGGTGTCGGGTCGCGTGGTGAAGACTTCCAGCGATTCGCCGCCTTCGACGTCGAAGCGGATTTCCAGGCCTTCTGAGCGCCCCAGCCAGTTGCGCTGCATGATCTTGACAGCGTCCGGCCAGCCCGGAAGCTTGTCAAGACCTTCAAGCAATTCATCGGCATACGCGGTGATCTTGAGGAACCACTGCGGTATCTCGCGCTTCTCGACCACGGCCCCGGATCGCCAGCCCCGACCGTCGACCACCTGCTCGTTGGCCAACACGGTCTGGTCCACCGGGTCCCAGTTCACCACACTGTTCTTGCGATAGACCATGCCTTGCTTGAACAGCCGCACGAACATGCGCTGCTCATGCACGTAGTACGACGGATCGCAGGTCGCGAACTCGCGCGACCAGTCGATCGCGAAGCCCATCGCCTTCAATTGTTCGCGCATGTGCGCGATGTTCTCGCGCGTCCACTTCGCAGGCGGGATGCCACGCTTGATCGCGGCGTTCTCGGCCGGCAGCCCGAAGGCGTCCCATGCCATCGGCTGCAACACGTTCAGCCCCTGCATCCGCGCGAAGCGGCTGATCACGTCGCCGATGGTGTAGTTGCGCACGTGGCCCATGTGCAGCGCGCCCGACGGATACGGCAGCATCGACAGGCAAAAATACTTTTCGCGCGACGGGTCTTCGGTCACCTCGAACGCATGGGTGTCGGACCAGAACTTCTGCGCGGCGGCTTCGACGGCGCCGGGGTTGTAGGCGCTGCGATCGTGGTTGTCCTGCATGGCTGGGATGCGACGGCAATCGGTGGTGAGGAATGGATCAGCCTACCGCAGTGCAGCAACAGCGCCAAGCGGCCGCATGGGCGGTGCCACTTTCGGCCTGCGACAGGCTCATCGGGTCTGGTTATGATGCCGGGCTTCCATCCGACCGAGGGGACACCATGCGCATTCAAGGTTTCCGCAAATTGCCGCTGACGATCGCGATTGCGGTATTGACGATCACCACCGCGCAGGCGGCCCAGGCGCCGGCCACGAGTGCAGCGCTCGCGCCCGAGCTGACGGTGATCCACTGCGCGCACCTGATCGACACGGTGGCGGGAAAAATGCTGGGCGCGACCAGCATCGTCGTCGATGGCCAGCGCATCAAGGAAGTGGTGGCAGGTTCGGTGAGCCGCGACGGCGCGAGGATGATCGAGATGCCGGCCAACGACACCTGTCTGCCGGGCCTCGTCGATTCGCACACGCACCTGACCTCGCAGTTCAGCAAGAGCACCTACAGTGACCAGTTCCGCCTCAATCCCGCCGACTATGCGATCGAGAGCACGGTGTTTGCGCGGCGCACGTTGCTGGCCGGCTTCACCACGGTGCGCAACCTCGGCGAGAGCGACAATTCTTCGATCGCGCTGCGCAATGCGATCAACAAAGGCGAGATTCCGGGCCCGCGCATCTTCACCGCGGGCAAGTTCATCGGCACCACCGGCGGCCACGCCGATCCGACCGACGGTTACCGCTGGGACCTGCAGGGCGATCCGACGCCCAAGGATGGCATCATCAATTCGCCGGCGGATGCGTGGAAGGCGGTGCGCCAGCACTACAAGGATGGCGCTGACGTCATCAAGATCATGCCCTCGGGCGGCGTGCTGGATGAATCCTCCAGTTCCGAAAATCCGCAGATGACGCTGGATGAAATCAAGGCGGTCGTGGCCGCGGCGCATGATTACGGATTCACGGTAGCCGCGCATGCGCACGGCGCCGAAGCGATCCGCCGCGCGGTAATCGGCGGCGTCGATTCGATCGAGCACGGCACCTTCATGGACGATGAGGACATGAAGCTGATGAAACAGCACGGCACCTGGTACGTGCCCACGATCATCGCCGGCGAGTTCGTGATGGGCAAGGCAAAGGAAGGCTGGTATCCGCCGCAAGTCGCGCGCAAGGCGCTGGAAGTGGGACCGAAGATCATGGCCACGGCGGGCAAGGCGTACAAGGCGGGCGTCAAGATCGCATTCGGCACCGACGCGGGCGTGTATCCGCATGGCGAGAACGCGCAGGAGTTCGTGTACATGGTGCAGGCGGGCATCCCGCCGATGTACGCGATCCAGGCCGCGACCACGCACGCGGCGACGCTGCTGAAGCATCAGGGTGATTTCGGCAGCATCACCGCCGGCAAGTACGCCGACGTCGTGGCGGTGCCCGGCAATCCGCTGGACGACATTGCGTTGATGAAGACGGTCGACTTCGTGATGAAGGCGGGCACGGTGTACAAGCAGGCGGGCGAACCCACCGATGCAGCGCTGGAATCCAGCCTTGGAATGTAACGCCGCGGCCACCACGTACCGACTCATGAATCCCAATCACAAACCCGATGGTGCGAAGGCGCCCGCCGACTCCCACGTCTTCGAAGCGGGCGAAGCCAATTTCGAAGCCGACGTGTTGCAGGCATCGCTGCAAACGCCCGTGCTGGTGGATTTCTGGGCAACCTGGTGCGGCCCGTGCAAGACGCTCGGGCCGATCCTGCAAAAACTCGCCGGCGAATACGCAGGCGCGTTCCGGCTCGCCAAGGTCGACTGCGACAAGGAACAGCAGCTCGCCGGAATGTTCGGCGTGCGCAGCATCCCGACCGTGGTGCTGATCCAGAACGGCCAGATCGTCGACGCATTTTCCGGCGCGCTGCCCGAATCGCAGGTGCGCGAATTCCTGAAGCGCCACAACGTCGAACCGGCCTCGCGCATCGAAGCGCCCGCGCAGGAACTCGACGATGATGGCGCCGTGCCCGTGGAAACCCCGCAGGCTGCGGTCGCACGTACTGAACAAGCGCTTGCCGCCGATCCAGACAATGCGGGACTGAAACTCGATCTCGCGCTGGCCCGCGCATGCAGCGGCGACACCGCGAATGTGCAGGCCACGCTGGACAGCCTGCCCGTCGATCTGGCCGAAGACGATCGCGCCAAGGCGCTGGCTGCGCTGCTGGCGATGCAGCAGTCGCTGGCGCAAATACCTCCTGCCGCGGAATTGTTGGCGCGCGTGGAGCGCGATCCACGCGACTTCGCCGCACTGGACGGGCTGGGCGTCCGGCAACTGCTGGGCGGCGATGCGGCCGACGCCATGCAGCACTGGCTGGCGATCCTCGCGGCCGATCGCGGCTGGAACGAGGGCCTGGCGCGCAGGCGCCTGCTGGATGCGTTCCGGATCGTGCACGACGAGGCGCTGGTGTCGACCACCCGCCGCAGGATGTCGTCGCTGCTGTTCTGATCAAGCCGTCTGCCGGATAATCCGGCTCCCCGGCTGCGGGAGCGACGCATGACCCACCATCTGTTCCATTTCGAACACCGCGGCGAGCCCTTGCTGCCGTGGCGGATTTTCCTGCTGCGCCGCGTCGGCCGCACCTTGCTCGCAGGCGGGGCGGTGATCGTGCTTTCGCTGGCCCTTGGCATGGCCGGTTACCGGCTGACCGAAGGCATGGGCTGGCTGGATGCGTTCCTGAACGCGTCGATGATCTTGGGTGGCATGGGCCCGGTGGATACGCTGCACACCGCGGCCGGCAAGCTGTTCGCGGGGTTCTATGCCCTGTACAGCGGCCTGGTGCTGGTGTTCACGGCGGGCCTGCTGCTGGCACCTTTCATGCATCGGTTATTGCACCGGTTCCACCTGGAAAACCGCCACGCGGGCGAAGACTGATCGCACCGAGTCGCCCACATCGCCGCCGTCACGGCCCCTCCCGTTGCGCGCCGAAGCCCTTGCTGCGCGCCGATGCGGGTGCGCGCGCGCCCGATCTGCTGCGATACTCACCGCCGACAAGGATGACGAACGGGAACGGACATCCATGAACGACTTCGAACAAGCCACGGAGGTGCCGGGTTACCGCCTGGTGCACCCGATCGGGCGCAGCGGCGCCTCCACCGTGTATCAGGCGATGCAGCGCTCGCTGGAACGCCAGGTCGCGGTGAAAATCTTCGAGGTGGCGGACGCCGATGCGGCAGCACGTTTCGAACCGCTGCTGCGCACCAATGCGCGGCTGTCACACCCCAACATCGTCGGCGTGCACCAGATCGGGCACACCGCCGACGGACGGCTGTTCCATTCGATGCCGTTCCTGGTGAGCGCGGAATCGTCCTCGCACACCCTGCGCGCCAAGCCGTTGAAGATCGCCGCGCTGCTCCGCGAAGTCCTGGACGCGCTGGGCCACGCGCACCGACGCGGCATCGTGCACGGCGGCATCAAGCCCAGCAATGTGCTGTTCGACGCGCAAGGACACGCGCGCCTCGCCGATTTCGGCATCGCGCGCTGCGCCGCCGAAATCGGCCTGCCGCATCCCGCCGCCGAAAGCTACCAGAGCCCCGAACAATCGCGCGGCCAGCCGCCTGGTCAGCGCTCGGATCTGTACAGCGTCGGCGTGCTGGCGTGGCATCTGCTTACCGGCTCGCTGCCTTTCGAAGGCGAGGACGCGGTGGCGGTCGCGCTCGCCCATGCGGAACAACCTGTTCCGCGCCTGCCACCGATGTCCAACGGGTGGCAGGACTGGATCGATCGGGCCTTGGCGAAGGCGCCCGAGGATCGCTTCCAGAGCGCGCAGGAAATGGCCGATGCGTTGTCCGCGCTCGATGGCCGCGGGGTCAGTACGCCGCCGCCGCGCCCGCACATCCGAATTTCGAAGTGGACGGTCGCCGTCGCTACCTCGGTCGTCGCGGTCGCTGCACTGGCCGGATGGGCCACGTGGGGACGCCATCGCGCGCCCAGCGTCCCGCTGTCCGATGCGACGGCGCCCGCTGCGCCGGCCGTCTCGGCGTCGAACGCGGCCGCGGCTTCGGGTACCTCGGCCGAAATGCCGCCGGTGTCGCCGCTGGCGCAGCGCATCGAAGTGCTGGTCGCCCAAGCCAATGCGTCGCGCGCCGCGGGGCATCTGTTCGCGCCCACCGGCAACAACGCGGTGGAGCAATACCTCACGGTACTCATGCTGGAGCCCGGCAATCCGGATGCCGTGGCGGGCATCGACGCCGTGCTGGGCACCCTTCGCCACCGGCTCGATGGCGCCTGGCGCAGCGACAAGCTGGATACAAGCCTCACCCTCGTGAAGCGCTGCGATCTGCTGGCTGCGCACGCAAGTTCGATCGCGAGCCGCGGCTGGCGCGCGCAGCGTGACGCGCTGGCGAAAGACGTCGGCGGCGCCGTCGTGCGCGCGGCGGATGCCCACGACGCGGCGCGATTTGCGGCCCTGAAGCCGCTCGCCGAGACCTTGCCCGCGATTTTCCCGGCCGGCTTCAATCTCGCCGACGCCGAACGCAACGCGGCCACTCCGACTGCAGGCGCGCGCTTGCACGATCGCGGTGGCCCGGTGCTGGTGTACGTGCCCGAATCGGGCACGGCGCCGGCGTTCGCGATCGCACGTGTCGAGGTCACGCGCGCCGATTACGCCGCGTTCGTGCAGGCGACGCACCGCGCCGATTCGCGCTGCCTCGAAGCCTACAATCCGTTTTCGCGCATGCGCCATCTCACCTGGCAGGGGCCCGGTTTTGCGCAGGGCGGCGACCATCCTGCGGTGTGCGTGAGCTGGGACGATGCCGCCGCCTACGCCGCGTGGCTGTCCAAGGCCACCGGTGAGCCCTATCGCCTGCCTGACGCCAGCGAATGGCAACGCGCCGCGCGGGGCGTGCCGAAGGGCAGCCCCTGCCAACTCGGCAACGTCGACGACGTCAGCCGCCAGAGCGCGATGGACAACGATCGCTGGTCGTGCAACGACGGTGCGGCGGAGACCGCGCCGGTCGGCCATTACGCCGCCAGCGCCATCGGCGCCTACGACTTGTACGGCAACGTCAGCGAATGGCTGTCCGGCGGCAGCGCGCACGCGCGCGTGTTCCGCGGTCTTTCATGGCGCGACGGCAGCCACCAGACGCCGCTCGGACGCCAGGCTACGGCCGATTCGGACGTCAGCTATACCAATATCGGATTTCGCGTGATGCGCGTGATCGACGCCGCGCATCCCGCGCCATCGGCCGCCGCCGGCGGCTGACGCCGGCGCGGGCGGCCACTGCCTGCAAGCTCCGCGAGCGGCATCGTCAGCCGCCGCCGGGCGATTTGTGTATCATCTTGGCTGGAGCTCCACCTGAAAAGCCGCCACGGAGGGCAGATCGATGGCCACCGTTGCCTCCATCGCCGCAAGACCGCCATCTGACCCGCATTCCGCGCGCCGGAACCATGCAGGTCTGCAATCATGCCGAACCCTCCCCGACGCGCGCACTGACCCCACTCCCGGGCGCGATTCATGCGCGCCGCGCCCATGAACGTCCGCGCCGCGCCGCCGGTCGGAGCACCCGGTTTCCGGTTGATCCGGTGGGTCGTGACCAGCGGTGCGGCGTCTCTTTACATGGCCTCGGACCTGTCGAGCGGCCGGCCGGCGGTGGTCAAGATATTCCACCGCATGGACGGGCGCACCTGCGATCGGCTCGAGCAACGACTGCAGACGAATGCCGCACTCGCGCATCCGGGCATCGTGCCGGTCCACTCGATCGGGCGCACCAGGGACGGCCGGCTGTTCCACTCGATGCCCTTGCTGATGGGCTTCGAACAGGCGCGCCATGACCTGCTCGGCAGGCCACTCCGGATCGCCGCGCTGCTGCGCGGCCTGCTCGAAGGCTTGGCGCACGCGCATCGATCCGGCACGGTCCACGGCGGCATCAAACCTTCCAACGTGCTGTTCGACAAACAGGGATACGCCCAGCTCGCCGATTTCGGGATCGCATGCTGCATGGCCCAGCCCGGCCTGCCGCCCCCGGACCGCGGGCGGTATCTCAGCCCCGAGCAGGCGCGGGGCCAGGCGCCCGACCCACGTTCGGACCTCTACAGCATCGGCATGCTGGCGTACGAATTGCTCGCGGGCGGATCGTCCATCCAGAAAAGCCCAGCCATCAAATCCCTCGGGACTGCCGAGCAAGCCGTGCCACGACTGCCGCCCCGCGCCGCCGCGTGGCAACTCTGGATGGATCGCGCACTCGCCACTTCGCCCGATCTGCGGTTCCAGACCGCTGAGGAAATGGCCGGCGCGCTGACAAGCGTGACCAGCAGCCGCAGTCTTGGCGACGACGATCCGGCTGCTGAAATCACGGCGCCCCGGCATGGATCGAAATGGTTGCCCTATGCCGCGGCGCTGGGGGCGGCGATCGTGATGCTGATCGGTTGGGCGGTGTCGGGACAGCGACGGGCACCCGTGATGATGGCCGCCACGCCGCCCGCGGCAGCCGGCGCCAATGATCCGGCGTTGTCGACATTGGCGGTGCAATCCGCATCCGCGCTGCCTGCGATGTCGGCCTCGGCCTCGTTGCTTGCGGACCGCGTGCAAGGATTGATCGCCACCGCCGATACGCTGCGCGCCAACGGTCATCTGTTCTCGCCACCCTTCCAGAACGCTGCGAGCCATTACCTCGCCGCACTCGCGTTCGATCCGGGCAACCCGGATGCCACGGCCGGCATCGAAGCGATGCTGGCGACGTTGCGCAATCAATTGGATGCATCGTGGCGCGACGCGACCGACACCACCGCAGCCGCCGGCCTGCTGCAGCAAGGCGACGAACTCGCCGAACACGCGCGCGCACCGGCACAGCAGGCCTGGCGCTGGTATCACGCGCGGCTGGCGCGGCAGATCGGCGAAGCGGTCTTGCGGGCCGCGCGTGCGCACGACGCACGGAAAGTCTCGGCGCTCGAACCACTGGCCAAGGCGCTGCCTGCGAAATTTCCCGACGGGTTCGATCTTGCCGAGGCGCAACAGATGGCGAGCGCAAGGGTCGCAAGCAACGCGGGCTCGCGCGCACCGTCCGGACGCAAGCCGATGCGCGATGCGCACGGACCGCGGCTCGTCTACGTGCCCGCCACGCATGACGCGCCTGCCTTTGCGATTGCACGTAACGATGTCACGCGTGCCGACTATGCTGCCTTCGCGCGCGCGACGCACCGCTCCCCCGCGAGCTGCCTCGAAGCCCACAACCCGTTCTCGCGGCTGCGGCATCTCACCTGGCGCTCGCCGGGTTTCGTGCAGGACGGCGACCATCCCGCGGTGTGCGTGAGCTGGGACGATGCCGTCGCCTACGCCGCGTGGTTGTCGCAAAAGACCGGTCAGCATTACCGCCTCGCGAACAGCAGTCAGTGGCTGCGTGCAGCGCGCGGCATGCCGAAAGGCAGTCCCTGCAAACTTGGCAACGTGGACGATGTCAGCCGCCAAAGCCGGTTCGACAACGACCGCTGGTCCTGCGATGACGGTGCCGCGGAAACCGCGCCGGTGGGGCGCTATGCGGCCAGCGCCGTCGGCGCCTACGGCATGTACGGCAACGTCAGCGAGTGGGTGGCTGGCGGCAGTCCCGGCTCGCGCCCGTTCCGCGGCGTGTCCTGGCGCGACGGCAGCCATGAAAGCCCGCTCGGGAGCCACGGCACCGCCGACCCGGATGTCGGCTACACCAGCATCGGTTTTCGCGTGATGCGCGTGATCGACCCCGCGCACCCCGCGCCGCTTGTCGCTTCCGGCCGGTGACACCTGCCACGGCGCTTGCCGCCGGGGCATGACTTGTGGCGTATGAACTCGAACGGGTGAACGCGCATACTCGGGCGCTCCGGACGCGCCTGCGCACCGGGCCCTCCTTTCAGACCCACCGGGAACCGTCCATGAAATCCACTCGCCTCGCCGCTGCCCTCGCGTCCTTGTTGTTGTGCAGCGCCACTGCGTTCGCCGCTCCGCCTGCCAGCAGCGCCTCAACGGGCAGCGCCAGCGACAACGCGCAGTCATCCGAAACCCTGGTCCAGAAGCTGATGAAGCCGATGTCGTCCACGACCACCGGCACCGTCACCGTGGAAGGCAAGGCGATCAGCTACAAGGCCGTCGCGGGAACGCTGGTGGTGGACGGCACCGGCTCCAAGGAATCCACCCCGGAAGTCGCGATGAGTTATTTCGCGTATTTCAAGCAGGGCGCCGATGCGTCCAAGCGCCCGATCACCTTCATCTACAACGGCGGTCCCGGTTCCTCGACGGTGTGGCTGCACATGGGCGCGTGGGGCCCGAAGCGCGTCGTCACCAACGACGACACCCACACCCCGGCGGCGCCGTACCAGCTCGTCAACAACGACTACAGCCTGCTGGATGCCAGCGACCTGGTGTTCATCGACATGCCCGGCACCGGCTTCGGGCGTCTGCTGCCGCAAGGCAAGGACGACGGCGAGCGCGCCAAGGACCGCAAACAACTGGCCAAGCAGATCTGGGGCATCGACGGTGACGCGCAGGCTTTCTCGCGCTTCATCACCAAGTTCCTGTCCACCTACAACCGCTGGAATTCGCCGAAATACCTGTTCGGCGAAAGCTACGGCACCACCCGTTCGGCGGTGCTGTCGTACATTCTCCAGACCCAGGACAACGTCGATCTGAATGGCGTGATCCTGCTTTCGCAGATCCTCGACTTCAGCACCAGCGTCGACGGCGCGGACATGGACCCGGGCAACGACCTGCCCTATGCGCTGGCGCTGCCGACTTATGCCGCGACCGCGTGGTATCACCACAAGCTGCCGAAGTACGACGGCGACAAGCTCGGGCAATTGCTGAAGGAAAGCATCGATTTCGCCAAGGGTGACTATCGCGAAGCGCTGTTCGCGGGTTCCACCCTCAGCCAGGCCAAGCGTCAGGAGATCGCCGGCAAGCTGCACGACTTCACCGGCTTGCCGGTCGACTACTTGCTGAAGGCTGACCTGCGCGTCACCGGCGGCATGTTCGAGCATGAACTGCAAAACGGCGCGGACATCACCACCGGTCGCCTCGACACCCGCTTCTCCGGACCAAGCATGGATCCGCTGGGCAAGGAATCCGACTACGACCCGCAATCCGCGGCGATCAGCTCGGCCTACGTGTCGGCGTTCAACGACTACGTCCGCAGTGACCTGAAGTTCGGCGACGGCATGAAGTACCGGCCGTCGGTGTATGGCGCCGAAGACTTCGACTGGGACTTCAAGCACAAGCAGCCCGGCATGCACTTCGCATGGCCAAACGTCAACGTGATTCGCGACCTCGCCGCCGCGATGAAGTACAACCCGAACCTCAAGGTGATGATGAACGGCGGCTTCTACGACCTTGCGACGCCGTTCTACGCCGCGGTGTACGAACTGGAGCACATGCCGATTCCGGAAAGCCTGCGCAAGAACATCTCTTACGCGTTCTACCCCTCGGGCCACATGGTGTACGCGCACATTCCGTCGCTGAAGAAGCTGCACGACAATGTCGCCGGTTTCATCAACTCGACCGCCAACCAGAACAACGGCAACAACAACGCCAAGTAAGTTTTTGCACGCTCGTGGCATTCGAACCGGCGCGACTCAATCGCGCCGGTTTTTTTGTGCCCCCGTTTCGGCGGGGCCAGATCCTCGACGGTTGGCGATGTGCAACCGGCAACGCTCGAACGTGACTTGTGGGGTATGACCGCGCGACGCCGATCGCGCATACTCGGGCGCTCCCGCGCGCCTCGAAAGGCCGGGAACGTTGCTCAATCAACCGGGGATCCTCATGAAAGCCACTCGTCTCGCCGTCGCCCTCGCGTCGCTGTTGTTGTGCAGCGCGCCCGCCTTCGCCGCTTCTTCTGCCCCTGCCAGCGATTCCGCGCAGACATCGAACCAGGACACGCAGGCGGGCAGCCTGATCGAGCGGCTTTCCAAACCGATGTCGTCCACGACCACCGGCACCGTCACCGTGGAAGGCAAGCCGGTCAGTTACCAGGCCGAAGCGGGCACGTTGGTGCTGGATGGGACCGGCGCGGACGAGGGCAAGCCGCAGGTCGCGATGAGTTACGTCGCGTATTTCAAGCAGGGCGCCGATGCGTCCAAGCGTCCGATCACCTTCATCTACAACGGCGGTCCCGGTTCCTCGACGGTGTGGCTGCACATGGGCGCGTGGGGCCCGAAGCGCGTCGTCACCAACGACGACACGCACACCCCGGCGGCGCCGTACCAGCTCGTCAACAACGACTACAGCCTGCTGGATGCCAGCGACCTGGTGTTCATCGACATGCCCGGCACCGGCTTCGGCCGCCTGCTTTCGCAAGGCAAGGACGATGCGGCGCGTGCCCGCAGCCACAAGGAACTGGCCAAGAAGTATTGGGGCGTGGATGCCGATGCCGAGGCCTTCGCGAATTTCATCACCCAGTTCATTTCCGGCCACCACCGCTGGAATTCGCCCAAGTACCTGTTCGGCGAAAGCTACGGCACCACGCGATCGGCGGTGCTTTCCAATCTGCTGCAGAGTCGCTACGACGTCGACATCAACGGCGTAATGCTGTTGTCGCAGATCCTCAACTTCTCGCTCAGCATCGACGGCTCCGACGCGAACCCCGGCATCGACATGCCCTACGTGCTGGCGCTGCCGACCTACGCTGCCACGGCGTGGTACCACCACAAGCTGCCGAAGTTCGAAGGCAAGACGCTCGCGCCGCTGCTGAAGGAAGTGGCTGCGTTCGCCACCACCGACTACGAGCAGGCGTTGTCGGTGGGCTCGCAGCTGGACGCGAATCGAAAGCAGGCCATCGCAGCGAAGCTGCACGACTACACCGGATTGCCGGTCGATTATTTGATGAAAGCCAACCTGCGCGTCACCGGCGGCATGTTCGAGCAAGAGTTGCAAAGCGGCACCGACATCACCACCGGCCGCCTCGACACGCGCTTCTCCGGCCCCAGCATGGACCCGATGGCCAAGACCCGCGCGTACGATCCGCAATCGGCGGCGATCAGTTCCGCGTACGTATCGGCGTTCAACGATTACGTACGACGCGAACTCAAGTTCGGCGACGGCATGAAGTTTCGACCGTCGGTGTACGGCGCCGAAGATTTCCACTGGGATCGCGAGCACAAAGCGCCCGGCATGCGCTTCTCGCGCGGCGCGCTCAACGTGATGCCCGATCTCGCGGCCGCGATGAAGTACAACCCGAACCTGAAGGTGAAATTGTTCGGCGGCTTCTACGACCTCGCCACCCCTTATTACACCGCGATTTACGAGATGCAGCATCTGCCGATTCCCGACTCGCTGCGCCAGAACATCAGCTACGCATTTTTCCCGTCGGGCCACATGGTGTATGCACACATTCCGTCGCTCAAGAAACTGCACGATGATGCCGCGGCTTTTATTGACTCGACCAGCCACCAAAACGGCAACTCGAAGTAATCGTTGGCGTCTGACAGGCGGCATACCACCGGCGCGATGCGAGTCGCGCCGGTTTTTTCATTCCTGCTCGAAACGCGCAGTCTCTTCCAGCGCGGCTTGTGCGCGGAACACGCTCTTGCCCGCGATCTCTCGATCGAACGCTTCGGCAACACGGCCACCGCGCCGGTGTGACCAATGCTGGAGGCCCAGATAGCCCAACAGGCACATGAATCCGCAGGCGATGAACGACCATACGACCGGGGGCGCCTGCAGCCAGGCGTCGGCACCCAGTTCGACGCGAAGCAATACCAGTACCAGCGGAATCCACATGAAGCAGCCTGCCGCCGCGAATACCGGGCCTTCCACGTTCAGTCGCCAAGCGCGCAATGTGGCCAACCGCTTCTGGATGTCCAGCAATGGCAGGCCAAAATCAATGCGTCCCATCAGGTGGAAGTTGCGCGCGGCGGCCAGGATGAACATCAATCCGTACAGGTGCAGCAACAGACCACACACCAGCCAATACGTGCTGTCGCGATGTGCGATCCAGAACGCTACCGCACCGACGATCAACCCGATCCCCGCGGCCAACTGCAGGACCTGCCCGATCCACAACGGGCGCAAAAACCTGCGGGTCCGATCCAGCCGTGATTCGCGATACATCATTGCGGCGAGGGCATTCTGCCGCGCCATCCGGCTGTCGAGCGCCTGCCATACCGCCTTGAGATCATCGAGTTCCATCGTCATGCTCCTGCCAGTACGGGTTTCGGGACAGCCAATTGCTCGCGCAGCCTCTGCTTGATGCGGCTGAGCTTGGTCGCGACGTTGGTTTTGCTGATGCCGAGCACGTCGGCGATCTCTGCGTAGCTGCGGTCTTCCAGATACAGCAGCACCAGCGCACGGTTCAACGCGTCGAGTTGCGCGATGAATGCGTGCAACGCGGCGATACGTTCATCCTTTTCCATGCTCGCTTCCTGCACATCGCCGGTCCCCGCAACGGTGTCGAGGTGCACGTCACGGAGCGGTTCCACGATTTCCGCCCCGGAACGTCTTGCGGTACGCGCACGGGAAACCGCGACGTTCAATGCAACCCGATACATCCAGGTGGTGAATTTCGCGCGGCGGCCGTCGAACCCGCCGAACGAGCGCCATAGCTGCGCCGCGATTTCCTGGGCGAGATCGTCGCGGTCGTGCGCGCCGCGTGCATAGACGTTGGCGACCTTGAACACGATCCGCTGGTGTTCGCGCAACAGCGCTTCGAAGCGTCGTTGGTCCGGCCTTCCGTGCATGGCTTTCCCCGTGGATTCACGACATGATTCGCCGGCGCGCGAAAAAAGTCACACGCCGCGCACCATCACCTACAATGCCGGCACTTCCGGATGACTGCCGTGGCCGCCCCCGAACTCCACATCAAGCGCTACCTGATCACGGGCCTGCTTGCCTTCATCCCGGTGTGGATCACCTGGGTGGTGTTCAAGTTCGTGTTCACGCTGCTGGCGGGCGTCGGCGCACCGCTGGTCACGGGCATCATCGAATTGATCGGGCTGGGCGCGCCGCAGGCCGCGCAGGCGTTGCACCGCGACTGGGCGGTGTCGATCCTCGCCTTCATCCTGACGCTGGTGGCGCTGTACCTGCTCGGCTGGTTGTCCACCCGCGTGATCGGGCGGCGCATCCTCGGACGCGTGGATCGACTGCTGGAACGTCTGCCGCTGGTCCATACGATCTACGGCGGCGTCAAGAAGCTGATGACGCTGATGCGCAACAAGCCCGGCGGCACGCAGCGCGTGGTGCTGATCGATTTCCCGTCGCCGCAGTTGAAATCGGTGGGATTCGTCACACGCACCTTCATCGATGCGGCCGGTCGCGAAATCGCGGCGGTGTACGTGCCGACCACGCCCAATCCCACCGGCGGTTACCTCGAACTGGTGCCGACCGAGCGGTTGATCGCCACGGATTGGAGCATGGATCAGGCGATGGCCTTCATCGTTTCGGGCGGCGCGGTCGGGCCCGAACAGTTGCCGGACGTGGAAGGCGCGTCGGCGCGCGCGGTCGAAGCCACGAACCGGGTCGCATCGTGAGTCGGGCCGCGACGGATTCCACCGCCGATCCCCGCTGCTTCCTGGCATTGCTGCCCGACGCGGCCAGCCTGCAAAACCTGCGACGTTGCCGCGATACGCTGGAACGCACCGTTGCCGGCGCCGCGCGCGGCGTGCGCTGGATCGAACCCGCCGCGTTGCACATGACCTTGCGGTTCCTCGGCGAATCGGGCAGCGCGCAGATCGATTATTTCAAGCACATGCTGCCGACGCTGGCGCCATGCCTGGCATCCATTTCGACGCGCCGCTTCGGCGTCTGGCCCAATCGCGCGCGGCCGCGGCTGTTGGTGCTGGAACTGGAGTCGAGCGAGGCATTGTCGGATCTCGCACACGCGTGCGAAGCCCATGCGCGCAAGGCCGGCTTCACGGCGGAAACCCGCGGCTTCCGCGCGCACATCACGCTCGCGCGCCTGCGCCCCGGCTGCGCATTCGGCATCCTGCCCCATCCACCGCCATCGATCGCGTTTGGCGCGGTCGCGCTGATGCAAAGCACCCTCGCGCAACCGGCCGCGACGTACACCGCGCTCGCGCGCGAGCCCCTTGCAGCGCCGACACCGTAGGTTGGGCTGGACACGATTCATCCGTGTGAAGCCCAACGATGCACCCCGCGTATTGATGTTGCGCTTCTTCCAGAGGAATCCGGAATCAGCCCAACCTACACGGCGACGCGCGTGCCGGGCACTGGCAGCGTCACCTGGCTGCCCCAACGCGACTTCAACTCGGCCGCCAATGTCGAGCGTCCCGGGTCTTCGCCGTGCACGAGGCAGACCGGCGGATGTCCTGCAATCTTCCCGTACCAAGCCGACAATCCGTCCTTGTCGGCGTGCGCGGACAAGCCGCCCACCGTGTGCACCTGCGCGCGCACCGGAATGTCATCGCCAAACAGCCGCACGCGTTTCGCGCCATCCACGATGATCCTTCCCAGGGTACCGGCCGCCTGGTAACCGACGAACACGATGTGTGCGGATGGATTGGAGAGGTTGTGGCGCAGGTGATGACGGATGCGTCCGCCCGTGCACATGCCGGAACCGGCGATGATCACAGCGTGATCGTGGATGGCGTTGATGGCGCGCGACGCGGCGCCGTCCTCGGTGAGCGTCAGGTTCGGCAAACGCAACGGATGCGGACGCGTCGCCCATAATTTCCTCGCCGCCTCGTCGAACAGGTTTTCGTGGCGATCGTAGGCCGCGGTGACGCGGATCGCCATCGGGCTGTCGAGGAACAGCTTGAACGCGCCCAGGTTCCACGCATCGAAATGCTCGGCAAAGAAATACAACAGCTCCTGGGTGCGTCCCACCGCGAACGCGGGGATCACCACGTTGCCGCCGTCCCGGTGCGCGGCCGCGAAAATGGACGCGAGTTCGGCGATCGTGTCGTGATGCGACTTGTGCAGGCGATCGCCGTAGGTCGATTCCATCACCACCAGATCGGCCGCAGGAACCGGCGCGGGATCGCACAGGATCGGCGTGCGGTCGGGGCCGAGGTCGCCGCTGAACAACAGCCTGCGCGACATTGCATTTTCCGTTGCCTCGATTTCCACGGTCGCGGAACCCAGGATGTGGCCCGCATCGCGCAGCGTGAGGCGCACGTCGGGAAGGATGTCACTCGGCGCATCGTATTCGACCGGTCGCATCCATTTCATCGCCGCGTCCACGTTGTCCTGCGTATACAGCGGCGCGGACGGTTTTTGCTGCGGTTGCAGATGCCGATTGTCCTGTTCGGCATCCATCTGCGCGATGTGCGCGGAGTCGCTCAGCATGACGGACGCCAGATCGATGGTCGCGGGATGGCTGAAGATCGGGCCCGCGAACCCCCGCTTCACCAGCAGCGGCACGCGACCGGTGTGGTCGATATGCGCGTGGCTCAACACCAGTACGTCGACGGACGCCGGTTCGAACGGAAAATCAGCGGCGTTGCGTTCGTCGGCCTTGCGGTCGCCTTGCACCATCCCGCAATCGAGCAACACGCGTTTGCCCGCGACTTCCACGAGATGGCACGATCCGGTCACCTCGCCCGCCGCGCCGTGAAACACGATTTCCATGGCCACTCCCCGCAGTCCGAAAGTCGCCGCAGTATGCAGGCGCACGGCGCGCGCACAAAGCAACGGAAAGCGGCATGACTTCCGACAGGGGTATGTTCCACGCTTGCCGGTTGCTGGCACAATCGGTGGTTCTTGCGCGCGCGCGGCGCGCAGCTTTTCCCTTCGCAACGCCAAAGGACGCATCCATGCACAAGCACTTGTTGACCCCGATCGCGCTGGCTGTCGGCGCGGCACTGGCCGTTGCAGGCTGCAGCAACAACGGTCAGAACCCGAACACTTCGGCGCCAGCCGCTTCCAGCACCGCGCCCGCTCCGGCACAAACAGCGTCCGCGCCGGCGCCAGGTTCGACCGTGGCAATCATGCCCGCGCAGCCGATCGCGTTCGACCTCGACGATCAATACAACCCCTGCAACGACTTCGCCGAGTACGTCAACGCGAAGTGGAACAAGGCCAATCCGATCCCGGCCGACCAGGCGACCTGGGGTTCGTTCGGCATCCTGCACGAACGCAGCATGCAGCAGCAGAAACAAATCCTCGAAACGGCCGCGCAGGATGCCAAGGGTCACAAGGGCAACGAACTGGACCAGAAGCTCGGCAATCTTTACGCCGCCGGCCTCGATACCGCGACCATCGACAAGCTGGGCTACGACCCGATCAAGCCGCAGATTGCCGCCATCGATGCGCTGAAGTCGCCCACCGACATCGCCGATTTCATCAACACCAGCTTCAACAACGGCGACAGCTACGTCTTCAACTTCGGCTCGGGCGCCGACTTCAAGGATGCGACCAAACAGATCGGCTACGTGTTCCAGGACGGGCTTGGCCTGCCGACTCGCGACTATTACCTGTCGCCCAAGTACAAGGACATCCGCGATGCCTACGTGAAGTACATCGCCAAGTCGCTGCAGTTGGTCGGCACCCCGGAAGCCGATGCCAAGAAGCAAGCTGACGCGGTGATGAAGTTCGAAACTGAACTCGCCAAGGCCTCGCTGTCACCGGTCGAACTGCGCAACCTAGACAACGAATATCACTTCGTCACGGTCGCCGACGCCGACAAGATCAGCCCGCACTTCAGTTGGGACAAGTTCTTCAAGGCCCAGGGCGTGGACGTCGGCAAGGGCTTCTCGCTGTCGCAGCCGAAATTCATCGCCGAATTCGACAAGTTGCTGGCCAGCGCGCCGATTTCGCAGTGGCAGGCGTACCTGAAGTTCCATCTGATCAGCAGCGCTTCGCCGGCCTTGAGCCAGGCCTTCGAAGACAATCGCTTCGACTTCTACGGCAAGACGCTCAGCGGCCAACCCGAACAGAAGCCGCGCTGGAAGCGCGTGATCAGCGCAGTCAACGGCGCGATGGGCATGGGGCTCGGCGAGCTTTACGTCGCCAAATACTTCCCGCCGGAATCCAAGCAGCGCGCGGAAGAACTGGTCACCAATGTTCGCGCGGCGCTCAAGGAGCACATCGAGAACCTCGACTGGATGAGCGCGGAAACCAAGAAGAAGGCGCTCGATAAGTGGGCGCTGTTCCTGCCCAAGATCGGCTACCCAGACAAGGACGAGTGGCGTGACTGGTCGGGGCTGACGATCCAGCCGGATCAGTGGTATGCCAACCTCGAAGCGGCCTCGAAGTACAACTACCACTACGACATCGGCAAGATCGGCAAGGCCACCGACCGCAAGGAGTGGCACATGACGCCGCAGACGATCAACGCCTACTACTCGCCGTCGACCAACACCATCAACTTCCCGGCCGCGATCCTGCAACCGCCGTTCTTCTACGCCAAGGGCGACGACGCGGTGAACTACGGTGGCATCGGTTTCGTGATCGGCCACGAATCCAGCCACGGGTTCGACGACCAGGGCAGCCAGTTCGACGGCCACGGCAACCGCGTCGACTGGTGGACGCCGAAGGACAAGAAGCAGTTCGATGAGCGCACCGCCGCATTGGTCAAGCAGTACGACAGCTATGCGCCGATTCCCGGCAAACCGGACCTGCACGTCAACGGCAAGCTTACGCTGGGCGAGGACATCGGCGATCTGGGCGGCCTCAACATCGCCTACACCGCGTTGCAGACCGCGCTGAAGCAGGACCCGAAAGAAGCCGGCCAGAAGATCGACGGCATGACCCAGGACCAGCGCTTCTTCCTGAGTTCCGCGCGGGTCTGGGAAGGCACTGCCCGCGACAAGACCGCGGAACTGCTGTTGAACGTCGATCCGCACGCGCCAGCGAAGATCCGCGCGTTCGCGTCGGCCGCCAACATGCCGCAGTTCGCGCAGGCCTTCCAGTGCAAGCCCGGCGACAAGATGATGCACACGGGCGACAAGCTGGTGAAGATCTGGTAGGAGACTGGCCGGGATTCGAAAGCATAAATCGCTTCAACGCTCGAAACTTCAAACGCCGCACGCAAGTGCGGCGTTTCTTTTGGCCCGGCACCGGAATTCATGGTCATCGCGGCGCAGCAGCCCGGCACGCTCCTGCATCATATCAGTATTGCGAATCGTTCGCATTTGCCTTACCATCAGCCGCGCATCGCCCGTACTCCTCGGGCAAATTCCACTCAGCCGCGGCCGCGGCGCGCGATCCCCCGCCCACGCCGGGCCTGCGCGATCGCCACCACGCGGCGCACAAGAACAAGGCACATTTTTCATGCCCGGCATCAAGCACCGCAAACACCCCCGCCACCGTCCGCTCGCCCTTTCCACCCTGATGACCGGCATCGCGCTCGGCCTGCCCTCGCTCGCCGCGAACCCGGCAGCCTCGCCAGCGTCGATGGAAGCGAGCCCGACGCAACTACCCGTCGTCAACGTCAGGGCCACGCGCAATCCCTACAAGGCCGATGCGGTGCAATCGCCCAAGTTCACGCAGTCGCTGCTGGACACGCCGCAGACGGTCAACGTGATCGGCAAGGAAATCATCCAGCAGCAAGGCGCCACCACGCTGACCGAAGCGCTGCGCAACAGCCCGGGCGTCGGCACCTTCTATGTCGGCGAGAACGGCAGCACCTCGACGGGCGACGCCGTCTACATGCGTGGCTTCGATGCAGCCGGAAGCATCTTCGTCGACGGCGTGCGCGATCTCGGTTCGATCTCGCGCGACGTGTTCGACACCGAACAGGTCGAAGTGATCAAGGGCCCCGACGGCACCGTGTACGGCCGCACCACGCCGACCGGCGCGATCAACATGGTCAGCAAACAACCGCTGCTGGACGATCGCATGGCCGCAACGCTGGCGTACGGCAGCTGGAACCAGAAGCGCGGCACCGCCGACTGGAACCAGGCGATCGGCGCACACGCGGCGTTCCGTCTCAACATGATGGGTCAGGACAGCGGCGTGCCCGGGCGCGACAACGTGGAGAACGATCGCTGGGGCATCGCGCCGTCGCTCGCGTTCGGGCTCGGCACGCCGACCACCGTGTACCTCGACTTCCTGCACATCACCCAGGACAACGTCCCCGATGGCGGCGTGCCGACGATCGGACTGCCGGGCTATTCGTCGCCCGACCTCGCGCGCCCTTTCCTTTCCGACGCACCCGCGGTCGATCCGTCGAACTTCTACGGCACCGCCGCCGACCACGACCACGTCAAATCCGACATGGCGACGCTGATCGTGCACCACGAGTTTTCCGGCAGCGCGGCGCTGCACGACACCTTGCGCTGGGGCCGCACGCAGGAGAACTACCTGCTGACGTCGTTCATGGGCAACGCCGCGCGGCTGCTGACGCCCGATCCGCTCGACCCGGCGACATGGACGATCGCGCGCAGCAATCCGACCTTCAAGGACCAGACCAACCGCATCCTCACCAACCAGCTCAACTTGACCGTCGACTTCGATACCGGCGGCGTCACGCACGACCTCAGCACCGGCCTCGAATTGACGCGCGAGGAACTCGGCACCGGCGGTTACGCCGCGCTGGATGGCAGCGCATGGACGACCGCGAACTTGTACGATCCGGACCCCGGCACGGCGACCGGCCTCGTCACCGGCGACAACGGCACGTGGACCCGCGCCCGCACCGACACCGCAGGGTTTTATGCCTTCGACACCATGAAATTCGGCGAACGCTGGATGCTCGTGGCGGGCGGACGGTGGGATCGCTACAGCACCGACTTCGAAAGCGTCGTCGCGTGCGGTGGCCGCAACACGCCCGCCTGCGGCACCCTGCCGACCGACACGCCGGTGCCCGGTTTGAATGCGGACAAGCGCGGCAATCTCGCGAGCTACAAGCTGGGGGTGGTTTACAAGCCTGCCGCCAATGGCAGCGTGTACGCCAACTTCGCGACGGGCGCAGAACCGCCTGGCGGCAACAACCTTGCGTTCAGTTCGTCGGCAAGCAATGCCGACAACCCGATCTTCGACCCGCAGAAAGCGCGCACGGTGGAAGTCGGCACCAAATGGAACGTGTTCGGCGAGCAGCTGCGGTTGACCGCCGCACTGTTCCGCACCGTCGTCAGCAACCTCGTCGCGCAGGATCCGGTGGACCTGCAGTACTACCAGATCGGCCACGAACGCGTGCAGGGCATCGAACTGGGCGCCGTCGGACAGATCACGCGACACTGGGCCGTCAGCGCCGGCTACACCCTGATGAACACCCACGCCGATGGCGGCATCGTCAGCAGCGCCACCACGCCTTCGGCGCCGGCCACCGATGGATCCGGCACGCTGGCCTACGTGCCCCGGAGTTCGTTCACCGCGTGGAGCACCTGGCGCTTGCCGCACCACGTCACCCTTGGGGCCGGCGCGCGCCGCTCGGGCGAAATGCAGCGTGGTCATGATGGCGCCATCGGTACGCCCGCCTATACCGAGGCCTACTGGGTGTTCGACGGCATGGCCAGCTACGGCATCAACCGGCACGCGTCGCTGCAACTCAACGTCTACAATCTGTTCGACAAAAATTACGTGACCGCGATCAACAAGAGCGGCTACCGCTACACGCCAGGTGCACCGCGTTCGGCGATGCTGACCTTGAACATCAGTTACTGATCGCGAAAACCCTGCTGGCCGCAAACGATGCTGCAATATGCAATCAACGTGCTCGTCACGGTTGTCCTTGTTGTAGCCGTTTCAGAATTGGGAAGGCGCGGCTCTTTCTGGGGGGCTGCGCTCGCATCCCTGCCACTGACATCGTTGCTCGCGTTCATCTGGATTTACCGCAGCACGGGGAAAACCCAGACGGTGATTTCCCTTTCACACGGCATTTTCTGGCTGGTGCTTGCCGCGTTGCCGCTGTTCCTCATTTTCCCCGCACTTCTGAAGGGCGGCATGGCATTCTGGTCTGCGCTGGGCGCGTCCTGCGTGGTTACCGTGGGACTCTATTTCGCGATGGTCTGGACATTGGGACGTTTGGGCGTGCGTTTGTAGCACCCGCAATGGCAAGAGCGATCGAGGTTCCATGTTGCTGCACATCGAAAACCTGCTCGATACCGCAACGATCGCGCGCATGCGCGCGAAACTGGACGCCGCGGAATGGATCGATGGTCGCGAGACCGTCGGGCCGCAAGGGGCGCAGGTCAAGCGCAACCAGCAGTTGCCGGATGCAACACCGCTGCGGGCGGAATTGGGACGCGAAGTGCTGGCCGCATGTGCGCGCCATCCGGAATTCCATGCAGCCACCCTGCCGGTGAAAATCCTGCCGCCGCGGTTCAATCGCTACACCGGGGGCGGCACCTACGGCGCGCACATCGACGGCGCGGTGATGGCGTTGCCCGACGGCAGCCAGTTGCGCAGCGACATTGCCTGCACGGTATTCCTCGCCGATCCCGAAAGTTACGATGGCGGCGAATTGATCGTCGACGACACCTACGGCGAGCACGAGGTCAAGCTGCCTGCGGGCGACGCGATCGTGTATCCCGCCTCCAGCCTGCACCGCGTGGAACCGGTAACACGCGGCGCCCGCGTGGCCGCGTTCTTCTGGATCCAGAGCCTGGTACGCGAAGAAGCGCAACGTCGCACGCTGCTGCAACTCGACACGGCGATCCGCACGCTTTCTGCGAGCGATGCCGCCCCCGCAGCCATCAAGCAACTCACCGGTGTGTACCACAACCTGCTGCGCGGGTGGTCAGAAACCTAGCCTTTGCGATCTTCCTTGATCGCCGCGTTTCCAGCATCCCCGGATGTCCAGGTTCGTCAGTTGGCGGAGACAGGACGGGCTGCCATGGCCTGGCTTTCCACAACAGCCGCTTCAGCGACACACCGCCACTCGGCAACGAACACCGCGACGCGCGATAATACGCAGCTTTCCGCAATCGGATTCGCGATGGACTACATTCCGGGCCAACGCTGGGTGTCGGAAGCGGAGCCCGAACTCGGCCTCGGCACCGTGTTGCGTTGCGACGACCGTTCGGTGCAGGTGCTGTTCGCGAAATCCGGCGTGGTGCGCAATTACGCCTCGCATGGTGCGCCGCTCGCTCGTGGTGCGTTCCGTGTCGGCCAGCGCATTGCGGGGCGCGGCATCACCTTCGTGGTCGAACGCATCGATCTGCGCGATGGCCTGCTGGTGTACTCGGGCGAGAAGCGCGAACTGGCGGAAGGCCAGCTCGACGACGAGCAATCGCTGTCGCAAGCCGATGCACGGTTGATTTCCGCGCGCACCGACAAACCCCACCACTATGAGTTGCGCAAGCGCGTCCTGCTGGCCCGCGCGGCGGCGCGCCGTTCGGATGCATGGGGCATCCTCTCGGCGCGCGTCGATCTGCTGCCGCATCAGCTCGGCGTGGTTGCGGCGTGCATGGAGCGCGAGCACCCCCGCGCGCTGCTGGCCGACGAGGCGGGACTCGGCAAAACCATCGAAGCCGGCATGTTGATCGCGCGCATGCTGGCGACCGGTCGCGCGGCGCGCGTGCTGATCCTGCTGCCCGAAGCATTGCTGGTGCAGTGGTTCGTGGAAATGCGCCGCCGCTTCCAGCTCGCGTTCGCGATCATCGACGAGGAACGCTGCACCGCGATCGCCGCTATGGATCCGGCCCAGAACCCCTTCGAAGACGAACAACTCGCGATCGCATCCGCCGCGTGGCTGGGTCGGGATGCGCGGCGACGCGATCAGGCGCTGGCAGCGGGCTGGGACATGCTGGTGGTGGACGAAGCCCATCACCTCGAGTGGACACCGGAAGCTGCGAGTCCCGAATACCAGGTGGTGGAAGCACTCGCCGCGATCGCCCCGAGCGTGGTGCTGCTGACGGCCACGCCGGAACAACTGGGCCGTCGCGCGCACTTCGCGCGATTACGCCTGCTGGACCCCGCGCGTTTCGGCGATCTCGAGCGTTACCTCGCCGAAGCGGAAGGGTACGCCGGCCTGTCTGCCATCGCGGAACGCATCGCGTCCGGCGGACCGCTGGCCGACGATGAACGTGTCGCGTTGTGCGCGCGATTTCCGCACGACCCGGCGCTGCAGGCACTGGTCAGCGCGTATCCGGGAAGTGCCGATGCGTTGCTGTCGGCGCTGATCGATCGCCATGGCACCGGCCGGGTGATGTTCCGCAATCGCCGCGACAGCGTCGGCGGATTCGCCGGACGCCAGCTCGACATCGAAACCGCCGCCGACACCGATGCATCGACGCAACCGAAGCTGCTTGCCGAATTCGAGGAAGACATGCGTGGTGCGGCAACGGAGCCGCGCACGCTCGACTACACCGACGATCCGCGCATCGGATGGCTGCTCCGGCTGCTCGACGCGCATCGCGACGACAGGTTCCTGTTGATCGCGACCACGCGCACCAAGGTCGAGGCCATCGATGCGGCGCTGCGCACGCGCACCGGCACGCGGGTCGCCAGTTTCCACGAGGCGATGACGCTGCTGCAGCGCGACCGCGCGGCGGCCTGGTTCGCGCAGGCCGATGGCGCACGTTTGCTGCTGTGTTCGGAAATCGGTTCGGAAGGCCGCAACTTCCAGTTTGCGCACCGGCTGGTGCTGTGGGATTTGCCGCTCGACCCGGATTTGATCGAGCAACGCATCGGCCGGCTGGACCGGATCGGCCAACGGCACCCGGTGACATTGCACGTGGCAGGATTGCAGGGCAGCGCGCAACAGGCGCTCGCCCGCTGGCACGCCGAAGGCACCCGCGTCCTGCGCGAATGTCCTTCCGACGGCCGCGAGCTGCTGCGCCGGCACGGCGAAGAACTGGTCCGCACCGCACGCGCGCACGCCGAAGCCGGCGAATCGGATGATCCGGAACTGGACGCCCTCGTCAGCGCGACGGCGGTGACGCACGTGGAGCTTTCCGAAGCCATCCGTTCGGGGCGCGACCGCCTGCTCGAACTCGCCGCGCGCAATGCGGGCGGCAAGGCATTGATCGAGGCGATCCGGGTATCCGACGACGACGCACCCTCGCACACGCTGATGCAGGAATGTTTCGAGCCGTTCGGCGTGCACGTCGAAGACCTTGGCGGCGCAACCATTCTGCTCGACCCCGAATTCCTGTCCACCGACGCCCTGACCGGCTTCACCGACGGGCCGCGGCGCGCGACGTTCGATCGCCCGCTGGCACTCGCACGCGAGGAACTGGATTTGCTGCGGATGGACCATCCGCTGGTGCTCGGCGCGTTCGACCTGCTGCTGACTGGCGAATTCGGCAACGCATCGTTCCTCGTCGACTCCGCGTTGCCCGCGCGCAGCGTGCTGCTGGAAGCGCTGTACGTAGTCGAATGCGTGGCGGACGTGCGGCTGGATGCGCCCCGTTTTCTGCCGCCGACGCCGCTCACCGTATGCGTCGATTCGCGGCTCACGGCGCGTGATTACACGCCGTCCGCGCCATCACTCGCGCGGGCGCGTGAACGCGCACCCGACATCTCGCGCTATCGCCGCTACCTCGCGCAACTGGTGCCACCGATGCTGGAAGCTGCCGACGCGCTGGCGGCCGAAAGCGTGCGCGACGTCACGGGCGCAGCGATCGTGGACGCACGGGCGGCACTCGATGCGCGCTTGCAGCGGTTGCAGGCATTGGCGGAAATCAATGCCTCGGTGACGCCGGACGAGATCGCGACGGCGGAATCCACACGCGATCGCATATTGGAAGCACTGGCCCGCGCGCGCCCGCGCCTGGACGCCGTGCGGATGGCGGTCAGCGCCGACTTTCTGTCGCTGCGATAGGTTGGGCTGACCCCGGAGCGTACTCCAGAGAAGCCCGGTACTGCGCGGCCATGTCGGGTGTCTCCCGGATAAATCCGGAACCCATCCAACCCGCACGCCATCCGCCTTGAGGATACGGGCGAAGCGGCTGTTGGTGAAAAATCAGGGCATGGAAGCCCGTTCTGATGCCGGCTGTGTGATCAACCCACATTCCAGCGTACTGCCGGATGTGCAGCGATCATGAACCGATCGCATCAATCACGGCCGGCGCGCAAGCTCCGGGTTGTCCCGCGTCACCGGCATCAAGTCCTTCTTCGAGACGCCCAGCCACAGCAGCATCGGGCTGGCGAAGAAGATCGACGAGAGCGTGCCGACCAGGATGCCGATCAGCATGGTGATCGCGAAACCGTGCACCGCGTCGCCGCCGAACAGCCACAGCGACGCCATGGTGATCGCGGTGAACAACGAGGTGATGATGGTGCGCGACAAGGTGTTGTTGATCGCGCGGTTGAGGATCTGCGGGGTATCGGACTTGCGCGTCAGGCGGAACAGTTCACGCACGCGGTCGAAAACCACCACCTTGTCGTTGATCGAATAACCGATCACCGCGAGGATCGACGCCAGCACGGTCATGTCGAACTCGCGCTGCACCAGCGCGATGATGCCGACGGTGATCACCGTATCGTGGATTTCGCTGGCCACCGCGGCGAACGCGAAACGCTTTTCGAAGCGCGCCCACAGGTAGACCATGATGCCGATGATCACCACGATCGCGGCATAGATGCCGCTGGTCTTCAGTTCCTGACCGACTTCGGGGCCGACGAAGTCGGGTGGCTTCGCCAGCTTCGCACCCGAATTGGACGCGAGCAACGCCGCCATCACGTGCTTGGACACTGCGCCCGCGACCTCGTCCGGACTTTGCTTGGCACCGGTATCCTTCGGCGGCTGCAGGCGAATGGAGACCTCGCGCGTGCCGCCCATGCTTTGCACGACCGCGTGGCCGAAACCGGCCTTGGTCAAGGCACTGCGCACGTCGCCGACGTTGACGGGCTTGTCGTAACCCACGTTGAGCAGGATGCCGCCGGTGAAGTCGAGACCGTAGTTCATCCCCTTCACGGTGATGGCCCACACCGACACGATCAGCAGGATCGCCGAGATGACGATGCTGACCTTGCGCATGCCAAGGAAGTTGATGTTGAGATCGTGGTGGAAGATTTCCATGGATGTTCGTCGTGTCTCGATGGCAAAACGCCGCGTGATTTCAGCCTCAGACCCAGAGCGTCTTGAGCTTGCGTTTGCGGCCGCCGTGGATCAGCGCGGTGATCGCGTGGGTCATGGTTACCGAGGTGAACAGTGAAGTCGAAATACCAATGAACAGCGTGACGCCGAAGCCCTTGATCGCGCCCGAGCCCACGGTGATGAGACCCAGCGCCGCCAGCAAGTGGGTGACGTTGGCGTCCAGGATCACCGACCACGCCTTCTCGTAACCCGCGCGAATCGACGCCAGTGGCGTCGAGCCGTTGCGCAATTCTTCGCGGATGCGTTCGCAGATCAGCACGTTGGCGTCGATCGCCATCCCGAGCGTCAGCACGATACCGGCGATGCCCGGCATGGTCAGCGTCACGCCGATCGCCGACATCACCGCGATCAGGATCAGAAGGTTGAATACCAGCGCGATGTCCGCGACCAGCCCGAACAGTCGGTAGTAGATCGCCGCGGCCAGCAGTACCAGCGCCAGCCCCAGGATCACCGCGCGCTCGCCCTTCTTGATGTTGTCCTGACCGAGACTGGGCCCGATCACGTACTGCTCGACGATATCCATCGGCGCCGCCAGCGAACCCGAACGCAGCATCAGCGAAAGCGTCTGCGCTTCCTGCTGCGAAAGGCCTGTGGTCTGGAATTTCTTGCCGAACACGCCCTGGATTACCGCGTTGTTGAGCACCGTCTCGGTGGTCTTGGAGGAATGCACTTCCTTGCCGTCGACGATCTTCACCACCGGCGTGGTTTCGATGTAGACGACACCCATGCGCTTGCCGACATTCTCGGTGGTGAAATCCAGCATCTTGCGCGCGCCGGTGGAGTTGAGCGTCACGTTGACGTTCGGCATTCCGGTTTGCTGGTCGTAGCCCGACGAGGCATCGACCAATTCGTCGCCACTCACGAGCACGCGCTTCTTCAGCACCACCGGGGTGCCGTCCTTCATGTAGTACAGGCGGTCATCCGGGGGCACATCGCCGGTGCGTGCGGCCTCCTGCGGATTCACGTTCGGATCGTCCGCGTGGTATTCCAGCGTGGCGACCGACCCCAGCACGCGCTTGGCTTCGGCAGTGTCCTGCACGCCCGGCAGCTCCACGACGATGCGCGTCTGGCCTTGTTGCTGGATCAACGGTTCCGACACGCCCAGCGCATTGACGCGATTGCGCAGGGTGGTGACGTTTTGGGTGATGGTGGTCTGTGCAAGTTTCTGCAGCACGTCCGGCTTGATCTCCGCGTGCAATGCATAGCCACCACCAGGTGTACGACTGTCGCTGAAAGTGAGATCGGTTGCGTCGCCGCGGATCGCGGCTTCGGCACGGTCACGGTCGTCGGACGTCTTGAATACGGCCTGCACGCCATCACCGCTCAACGACACGGAATCGGCCGGGATCTGCTTCTGGCGCAGCATGGAACGGATGTCGTCCAGGTAGCGCTGCTGCTGCTTCTGCAGCACCGCGTTCTGGTCCACCGCCATCAGGAAGTGCACGCCGCCCTGCAGGTCGAGGCCCAGCGGCATCGCGTGCGCGCCGATCTTCTGCAGCCAGGACGGCACCGTGGTCGCGAGATTCAACGCGACCGTATAGTCATCGCCGAGTGCCCCGCGCAACACGTCGGAACCACGCAACTGCACGTCGGTGTTGGCAAAACGCACCAGCATGCTGTCCTTCTCGATCGAGATGTCCTGATAGGACACGTTGGCCTTGTCGAGATCGGTGGCGACCTTCTTCTGCAGGGTCGCGTCCACCTTGGCATCGCGGTTGGCCACGATCTGCACGGCAGGTTGTGGCCGGAACGCATTGGGCGCGGCGTACAGGAGGCCGAGCACCATCGCGAGGGCGACCAGCCAATATCTCCAGCGGGGAAAGTCGATCATGGTTCGGGAAAAGTGGTCTGCGCGAATGAAGGCACGCCCGGCGGCATGCTCAGGAGGATTTCAGCGTGCCCTTTGGCAACACATTGGAGACGGCACCCTTCTGTACCCGGATATGCACGTTGTCGGCCACTTCCACCGTCAGGAAGTGCTCGCCGACGTTCTCCACGCGGCCCAGGATGCCGGCCGCAATCACTTCGTCGCCCTTGGCGATCTCCGAAATCATCTTGCGCTGCTCCTTGGCGCGTTTCTGCTGCGGACGGATCAGCAGGAAATAAAACACCACGAACAGCAGGATCAGGAAGCCGAACGAGTACATCGGGTTCGGTTCGCCCGCCGCGGCGGGCGCCGCAGCGGCGGCGAAAAGGGTCGAAAACATGTGGGACTCTCGGTTGTGGGGCGGCCGCAACAGCGGCTGGTCTGCCCAAAAGACAGCGGATTATGCCACGGTCGGCCGCCCGGCGCATGCGCCGCAAGACATTGATCGGCCGAGCCGTGACGCAGGTTGGACACCCTGCGATAATTCCGGGTTCCGCAAAACCCCGAAGGAACCGCCACGATGCAGCACCTCACGGTGGTCACCACCGGCGGCACGATCGACAAGGTGTACTTCGACGCCAAGTCGGATTACCAGATCGGCGCGCCGCAGATCGGAGAAATCCTCACGCAACTGGGCGTCGCCTTCGAGTTCGACGTGGTGCCGGTGCTGCGCAAGGACAGCCTCGAGATGACCGACGTCGATCGCGCGGCGATCCGCGACACCGTCGTGGGTCAGCCGCACCGGCACATCCTGATCACCCACGGTACCGACACCATGGTTGAAACCGCGCGCACGCTGGCCGGGATACCCGGCAAGACCATCGTGCTGACGGGTGCGCTGAACCCCGCGCGCTTCCAGGGCTCGGACGCGGTGTTCAACATTGGCTGCGCGGTGGGCGCGGTGCAGACGCTCGACCACGGGGTGTGGATCGCGATGAACGGCCGCATCTGGGATCCCGCGCATGTACGCAAGAACCGCTCGGCGAACCGCTTCGAGGAAGCACGATAGCGATCCGTCGCTTCCGCGGATCCAAAAAAGAGCCCGGCATGCGCCGGGCTCGGAATGGCGATGTGACGTTTCGACGTCAGAGTGATCCGGCCGCCTGGCTCATGATGATGCTGCCGAAGCCGGTGGTGTAATCCCAACCCGGCGCCGCGCTCTCGGCACCATTGCTGCCGGACGTCACGTCGTGAAACGCCGATGCCGGCAACTGGTAGAGCTTCGGCGCGGCGAAGCCGATGCCCGTGCCCTTCGCGGCGATCATGCGGGCCCAGAAGCCGACGAACAGCGGCGATGACAGGCTGGTGCCGCCGTACTGCGCCTGGCTGCCATTGACGATGATGATGGCGCCGCTATTGGGATCGGCATCAAACGCGATATCGGGCACGCCGCGATACTGGCTGCCGGCGTTCTGGCCGACGCCCACCTGCCAGCTCGGAATCGGCTCGAAGGTGCTGGGGCTGCCACCCGTACCAGACCACACCGTCTCGCCCTGCCAAGTCGTGGTCGTGGCGTTCAGCGTGGTGCCGCCCACCGCCACTACATACGGCGAACTGGCTGGCCAACTCGGAGTCGTGCCGTGGGGACCACCCCGACCGCACTCGTTGGCGCCCGAATCGCCCGAGGACACCGAGAACGTCTGGCCCTGCGCATCGGCCTGCTGGAAGATCGCATCGGCGGCGGCGGCCGAACCGTCGCCCTGGGCCGAAGTCTCGCATTCGCCCAGCGACACGTTGATGACCTTGGCAACGTTCGCGTTCACCACGGTATTGAAGTCGGCCACCATGCTGGAATTCAGCAGCGTGGGGATGTTGTAGAACACGATCTTGCCGACCTGGCCGCCGCCCATGCCGACGATGTCCTGGCTATCGAGATCCCACTCGGCCGTGCCGCTGGTATCGGTGCCGGTACCGCCGGTGTTGACGATCTGCGTCGTCACCGTCGCCAGGCCGTTTTGCGAAGTGAAGGTGTTGAGATCGGAAAGCGTCTGGGTGAGATCGCCGTTCGAGATGATGCCCACGGTCACACCGGCCGCGGTCGGCAGGCTGGTGCCGCCGTAGATCGACGGGAACTTGGTCGGGTTGTGGCCGATGATGGAACCGCCGCCGCCACCGCCGGGCTTGCCCTTCATGACATGGCCAATGGGGTGCGGCACATGCACCGTCTGCAGACCGATCACGCCGCTCACGCCGTGCAGCGAGGCTGGAACCGCCGCGTCGCTGGCATTGGCGAAGGCGCTGCGGCCGTCATGGGTATGCACGCGCACCAGATTCACATGAAACGCGGACTGCACGGCCGCCGCGGGCGCGGTCGCGGAAACCAGCAGACGGTTGGACGAGATGCTGACGTCGGAGAAGCCGTGCTGCGTGAGCCAGGCCGCGACGGCATTTGCGTCGGCCTCGCTCGGCCCGTACTGCGCGGTGAATTGGGCAGGCGTCAGGTTGGGATGGTTGGGATGGGCGATGAAGGCCTGCAGTTGCGCCTCGTTGCGCAATTGCAGCGATACCGACACCCGCATCGATTGGGCAAGCGACATCGGCCCCGTCACCATGTCGCCGGCGTGCAGCGTCGCCGCCTGCGCCACCAGCTTGGTGCCGACAGGCGCCGCAGCGCAGGCCAGCGAGGCGATGGCAAGGCCAAGGCCTGTCACCAGAGTTTTCATATGCAACTTGTGTGACATCGAGATCTCCTCAGGAAGTGCACGAAGACGATCGAACTTGCGATTTTCCACGCACGATTCCGTGCACGGAGACCCGTGCCGGACACCACCTCCCCTGCCGATTCGCCATTCCAGCCGAAACCGCATGCGCGGAACACCCAGATCGACGTTTGCAGACCACCTGGACGCGCCCTCGCGCGCACAAGCCAAGAAACATTAGTCTTGTTTGTGATTCCGAGTCACGCTGCAATGCACCACTGCCCTCGCAAGCGATGCAGTTCAGCGGAAGGCGCTGCGAACCTAGTGCCGGATGCCTCCCATCAGGTGGGTTGGCCGGCTGCGCAATACCCATGCTGCAAGCGCAAGCACCAGCAATGCCGGCGTCGCCCAGTACAACAGCACCAGCAGGCCCCGCAGCGGCCCCCGCGATTGGGTGAACAACTGGCTGGCGGCGGTGGCCGGCGACGCCATGATCGAGGGATAGGCATCGGCGAACGCGGCGTCCGCCACGTGCTGGCCCGATGAACCCGTGTGCGCGGTCAGCGGTTCGCCCAGCGCGATGTAGGTGTGCAACAGCGGCGCGTTGGCGCGCGCGGAAGATGCAAGCGCGGGGCCGATTTCAGGTGCACGCGCCAGCGAGCCGTACAGCCACGCATTGAATGCCAGGCACAGCACGAACAGCGTGAACAACACTCCGTATTTGCGCCAGTGCATCGGATACCCTCCCGTACTCGCAAGCATCGCAAGCGGCGCGTGGACGGTCAATGGGCAGCCGGCCGTGGCGGCAAGAAAAGGGTCCGGCCGAACGGACGGACCCCAAGATTGCAATGAAACATTCGTGTGACAACGGGTTTCCTCAGAACGTCATGCTCCAACCGTTCAAGGTGCCGTAGTCGCCACCATCGCCCCAGGTGTCGTCGTCGATCACCTTGAGCTTCCAGGTGCCGTTGCTCGATACCGACGAGGCGTTGATGTCGTACGTCTTGTCGATGTTGCCGTCATTGTTGTAATCGGGGTACTGCAGGATCGCGTAGGCACCGTTGGGCGCGTACAACACGATCTCCAGATCACCCGACCAGTTGTGCGTGATGTTCACGTGCACCGGCAGGTCGGACGGTGCGGCACCCGATTCGCCCGTCACCGAAATATTGCTGGTGGCCGTGCCGTTGTCCGGAATCACGTAATGGTTGTTGTTCGAGAACGTCCCGCCCGGCGGTGGCGGTGGCGGCGGCGGCGGCGGCGGCGGTGGAGGCGGCGAGGTGCCACCGCCACCGCTGCCGGCCACGTTGCCCACGAAGCTCGCGATGTTGATCGAGCCGAAGCCGGTCGTGTAGTCCCAGCCCGCCGCGGCCGATTCGCCACCATTGCTGCCCGAAGTCACGTCGTGGAAGTCGGACGAATAATGCGACGCAGCATCCTGATAGATAAGCGGCGCTGCAAAGCCGAGGCTCGAATCCGCGGCCAGCGTGCGGGCCCACACGCCCACGAACAGCGGCGAAGCAAGGCTGGTGCCGCCGATCTGTTCGCTCGAACCGTCCACGATCACCAGTGCCCCGGTGTTGGGGTCGGCATCGAACGCGACGTCCGGCACGCCACGGGTGGAATGCCCCGCGTTTTGGCCCACGCCCTGCTGCCAGCTCGGCATCGCCTCGAAGGTGCTGGGGCTGCCGCCGGTGCCGCTCCACACGGTTTCGCCCGTCCAGGTGGTGCCGCTGGTGTTGAGCGTGGTACCACCGACCGCGACCACGTATTGCGAATCGGCGGGCCAGCTCGGCGTCACGCCGCCGTCGCCGCATTCATCGGCACCGGAATCACCCGACGAGATCGAAAACGTGACGCCCTCGGCATCGGCTTCCTGGAACACACTGTCGCCGGTGGCCGCGCCGTTGGTTTCGGTGCCGGTTTCGCAGCCGCCGATCGACACATTCACGACCCGCACCTGGCCGCTGGTGGTGGCCTTGCTGAAACCGTCCACCAGATCCTGCGTGGACAGTTGCGGAATGTCGTACAGGTATAGCGCCTGCACGCCACCGCTGACGCCAACGATGTCCTGACTGTCCAGATCCCATTCGCCATCGCCGCTGGTATCGGAACTGCCGCCGTCCACCGTCACCACGTTCATCGGGATGTTGCCGTAGCCGTTCTGGCTCAGGAACGACTGGAAGTCGTTCAGCACATTGCTCATGCTGCCCTGCGTGATGATGCCGACGCTGATCGACGACGCGGTGGCGGTGCTGCCGGCTCCATAGATCGATGCGAAGTCGGAGGGACTGTGTCCGCTCTGGGCCTGGGTCGAGGCCATTGGTTTGGCCGGTATCACGTGGAACTTGTGCACGTTCTGCAGACCCAGCACTTCGTTGACGACACCGTGCAACGCGGCCGGAATGCGCGCCGGCGTGGCATTGGCAAATGCCAGCCGTCCCTTGCGCGTGCGCACGTTCACCATGCTGGTATGGAACGCCGATTGCACGGTTGCCACCGACGCCTCGCCGGCTACCAGCAGGTTGTCGGGCGTCACCGCGATGTCGGTGAAGCCCTGTTTTTGCAGGAATGCCTTGACCTGGTTCACCTGCGCCACGGTCGGCCCGTATTCGGCCATGAACTCGGCGGGGCTGAGGTTCTTGTGGCGCGGCTTGGCGATGAACGCCCTCAGTTGCGCTTCGTTGCGCCAGTGCAGCGACATGGTCACGCGCATCGGTTTGGTGAGGGCCATCGGCCCGACGACCGAATCGCCGGCCCGCAATCGCGTCGCCTGCGTGACAACCGCGGTGTTGGCGCTGCCCACGGAGGGCGCAGCAGCAATGGCCGTCGATCCGACGGCCAGGCCCATGGCAACGACTAAAGCCTTCAATCTGGGATTGCTTGGCATCATTGAGCTCCTGCTGATGGGAAGGAGCACGGACACGCCTGGGTGGGCCGCATCCGTGCGACGCAAATCCGCCATGCGTACTCCCCACCCGGCAGCGAAACCGCCAAGCCCTGCTTGATTCCTCACATATGCCGCGCCGGTCGACACGACGCGAATGCGGATTGCCCGGCCGGTGCCCTCAACAACCGGCGAACCCCGCAACCGTAAACAAATGTAAATTCCCGGTCACGCTGCGATGCAGCAACCCATTCAGTGTGCGGACAGCAACTTGAACGGTAAGAGAGTGCGGGGTCAGAGTCGACTTTCCGACCCGCGTTGCAATCTTGCCGAAGGATCCGGATCGAAAGTCGACTCTGACCCCGGTTTTTTCGCCGCTACATCATGCCGGTCTGCAGCTTCGCTTCGTCCGACATCATTGCCTGGTTCCAGGGCGGATCGAACACCAGATCGATCTGCGCTTCGGTCACGGTCGGCACCATTTCCAGCTTGGTGCGCGCATCTTCCACCAGGATGTCGCCCATGCCGCAGCCCGGTGCGGTGAGCGTCAACTTGACGTACACCTTGCGGCTGCCGTCATCGAGGTGCTCCATGCTGAGGTCGTAGACGAGTCCCAGATCCACCACGTTGATCGGGATTTCAGGATCGAACACGGTGCGCAACTGTTCCCACACCACCAGTTCGACGTCTGCGTCCTTCGGGTTTTCCGGCACCGTCAGCGGCGCCGGCGGCGGCTTGCCCAGCGCATCCGCATCCTTGCCATCCACGCGGAACAGACTGCCCTCGACATACACCGTGAAGCTGCCGCCCAGCGACTGGGTGATGTAGCCGTTCTGACCCGCCGGCAACGTGACGGCATCGCCGTAGGGCACGTGCACCGCGGGACAATCGCGCTGCAGGGTGAAGGGTTCGCTGGAAGCACTGAATCCGGACATGGTTTTCCGAAGCTGACTGCCGAAAGGCGCGCGTGGCCTGCACGCAACGTGGAAGCATACCAATACGCCGTGCGGGAGGTTCTTGATGGAGGTCAGGCGCGCCCATCACAAGTGAGATCGCGATGGCAGCGCCGTGCAGGGGTGCTGGTCTATCATCGGACAATCGCCTTACCCGATCCGCTCCGCTTGGACGATTCCGTCAGCACGCCGCCAACCACCGCCTCCTCCACGCACGTCGCGGACGCAATGTTTGCGCGCGTACTCGGTTGTCTGACCTCGGCCTTCGGCTGGCTGATGTGCACACTCGCCGCGGGCGCCGTCTCGGCCTTCGCCGCGATCGTGTTCGATGTGCGCCCCTGCTGGCCGATCCTGGTGCTGGCGCTGCCACTGACGCTGGTGCTGAAGGCATGCGGGTGCATGTATGCACGCTGGGGCGCGGCGATTGCAGTCATCGCGATTTTGCTGGCCGGCTTCTATGCCACGTGTCTGGTCGCGGTCGCGCGTATCGCGGCGGCCACCGGGTTCCCCTTCGGTGAAGCCTTCCACACCGGCGGCATCGGGCTGATGTTGCAGGTGGCCGAACTCGGCCTGGATGCGCTCGCGGTGCTGGTGTACGCGGGCGCGGCCGTCATCGCCGCTGCGTTCGCGGCCTGGCTGGCATCATGCGATCATCCCTGATCGCTGCGCCGCCAATCACTTTCGAAGAAAAAAACACTTTCGGCTGCCGAGCACCAGAACGGCCATCCATGGCCTGACTTTTCACAACAGCCGCTTCGCTCGCGGCGCTTGTTCGTCGCTTTTTCGACTCTTCGCGGCGCTTCCGCCCCTCAGACATCCAGGGTCTTGAGGCCCGCCACCAGTTCGCTCGCCGCCGCCTGGCCATCGCCATACAACATGCGCGTATTGTCGGCATAGAACAGCGCGTTCTCGATGCCGGCGAAGCCCTTGCCGCGGCCGCGCTTGATAACGATGACGTTTTTCGCCCTGGCGACATCCAGGATCGGCATTCCGTAGATCGGAGAATTCTTGTCGGTGCGCGCGACCGGGTTCACAACGTCGTTGGCGCCGATCACCAGCGCGACATCGGTGTTCGGGAATTCCGGGTTGATGTCGTCCATGTCCGCGATCAGGTCGTACGGCACGCCGGCTTCGGCCAGCAGCACGTTCATGTGGCCGGGCATGCGCCCCGCGACCGGATGGATCGCGAACTTCACCTTGACGCCGCGCTCGATCAGCAGCTTGGCGAACTCCCAGATCTTGTGTTGCGCCTGCGCGACCGCCATGCCGTAGCCCGGCACGATCGCGACGCGTTCCGCGTACGCCATCATCACGGCGGCATCGGCGGCATCGATCGGTTTCAATGCGCCCGCGATGTCCTGCTGCGTCGCGCCGCCGCCCGCGCCGAAGTTGCCGAACAGTACGTTGCCGAGCGAACGGTTCATGGCCTTGGCCATCAACTGCGTCAGCAGCGTGCCGGCCGCGCCCACCACCATGCCGGCGATGATCATCGCCTCGTTCTGCAGCACGAAACCTTCGAACGCGACCGCAAGGCCCGTGAACGCGTTGTACATCGAAATCACGACGGGCATGTCGGCGCCGCCGATCGGCAGCGTCATCGCGATGCCGAACACCAGCGACAACACGATGAAACCGACCAGCAGTCCCCACGCGAACGCGTGGCCCTCGATGCCCGCGGCAAGCGCCAGCGCGCCGCACACCACCGCCGCCGCGAAGATCGCAAGATTCATCCAGCGCTGCAACGGAAACACGAAACGCCGGTCCATCCAGCCCTGCAGTTTCGCGAATGCGATCAAAGAACCCGTGAACGACACCGCGCCGATCAGTACGCCGACGAACGCAAGCACCAATTCGGTGGTGCCCAGATGCCCGGCCACGTCGGCCCAGGCTTCCGGCTGGATCGGCGAGGTGTTCGGCACCAGCGCCAGCGCCGCATTGAACTTGATCAGTTCCACCGCACCGATCGCCGCGGCCGCGCCGCCACCCATGCCGTTGAACAGCGCCACCATCTGCGGCATCGCGGTCATCGGCACGCGCCGGCCCACGATCCACGACAGCACCACGCCAATGACGATCGCGCCGATCATCCAGCCGAGGTTGTGCATGCCCGGCAGGAAGAACGTCACGATGATCGCGGCCGCCATGCCCGCGCCCGCCCACACGATGCCCGTGCGCGCGGTGCGCGGCGAACTCATGCGCTTCAGACCCCAGATGAAAAGAACGGCTGCGATGAAATAGATCGCTTCGACGATGGTGGGCATCCAGGTCGGGAGCGTCATTGTTTTTTCTCCGCCGGTTGCGAAGAAGCGGGCTTCGACGCCTTGAACATCTCCAGCATCCGCTCGGTCACGACGTAACCGCCTGCCACGTTGCCGGCTGCCAGCAGCACCGCGACCACCCCGATCGCGATTTCGATCGGCATGTCGGCGTGCCCAAGCGCCACCATCGCGCCGACCAGCACGATGCCGTGCACGAAGTTTGAACCCGACATCAGCGGCGTATGCAAGATGACTGGAACCCGACTGATGATCTCGTAGCCGGTAAATGCCGCCAACATGAAGATGTACAGTGCGAGAAAACCGGTGATCATGTTTCCCTCCTGCAGACTCGGTCAATCATAGCCGCAAGTGCGGCCGGCATGCGGCGGTCAACCTCTTGGCCGCTGATGCGTTACCAGGACAAGTCAGGATGCGCGAGACCACGGATGCCGAACCGATCCCCGCCAGCGGGGCTGCCATGAACGCCGTCGCGATGCTGGACGCGCCCATCGCGGCGTCCGGCGTGGCAGTTTCGCGTCCGGTGGCGGCGACGATCGAAGCGTTTCTCGCCTCGGTCGAGCGGCGTGCCTGGCGCGTCGCGGAAATCGCGCTGCACGATTCCGACGAAGCACTGGACGCGGTGCAGGACGCGATGCTGCGGCTGGTCCGGCACTACTCCGGCAAACCGGCCGAGGAATGGCCGCCGCTGTTCTGGGGCATCCTGCGGCGGCGCATCACGGACCTGCAGCGTCGGCGCACCGTGCGCAACCGGATCCTGGTCTGGACGGGACGCGCAACCCACGAAGACGATGAGGAACTGCCGGCGTGGGAAGCACCGGATATTGGTCCCGACCCGTCGCGCGCGCTGGCCTCGCGTCAGGCGCACGCGGCGATGTCTGCAGCCATCCGCGCGTTGCCGCGCCGCCAGCAGCAAGCCTTTCTTTTGCGCGTGCTGGAAGGCCTGGACGTGGCGGACACGGCCAAAGCAATGGGCTGCAGCGGGGGCAGCGTGAAAACGCACCTGTCGCGCGCGATGGATGCGTTGCGGTCGAAACTCGAGGACTGGCGATGAACAAGCTGCCGGAAAACACGATGGATGCATTGCCCGGCGACGCCGAAATCGAATCGCGCAGCCGTGCGATTTTCAGGAATGCCTGCGAGAACACCGACTCGTACCACGCACTGCGGCTCGGCATGGCACGCCGCAAGGCGGCACATGCCGGCGCGGCGCGCGTCACGTCGCGCGTGTGGGTGCCGCTGGCCAGCGCGGTCGCGTGCTGCGCCCTGGTCATTGGCGTGGTCTGGATGAATCCCGCGCGGCAGTTCGGCCCGGCCGCAACCGCGGTGTCATCGGCGCCGGTCGCCACCGACAGCGGCACCCCCGAGGGAACCACGCCCGAAATCGGCAGCACCCAAATGGAAATGGTCCAGGATCTCGACTTCTATCGCTGGCTGGCGGCGCAACCCGCCGTCGCATCCGCGCGCAATCGGGGCGCCCGTTGAACATGCGCGTCCCGATGCTGACGATGGCTTTGCTTGCGGCGAGTCTCGCGACGGCGCCTTGCGCGGCATCCGCGCAGGCGAGTCCACCGATTCCGATGCAAAGCCCATCAAGCGAACCGGTGAACGCGCCGGCGCAACCACTCGCCTGGTCCGCCCTTTCGGCCGACCAGCAGCGCATGCTGGCGCCGCTGCAGGAACAGTGGAATCAACTGCAGCCTGCGCGCCAGCGCCGGCTTGCCGAACACGCGCGGCACTGGGCGACGCTGCCGCCGGAGCATCGGCAGCAAATCCGCGAGCGCCTCCATCGCTGGGCCACGATGACGCCCGAGCAACGCCGGCAACTGCACGAAAACACGCGCGCGTTCCACAACCTCACTCCCGAACAACGCGCGAACGTCAGCGCAGCGTTCCGCAAGTTCCAAGCGTTGCCGCCAACCGAACGCCGCGCCCTTCGCGAACGCTGGCGCGCAATGTCGCCGCAGCAACGCATGCGCTGGGCCGCCGGAGATGCGGACAAGCCCATCCCGATGCGTCCACCCGCTTCCAGCGATCACTGAGCACGTGTAGCGTCGGCTCCGTGATCTGCGTGGGCGGCACCATCTTCGCCAGGCGGCAACACCGTGCCCGTGTCGACCAACACCGTCACCGGTTTGCCATTGATGGTGGCCGCCACCGTTGGCCGATGTGACGCGAAAGGGCCGGTTCCGACACGGCCGGAAAAGTCGATTCGGTGCTGATACTTCATCACCGATGAGCTGTCGACAACCTTCGCGGAGAACGCAGGCACTGTGCCGACCAGATGCGCGAGGCCTGCCTGCTGGAATGCGACACATGGCTTCGAGGTTTTGTCTGCTACGGCAAAGCCATGTTGCTGCCACCAGTAATCGGCCTCCACCATCGACCGGGCGTCGCCCAAGCGCTGCGCCGCCCGGAACAGGCGTCGTCACGAATTTTTGCGGGCAGCATCTTGTGCCCGGAGAGAGCAAGGTCCCGACAACTTCGGACCAACGAAAAAAATCATGGCATGTCGTAGCGGGCTTGCGCCGCGCACGCTTCTTCGAAGTCCCTCCGCAACCGCGTCCGCCGCGCGGCAGATATCCTGGTACACGCGCGAAGCGGCAACGCGAAGGCAAACGACGATACGGCGAGCAGGGCCGCCACAGCGACGACTCCGCGCGACAACCGTCTCCGGAAGCGCGCCTTCCTGAGCGGATTGGTGCCGTGGGCCGGTACTCCAATCGTGGGCGTTACTGCAACGGCATCAGCTTTTGCCGAAAACCACCTCGCCATTGCGTGCGACGCAGGTTTTCGCGACCAGCTCGTCTTCGAAATCGGGTTTCCATGCGCCGTCGACGATCACGAGTTCGCTGAAGTGCGCGAGGTTGCGTGCGTACATTTCCGAGGCGTGCAGCGGCGCGCCCGACGGAAGATTGAGCGGTCCAAGAATCGTGACGCCATTGTGCTGTATGCGTTCGCCGGGCTTCGTGGCTTCGCAGTTGCCACCGCCTTCGGCAGCAAGATCGACGATCACCGCGCTGGCCTTCATGCCATCCACCATCGAAATGGGGATGATCTTCGGGGATGGCCGGCCAGGCACCGCGGCAGTGGTGACGATCACGTCCACGGTCTTGACGTGTTCGGCAAGCTTCGCCTGTTGCGCCGCGCGTTCTTCGGCTGTCAATTCGCGCGCGTAGCCGCCCTGCCCCGCGGCGTTGACGCCGAGGTCGAGGAATTTGGCGCCCAGCGATTCGATCTGCTCGCGGGTTTCCGGACGCACGTCGAAACCTTCCACCATTGCGCCCAGCCGGCGCGCGGTCGCGATCGCCTGCAGGCCGGCGACGCCCGCGCCGATCACCAGCACCTTCGATGGGCGCAAGGTGCCGGCCGCGGTGGTGAGCATCGGGAAAAATTTCGGCGCGGCTTCGGCCGCGATCAGCATGGCGCGATAACCCGCGACCGCGGCCTGCGATGACAACACATCCATCGCCTGCGCACGCGTGGTGCGCGGCAGCAGCTCCAGCGAAAACGCGGCAAGCTTGCGCCGCGCATACGCCGCCAGCTGGTCCGCCGCGTTGTGCGGCCGAAGCTGGCCGATCAACGCCGCGCCTTCGTTGATCGCCGCAACACGCTCATTCGACAATGGCTGCACGCACAACATCACGTCGGCCTGCGCCGCCACCGCCGCCGCATCGCCGAACTCGACATTCGTGTATGCCGCGTCGGGAAATCCCGCCGTTTCGCCCGCGCCGCGCTCCAGCATCACGCGCATGCCGCGCGACGCGTACTTCTTCGCCGTTTCGGGTGTGATCGCGACGCGGCGTTCGCCATCGGCGGTTTCGCGCAAGGCGGCAATCGTGATCGGCATGTCAGGACCTGCTTACGCTATGCCACGTGAGCTGCGTTGCTTCCGCAGCGGCCGACAGACGAGGCGCACGCTGCAGCGCCAGAGTGGTTCTCTGGTCAGGGCGCGCGCCGATGGATGGCGGCCGCTGCGGAGCAACCCTTCGGGCCGGGGCCCATTGCCCACATGGCTGCGTCATCGTTCGTCTATGTATCGACATACATCCTCCTCACTCTTCCTTGCCGTGCGGGCAATGGGCCGCCGGCGCGGCCACGTGGCATAGCGCCAGCAGGCCCCATCTCCCGTTGCGATCACGGCATCGTAGCGCAAAGCCGGCACGCGCGACTGCCAGCAGCGCTGATGATGCAAGCCGGGATGGCCCGCGTGAAAGTACAGGACGTACTTTTCACGCCGAATGTTAGACTGGCGCGATGCGTAACGAAGCCGCCCTTCAGTTCCTGCGCGAGCGCCGCTCGGTGCCGACCGCGCAACTGCAATCGCCCGGTCCGACGCCGGAAGAACTTCGCGAAATCGTCGCCATCGCGATCCGCGTACCCGACCACGGCAAGCTGACGCCGTGGCGGCTGATCGCGCTCACCGGTGACGCTGGCGCGCGTTACGGCAAGGCGCTGGCCGCGCTGCACATGCAGGTCGATCCCGGTGTGCCCGAGAAGAAGCTCGCCAAGGATCGCGAGCGCTTTGCGCACCCGCCGGTGGTGCTCGCCGTGGTCGCGCGCATCGACGAGCACCATCCGAAAATTCCCGCGCAGGAACAATTGCTGTCGGCGGGCTGCCTCGCTTTCAACCTGCTGCTGTCGGCGCAGGCCGCGGGCTTCGGCGCGCAATGGCTGACCGGATGGTCGTGCTACGACCGCGAGGCCGCGAAATTGCTGGGCATGGCCGAAAACGAGCGTGCGATCGCATACATCCACATCGGCGGCCGCGACCTGGAACCACCCGAGCGCAATCGTCCCGACGTCGATCAGGTCCTGGGTGCGTGGCGCGGATGAATGCCGTAGCGCCCGCGCAGGCAGCCGCACAGGCGCAGGCGCCGATCGAAACGCTGTACCTGATCGACGCCAGCATGTACGTGTTCCGGGCCTGGCATTCGATGCCGAATGTGTTCTTCGACACCGACGGCGCACCGGTCAATGCTGTGCACGGCTTCGCGCGCTTCCTGCTGGATTTCGTGGAACGCACGCGCGCCCGTCACGCCGTCGCCGCGTTCGACATCGCGCTCACCAGTTCCTTCCGCAACGCCATCTATCCCGCCTACAAGGCCAATCGCGATCCCGCCCCGCCCGAACTGAAGCGCCAGTTCGAATACTGCCGCGAGCTGGCTGCCGCGTTCGGGCTGGTCGTGCTGGCCGACGCCGCCTACGAGGCCGATGATTTGATCGGCAGCGTGCTGGTCGCGATGCACGCGCACGGCTTGCGTTCCGTGATCGTGTCCGCGGACAAGGATTTCGGACAGCTGCTGCACCACGACGCCGAACAATGGGATTACGCGCGCGGCCATCGCTGGGGCGCCGCGGGCGTGCCGGCGCGCCTCGGCGTCGAAGCACACCAGGTCATCGACTTCCTCGCGCTCACGGGCGATGCCATCGACAACATTCCCGGCGTGCCGGGCGTCGGACCCAAGAGCGCAGCGGCCCTGCTGGCGCATTTCGGTTCGCTCGATACGCTGCTTGCGCGTCTCGACGAGGTGCCGTTCCTGCGGGTGCGCGGTGCCGCGGCGCTGGCCGTGAAATTGCGCACCCACGCCGAACAGGCGCGCCTGTCGCAGCGGCTGGCCTGCATCGCGCTGGATGCGCCGGTGCCGGGTCATCCCGACAGTTTGCTGCGCCGTGCCGCGGACCTTGTCGTACTGGATACGCTGTGCGAGCGATTGCGGATCGGTCCGCTCACCCGTGAGCGCGCGCGGAAACTGTTGCAGCTGGAGTCGGTGGCATGATCCGCAACAGCCGCATTCCCGCCGTGGCCGACGCGCCCGCCGAAGTGCTGTACGCAGGCCGTTGGCTGACGCTGAAGCAACGCGGCCACTGGGAATTCGTCGAACGCAACAACCCGCAAGGCGCGGTGATCATCGTCGCGGTGACGCCGGAAGATCGCGTGCTGTTCGTCGAACAATTCCGCGTGCCCATCCGCCAGTTCACCATCGAAATGCCCGCCGGCCTGATCGGCGACGCCGGCCACGATTCCGATCAGGACGCCGCCGAAACCGCGCGGCGCGAACTGGAAGAAGAAACCGGTTGGAGCTGCGGCCGCGTCGAGCTGCTGCATTCGGGGCCCTCGTCGGCCGGCATGAGCACCGAGATGATGCACTTCGTGCGTGCACTGGACCTGCGCAAGGTCGGTGACGGCGGCGGCGACGAAACCGAAGACATCGTCGTCCACGAGGTGCCGTGCAACGAAGCCGGCGCGTGGCTGCGCGGGATGTTCGCCAAGGGTTATTCGATCGATCCCAAGCTGTTCGCGGGGCTGTGGTTCCTCGACCACGCCGGCGATTGAATCATTTCGCCGTAGTGCGTTCGCGCACCAGTTGCGCATCCAATCCCTTGCCCGCTGCCACGGCGTAGGCGCGGCATGCCCCGTCATCGACCAGCGGTGCGACATCGTCGGGCGATTTGCGGCGCGCGACACGCTCCCAGAAGTCACTGGCGCCCGGATGCGGCGTCAGCAGAATGTCGCACGGCAGTGCAGACACGCTCGCGATCGATCGGCGAAATGCCGCCACGTAGGGCGGATGGTCGTTGAAGCGATAACCCGGCGCTGCCAGCGCGGTCAGGCTGTCGACGTAGGCGATGTGAAGGCAACGCCCAGCTTCGCATGAAGTCCAGGTCCACGAAGTGCTGCCGGGCGTATGGCCGGGCGTGTAATGCGCGGTGACGACCACGTCCCCCAAGTGCAAGGTCTCGCCATCGCGCACCACGCGAACCCGTTTCACCGGCGTGTAGGTCAGCCCGAACCCGTACTGTGGATCGGGCGGATAGGCGCCGCCCGCTTCCAGCTCCCTGGCGCCCTCTGCGCTGGCCAGCACCTGGGCACCACTGGCGCGTTGCAACGCCGCGATGCCACCCGCGTGATCGGCATGCGCATGCGAATTGAAGATCCATTTGATGTCGTGCACGTGGAACCCGAGTTCGCGCAGATGCGCCTCGATCTGCGGCGCCGATTCGGGCAAATCGCCGTCGAACAGCGCCAATCCCTTTCCGGTATCGACGAGAATCGCCGAGAGGCCGTGTGGCCCCACGTACCAGGTGTTGCCGTAGATGCGAAACGGCTTTTGTGGCGCATTCCATGCGATGCGCGTCTTGTCGAAGGACGGGGCGGACGAAGTTGACGCGCCGTACACGCCGGGCGGAATCAGACAGCAACCGGCGACAAAGACCAGCAGGCTACGCAGGATCATCCGGCGATTCCGCAAAGACGAAGTGCGAAATGTATCCGCTCATCCCGACCGGAATATGACAGAACGCTGACAAGATCACTGCGCCTGACGCGGCTCGGGCCGGCCGAGGCGCCAGCGCCACACGGCCACCGCGACCGCCGCCAGGGCGACCAGGATCAGGATCGCAGCAGCCTGCGTGCGCACATCGAACCAGAACGCCGCTGCGAGAACCGCCAGCGGAATCACCGCGATCGCCAGCGCCAGCAGGCGATCACCTCGCCGCGCGCGCGGCAGCAGCAGGGCCGCGCCCGCCCACGCCAACAGCAGTGCGAGGACGCGCCTTGCCCATTTGAAATGCGGCGGCTGCGGCGCGTCGGTCAAGACATCGGTCAACGAATGCTTCCCCAGCAGCACCTGCGCGATCGCATCGCCCGCCGGATTGCTGGCCGGCACCAGCGTGCCGCCGTCGTCCCGCGCGAACACCGTGAGGTGCGCGGGCGCGATGCGCATCCAGCTGACACGCAAATCGCCGACCTGGGGATGGTCGGGATTCGCACTGGTGATCAGTGTGCCGTCGTGGGCTTGAAACGTCGCGGTCATGTTCGGTGGCACGTGCGCGAGATCCGGCGCGAACGGTTCGGCGCCATCGATCATGCGCACCAGTGCCGGCGCCAGCTTGAACCCCGCCACAACAACGTCGGGCGAATCGAACCGCACGGCGTTGATCGGAAAAGCGCCGGGGTTGGCATGGCCCGCGGGATTGCCGAATGCGGTCGAATCGATCGGTTGATCGAACCAGTCCATTTCGTAACTGCGCTGTCCGCCATAGCGCATCTCTTTCCACTGGAACATTTCCACCTTGCGCAGCAACGCCGGCGCATCGACCGAAACGCCGAACTGCGCATCGCGCGCGGGCGTTTTCACCTCTGGTGCCCCGACCGCCAGCACCAACTTGCCGTTGGCGGACGGGCCCGGCACCGCGACGGCACCGGTCAACACGAATCCGCCCAGGGCATCTTCGCCCATCGCACGCAGCCGGTCGGCGTGTTCGGTGAACCCGAGCAGCAGCAATCCCAGCAGCAGCAACACCGCGCCTGACAGCGCAGCGTTTCGCGAAGCATGATCGACGAGTGCGGAGAAGCGGCTCACGCCGCGAGCTTACAGCGCCATGCCCGAAAAGTGGGCCTGTCGATCGGCCACGCCATAGCGGCCACGCTCGTCGCGTTGCGGCACCGCCATCGCCGTCGCGTGGTCGTGCGTGAAAAACAATCGCACGCCGCGCGCCAGTTTGTCGTCGAGGAACGCGCGCTTTTCATCGATCAATGCTTCCGGGGCGCGGTCGTAGCCCATCGTCACCGGCAGGTGCACCCACGGCGTACCGGGGATCAGGTCGGCGCAATACACCACACCGCCCCGATCATGCGGGCCGACAACTTCGGACAGCATCAACCCCGGCGTGTGGCCCTGCGAATAGTGGAAACGCACCGCCTTGCCGAGCACGTGCGAATGCCCGCCCTCCACTTTTTCCAGCCGGCCGCTCTGCTCCAGCATTTCCGCGACACCGGGGATGAAGGATGCGCGGTCGCGCGGGTGAGGATGCATCGCGCGTTGCCAATGTTCCGAGCCCACCACGTAGGTCGCGTTCGGGAACAACAGGCGCAATGGCGCGTTCTCCTCCCACGCCGCCAGCAGGCCGCCGACGTGGTCGAAGTGCAGATGCGACAGCACCACCACGTCGATGTCCTCGTGCGTCAGCCCGGCGGCCTTCAACGAATCGAGCAGCACGTGCCGGTCTTCGACCACGCCGTAGCGCTCGCGCAGCTTCGGCTCGAAGAACGCGCCGATGCCCGTTTCGAACAAAACGTTGCGGCCATCCAGATCGGTCGCCAGCAGGCAGCGGCACGCCAGCGGAATGCGATTCTGGTCGTCAGCCTCGATCCACTTCGACCACATCGCTTTAGGAGCATTTCCGAACATGGCGCCCCCGTCCAGGCGCTGGGAATTTCCATCAATCGACCAAAGCTTCATGCCAAAAACTCCAGCGCGTTGCCACGCGATTCGCCGGGAGCGAATCCGGACGCCGCAGGCGGACCTGAGCACAGCGGAGGGCGAGGCACGGGGACGTGCCGAGCAAACATCGCGCCGCCGTCCAGTTTCCGGGTGTTGCCTTCGATCGAATAGAGCTTCATGCGACACGCCGCGTTGGATTGCCGATGCAATGATATTTGGCGGCAAATACTGCGACCCCTTCGCACGCGAAGGGGTCGCAGTTTCATTTTTTCAGGTCCCGAGTCCCCGGGTCTCGAAAATTTACTTCTCTGGCACGCTGATCGCGACGAATTGATTCTGTCCCTGGCGCGAGACCAGCAACAGCACCGTGCTGCCCGCCTTCACGTTCGCGGTCTCGCGGCGGAACTCGGAAACGCTGTTCACGGGTTGATTGCCGACGCGCAGTATCACGTCGCCGGACGACAAACCCGCCCGTGCGGCCGGTCCTTCGACGTCGGTGATCACCACCCCGCCCTTGCCGCTGTAACCGAGTTGCTGGCGCATGGCGGCCGTGATGTCCTGTACCGTCAGGCCCAGCAGGTTGCTGCCGCTGGTCGCCGGGGGCGCTCCCGCGAACAGTTCCTGCGACAGGCCGTTGCGCGGCATCTCGGCGACCTTGACCTTGACCGTCATGGGTTTGCCGTCGCGCAGGATGTTGAGGGTCGCCTCGGTACCGGGCGCGGTCATCGCAACCGCGGGCGGCAGTTGCGCCGAGTCGTAGATCTTCTTGCCGTTGAATCCGGTGATCACGTCGCCGACTTTCAGACCGGCCTTGGCCGCCGGACTGTCCGGTTGTATCTGTGCGACCAGCGCGCCGTTTTCATCGGCAAGATGCATGGCCTTGGCGGCATCACTGCTGACGTTCTGGATGCTGACGCCGATCATGCCGCGGCTGACGAAGCCCTTGGTCTTGAGCTGGCGTTCCGCATCCATCGCAAGATTGATCGGGATCGAGAACGACAGGCCCATCGCGCCGCCACTGGTCGAGAAGATCTGCGAATTCATGCCCACCACTTGGCCCTGCAGGTTGAACAGCGGACCGCCCGAGTTGCCGCGGTTGATCGGCACGTCGGTTTGGATGAACGGTACCGCCGGCTGATCCTGTCCACCGAGGCTGCGACCGACGTAACTGACGATGCCCGCACTGACCGAGTGATCGAGGCCGAACGGGGAGCCTATAGCGACCACCCACTGGCCCGGCTGCAGGTCATCCGAGTTGCCAATCTGCACGGTCGGCAGTTTGGTCGCGTTGATCTTCAGCAGCGCGATGTCGTAGATCTTGTCCTCACCGATCACTTTCGCGGGGAAGCTGCGGTGATCGGGCAGGTGCACGGTCACCGAATCGGCGTTGGCGACCACGTGGCGGTTGGTGAGGATGTAGCCGTCGGCGGAAATGACGAAGCCCGAGCCCAGCGACTCGCCGCCGCGATCCGGCCGTTGGAGTTGCGGCCCGAACGGCATGCCGAAGAAGTGCCGGAAGATTTCCGGCAGCTGCGGTTCCTGCGTTTGCTGCTCACCGGGGTGGTCGTCGCCCATTTCGCTGGCGTGCTTGTAGTGCGCCACCACGTTCACCACGGCCGGCCCGTATTTCTGCACGATGCCGGTGAAATCCGGAAGCGCCACCGTCGGTGTCGCCGCCAGCGCCGCGCCAGCGCCGGAAAAACACAACAGAACGAATATGGCGGCCATCCGCCTCGCCCGTTTCAACATGACTTTCTCCTCATCCGATCAATATGCAAAATCATTCCGCCGTCGCGCGCGAAAATCGTCGCGCGCGACAGGGCGCACCGGCAAACGATGCGTGTTCGAACAACGTGTCGGCACGCTGGAATCCGCCCGCGTCATCCGCGGTCGCGCGACTTCAGTGCCGCGCCGCGGAGGCGCTGGAGGACGGCGGCTCCGGCAGCAACACGATCGAGAATGGCAAGGCCGCCTGGCTGGTCTGCTGGAATGACGCGTAAGGCGACACCTCGTCGCGCGCGTAGGTGGCGCGACGCAGGTAATCGGGCTGCATCAAACCGGTGCCGTACACGACATTGGCCGAAGCCGGTTGTGCCGAAAGCACGGTGGGCTGGCGCGACAGCAGCCACGGCGGCGTGACCGGATTGGGCGCGGGCGATGTTTCGGCCAACGAAGTGGACACGGCGGAGTTCGCGGCGGAACGGCTTTGCGCGACCGGCGCCAGTGCATCGCCGCGGGGACCCGGTACGTTCAACATCAATGCGGCGACCGCGACACCGGCGGCAATCGCACCGCCGCCCATGTAACGTGCCCAATGGCGCTGGCGCGCCGGCGGCGCAGCCTCGACCTGCAAGGCCGTGGCCACGCGTGCGGCGAAATCGTTGTCGCGCTTCGGCGCCGACATCCGCGCCGAATCGGAGGCGAGGCAGGCCCGGATCAGATGCCAGCGCGACCACGCAGCAGACAGTTCGGGGTCGTGATCGAGGCGCCGCAACAGGAATCGGGTCGGCTCGGCGGCCAGTTCACCGTCCATGAGGGCGGAAAGGTCTTCGCGGCTGGTCGGATCCATCACCTTGTACCTCTTGCTGCACTCATCGCAAAATCAGGTTTCATCGTTGGACAACAGCGGTCGCAGTTTTTCATCGATGGCTTCGCGGGCGCGGAAAATGCGCGAACGCACGGTGCCGATCGGACATTTCATGCGTTCGGCGATTTCCTCGTAGGAAAGGCCATCGACCTCGCGCAGGGTGATCGCATCGCGCAATTCCTCGGGCAACTTTTCGACCGTGGCGAAGACGGTTTGTTCAATCTCGTGGCGGGCCAGTTCGTGTTCCGGGGTGGCCTCGTCGCGCAAGCGGGCGCCGGCGTCGTACTGCACCGCGGTATCCGCGTCGATGTCTTCGGCGGGCGGACGGCGGCCCTGGGCGACCAGGTGATTCTTGGCGGTATTCACGGCGATCTTGTACATCCAGGTATAAAAAGCGCTGTCGCCACGGAACGCGCCGATCGCGCGGTAGGCGCGGATGAAGGCTTCCTGCGCCACATCCTCGCACTCGCTCCAGTCGTGCACGTACCTCGACACCAGGCCGATGATCTTGTGCTGGTATTTCCGGACCAGCAGGTCGAACGCCTTGTTGTCGCCCTTGCGCACGCGCGCCACCAAGGCACGATCGGTTTCCACATCGCCCATCCGGGCGGCACTCCCTGATGCGCCGGAGGTGACATGCACCTCCGTCTGACCGCGCTTCGCGCGCGAAAGTTCATCCGCCATAGTCATCCCGCAACCCTTGAACCGCAACCTTCACCATGATGGTTGGGCCTGTTCGCCTCCGGATCAAGCCTAGCGCGGCGCGAAGGCCGCCACCAAGTGCGGAAGGTCAGCCGCGGGCGTCGCGCCTGCGGCCAGCGAGCGGCGAGCGGGGCTTGCCGGGTGCGTTCTGCGCCACGGCCGGGGACCTGGCAACCCACGTCGTGCCGCGCGCGCGCAGCAAACGCGCGAACGCACCGATCGGAAGTGCGCGGCAGAACAGCGGTCCCTGCGCGGCGTCGCAGCCCCGCTCGCGCAGGAATTCCAGTTGGCGCTCGGTTTCCACGCCGTCCGCAATGACCCGCCGACGCTGCATGCGCGCGGCATCGAGGATCGAGGACACCACCGATTCGTCATCGGGATCGCTGCCGATGTTGCGCACAAAGCTCTGGTCAATCTTGATGGCGTCCACGGGCAATGCTCCGGCAAGCTCGGGCGCACTGTGCGCGTCGCCGGCGTGATCGGCCACCACGCGGCAGCCGGTTTTTCGCAGTGCGGCCACGGCGGTGGCCAATTCCGCGGACGGATTCGCCAGCACCCCTTCGGGCGTTTCCAGGTCCAGCACTTCGGGGTCCAGTTTTGCATCGCGACACGCCGCCTCGACCATCGCGGTCAGGTTCGGCTGCATCCATTGCAGCGCCGACAGGTTCACCGCCAGCCGCAGCGCCAGCTTGTGGCGACGGCGCCACGTCGCAACATCGGCGCAGGCGCGACGCAATAGCCATTCCCCGATCGAAAGGATCTGTCCGGTTTCATCGGCCAGCGGCATGAAGAAGGCGGGACTCAACAGACCCAGCACCGGATGCTGCCATCGCACCGTGGCCTCGACGGCCACGATCTCCTCGGTGGCAAGGTCGATCTGCGGCTGGTAGTGAACGGAGAGCTCGCCGTTGGCCTCGGCTGCGCGCAAGCGCGACTCCATTTCTAGGCGCTGCCCGTGCGTATCGGCCGGCACGTCCGCGTACGCCTGCATGTTGTTGCGACCGCGCGCCTTGGCGCTGTACATCGCCATGTCGGCGTGTTTCACCAGTCCTTCGGCATCGGTGGCATCGTCGGGATAGATGCTGACGCCGATCGACGTCGTCACGTGCAATTCGGAACCGTCGTCCAGCACCAGCGGCGCCTGCATGCCCTTCAGGAGCTTGCCCGCCACCCGGTCGATGTCGCTGCGATCGTTGACGTGCCGGACGATCACCGTGAATTCGTCGCCCGCATATCGGGCCACGGTATCGGACGCACGCACGGCATCGGTCAGGCGCCGCGCGCCCGCCACCAGCACCTGGTCGCCGACCGCGTGACCCAGCGAATCATTGATGCCCTTGAAGCGGTCCATGTCCACGAACAACACCGCGAAAACCTCGCCGGTGCGGCGCGCGTCGTGCAGGACAGATTTCAACCGGTCGTTGAACAGTATCCGGTTGGGCAAGCCGGTCAGGCCATCCATCAGCGAGCGGCTGCGGCCGCGTTCGCGCTCGGCGCGCAATTCCAGCAGTGCGGCAAAGCGGGTTCCCAGGATTTCCAGCAATGGTTTCAGTGCTGTCGGCGATTCGGCGAACGGCTTTCGGGATGCACAGACCATCAGCCCCAACGCATTGCGGGCCATGTCGAACAGCGGCAACGCCGCGTACCACGCGCAGCCCGTCTCGTTGGCAAAAGCATCATCCGGCGGCGAAGCCACGATGCGAACGAAACCATCGCCCGCCAGCGCCTGCTGCACGAACGGCTGCGCCAGCGGGTCCGACGCCCCCGGCCTGGAAAGCCGATCCATCCGCGCCAGCGGATGCAACGTATCGCCGGATGCATCGCGTTCGGCGATCACCATCAGATCCATGTCGAACGCCTGCATCGCACGCTGCACCAGCACCGGCAACCCGGCCGCATCGCGCGTCGGCTGCAACAACCCGGCGATCATCTGCAGCGTCGCGTTCGGATCGACCGGCAGCGGCTGCGGGGCGGCAACGGGTGCATTGCTGTGTGCGAGCGAAGGCGCCGGCGGCGCGGGGGCATCCAGCATTTCACGCACGCGCACGGCCGCTTCCGTCGCGTCCACCGGCGCGCGCAGCCATGCCTTCACGTTGCCGCAGGAAGACGGGCATGCATGGCCGTCCTGCGCACCGAATTCCGCACCGAACAACCCGATCACCGGTACGTCGCCGAGTTCGCCGCACAAGATGCGCGATTGCGCGGGCGCATGCGCAAAATCCAGCACCGCGAGGATCGGGCGCGGCGAGCGCCTGAGCAACGCGCGCGCATGGATGGCATCGCGCGCACTGAGGATTTCGACGACCCGCATGCCGTCCAGCGCATCGAACAGGACGCGGCGATCCTCGCGCGAAGATGCCACCACCAGTACCGGGCGTTTTTCCTCTCGCATCATTGCGCCCACGCCCACGCGCCCTGCCGCAGCCGCAATGGCGGAACAGCCGGACTGCCCCAGGCAAGCTCGCGAGCGGGCAGCGAAGGCGGCAAATCCGCGAGCGTACCCGGCAACACCAAACGTGCCGACTGGCGCGGATCGATTCCGGTGATCCGGCGCAGCAAGGCTACGAGATCCGGACCCCACGCCCGCGGGGATTCGTCCAGAAAATACACGCCGAAGTGCGGGTTGCGTTCGACAAAACGCAACACGTCGGCCGGACGCACCACACCGGGCACCGTTTCGTCGCGACCGCGCAATCGCCACAAACCGGCGTGTCGGCGCCAGACGTACACCGCCTTGCCGGTTCGCTGCGCAATGCGCCTCAGCGCATTCGTCACCGCTGCGGTATCGTCGCAGCGCAATGCCACCACCACACTCTCCGCCGCAAGGATGCGGTCCAGCAGGTTGTTTTCGACTTCCTGTGTTGACGATTCCATATCGGCCATGTATCCCTTCACCCGACGTTGACCGCGATCCCTGCGCGATCAATCATGATGCGCAAACAGCGACTGCAGGATTGAGAAGTGTTCGACGGTTTGCGATTCAGCCATTGGCATGCCTCGATGGGCGCGAATGGCGTCCTCGTGCTGTGCCTAGATCGTGCCGGCAGCGGCGTGAACGCACTGTCACGATCGTTGCTGGACGAACTGGACAGCATGCTGGAACGCATCGCGATCGAATGCCCCGCCGCGGTCGTGATCCATTCAGGCAAACCATCCGGGTTCGCGGTCGGCGCCGACCTCAAGGAATTCGAAAGCTACGATCGAAAAGGCACCGTACGCGAGGAAATCGAGCACGGCCAGCGCGTGTTCGAGCGTCTCGCGCGCCTGCCGATGCCGACCGTGGCCGCGATCCACGGCACCTGCATGGGCGGCGGCACCGAACTCGCACTGGCGTGCCGGATGCGCATCGCCGCACGTGCGCCGGAAACCCGCATCGCGCTGCCGGAAGTGCAACTCGGCATCCATCCGGGCTGGGGCGGCAGCGCGCGCCTGCCGCGCCTGATCGGTGCGCCCAAGGCACTTGCGATGATGTTGACCGGGCGCGCGGCATCCGCCGAGCGCGCGCTCGCGGAAGGTCTGGTCGATCGCCTCGCTGCGCCCGCTGCGTTGCTCGACGAGGCCCACAAGTTGGCGTTGCGCCCGATCACGCGGCCATTCGCGCAACGCGCGCTGGCGTGGTTCAGCAACTGCTGGCCCGCGCGGCAAATCCTTGCGCCGATCGTGCGCAAGCAGACCGCGGCGAAGGCTGCGCCCAAGCACTATCCCGCACCGTTCGCATTGATCGAAGTGTGGCGGCGCGGCGGCGGCGACATTGCGCAGCGACTCAAGCTGGAAGCACGTTCGGTAGCAAAGCTCGCGGGTACGCCCACGGCGCACAATCTGATCCGGATATTCTTCCTGCGCGAACGCATGCGGGGACTCGCAGGCGACACCGCCCACGGCGTCCAGCATGTGCACGTGATCGGGGCCGGCGTGATGGGCGGCGACATCGCCGCATGGACCGCCTTGCGCGGTTTCGAGGTGACGCTGCAGGACCGCGAGATGAAGTTCGTGGAACCGGCGCTGGTGCGTGCGCGCAAATTGTTCGAGAAGAAACTCAAAACCCGCGAACGTATCGCGCCGGTGGAGGCGCGCCTGACGCCGGATGTCGAAGGTGCGGGCGTCGCGTCATCGCAACTCGCGATCGAGGCGATCTACGAGAATCCCGAAGCGAAGGAAGCCGTGTATCGCGAAATCGAACCAAGAATTGCGGACGACGCATTGATCGCCACCAACACGTCGTCGATTCCGCTGAACGAACTGCGCGGCGCGGTCGTCGAACCACGGCGGTTCCTCGGACTGCACTTCTTCAATCCGGTCGCGCAGATGCCGCTGGTGGAAGTGGTGCGTCATGACGCGCTCGACCCGACGCTGGAAAAACGCGCATGGGCGTGGGTGAAGGCCATCGGCAAGCTGCCGCTGCCGGTGCTCGGCACGCCGGGATTCCTGGTCAACCGCATTCTTGTGCCCTACCTGCTGGAAGCAGTGCGCTGCCATACCGAAGGCATTCCCGATCCGGCGATCGACCGCGCAGGCAAACGCTTCGGCATGCCGATGGGCCCGATTGAATTGATCGACACCGTGGGGCTGGACGTCGCGCTTTCCGTCGGCAAGGAACTCGGCCCGTTCCTCAACCTCGAACTGCCCGCCGGCATCGCCGACAAGGTCGAAGGCGGCAAGCGCGGCAAGAAGGATGGCGCAGGTTTCTACGTGTGGAAGGATGGCAAGCCGGAGAAACCGAACGTGGATTCGAACTATCGCGCGCCGGACGACCTGGAAGATCGCCTGATCCTGCCGATGCTCAACGAAGCCGTGGCCTGCCTGCACGACGGCGTGGTCGCGGACGCCGACTTGCTCGATGCGGGCGTGATCTTCGGCACCGGTTTCGCGCCGTTCCGCGGCGGCCCGATCCAGTACGTCCGCGCGACCGGCGCGGGTGTGCTGCGCGAGCGACTCGAAGCGTTGGCGCACACCCACGGCGCGCGCTTCGCACCAAAACAGGGATGGTTCAATCCCGCGCTGGCGGCCGAATCACACTGAAGGGCGTCTCCGCAACCAGATAACGGCGGGATTATTCGCATCGCCCACGATGCTCGCCGCTCGCTTGAGGTCAGGGTCCGTCTGCGGTGGTTCAAATTCGCTCCCGACGAATTTGTCGCTGCGCTCCCACCCCTGGCGACCGATGCTCGTCACCACATCAAATCGTCGGGGACACCATCGTCGTTCGCTGGCGCATCCGGGTCGACCAGCAAGCCCACGGCTTCCGGCGCGATGGTCTGGGTCTCGAGGGCCACGTCGCGAAGTACGAGCACCGCACGTCCATTCTGCATCACGACGCCCAGTTCTCCGGCGTTGATCGACCGCAATTGATCAGGCGTGACGTAAACGCGGCGAATCTTGCCGGCGAATTCGAAGTTGCGAACCTGCTCGGCGTCCTCGCGATTCAGCGCCTTGCCGGCCAACAGCGCCTGCAGCTTGCGCTTGCGTTCCTTTTTCGCGGCGGCCTTTTCGCGCGCTTCGCGTTCGGCCGCCGCGCGCTCAGAACGATCGGCCTGCGCGCGTAACACGAAGGCCTTGGCAAGGTCGGGCTCGACCGGTTCGCGGGGTTTGCGCGGCTCCGGTTTGTGGCGGACGTGTTGTTTCGGTTTGGCCGGCGGTGAAGGCTTGAATCCGGCCTTCAGCAACTGATCGCGCAGGGATTCACTCATGAGCAACGAATGGTGTTCTTGTTGACCGGGTGTTGGGCTTCGCGTTGCTCAGCCCAACCTACATGCCGCTTCGAGCGAGATATTGTCCACGCTCGATTCGAAGCGGCTGTTTGGTGAGAAGTCAGGCCATGGATGGCCGTTCTGGTGCTTCAAATCTTCGTCCCTTCCACGAGTGTGAACACATCCAACGATGCCGCGATCACGGATAACCGCACTGCTTTCTCCAAAGTCAGGCCATGGATGGCCGATCTGATGCTTGGGAGCCATGCATCCAACCAGACACGGCGAGGATCAGCGAAGCAGCAATCACGGACGATTGCACTAATAATGCGGAGGCGGCGGTTCGTCCTGCACGTTGTCGGCCAGACTGGTGCGCAGCGACGCCAGTTCGCGACGCATTTCGGCCAGCGCGTTTTCGAGTTGCAGCAATCGGCGCGTCTGCTGCGCCTCGCCATCGTTCAACGAAGCGACCGCGTCATCGAGGAAGGTCAACTTCAATTCGAGCTCGTTCATCCGCTCGTCGTTCGGTGTGCCCATCGTCGTTCATGCCTTTTTTTGCCGCAGCGGCACTGCGCCCGCGGCCGATGCCGTAGTAAGCGAGCCCCGCGGATTCAACCATGGGCGGATCGTACAGGTTGCGACCGTCGAAAATCACCGGGGTTTTCAACATCGACTTGATCCGCGCGAAATCGGGGCTGCGGAATACCTTCCATTCGGTCACCACCGCCAGCGCATCGGCGCCTTCCAGCGCCGCCCACGGATCCTCGCACAACACCAGGTCATCGCGCTGCCCATAGATGCGCGCGGTTTCGCCGCGTGCCTGCGGATCGTAGGCACGCACCTTGGCGCCGGCCTGCCACAGGGCTTCCATCAGCACGCGACTTGGCGCTTCGCGCATGTCGTCGGTGTTGGGCTTGAAAGCGAGGCCCCACAACGCGATGGTGGTGCCCGACAGGTTGCCGCCGAAATGGCGCGTCAGCAGTTCGAACAACCTGCGTTTCTGATCGCGATTCACCGCTTCCACCGCACCGAGCAGGCGCGCCTTGTAGCCGTTCGAATGCGCGGTGCGTTCCAGCGCCTGCACATCCTTCGGGAAGCACGAACCGCCGTAGCCGGTGCCGGGATAGATGAAGCTGTAGCCGATGCGCGGATCGGAACCGATGCCGTGGCGCACCATTTCGACGTCCGCGCCGACGTGTTCGGCGATGTTGGCGATTTCGTTCATGAAACTGATCTTGGTGGCCAGCATCGCGTTGGCCGCGTACTTGGTCAGCTCCGCGGAACGTTCGTCCATTACCACGATGCGGTCGTGGTTGCGGTTGAACGGCGCGTACAGCGATTTCAGCAGATCGATCGCGCGCGACGAGGACGAACCGATCACGATGCGGTCGGGCTTCATGCAGTCGTCGACCGCATTGCCCTCTTTCAGGAACTCGGGATTGGAGACCACGTCGAAGGCGATTTCCACGCCACGCTTGGTCAACGCCGCGTCGATCTCGGCGCGAACCCGGTCCGCGGTGCCGACCGGCACCGTGGATTTGTCCACCACCACGGCGTAGCCGGTGAGGTTTTCGCCGATGCTTCGCGCCACCGCCAGCACGTATTTGAGATCGGCGCTGCCGTCCTCGTCGGGTGGCGTGCCGACCGCGATGAAAATCGTGTCGCCGTGCGCGACCGCCGCTTTGGCATCGGTGCTGAAGGCCAGCCGGCCGGCTTCGTAATTGCGCTTGACCAGCGATTCCAGGCCCGGCTCGAAGATCGGGATTTCGCCGCGCTCCAACCGCGCGATCTTGTCCGCGTCCACGTCCACGCACAGCACGTGGTTGCCCATTTCGGCAAGACAGGTTCCGGTGACGAGGCCAACGTAGCCCGTTCCGAAAATGGTCACTTTCATGCGTGCATCCTGGCAAAAGGTGCGATTTTAACAGCCGGAGGTGGCGGGCCGGTGAACGGAAACGGGGGTCAGAGTGCACTTTCCAGAACTTTCCCGTGCACGGCATCACCGTGCTGTCTCGGCGACCGGAAAGTGCACTCTGACCCCTGCCTTCACAGCCGGTCCAGCACTGCGCGCAAGTCATCCGGCAGCGGCGCGGAAAAACTGTAGACCTGCTCGCCCAATTCGAACTCGAAACGCGCCGCGTGCAGGAACATGCGTTTCAACCCGAGCTTGGCGAAGCGCTTGTTGGCCTCGCGCTCGCCGTACTTCGGATCGCCCGCCAGCGGATACCCCGCGTGCGCGGCGTGCACGCGGATCTGGTGGGTGCGGCCGGTGGCGAGCGTCGCCTCGACCAGACTGCAATCCGGGTAATGCTCGATCTCGCGGAAGAACGTGAGCGCCGGCTTGCCGTCCTCGTCCACCCGCACCATGCGCTCGCCGCCCGACAGCACCGATTTTCGCAGCGGCGCGTTGACATCGAACTTCACGCGACGCAGCTTGCCGGTCATCAGGCACAGATATTGTTTCTTGGTTTCGCCGGACCGGATCAGATCCTGCACGCCGGTCAGCCCACGCCGACTGCGCGCGAGCACCAGCACGCCGGAGGTATCCCGATCCAGCCGATGCGCCAATTCCAGGTGATCCTGCGGCCGCGCCGCCCGCAGCAGCTCGATGGCGCCAAACGTGATCCCGCTGCCGCCGTGGCTGGCGATGCCCGCCGGCTTGTCGATGACCAGGAAATCCTTGTCCTCGAAAATCACGGCCCGGCGGATCTCGTCCAGCATCGCGGCGGGGGGTGTGCCGGGCTCGGCGCGTTCAGGCATCCGCACCGGTGGAATCCGCAGCTGATCGCCCGCGACGAGCCGCCTATCGGGCTTTGCGCGCTTGCCGTTCACGCGCACCTGTCCGGTCCGCAGCAACCGGTAAATATGCGTCTTCGGCACCCCCTTCAACAGCGTCGCCAAGCAGTTGTCGATGCGCTGGCCATCGCGCTCGGGGCCGACCTCAACGGTTCGCACCGAGCTGAAGTCCTTGGCCGAAGTTGCCGTCCCCATTGAAAAAAATCCTTTTGCGATGATAGGATTGCCCGGCGTCAAGCAGGCTCTGGCCCCGCATGGGCGACCCTGCACTCGTTCGCCGCGCGGACAAGGCTTCCGCCTGCCATTCCTGACCGGGAGCAGCCGGTACCTCGCCATCGTAACGTTCGGGTCGATGTTTGCCCACCGTCGCACGACGGTGCGGGGACTCGGGACGTGAACAATCCCACTCATCACCAGCCGGGGCCATTGATCGGACCCGGCGACTGCCGCCAGGCGCGGCACGTCATTCGGCCGGCCGCCCCCTGAAGGCGCCGCCGACGACGCGCGCAGCAAAGGCGACTTCAAGGAACCTACAATGAAACGCATGTTGATCAACGCAACTCAGCGTGAGGAGTTGCGCGTGGCCATCGTCGATGGCCAAGCCCTGTACGACCTCGACCTCGAAATCCCCTCGCGCGAACAGAAGAAGTCGAACATCTACAAGGCCCGCATCACCCGGGTCGAACCCTCCCTCGAAGCTTGCTTCGTCGACTACGGCGCCGAACGCCACGGCTTCCTTCCCCTGAAGGAAATCGCCCGCGAGTACTTCACGCAAGGTGTCGACCACAACAAGGCCGGCATCCGCGAACTGCTGAAGGAAGGCCAGCAGCTCATCGTCCAGGTCGAGAAGGAAGAACGCGGCAACAAGGGCGCCGCGCTCACCACTTATATATCGCTGGCCGGCCGCTACATGGTGCTGATGCCGAACAGCCCGAACGCGGGCGGCGTATCGCGCCGCATCGAGGGCGAGGACCGGCAGGCGTTGAAGGAAGCGCTGCAGCACGTGACGGTACCCGAAGAAATGGGCCTGATCGTGCGCACCGCCGGCGTCGGCCGCGACGCCGAGGAACTGCAGTGGGATCTGGATTACCTGCTGCAACTCTGGAAAGCCATTTCCGAAGCCGTCGCGTCGAAATCCGCACCGTTCCTGATCTACCAGGAATCCAAGTTGTTCATCCGCGCGCTGCGTGATTACCTGCGCGCCGACATCGGCGAAATCCTGATCGACGAACCTTCGCTGTACGAAGACGCCAAGCAGTTCATGCAGCAGGTAATGCCCAACAGCCTGCGCAAGCTCAAGCTCTACAGTGACGATGTACCGCTGTTCACGCGCTTCCAGATCGAAACCCAGATCGAGAGCGCCTACGACCGCAACGTGCGGTTGCCTTCGGGCGGCTCGATCGTGATCGATCCGACCGAGGCGCTCACCTCCATAGACATCAACTCCTCGCGCGCCACCAAGGGCAGCGACATCGAGGACACCGCGTTCCACACCAACTGCGAAGCAGCGGTCGAGATCGCGCGCCAGCTGCGCATCCGCGATTTGGGCGGTCTCGTGGTGATCGACTTCATCGACATGGAAAGCTCGCGCCACCAGCGCGAAGTCGAGGAGAAACTGCGCAATGCGCTGAAGCTGGACCGCGCGCGCGTGCAGCTCGGTCGCATCTCGCGCTTCGGCCTGATGGAGCTTTCCCGCCAAAGGCTGCGCCCGAGCCTGGAAGAATCCACGCAGATCGTGTGCCCGCGTTGCGACGGCCATGGCCGCATCCGTGGCATCGAATCGCTGTCGCTGTCGGCATTGCGCCTGATCGAAGAACACGCGATGAAGGAAAACACCGGGCAGGTGCTGGTGCAGGCACCCGCCCGCGTAGCCAACTTCCTGCTCAACGAAAAACGCTCCAGCGTGGTCGAGATCGAGCTACGCCACAAGGTGCACGTGGTGATCGTCGCCGACGAGAACCTGGAAACGCCGCACCTTGAAATTACGCGCATCCGCGAAAACGAGATGGGCGAGCACGCCAAGCCGAGTTACGAGCGCCTGACCGAAGTGGCGGCCACGCCGCAACCGCGCATGGGTGTGGTGGTGCACGGTGAGGAACCCGCGGTCAGCGGCATCCAGCGTGTCACGCCGATGCCGCAACGCGAAGAAGTTGCGCCTGCGCCGGCTGCGGCGCCCGCGCCGGTCGCATCCGTACCCGCCGCAGCGTCCGGCGGCTTGATGGGTCGCCTGTTCGGCTGGTTCCGCAATCCGCCCGCGCCGGAAGCGCAGCCGCCCGAACGGACACAGCCGAAACGCGCCGCGGAATCATCCGACACGCAACGCCGGGAACGCTCCACCGAACGACGCCCGGAGACTTCGCGCAGCAACGGCGGACGCCGCAACGGCCACGATCGCGATGGCGATGGGCGCCGCACGCGCCAACAGGGCTCGCAGGCATCCAAATCGCCGCAATCCAAATCGGGCAAATCGCGCGGTGATGATTTGCAACGTCAGGCGCGCCCGGCTCAGAAAGCCGCGACGCCCGCAGCGCCGAAATCTGCCACCGAGTCCCGCGCCCAGGAAACCAGGTCCGTGCGCGGCGATTCGACCGCGGCACCACATCACGACACGCAGCATCCGCATCATGACGCGCCGCGTCCGGCGACTGCGAAACCTGTGCCAGCAGCGGGCGCCGAGGCCGAAACCGCCAAACCGATCGAGAACGTCGCCAACGGCGCCGAGGCACCGGCCACCCCGACGACCGCCGATGCCACCGGCACCGGCAAGCGTCGCCGCGGTCGCCGCGGCGGACGTCGTCGCAAGCACGCGAACGCAGCCACCCAGAATGATGCCGCGCCCGCCGCGCCGCACGACATCGATGACGAGGATGCCGACCGCAGCGACCACACGCCGCCTTCGGCGGGACCGACGACTCCGCGCGGCGAATCGGCACGCGCTTCGGACGCCGCAAAAGTCGCCAGGAATCCGGTTCCCGCAGCGGCTTCGGGCGCGTCGGTGGAACACGAGCAGGCGCCCACCACCGCGCCGCTGTTTGCCGTTCCCGAACGCAAGCCCGCGGCGACCGCGCCCCCCGCGCCTGCGCCGCAGCCCATCGCGGCCTCCGCGCCCAGCGAAAACGTGCCACGAGCGACCACGCCGCCCATGGAAGTTTCCACGCCTGTGAAGCCCACGTCGGTGACGCCGGCGCCGGCCACGCCGCATGCGCCGCAACCGCACGCACCTGCTGCAGCCTCAGCTATGCCCATGTCATCCATGGCCTCGCCTGCGCCTGTCGCAATTCCGGTCGCACCCGCGGTGCCGAAACCGGAACCGGTCACACCCTCGCTGTTCGCGGCGCCACCCGCGGCGCGGCCGTTGGCGCAGCCGCTGCCGCGCCACCCGGCGATTCCGACCCCGCGTCCTTTATCCGGCGCGATCCGGCCGATCCTGGCACCGAGCGTGCTGCCACCCAAGGCGCCAACCGCGCCCGCGGTCCCAGCTTCCGAGCCTGACAAACCGCGGGAATGATCGCGCGCAACCCGTCGATTCTGCAGCAGTTCGAGCCGACCGGTTGCCGCGGGTGACCGCCCTGGAAGCGACCATGTCGCTTCCAGGGGTCTGAAACCAGAACCCGTTTACACCTCGCCCAGTTGCTCGCCCAGGAGACCGTGCGCCGTCAGCACGTGGGCGAGCGCGATGGTGTGCTGCACGCTCAGCTTCTCGAACAGGCGCTGCTTGTAGGTCGACACGGTCTTGGCGCTCAGGTGCAGGCGGGCGGCGACTTCGTTGACGGCCAGCCCGCGCGCCAGCATCAGCGCGACTTCCATCTCCCGCGAAGAGAGCGCCTCCAGCGGAGAAGCGTCGCCGTCGACCGCGGCCAGCGCCATCTCGCGCGCGACGGTGGCATCGAGGTAGCGATGGCCCTGCGCAACGGTGCGCACCGCACTCACCAATTCCTCGGCGGGGCAACCCTTGGTGAGATAACCCAGCGCACCCGACTGCAGCAGGCGGCGCGGGAATTGCGCGTCCTGCACCACTGTCAGGATCACGATGTGGGTTGGCAGGCCGGATCGCTGCACGCGTTCGGTGAGTTCGATCCCGCTCATGCCCGGCATGTGCACGTCGATCAGCGCGACATCGGGTTTCATCGCGCGCACCAGCCGCAAGCCGTCTTCCGCGTTGCTGGCCTCGCCCACCACTTCGATGCCGGGCTGCCCGGAAAGGATCAGGCAAAATCCCGAACGCACCAGCTCGTGATCGTCCACCAAAACCACGCGAATCATGCGGCGCTCCCCTGAGTATGCCGATGCGGGCTCCGGCCAACCCTAGACCGCGGTGGCGGTGATTGCAAGTCACCGCCCCCTACAATGCCGGCATGCACACATGGACCCGCCGCGCGATCGCCGCGCTCGAAGCCGAGGCCGCACGTTCGGCCGACACCCACCTGATCCGTCTCGACCTGCCTGCGTTTCCGGGCATCCCGCTGTACTTCAAGGACGAGTCGGTGCACCCCACCGGCAGCCTGAAGCATCGGCTGGGGCGTTCGCTGTTCCTGTATGCGATCTGCAACGGCTGGCTCGATGGGGACCGTCCGGTCATCGAAGCGTCCAGCGGCAGCACCGCGATTTCGGAAGCCTACTTCGCACGTCTGCTGAACCTGCCGTTTTTCGCGGTGATGCCGAGCAGGACTTCGAAACAGAAGATCGCGCAGATCGAATTTTTCGGCGGCCAATGCCATCTCATCGACGACACCGACGTGTACGGCGCGGCGCAGCGACTGGCCGAACGTTGCGGCGGGCACTACATGGATCAATTCACCTACGCCGAACGCGCCACCGACTGGCGCGGCAACAACAACATCGCCGAATCGATCTTCCGCCAGATGCAGCGCGAGGCCGACCCGGTGCCACGCTGGATCGTGGTCAGCGCCGGCACCGGCGGTACCTCGGCCACGCTGGGTCGGTACATCCGTTACGGCAGCGCGCAGCGAAGCGAAACGCGGCTCGCGGTGGTCGATCCCGAGAACTCGGTGTTCGCCGACTACTACGAAACCGGCGACGCCAGCCTGACGCTCGAACGCGGTTCGCGCATCGAGGGCATCGGTCGTCCGCGCGTGGAACCTTCATTCCTGCCCGGCGTGATCGACCGCATGATCCGTGTCGCCGACGTCGACAGCATGGCCGCGCTGCGTGTGCTGGAGAAATTGCTCGGTCGCCGCTGCGGTGGTTCCACCGGTACCAACTTTGTCGGCGCCCTGCAGTTGATGTCGGAGATGAGGGCGGTCGGCGAAACCGGGCCGGTGGTCACGCTGATCTGTGACAGCGGCGAACGCTACGCCGGCACGTACTACAACGACGCGTGGCTTGTGGCAGAAAACCTGGACATCGCGCCCGCGCTGTCGCGGCTGAAACGGATCGCCGATACTGGCGGCGCCTGACCGCCCCGGAAGCCGATCGCGCATGACCGCCCTCACCCGACTGCGCGAGGACCCACTGCTGCAAACCTTGCTGCACACCGGCAGGCGCGAGGTGCCGGTGACGGTCGCGCTGCGCAACACCGCGGCCATCGTGTTGCCGCTGCTCATCGGCGTGCTGACCGATCACCTGTTCGCGGGCCTCGGCGTTTCCGCCGGCGCACTCAATACGATGTTCGCCGACCAGCCGGGGCCTTACCGGTTGCGCCTGCGACGCATGCTGTTGACGGCGATTGCAGCCGGCGTCGCCGCGTTCGCCGGTGCGGTGCTCGGCCAATGGCCGGTGGCGCTGCTGTTCGCCGCGGCGTTGTGGGGTTTCGGTGCCGCCCTGCTGGTCGCCGTGGATGCGCACCTGACGCGCGTGGGCTTGACCAGCCTGATCCTGCTGGTGGTGCTGGGCGCCGAGCCGCAGACAGTGACCCACGCGATCCCGGTGGGCCTGCTGATCTTCGCCGGCGGCCTGCTGCAGACGCTGTTCGCGATCGCGGCATGGCCGCTGCAACGCTACCGGCCCGAGCGACTCGCGCTCGCGCAAGGGTTCCGCGGACTCGCCGACTTCGCATGCACCGACGCCGACGATGACGTCGCAACCGCGCTACCGCCATCACTCAACGATCTGCAGGCACTCCTGTTCGGCGCCGGCCGCGCGCGCGGCCGCGCGGTCGAAGCCTTTCGCGTGCTTGCGGAACTATCGGAACGGATCCGGCTGGAATTGTTCGCGCTTGCAAGCCAACAGGCCGCATGCGAACAGCCAGTGCTGCGCGACATCCTGGCGAGCGCACGCAGCGCCGCGGCGGAGGTGCTGACCACGATCGCGAATGCGCTGGAACAGGCGGCGCCACCCGCCTCCGCGGCGGCGCTCGACGCCTATGCGCAGGCGATCGCGCGCATCGAATCGATGGCCGCCTCGGCCGAGGCTGAGATCGCGGATGCCCGCATCGCGGCCCTCGGCGGGCAATTGCGCGCGGCCGTCCGCAACACCGACACCGCCGGCAGCCGCGGCGAGATCCGCGCGCTGCGCTCGGAATTCCGGCTGCCGCGCGCGCTGCAATCGGCCAATCCGCTGCCCACCCTGCGCGCCAACTTGCGTCTTGCGTCGCCGGCTTTCCGGCACGCGATCCGCTGCGGCGCATGCGTCGCGATCGCGATTGCGCTGGCACACGTGCTGCCGCTGTCGCGCGGCTACTGGATGCCGATGACGGTGGCCATCGTGTTGAAGCCCGATTTCGGCGCCACCTGGCGCTATGGTTTGCTGCGCGTGGCCGGCACGCTCGGCGGCCTGTTGCTCACAACGGCCGTGCTGCACTTCGGCGGACTCGGCGGTTTCTGGACGTCGCTCGCATTGATGGCGGTGTTGTGCTTCGCCTTCCGCGAACTCGCGAGCGTGCATTACGGCATCGCGGTGGTGTGCCTGACCGGCCTGGTGGTGATCCTGTTGTCGTTTTACGGCATTCCGGCGGCGGACTCGGTGCTGGCGCGCGGCATCGACACCGTGCTCGGCAGCGCGTTGGCGCTGCTGGCCTATTTTTTGTGGCCGACGTGGGAGCGCGGCCGCGAACACGAAGTGGTCGCGCACATGCTGGATACGTATCGCGCGTACCTGATCGCGACCTTGCGCGGCAGCCCACAGGCCCGCCACGACACCCGCATCGACGCGCGTGCCGCGCGCAGCGCCGCGCAGGCGTCGCTGGACCGGCTGCGCAGCGAACCCGCCAGTCGCGCCAACGCGCCGCGCGCCGAAGCGCTGGTCGCACAGGCCAATCGCGTGGTCCGCGCGGCCATGATGCTGGAAGCGGCGCGCGGCGATACCGACGGTGTTCGCGCTCCGCAGATGGACCGATTCGCAGGCGCCTGCGGTGCCGCCATGCGCGAAGCTGCAGAGGCCTTGCGCGAAGCGCGCGCCCCGCAAGGCAGGTTCCATTTGCGTTCGGAGCAAGGTGCGCTGGTCGCGTCGCTGGCAGAAGACACGGACGCTGTTGCGGTGACGCTGCGAGACGCCAGCGACCGCATCGTGGACGCCATCGACAGCCTGCTGCACGTGCTCGCGCAGCCACACGAAATTGCGCCATCAGGCAACCGTTGATTCCCGCGCAGGACACGACCGACCCGCTGGATTTCTGCCTGCGCGTGAATGACGAGCAGAAAAACCGGTTGCAGACTATTTTACCGCCACCGCATCGGTAGTCGTGGGCAGGTCGATTTTCCTGCAGAACGCCGCGAAACGCGGATCGTTGCGGTAGCGCAGGATCAAAGGATCGTACAGCAGCATGCTGACGCCAAGATCGTGAACGTCAGCGGCGCGGTCCAGCCATTTGCCGTCGCCGGCATTGGAACGGGTGCGGCTGACATCGATGCCTTCGGCGTGGCGACCACGGCGGGTCTGACTCCGCCATGCGGCGCACGCGCGTACACCCACAACGCGCCGCCTCCGATCGCGAGCAACAGCGCGATGATCAACAACTCGGCGCCGTCGACCCGCTGCACGCCACGTTCGCCGTGATACCACGCCGGCACCAGCGCGACGAAGAAACCGATCGCCAGCGCCAGGATGATGACCTGCTCGACGCGATCCGGCCAGCCGAAGCGCTGCGCCACCACGTCCAGTCCCTGCACGAACGCAAACGCCGCGGCGACGTAGGCCAGCGCCCATTGCACCAGCTTGCGTTGCTTCAATCCGACCCAGAATGCGCTGCTCACCGCGATCCCCAACCGCGCGCTGTCCGCCCACGATGCCGCAATTTGCACGCAATGCGGCATCCCGTCACGAAATGGCGCTGTCCGGGCGCGGGCGCAGCTCGGCCAGCTTGCGCACCTGACCTATACTTGCGGCATGCTGAAGGTTGACGTCCATTCGCACATTCTGCCGCCGGACTGGCCCAATCTCGCCGAAAAATACGGCGATCCGCGCTTTCCCGTGATGGTGAACGCGGGCGGACACCACCGCATCTATCGCGGCAACAAATTCTTCCGCGAGATATGGCAGAACTCGTTCGACGCCGAATTCCGGATCGAGGAATGCAGGAAGCTCGGGCTCAACGTGCAGGTGATCTCCACGGTGCCGGTGCTGTTTTCCTACTGGGCCAAGCCGAACCAGGCGCGCGAACTGCACCGGCACCTGAACACGCACACCGCGGAGATCTGCCGGGCGCATCCGCAGCACTACGCCGGCATCGGTACCGTGCCGCTGCAATCGCCGCGCCTCGCGATCGAGGAAATGGAACACTGCGTCGAGCAACTCGGGCTGCAGGGCGTGCAGATCGGCTCGCACGTCAACAACTTGAATCTCGATGCGCCGGAACTGTTCTCCTTCTTCGAGGCCGCGGCCGATCTTGGCGCCGCGATCCTGATCCATCCGTGGGACATGATGGGCAAGGACACGATGCCCAAATACTGGCTGCCGTGGCTGGTCGGCATGCCGGCCGAGCAATCGCGTGCCGCTTGCAGCCTGATCTTCGGCGGCGTGCTGGAACGTCTGCCGAGTCTGCGCATCGCGTTCGCGCACGGCGGCGGATCGTTCCCCTTTACCATCGGCCGCATCGAACATGGTTACCGGATGCGCCCGGACCTCGTCGCCACCGACAACGCGCGCGCACCGCGCGAATATTTCGGGCGCCTGTTTTTCGATTCGTGCGTGCACGATTCGCAAGCGCTGCGCTATCTTCTCGACGTCGTCGGGGACGATCGCGTGATGCTGGGCACGGATTACCCGTTTCCGCTCGGCGAACAGCAGCCCGGCAGCGGCATCGACGCGCTCAAGTTGCAGCCGCGCCAGCGCGATCGCGTGTTCCACGGCGCCGCACTGGAATGGCTGGGCTTGCCCAAACAACGATTCGATGCTCCTTCGGAGGTTTCATGAATCGCAACACAAGTTCGCTGCTGGCGCTGTTCGGCGTCTGTGCGCTCGCGATCGCACCGGCGGCGTTCGGTGCCGATTATTCGCTGGCCGGTGGCGCGGTGAAATTCTCTGCGCCCGACGCATGGCCGATGTTGATGGAGAAGCTGGACGGCCCGCGCCAGTTCGTCGCGCTGCAGGTGAAAAATCCCGGCGACGCGAACTCGCTCGCACGCATCACGGTCACGACCGAGCAGGTCGATGGCGTGCAGGGGTTCCAGAAATTCCTGAGCGACGGCACCGCGCGCGCGCGCAAGCTGCCGGGCTACGTGGCGATCACTTCATTGGGCGACGCGTCCAGCCTGCGCTACACCGCGACGGAAAACCACGAGAAAAATGCGTATACCGAGGTCTACGCGTACCGTTCCAATCTGGCGATCCAGGTGCGCTGCATCCGGCCGGCCGGCGCGGCCAACGCCTGGAATTCGACGTTCGATGCCGGATGCCAGTCGATCGTGGGCGCGGTGGAAAAATAGTTCTTTGCGATCGTCCATCATCACGACGGCGCGAGATCGCCGCTGCGGAGAACGATCGCATCCATGCAACACCAGAATGGATATCCACGCCCCGGCTTTTCATGACAGCCGCAACGATCGCGGCTAAAGGCTCACGTTTCACCATGTCGCATTCTTCAGATTTTCGCGCGGACGCCGAATGGGTGCGTACGCAGGACGACGGCGATCCGCTGCGCGGCTTCCGCAATGAATTCCTGATTCCGCCATACGCCGGTGGCGAACAAACCTATCTGGTCGGCAATTCGCTCGGCCTGCAGCCACGCGGCGTCAGTCAGGCGTTGCTCGACGAACTGGACGACTGGGCGCGGCTGGGCGTGGAGGGTCACCTGCACGCGCGGCATCCGTGGTTGCCGTATCACGTGGAAGTGCGCGAGGGCCTTGCCGAAGTGGTCGGCGCCGAGCCCATCGAAGTGGTGGCGATGAATTCGCTTACCGTGAACCTGCATTTGTTGATGGTGAGCTTCTACCACCCGACGCCGGAGCGCCACGCGATCCTGATCGAACGCCACGCCTTTCCGTCTGACCGCGACCTCGCCGCCTCGCAAATCCGCTTCCACGGCTACGATCCGGCCGCGGCGCTGATCGAGCTGGACGCCGATGAAGCGCGCGGCACGCTTTCGATGGAAGCGATCGAGCGCGCCATCGAGCAGCACGGCCGGCGCATCGCGCTGGTGCTGCTGCCCGCCGTGCAATACCTGACGGGGCAATCGTTCGACCTGGCTGCGATCACGAAACTGGCGCACGCGCACGGCTGCATGGTCGGCTTCGATTGCGCGCATGCGGCCGGCAACATCGACCTGCGCCTGCACGACAGCGATTGCGATTTCGCCGCGTGGTGTTCCTACAAGTATCTCAATTCCGGTCCGGGAGCGGTGGCCGGCGCGTTCGTGCACGCGCGTCATGCGCACGAGAGGCTTCCGCGTTTCGAAGGATGGTGGGGCCGCAACGAAGCCACGCGCTTCGAGATGCGGCCCGAATTCGACGCCACGCCCGGCGCCGATGGCTGGCAGTTGTCCAATCCGCCGATCCTTGCACTGGCGCCGCTGCGGGTTTCGCTGGACCTGTTCCATCGCGCGGACATGTTCCGCCTGCGCGAGAAGTCGCGGCGACTCACGGGCTATCTGGAATGGCTGATCGAATCACAACTGCACGACACACTGGAAATCCTCACGCCCGTTGAACCTGGCCGTCGCGGCGCGCAGCTTTCCCTACGCGTGCGCGCCGGGCGCGACGCGGGCAAATCGCTGTTCGAGCATCTGGTCGCGCAAGGCATATTGGGCGACTGGCGCGAACCGGACGTGATGCGCATCGCGCCCGCGCCGCTCTACAACAGCTTCGCCGATTGCCTGCGCTATGCCGACGCCGTGCGGATATGGCGTGACGCCCGATGAATCCATGACCACGAAGCCGCCCATCACTGTCATCGGCGCCGGCCTGGTCGGAGCCTTGCTGGCGACACTGCTTGCCCAGCGCGGGTTCGCAGTGGAAGTTTTCGAACGCCGACCCGATCCCCGCGTGCGAGGGTTCCTTGGCGGCCGCTCCATCAATCTCGCTTTGGCCGAGCGCGGACTGAATGCCTTGCGCGAGGCCGGCTTGGCCAATGACGTGCTCGCGCAGGCGGTGATGATGCGCGGACGCATGGTGCATGCGCTGGATGGCGCGACCAACCTGCAACGCTACGGCCTCGATGATTCCGAAGTTATCCGCTCGGTGTCGCGCGGCGGCTTGAACATCCTGCTGCTGGACGCCGCCGAACGCGCGGGCGCGCAGCTCCACTTCGATTCGGCGCTCACCCGCGCCGATTTCGCGACCGGCGCCATCACGCTGGCTGATCACGATGGCGTTGCACGCACGCATCGCGCCGGATTGCTGTTGGGATGCGACGGCGCCGGCTCCGCATTGCGCGCGGCGATGGCCCGAGCCGCCGAGCTCGGCGAGCGCGTCGAGCCGCTGGGGCACGGTTACAAGGAACTCGAAATTCCTGTGCTACCTCCCTCCCCCCGCTCGCGAGGGCAAAGACCCGCGGATGTGGGGAGGGAAATTTTCGCGATCGAACCGAATGCCCTGCACATCTGGCCGCGTGGCCACTACATGTGCATCGCACTGCCCAATACCGAGGGCAATTTCACGGTCACGCTGTTTCTCCCGAACGAAGGGCCGCATCCGAGTTTCGCGACGCTTCCGGACGCCGTTGCGGCGCGCGCGTTCTTCGAGCAGCAGTTCCCGGATGCGCTGGCATTGATGCCTGCGTTCGACGAAGACTGGAACGCGCATCCCCTGGGGCAACTGGCGACGCTGTATCTCGACCGCTGGCATGTCGAAGGCCGCGCTCTGCTGCTGGGCGACGCCGCGCACGCGATCGTGCCGTTCCACGGCCAAGGCATGAACGCAGGCTTCGAGGATGCCGCCGAGCTCGCCGGCCTGCTGCCGGAACAGCCAAACGACACCGCCGCGGTGTTGGCCGAATTCGAAGCGCGGCGCAAGCCCAACACTGACGCGATCGCCGCGATGTCGCTGGCCAATTACATCGAGATGCGCGACGGCGTGGCCGATCCGCATTACCTGTTGAAGCGCGAACTGGCGGCGGCGCTGACCGAACGCATTCCCGATCGCTTCATGTCGCGCTACCGGATGGTCAGCTTCACGTCGATTCCGTATGCGACTTGCGTCGAACGCGACCGCGCGCAAACCGCATGGATGGAATCGCTGCTGGCGGGGCGCGACAGCCTGGACGGTCTCGATCTCGACGCCGTCGCCGCACATGCGCGCCACGCGCTGCCCCCGCTACCAGAAGGCGCCTGATCAGATGCCGTTGCCCGAATCGATCCGGCGAGCGTGGACCGATACCGATTACCGCGTACGCGTGCCGTACGGCGGTTTCGCGAGCATCCGTTGCGGCAAGCCGTTGCCCATGCCGCTGCTGGCGATGCTGCGCCATGCCGACGATCCATGGGGCTACATCACGGCGTGGAATCCCGCCGGCGTCGCGCTGCCGCTCGCCACCAACAAGATCCGGCAGCGCCGCCTGCGCGATGAACTGAAGGGCGACCGCCAGCGTTTTGTCGGCGGCATCGGAGTCGGCCCCGCCGATTGGCGCGAGCCCAGCCTGTTCGTGCCGGGCATGACCTATGCCCAACTGGAGGCCATGGCGCGGCGCTTCGGCCAGCTTGGCGTGGTGCGCGGGACGGGCGCCGGGCCAGCGGAGTTGCACGAACTGATGTGATCGCCGGTTGCGGTTCGCAACCATCGGGCAAACCGGGCTCGGCAGCGCTCGACGGCAGCTGCCCTTATCGTCGAAAGGCATGGTGCGGCATTCGCCGGAACCTGCTGCGCTCGCACGGGAAGGCTCGTATCCGAGACGCGAACCCACCGTCCAGTCCGCGGCGGCTCCGCGTTGGCCAAACCAACCGATGACGACGATGGCCGCGACGAATCACCCGTCTCCCAAGACAGCTTTGCACATGGTTGACTCGCAATCGCGACGGTCTCGGGCACTAATGCGCAACACGAACGCATGCAAGAGGAAACCACCATGTGCACGTATCTCGCAGGTCATGTCCGTGCAAACGTCACATCACCGTTGCACTGCAAGCGCCACGTGTTGCGCAAGCTGCTGGCAAGCGCCGCGGCATTGATGCTGAGCGGGAGCGCGATGGCGCTTGCCGGGTGCGGCGGCAATGCCTACGCGGACCAATCTACGGCAACCGAACATCAGGCAGCTGCCGCCGAACAGGCCCATCACCAGCGTGCACTCGTGGCCGAGGGCAAGCACATTTTTCGATACGACACCTTCGGGGATGAAAGTTTCTGGACTGACAAGCTGAAGATGAACGACGTCATCCAGATGGAGGTCAGTCCGAAGGTGGCGCTGGCGGTGGGATTGAAGGTGGACGTCGACGCATTGCCTGCAGCGGTCCAGCAAGGGATCAAAAACGGCACTATCGACCTTGACGACCCGGCCACGACCCTGGCGCTGCTCAAGCTCAACGCCGTGGTGGGACTCAAGGGAACCGTGCAAGACAGCGACGGCAAAGAAACGCTCACACGGGTGGGTGTCACCTGCGCGCTTTGCCACTCGACGGTGGACAACGCCTTTGCGTCCGGCATCGGGCATCGCCTCGACGGCTGGCCGAACCGTGACCTGAATCCGGGTGCGATCATCGCGCTCTCTCCCGCGATTCCCGACACCTACAAGGCCGTGTACAACTCGTGGGGGCCGGGCAAATACGACGCGCGTTTCAACCTGTTCGTGCAGTCAAAAGGCGTTGCGTTTTTCACGAACGGCCAGAATCCCCCGCAGGACAGGTTCGCCGTGGAGATCCCGCCGGCATACGGCCTGATGGGAATCGACAAGGAAATCTATACGGGCGATGGCGACATCCAGCACGAGCCTGTCGGGCCGGTTGCGTACTGGAACCGCTATGTCGCGGTCACGCAGATGGGTGGGCAGGGCACTTTCTCCGATCCACGCCTGGTCGCGTTGGGCGCAGCCGTGCCTGTCGACAACACCCACGGTGGCGCTCTGCCGGATCTGGTGACGCCTGCGCTGCCGGCACTGCAGGCCTATCAACTCTCGCTGGCTGCACCGCGACCGCCGCTCGGATCGTACAACCCCTCGGCGGCTGCGCGCGGCAGACAGGTTTTCTACGGGCAGGGGCAATGTGCGGCCTGCCACAGCGGGCAAAAATTCACGGACGCCAACATCCGCCTGCACCCACAATCCGCTTCGGCGGCACGGGACACGGATTACGTGTTGCTCAGCGCGACGGGCAAGTGGCGGACGTCGCCGCTGGCCGGAGCGTGGCAGCATCCGCCCTACTTCCACGATGGATCAGCCGCGACATTGTGGGATGTTGTGAACGCCTACAACAGCAAGCTGAACTTGAAACTCACGGTGCAGCAAAGGTCGGACCTGGTTCAATTCCTGAAGTCGCTACCACATCGCGACGAACCACGCCGATAACGATGGCGGCGCCGGAAGGCGGCCGTTTGCAAGAGGACAGAGAGCACGCGACTCCGCCCACAAGGCGAGGATCACGATGCCACGTTTCATTGCCCAGGGCGTGGCTGATGATTCGGCCATGCCCTCTGGTCCGGAACCGACCATCGAATTGCAGAGGGTCGAGTGTGCGGCGTGCATGCCCCCTTGTGGACGATGCGTCGCCGCGCTGGGACAATACGGGGCTGCTCGCATGGCCACTTTTCCCGCCCCTGCCGCGCCGCTGCTGTCGGCGCATCGGCTCGCGTTTTCGCGCAACGACGAGCCCGTGTTCGGACCGCTGGATTTCAGCCTCGGGTCCGGTGAAACCGTGCTTGTCGAAGGCGACAATGGCTCGGGCAAGACCACCCTGCTGCGGGTGCTGGCCGGCATGTTGCCGCCCGGCGAGGGCGAAATCCGGTTCAGCGATCGAGCCGCGTCGCGCGACAGTCGCAACGGTCGGATCTTGTGGTTGGGCCATCGGCCCGGCATGAACGAGTCGCTGAGCGCGTGCGAAAACCTGGACTTCCTGACCGGCTTGTACGGCAGGCGCGCGGGCGTGGTGCCGGTATCCGCCATGGAACGGGTCGGCATCGCCGGCTGGATCGACGAGCCGCTGCGCACGCTTTCCGCAGGTCAGAAAAAGCGCGTGGGCCTCGCACGGCTATTGCTGCTGCCGGGCGAAGTCTGGCTGCTTGACGAGCCTTACGCCAACCTCGATCGCCACGGCATCGACCTCGTGAACGCACTGATCACGGAGCATTGCGCGCGCGGCGGTGCCGCGCTGGTCACCAGCCACGGCGCCGTGCGGTTTGCCGATCCACGCGCGCGGCGCATCCATCTTGTCGCCTGAGTCATGGCCAGCACCGCGCAATCAATCCTGGGCGGAGCCAGCGTCGTGACGACGGCGGAACGCGCAGGCTCGTTCGTCGCCTGCCGTGCGCTGTTGCGCCGCGATTTCGTGCTGGCGTGGCGGCGCCGTGGCGAACTGTTCCTGCCGCTGCTCTACGCGATCATCGTGGCCGCACTGTTCCCGTTCGCGCTGGGGCCGGACCCCGAATTGCTGGCGCGGATCGCCGGCGGCGTGCTGCTGGTGATCGTGGTGCTGGCGATGCTGCCGGCGCTCGAATCGATGTTCCGCGCCGACCTCGACGACGGCACGCTGGAACAGTGGCTGCTGGCGCCACAGCCGCTGGCGCTGCTGGCCTTGACCCGCGTCATCGCGCACTGGCTGACGACCGTTCTACCCTTGATCGTCGTGATGCCGCTGCTGGGCGCCCTTTTGAACCTGCCCGTGAAAGTGCTGCCGGTGTTGATCGTCGCGCTGCTGCTTGCGACGCCGTTGCTGGCATTGCTGGGTTCGGTGCTTTCGGCGTTGGCGGCCGGGGCACGCCGCTCTGGTATCCTTTTGGCATTGATGTTGCTGCCACTGGCCGTCCCGGTGGTGATCTTCGCCGCCGGCGCCGTCGCCGCGGCGCAGTTCGGCATGCCGTTCATCGCACCCTTGGTGTGGCTGGCGGCGGCCCTGATTTTGGCGGTCGTGCTGGCGCCGCTCGCATGCGCGGCGGCACTTCGAATCGCGGTTGAAACATGACCGCCATGGCGCGTTTGCCACCTGACAAGTGTTTTTCCTGAGCATGTCCCGTTCGTATCTTCCCCACTGGATGCACTGGCTCGGCTCACCGCCGAACTTCTACCGGTTCGCCGGCACGCTGCGTCCGTGGCTGATGGCGGTGGCGTTGATCAGCGCAGTGGCCGGCCTGTACGGCGGACTGGTGCTGGCGCCGCCCGACTACCAGCAGGGCGACGCCTACCGGATCATCTTCATCCACGTGCCGAGCGCGTGGATGAGCCTTTTCATCTACGCCACGATGGCGGTGGCCGGATTGGTCGCGCTGGTGTGGCGCGTGAAGCTGGCGGAAGTGATTGCGATGGAATGCGCGCCGATCGGTGCGGCGTTCACCCTGGTCACGCTGGTGACGGGCTCGCTTTGGGGCAAGCCGATGTGGGGCACGTGGTGGACGTGGGACGCGCGACTCACTTCGGAATTGGTGCTGCTGTTCCTGTACCTCGGCGTGATCGGCCTCTACAACGCGTTCGAGGATCACCGCCGCGGCGCGCGTGCCGCTTCGCTGCTGGCGCTGGTCGGCATCGTCAACCTGCCGATCGTGCACTACTCGGTGCAATGGTGGAACACATTGCACCAGGGCACGACTGTGAACTTCCTCGATCCCGCGCGTTCTTCCATCGCGCCAGCGATGCTGTGGCCGCTGCTGGTGATGGCACTGGCGACGCATCTTTATTTTTTCGCGAGCCTGCTGGGCCGGGCGCGCACCGGCTTGTTGTCGCTGGAAAGCGGCAAGCAATGGGTACGCGCATTGGTCGGCGGACAACCCACGCAGACAACGGGGGCACCCACCTGACATGGCTCACTGGTTTGCAATGGGTGGTTATGCCGTCTACGTGTGGCCCGCGTACGCGGTGTTCTTCATCGTGCTGGCGTGGGACTGGTTCGCGCCCGCCCTGCGCCGGCGGCGGCTGACGCGCGAATTGCGCGGCAAGCTCGCGCGCGAGCGCACCCGCAACACGCGCGCGGCCCGCGCGGAGGTTTCGACATGAATCCGGTTCGCAAGCGGCGGCTGGTCATCACGCTGCTGATCCTGGGCGCGGTCGCCGTTGCGACGGCACTTTCTGTGTTCGCGCTGCAGAAGAACATGACCTATCTGTATTCGCCTTCCGAGGTCGATGCCGGCAACGCGCCGGACGGCCATCCATTCCGGCTGGGCGGCATCGTCAAGGAAGGGAGCGTGCATCGCGTGTCCGGCACGCTGACCACCGACTTCGTGATCACCGATCGTTTCGAGAGTATTCCGGTCAGCTACACAGGCATCCTGCCTGACCTGTTCCGCGTGGGCCAGAGCACCATCACCACCGGTTCGATGAAAGACGGCAAGTTCGTCGCGACCCAGGTGCTGGCCAAGCACGACTCGACGTACATGCCGCCGCAGGTCGAGCAGGCGATCGCCAAGGCCGAGAAGGAGCATCGCGTGCCGAAGACCGCGCAAGGCGGGGGCGCACCGTGAATCCCGAACTCGGCCAGGTCGCGCTGATCCTCGCGCTGGTGTTGTCGGCGCTGCAGTGCGTGCTGCCGATCGTCGGCGCGTGGCGTGGCAGCAAGCCGCTGATGGCGACGGCGCCCACGCTCGCGATCGGCCAGGCGGTATTCGTGGCGCTGGCGTTCGGCATCCTCATGTGGTCGTTCTGGACCAACGATTTCTCGGTCGCATACGTCGCGCAGAACTCCAACCTGTCGCTGCCGTGGTTCTACAAACTTTCGGCGGTGTGGGGCGCGCACGAAGGATCGCTGCTGCTGTGGATGCTGATCCTCAACGGCTGGACGGTGGCGCTGGTCGTGTTCGGCGGCAAGCTGCCGGAAGCGTTTTTCTCGCGCGTGATCGGCGTGCTCGGATTCGTGGCGTTCGGCTTCCTGCTGTACACCATCTCGACGTCGAACCCGTTCCTGCGACAGTTCCCGGTGCCCGCCAACGGCGTCGACCTGAACCCGGTACTGCAAGACCCGGGGCTCGTATTCCACCCGCCGACGTTGTACATGGGCTACGTCGGTTTCAGCGTGGCGTTCGCGTTCGCGATCGCATCGCTGCTCGGCGGTGAACTCAAATCCACCTGGGTGCGCTGGGCGCGGCCGTGGACGAACGTGGCGTGGGGCTTCCTCACCCTCGGCATCGTCGCCGGCAGCGCGTGGGCGTATTACGAACTCGGCTGGGGCGGCTGGTGGTTCTGGGATCCTGTCGAGAACGCCTCGTTCATGCCGTGGCTGATCGGCGCTGCGCTGATCCACGCGCAGGCGATCACCGACAAGCGCGACGGCCTGCGCGCGTGGACGCTGCTGCTGTCGATCTTCGGTTTCGCGTTCTCACTGCTCGGCACATTCCTGGTGCGCTCCGGTTTGCTCACCAGCGTGCACGCATTCGCGTTCGCGCCGGCGCGCGGCGTGTTCATCCTCGTGTATCTCGCGGTGGTGGTGGGCGGTTCGCTGCTGCTGTACGCATTGCGGGCGCCGAAAGTGACGGGGGGCAAGTCGTTCGCGCTGGCTTCGCGCGAAACGCTGATGGTGGTCGGCAATCTCATGCTCACGGTCGCGTGCGCGATGGTTCTGCTCGGCACGCTGTATCCGCTGGTCGGCGAAGCGCTCAACATCGGTCGCATTTCGGTGGGGCCGCCCTACTTCGGGCCGCTGTTCCTGATCCTGATGACGCCGCTGGTGCTGGCGCTGCCGTTCGGACCGCTGTCGCGCTGGGGCAAGGCCGACCTGAAGGTGTGGCGCAACGCGCTGATCCGCATCGTCGCGCTGGCCGTCGCGGCCGGCATCATCGGATTCGTCGTCGGTGTACGTAGCTGGTACGCACTGCTCGGGATTACCGCGTCGGTGTGGGTGATGGCCGGCGTGCTGTTGTTCGCGATCAAGCGCTGGCGCGAGGCACCGCGCGGCAAGCGCTATCCCTTCGAGATGCTGGGCATGATGCTCGCGCACTTCGGCATCGGCGTATTCATCGCGGGCGCAATCCTGACGACTTCCATGAGCGTGGAGCAGGACGTCAGCATGAAGCCGGGCGCGAGCGTCGACGTCGGCGCCTACGATTTCCGCTTCAACGGCGTGATCGAAACGCAGGGACCGAACTACCGCGCACAACAGGGCACGGTGGTCATCACCCGCAACGGCAAGCATATCGTGACCCTGCACCCGCAAAAGCGCACGTATTCCGGCGGACAAGTGCAGACGGAAGCCGCGATCGAGGCCGGCGTGTTCCGCGACCTGTACGTGTCACTCGGCGATTCGATCGGCGATGGAGCCTGGTCGCTGCGGGTGTACGACAAGCCGTTCGTGCGCTGGATCTGGGGTGGCGGCGTGCTGATGATGCTGGGCGGATTCGCGGTGGTGCTGGACAGGCGCTTCCGGCTGCACCGCGCCGTGGAACCCGAAACCGTGCACGTAAAATCCGAGCCCGAGGCGCCGCGCAAACTCGCGGAAGGCGAAGCGTGAACGAGGTGGCGCGCAAGCCTCTCGGCCGTTTCGTGCCACTGATCGTGTTCGCGGCGCTGGTAGCGTTTTTCGTGATCGGGCTGGTGTGGAACCAGACCCACGACGCGCGCTTCGTGCCCAGCCCGCTGATCGACAAGCCGGCGCCGGAGTTTCGGCTGCCGCGGTTGGAGCAGCCGACGCAGTTCGTCACCAAGGCGGACATGCTGGGCAAGCCGTATCTGATCAACGTGTTCGCGAGCTGGTGCTTCGCCTGCGGCGACGAACATCCGGTGCTGATGGCATACCGCGACAAGTTCGGCATTCCGCTGGTCGGCTACGATTACAAGGATGCGCCGCAGGACGCGCGCGCATGGCTGGATCGCCACGGCAATCCGTATCACGAAGTGATCACCGACCAGTCGGGCGAAACCGCGATCAACTTCGGCGTGTACGGCGCACCGGAAACCTACCTGATCGATGCGAGGGGCGTCATCCGCTACAAGCACATCGGACCCTTGACGCCCGACGTGATCGCGAAGGAACTGGAACCGAAGATCCGTGCGCTCGAAGGAGCGGGCACATGAAGCGCCTGCTCGCCATGCTCTATCCCTCTCCTCTCGGGAGAGGCGGAGCGAAGCGAACGCGCGTGCAGCGCGAACCCGAAGGGGCGGGTGAGGGTTCGGGACCGCACCGGCACCTCGCTTCGTCCGTACCCTCACCCGGCGCTGCGCGCCACCCTCTCCCGAAGGGAGAGGGGAAGAAGGGTTCTCGGCGCATCCGGCAGGCTATTGCCGCCATGGCCGTTGCCCTGGCATTGACACTCAGCGCGGCCGCGTTCGCGATCGATCCGCTGCCGTTCAAGGACAACGCGCAGCGCGACCGTTTCCAGCACCTCACAAGTGAACTGCGTTGCATGGTTTGCCAGGATGAAAGTCTGTTGGCATCGAACGCCGATTTCGCCAAGCAGTTGCGGCGACAAATCTTCGACATGATGCAGCAGGGCAAGAGCGACAAGGAAATCAAGGATTGGCTGGTCGCGCGCTATTCCACGTTCATCCTGTATGACCCGCCGCTCGCGCCATCGACGATCGCGTTGTGGTTCGGTACGCCCGTGATCCTGCTCGCGGGCGGCATCGTGGTGGTCGTCCTGCTGCGCCGGCGCACCCGCCCGGCGGGCACCATCGCTGAAGATCCCGGAGACGATTGGTGACCATCCGATTTCTCGTCATCTCGGCAACCGCCACCGCGCTGGCCAGTGCGTGCGCTGATCGCGCCGCTGCCGTTATTGGACAGCCCGGAGACGATTGATGACGACACGATTTCTCGTCATCGCGGCCATCATGGTGGTGGTCGCCCTCGCCTGCGTGCTGGTACCGATGCTGCGCAGCGCCCGCCGCCAAGGCCGACCGCGCGGGCCGTTCGTGCTTGCGCTCATCCTCGCGCTGGTGACGCCGCCCGTCGTGCTGGGCGCGTATCTCGCGGTCGGCACGCCGCAGGCGCTGCAACCCATGCCCGCCGCGGAGAACCAGGCGACGCTCGCCGAAGCCACCCGCCAGTTGCAGGACAGCCTGCAGCGCAAGCCGAACGACGCCAAAGGCTGGGCACTGCTGGCGCAGGCGTACTCCGCGCTCGACCAGCCGCAGCAGGCGCTGGACGCGTTGAACCATTTGCTGAAGTTGAAGCCCGACGATCCGGACGCGATGGTGGCGTGGGTGGAAGCGACGGCCGAAACATCGCCTTCGCATCGGATCGACGATGCGTCGCGGGCCAAGCTGCAGCGTGCGCTGCAGATCGAGCCCACGCACCAGCGCGCGCTGTGGCTGCTCGGCATCAGCGATTTCCAGCGCAACAACTACGCCGACGCCGCGAAGCAATGGAAAACGCTGCTGCCGCTGCTGGAACCGGGTTCCCGCGTCGCCGAAACCGTGAAGCAGCAGTTGGCCGAAGCCGAAACGCGCGCCGGCGGTACCCAGAACGCGACCCTGGCAGCGGCCGATCCCGCAACTGCGTCGCCGGCGCCTGCCGCAGTTTCTTCCGTGGCGCTCAACGTCACCGTCAAGCTCGATCCGGCGCTCGTCGCGAAGGTGCAGCCGGCGGACACGCTGTTCGTGTTCGCGCGCGCGCTGGATGGCCCACCCATGCCGCTGGCGGTCGCGCGCCTGAAGGCCTCCGATTTGCCGGCAAAAGTCACACTGACGGACGCGATGGCCATGACGCCCGCGATGACGCTTTCGAAATTCACGAAGGTCAGCATCGCCGCAAGGATCAGCAAGAGTGGCAATGCAATGCCGCAAGCGGGCGATCTGGAATCCGCACCGGTCGAGGTCGCGACCGACTCGCACGCGCCGGTCGCGCTGACGATCGACAAGGTGGATTGACGGCACTCGTCATTCCGGCGCAGGCCGGAACCCGGATTTCGGGGCACCTCGCATCCCGGCCCGCACCCTCATCGCCAAACAGCCGCGGAAGCAAAGTCACGGGATCCCGGCCTGCGCCGGGATGACGCATCGGCAGGGTCCGTTCGCAAGAATCGCTCCCGCGCCGACGCGTCACTTGGCCGCCTCGCCTGTGTTCATTACCCTTGCAGGTTTCGATTCGCCAAAGACCGCCATGGCCGACGCCCGCCAATACCTCGACCTGCCCTCGCCTTTTCCAATGAAGCGCGGCGGGCAATTGCTCGGCGCACGGCTCGCGTACGAAACCTGGGGCACGTTGAACGCGGCGCGTGACAACGCGGTGCTGATCTTGACCGGGCTCTCGCCCAGCGCGCACGCGGCCAGCAACGCCATCGACAAATCGCTCGGCTGGTGGGAAGACATCATCGGCGCCGGCAAGGCCATCGATACCGCACGATGGTTCGTGATCTGCGCGAATTCGCTGGGCAGTTGCAAGGGTTCCAGCGGACCGGCTTCGACCAACCCGTTGACCGGCGAACCATGGCGCCTCGATTTCCCCGAGCTGTCGCTGGAAGACGTCGGCAACGCCGGCCATGAACTCGCGCGCGGGCTCGGCATCGAGCGTCTCGCGGCATTGGTCGGCTGTTCGATGGGCGGGATGTCGGCGCTGGGCTGCCTGGCGCACCACTCCGGTTTCGCGCGCGCGCATGTGAGCGTGTGCACCGCGCCGCGCGCGCAGCCTTTCGCGATCGCCATTCGATCCTTGCAGCGTGAAGCCATCCGGCTCGATCCGAAATGGAACGACGGCCACTACGACGACGATCATTACCCCGAAACCGGCATGAACATCGCGCGCAAGCTGGGCGTGATCACCTACCGCTCGGCGCTGGAGTGGCGCGGTCGGTTCGGGCGCATCCGGCTGGATGCCGACCAGCGCGACGAAGATCCCTTCGGCGCGGAGTTCCAGATCGAGTCCTACCTCAACGCGCACGCGCGCCGCTTCACGCGCTCGTTCGATCCCAACTGCTACCTGTACCTGTCGCGCGCATCGGACTGGTTCGACCTCGCCGAATACGGCGGCACGTCCGATCCCGCCACATCGGTACGCAATGCGCTCGCAAAAATGAAACTGGAGCGCGCGCTGGTGATCGGCGTCGAAACCGACATTCTGTTTCCGCTGGAACAGCAACAGCAGCTCGCCGACGATCTGAGTGCGACCGGCACCAACACCACGTTCGTCGGCCTGGATTCGCCGCAAGGCCATGACGCGTTCCTGGTCGACACCGGACGCTTCGGGGCAGCAATCGGCGCGTTCATGGACCGCATTGACTCGGCGGGTTGAAGCCTGCCCAATGGCACGGCGGGATGTTCGCCAGAGACCCGTCGTCCGGTATCGCGGTCGTCGCTTGCCCGCCTGTGCGACAGACGTTATAAGCTTATGCCATGGCCATCGATTTCCCCGGGCGCGAACGCCTGATCCACGCGTTCGACGCAGCCGTCACCAGCGGCGATACGGTCGACACCATGCGCGCGCTGCGCACCGCGCTGTGCGACGCAATTCACTCGGGCGAGGTTCGCCTGCCCGAGTGCGTGTTCGAAGGTTGCGCGGAACACTACGCGCGGCGTGAGCTATACCACAGCCGCGAGCACGACTATTGCGTGGTCGCGATGACCTGGAGCCCGGGTCAAGGCACGCCGATCCACGACCATGCCGGCATGTGGTGCGTTGAAGGCGTGTGGCGCGGTGCGCTGGAAGTGGTGCAGTACGAGTTGTGCGAGCATGACGACGAGCGCTACCGTTTCATTCCGGCCGGCGTGATCCAGGCCGGCGCCGGCTCGGCCGGCAGCCTGATCCCGCCCCACGAGCACCACACGATCTGCAATGCCAGCGACACCGACATCGCCGTCAGCGTGCACGTCTACCAGCGGCCGATGATTCGCTGCAGCGTGTTCGAACCCGCAGGCGGCGACTGGTACGCGCGCGGCGAACGGCAACTGTCGCTGGACCACTGACGCGGACAGATCGCGCCATCCACGCGGGCATTTACCGCTGAGATTGCGTTGCCGGGCGCTGTGAACACGCCACGTATTCGGCTTCGGAAAGCTTGCCGTCATGGTCGCTGTCGCAACCCGGGAAGCGCTGGCCGCTGTCGCCGCTGTGCGTGAACTCCGAGCGGTCGAGGAAGCCATCGTGATTGGTATCCATGTTCTGGAATGCCATCTGCGCTTCGCGCGGTGTCATCTGCATGCCCAAGCCGCCGCCGGAATTGCCCATCTGGCCTGCCGGCTTGCTGGCGGTCGACGTGGCGGGTTGGGTTGGCGGGTTGTTGGTGGGCGTGTTCTGAGCGTATGCGCCGGCGGCCATTCCGAGCACGGCCGTGCCGCAGAAAGCGAGGATCGAAGTTCGCATGGGGACTCTCCTTGTCGATGATGACGCGCGTCGGCAGGATGCCGCGTCCGCGTCGTCCAGACATGATGCGAAGCCGCGTGTAAATGCGGCGTCAACTTCGGGCTGAATGCCGATAGCGGGTTGGCCGGGGTTCACCTGACCGCCGCTCGCTGCCATCACAGTGCTTGGCATTCGCGCGGCACTCCCGCATACTTTGCGGCCCGTCGCCGAAGTGGCGGAATCGGTAGACGCAGCGGACTCAAAATCCGCCGCCCTTAAAAGCGTGTGGGTTCGAGTCCCACCTTCGGCACCAGGCGTCGATGCGGCCGCGGCGATCTGACACAATGCCGCGATGCGATTGTGGAGCCTGCATCCGCGCTATCTCGACTCCAAGGGTCTGACCGCCGCGTGGCGCGAGGCATTGTTGGCGCGCGCGGGGCAGACGCGCGGATTCGCGTTCGACAAGGGAAAGCTGCCCGCGAAACCTCCGCACGCGCGGCTGACCATCACCCGGGGCCAGCTCGCATTCGAACTGCGGCACCTGCGATCGAAGCTGCATGTACGCGATCCCGGGCGTCTGCGCCAGCTGCCGCGCGCCGTCGGGAGGATCGATGCCCACCCGTTGTTTCGCGCAATCGCCGGCTCGGTCGAGGCGTGGGAACGCGGCGAAGGATCCGGGTGACACGCGATGCATCGCGGAACCTTGCCAAACGGAACACGCGTGCTCGTCAAGCAGCGGCACGACGTCTCCGGCCATTTCTTCGCGGCTGAAGCGCACGGCCTCGCGGCCTTGCGCGCCGCGGACGCGTTGCGTGTGCCGAAGGTGTTCGAGGTCGACACGCAACGCATCGTGCTCGAAGACCTGGGCGACGGCCGGCCGACGGCCGACTACTGGCGGTGCGCGGGTGCCGGACTTGCGAAACAACACACCGTCACCGGCGCGCGTTTCGGTTTCGAAGGCGATGGCTACTGCGGCGATTCTCCGCAGGACAACTCGCCCGATGACGATGGCTGGCGCTTCTTCGCCGAACGCCGCCTGTTGCCGCAGATGCGCCGCGCGTACGACGGCGGCTTGATCGAAGCACGCGACGCGAAGGCGGTCGAGCATGTCTGCTCGACGCTGCGCGAGCGCATCCCCGGCATGCCGCCGGTGCTGCTGCACGGCGATTTATGGTCCGGCAACCTGCACGTGTGCGCGACCGGCGAGCCCGCACTGATCGACGCGGCCACCGCGCACCATGGCTGGGCCGAAGCCGAACTCGCAATGCTGACGCTGTTCGGCGCGCCGCCGCCGGCATTTTTCGACGTCTACGCCGAACGCGCTCCGCTACGTGACGATTGGCGCGAACGCGCGCCGTTGTACAACCTTTATCACCTGCTGAACCACGTGAATCTGTTCGGCAAGGATTATCTTTCCGGGCTGCGCACGGCATTGGCCGAATGCACCTGACCGGCGCCCATTCGCGACCAGGTCCGGGGTCTTCGCGTTACAAATCCCGCACGATGCGAAATCCGACCCTTCCGCTGCGCGCGTCGGCCGCCGCACCCATCCGGAACGATGATCGATCCTGGTCGGGCGCGCTGCCCCACGAACCGCCGCGGATCACGCGCTCGGCGCAACCGGGGTTCACCCACGCACTGCCGTCGCTGGGCGCGCGCACGTAGTTTTCGTGCCAGCAGTCGGCGACCCATTCGGACACGTTGCCGCCGATGTCGTAGAGTCCGAACGGATTGGGCTGGAAGCTCATCACCGGCGCGGGACCCCAGTAGCCGTCGTTGTAAATCTTGAATGCATTCGCCCAACTGCGGTGCGCGGGCGAGCGATCGCCGGCGCCGGTGAGATTCTCGACCTTGCCCGTGGGCGCGCCATCGCCCCACCAATATGCGGTGGTGGTGCCGGCACGCTCGGCGTATTCGTACTCGGCCTCGGTGGGCAGGCGGTAGTGCTGGCCTGTGCGCTTGGACAGCCATTCGACATAGGCGTGCGCATCGTTCCATGACACGTTGACGACAGGGTCATTGCCCTGCGCGCGCTGGCCCGCGTAGTCGTCCTGCCAGTCCACGCCTGCGCGCGTCTGCATGCGGCCGTTGGCTTCGTCGTACACCGAGGACCCGCCCAGCCGGTCGGAATCCGGCACGTAGCCAGACTGGCGCACGAACGCACGGAATTCGGCGACGGTGACTTCGGCGCGCGCCATCGCGAAGCCCTTGGCGATCGTCACCTCATGCTGTGGCTGCTCGGCGCCGGTTTGCGAGCGGCCGCGTTGCGGTTCGCCCATCAGGAAGCTGCCACGCGGAATCACCACCATCCCGGGCGCCTGCCCCACGATGTCGAGGAAATGGTCGGCGAACACCTGCCCCGGGTGGTAGCTCGAGTATTCGCGCGCGTTCTGCACTTTCGCGAGAAACGCGTCGGTGGACGCACCGAGCGTGGCGGCCTGCTCCGCGATGCGCTGCGCGAGGCCGAGGTTGCCGGCGTCCAGTGCCGATTGCGCCTGCGCCATCAAATTGTCGGCGCGCCCCGTGCGCATCGTCGCGACACGCGCGCGGGTGTCCGCGAGTGCCGGCGAGGACGGCAGGATCGCAGCCGCATCGGCCAGCGCCGCCTCGGCCTTCGCGTCGTCATTCTGCGCGGCGGCGCTCAGCGCGCGATCCAGCGCCGACTGCTGCACGCGTTGCAAGCCTTGGCGCGCCACCACGTTTTCGGGATCGAGCGACAGGACCTTGCGGTAGACCGCCAGCGCGGTGTCGTCACCGGGCCCTTCCAGCTTGCCTTTCTGCACCAGCTCGCTGGCCTGCTCCAGCAACGGCTGCACCTTGCCGGCGGCATCGATGCGCGCGGCCAGTGCGGCTACGTCGCCGTCACGCCCCGGCAACTGCCTGAGTGCATCCAGATTCGTCCGCGCGGCCTCGGCATCCCCGGTCGCCAGCGACTGCTGCGCATTCGCGACCAGGCGCGCGTGCAACAGCGAAATCGCGGATTTCACATGCGGATCGTCGGGTGCTGCTTTCGATGCCTCAAGCACCAGCGCGAGCGCGCTGTCGTTCCCGGGCCCGGTGAGGTTGCCGGTGCGCGCGGCCTTGCCGGCTTCGGTCAGCAACTGCCCCACCTTGCCCTTGCCGCCGTGGCTGCCGAACGCGGCTTCGCGACCACGCGCCGCGATAACCGACGAAGGCGCCAGCGAAATCGGCGGCCCGGCGTTGAGTTCGGATTCGGCCGAGGTCAGCTTGCGCGGCGTCGGACCGGCCGACAGCGGGGCACTGGAAGGCACCGCGTTGTGCGACCGCAAGATCGCCGGCTCGACCTTCAATGCCTGCGGGAAAAACCGGTACACCAGCGCGAACGCCAGCAGCAACACGCCGATCGCGCCACCGATGGCGTGCTGGCGGGTGAGGGTTTGCGGCTTGGGCATGCGTTGGTGACGGCTGGGTGATATCGTGTGCGGTTCACGATAGCAAACCTCATTGCAATGGAACACCGATCAATCGTCAGGCGAACGCCATGAACGCGGCATGGATCGATCAAGCGGGCGAACTTCCGGCATTGCTGGATCGCGAACCGCTGGGACTCGACACCGAGTTCATGCGTCGCAACACCTTCCACCCGAAGCTGGCATTGGTGCAGGCTGCGCACAGCAGCGAACGCTGGCTGCTGGATCCGTTGGCCTACGCGGTCGGCGCCGACGTGCGTGCGCTCGTCGCCCGTCGCACCTGCGTAATGCACAGCGCCAGCGAGGATCTGGAAGCCTTGATGCCGCTGTTGGACGACACGTTGTTCGAACTGTTCGACACCCAGATCGCGGCGGCCCTGTGCGGCATGGGCGCGGGCCTGAGTTACCAGAAGCTGGTGGCGGGCGTCCTGGACATCTCGATCCCGAAGGACGAAACGCGTTCCGACTGGCTGCAGCGGCCCCTGACTGACGGCCAGCTCGATTACGCCGAGCAGGATGTCGCGCACCTGGCCGCATTGCACGACAGCCTCGCGGCCGAACTCGAACGACACGGCCGTGCGACGTGGCACGCCGAGGATTGCGCGCGGCTGGTGCAGCGTGCGCGTCGCAACCAGACGGAAACCGATCCACAACCGCAGCGCGGGTTTTCGGCCGCGGCCGACTGGCATCCCGACGCCCAGGTGAGGTTGAAACGTATGTTGTTGTGGCGTGACCTTGCCGCGCGCAAGCTCGATCGCCCGCGCCCGTGGGTGCTCGACGACTCGCACGCACTGTCACTGGCGCAGCAGCCTCCGGTGACCGCACAAGCCCTGTTCGACCGCGTGAAGGGATTGCGCGCCATGCGCGGCCCGCAACGCGCGGAATTGCTGACGCTGCTGCAGGCGACGTCGACCCCGGAAGAGTTGGAAGCCCTGCAGCCCATCCCGCCGGCCCCGAAAGGCGAACCCAAACGTGCCATCGATGCGATGCGCACCGTGGTGCAAGCCGCCGCCGAGAAACTCGCCCTGCCCGCCGGCCTGCTGTGCCCGCGGCGGCTGCTCGAGGAATTCGCGGTCACCCATGTCTGGCCCGCCGGCCTGCAGGGTTGGCGCGCGTCGGTACTGGAAACCGAATTGACGCCGCTGCTGCCGAGCTGAGGCGTTGCCGGAGCGCTTGGCGCGCGGCCGCATACCGGCTACCATACGCGGCTCGCCGGCGTGCAATGCGCCGGCGCGGCGGCAACGGAATCCCGATGCCCGCCCTGACAATCCAAATCGTGGGGCGGTAGCTCAGCTGGGAGAGCGTCGCGTTCGCAATGCGAAGGTCGTGGGTTCGATCCCCATCCGCTCCACCAATTCACAGTTGCACGGGCCGGCGCGCGGGTCGGCCGCTCGTTTTCACCGCAACCGCGGACTACCTCGCTCTGTCGTTCAGTTGTTCCGTGACGCGGTCGCCGCGCAATCGAAGCGCGTGCGCCAACGCCATGATCGCCGCCGAGAAGATCACGATCACCACCAGCCCCGAGACCATGTCGAGGTAGCCGAGGTTGCCGGCATGCTTGTCGAGGGCGGGGTAGCGTCCCAGCCAACTGATCAGCGTGACGCCGCCGAGCCACGGCAGCATCCAGAAGCCCGCGCGCATGTCCAGCTTCGGCGTGTGTTTGCTCCAACCGGTTTCATGGATCACCAGCAGCGCCAAGCCGAGCAGCACTGCGATCATCAGTTTCCACACCACGTCCCAGCCCGACCAGAATACGATCAGATTGGACGACAGGAACGCGAGATACGGAATGATCCAGCCGCCGCCCAGCCGGAACGGGCGCTTGTGATCCGGCAGTTCGCGGCGCAGCGCCATCATCGTCAATGGCCCGGAACCGAATGACATCACCATCGCCGAAGTGTGGAAGCCGACCAGCTTCTGCCAACCCGGAAACGGCAGGAAGAACAGCAGCCCCACGAAGAACGCCAGCACCACGCTGACCCACGGCACGCCTTTGTCGTTGACACGCGACAGCGCCTTCGGCGCGTTGCCGTTGCGACCCATCGCGTAGGTCAACCGCGCGGAGAGAACCATGTAGATCAGTCCGGTGTCCGAGGGCGACACGAAGGCATCGACATACAACAGGATTGCGAGCCAGGTGAGTCCGAGCGCCGTCGCCAGCGCCGCCAGCGGCCCGAACGCCATCGCGTGTTCGCCGAGGCCGGCAATGAACGTATTGCCGATGTTGGCCCAGCCGTTCGCGAGCGCCGAATCCGGCAATGCGGCGATGAAAGCGACTTGCAGTCCGACATAGATGACCGTGCACAGCGCGAGCGAACCCAGGATCGCGATCGGCACGTTGCGTTGCGGGTTGCTGGTTTCGCCGGCGAGTTCCACGCCCTGCCGGAAACCCAGATACGAGAACACCACGCCCGCGGTCGCCACCGCCGAGAACACGCCGTGCCAACCCATCGGCATGAAGCCGCCGTATTGCGGTGCGAAGAAATGAGCCGGGTGGAACTGCACCGCGAAGAACGCCACGATCGCGATGATGATGATGCCGACCTTCCATACCACCAGCGTGTTGTTGATGCGCGCGAACCAGCGCACGCCCAGCATGTTGATGAAAACGAAACACAGCAGCAGCGCGCAGGCGACGCCGAGGCCCGGCGTGGTCAGCACCGGCGAACCGTCCTTCAGTGTTTGCAGCCACGGAATGTAGTTGGCCGCGTACTGCAGCACCGCCAGCACTTCCAGCGGCGCGACCGCGACCGTCGCGATCCAGGTGATCCAGCCGGAGGTGTAACTCGCGAACGAACCGAATGCGAAATGCGGGAAACGCACCACCCCGCCCGACACCGGGAACATCGTGCCGAGTTCGGCGTAGGTGAGTCCGATGAGGAGGATCATCACCGCGCCCACCAGCCACGAGATGATCGATGCAGGCCCTGCCTGCTGCGCGGCGTTCATCGCGCCGAACAGCCAGCCCGAACCGATGATGGACCCGACCGCGGTGAACAGCAGCCCGACGGTGCCGATGTGGCGTTTCAGGCGGTGGTCGTCACCGGCGGGTTGGATCGTCGTTGACGACATGCAAATCTCCTCATCGGTTGTGAACGGCGAAGCAAAACCAGCCTTGGTTCGGGATACATGTCGGCAATCGCTTTTTTATTTCGTCATTCCGGGGCGCCTGCAACTTCATCGCAGGCGGACCCGGAGCCCAGTGACTTTCCGAACCGGAGCAAAGTCACTGGGTCCCGGGTTCCATCGCCGATGAAACCGGCGATGGCCGCGGGATGACGAAAGCAATTTCCCCGCCGTTTCTGGCCTCACCGCTTGCGCGTTGGTATCTCGAAATGTCGAGCCCTTCACTGCTGATGTGCGGCATCACGCCAGCCATCAGGTCGGCGAGGTAGCGGCCCGATCCGCACGCCATCGTCCAACCCAAGGTGCCGTGGCCGGTGTTGAGGAACAGGTTCCTGAAGTGGGTGCCGCCAACCACCGGCGTTCCGTCGGGCGTGGCCGGACGCAAGCCCGCCCAGAACTCGCCCTGCTTCGGATCGCCGCCGCGCGGATACAAACCGGCGACCACTTTCTCCAGCGTCGCGCGACGTCGCACCGGTTCCGAAAGATCGAACCCGCACACGCCGGCGGTACCGCCCGCGCGGATGCGCCGCTCGAACCGCGTGACGGCCACCTTGTACGTTTCATCCAGCACGGTGGATCTGGGCGCCATCGCTGCGTCAATGATCGGAACCGTCAGCGAGTAGCCTTTCAATGGATATACCGGAAGCCGGATGCCCAGCGGCGCCAGCAGCCGCGGTGTGTAGCTGCCCAGCGCCAGCACGTAGCGGTCGGCCCGCTCGACACGGCTGCCGATGCGTACGCCGGTAATGCGATCGCCGGATGTTTCGAAGGCTTGTGCGGTGGCGTTGAAGCGAAACGCCACGCCAGCCGCCTGCGCGCGCTCGGCCAGCAACCGTGTGAACAGCGCGCAATCGCCGGTCTGATCCTCCGGCAAACGCAGCGCGCCGGTGAACTGGTCCCCGACTTTCGCGAGTGCCGGTTCAACCTTCACGATGCCGGCACGATCGAGCAGTTCGTAAGGCACGCCATGCTGTTCGAGCACCGCGATGTCGCTGCCGGCGGCGTCCAGTTGCGATTGCGTGCGAAAAAGTTGCAGGGTGCCGAGCTTGCGGGCCTCGTAATCGACGTCGAGTTCGTCCGCAAGTTCGTTGAGGCATTCCGCGCTGTAGCGCGCCAACCGCAACATGCGAGCCTTGTTGATGGCATAGCGTTTGGCTGTGCAGTTGCGCAGCATCTGCAACAGCCAGATGTACTGGCGCGGATCGAGGCCCGGCTTGATCACCAGCGGCGCGTGCCGCGAGAACAGCCACTTCAACGCCTTCAGCGGCACGCCGGGCGCAGCCCACGGCGCGGCGTAACCGGGTGAAATCTGGCCGGCATTGGCAAAGCTCGTTTCCAGCGCGGGACCGGCTTCGCGATCGACCACCGTCACCTCGAAGCCCGCGCGCGCGAGGTACCACGCGCTGCTCACGCCGATGACGCCGCTGCCGAGAACAAGTACATGCATCGCTTATTGTCCGAGTCCGGCTGCCACAATCCCTCTCCCTTCGGGAGAGGGTGCCCGAAGGGCGGGTGAGGGTACATTCGCGAGCAGTGGCAACGGTTGGCACATGGCTTTTCCATTCGGCTAACCGAACCCTCATCCGGCGCTTCGCGCCACCTTCTCCCGACGGGAGAAGAATGAGTGATCATTCCGCGTGATCGAACTCCGGCATCGCGTCGAACTTGTCGCCCTTGCGCCACTTCCCGGCGCCCGGCCGCGTGTAGACGACCTTGCCGCCGATGATGGTGTACAGCACCCGCGTGCGCAGGATGTCGTTCGCCGGCATCGTCAAAAGGTCGCCCGAGAACACGTCGATGTCGGCGAGCTTGCCGGCGGTGAGCGAACCCAGTTCGTGTTCCTGGAACATCGCATAGGCGTTGTTCCAGGTGTAGGACTTCAGTTCCTGCATCGGCGTCTTGGCCTCGGCAGGGAAGAAGGTCTTTTTGCCGTGGTCGTAGGCGCGGGTGACGCCGCAATAGAACACCGGGATCGGATTGGTGTCCTCGACCGGCGTGTCGGTGCCGTCCAGCACGATCGCGCCGCTGTCGATCAACTTCTTCCAGACATACGCGCCCTCTTTCGCACGCTGCTCGCCGAGGCGCGGCACCACCATGGGCGCATCGGAACAGGTGTGGATGGACTGCATCGACGCGATCACGCCCATTCCGGCGAAGCGCGGGATGTCGGCGGGGTTCAGATGCTGCGCATGCTCGATGCGGAAGCGCAACGCGTGCGCCGCCGGGTCTTCCTCGAAAATCTTCTGGTACATGTCCAGCACTTCGCGATTGGCGCGGTCGCCGATCGCGTGGATGGAAACCTGGAAACCGTCGCGCACCGCGATGCGGGCGATCTGCGCAAGGTCGCTCATCGGCGTGACGTTCTTGCCGGTGATCCCCGGCGCATCGCTGTAGGGTTTGAGGAACCATGCGCTGCGCGTGCCCAGCGCACCATCGGAAACATCCTCGCCCACGCCGCGCACGGTGAAGTGATTGTCGGCGTAACCGATGGTCTTGTACTTCGCGAGGTTCTTGTCGAGCTTGGCGACATCCAGCACGCCGACGTTGACGTACAGACGCAGCGGGAAGCTGCCATCGGCGACACCTTTCGCAACTTGCTGCTTCAGCCAGTCGATGGTTTCGAAGCTTTCGCCCTGGTCGACGAAACTGGTGATACCCTTGCTGATTTCATTCTGCACCGCAAGCTGGAGTGCCTTCTCGCGGCGCGCGTCTTGTTCGGCCGGCGGCAATTCCTCGAGGTATTTCTGGTACGCGGCATACACCGGGTCCGCCGCGGTGTCCTTCAGCATCCCGATCGCGTGACCCTGCGCATCGCGCACGATGGTGCCGCCCACCGGGTCCGGCGTCTTGTCGTTGATGCCAGCGAGCTTCAGCGCCAGCGCATTGGCATACAAACCGTGGAAGCTCGCAGTGTTCAGCAGCACCGGGTTGTCCGGCGATGCGGCATTCAAGCTCGCCGGCAACGGCAGGCCATCCAGGTTCGGCTGCGGCGCGCGATCCCATTTGCTCTCCAGCCAACCGAAGCCCACGATCCATTCGCCAGGCTTGGCCTTGGCCACGGCGGCTTTCACCATCGCGACCACGCCGTCCCAGTTCTTCGCCTTGCCGACGTTGATCTGCATCAGCGATTCGCCGGTGTCCAGCAAATGGCCATGACCCTCGATGAAGCCCGGCGTCACGAACGCGCCGTGCAGGTCCATCACCTTGGTCTGCTTGCCGATGTAATGCGAAATCGATTCGTCGCTGCCGACCGCAAGAATTTTGCCGCCGCGGATCGCAAGCGCCTGCGCTTCCGGCTGCAGCGGATCGAGCGTCGCGATGGTGGCATCGCGCAACACCAGCTCGGCCGGCTGCAAGGCGGGCGGAAACCCCGCGACCGGCGCACTGGATGCAAACGCGCTTGCCACGAAGGCAAGCGCGATGCACGGAAACAACCCTCGGATCGATTTCATTGCACGCTCCCTATTCCGGAATCCGCACGACCGTGCGGACCCGTCAACATACAGCGCTTACCAGCTGTACGTGATCCTGCCGTAGATATACGCGCCGCTGAATCCGAATGGCGAGAGCTGCGAATACGGGAATACGCCATTGGTGTTCTGGCCCACACGCACCCGGTCCGGATAGTTGTTCAACACGTTGTTGCCGCCCAGCGTGAAGGTCCACTTGTCCATGAAGTAACTGCCGTTGAGGTCGAGAATCCATTCCGGCGAATAGACCTGGTCGAAGATGTAACTGGTGGAGCTGTAACTGGTGACGCTGCCATAGCGCGTCAGCGTGGCACCGATTTCCCAGTTGCCGACGTCGTAACGCTCGTCGAGGATCAGCTTGCTGCGCGGCGCGGCGTCGGCCATCAGCCCCTTGATCGCGTTGCGATTCAAGCGCTGGAAATTGACGCCCAGCGAATCGAGGATTGCGGGATTCGGCTCGACCTTGGTGACCTTGTTCTTGTGGTAGTCGGCGCTGATCGTGGTGTTGAGCGTCCCGGCATTGCCAAGGTCGGCACGGTAAGTGGTGACGATATCGATGCCCTGCGAGCGCACCGTGCCGGCGTTGGTGAAATAGTTGAAACCACTGTAGCCCGGGGCCGTGACGCCATGGCTCGCGAGGTAGCCCAGCACCTCAGGCGTGGTCAGCGGAATGGTGCTGGACAGCGCGATGCGGTTGTCGACGACGACCTGGTACAGATCGAGGGTGGCGGTGAAGGCGTTGTTCGGCGTCCACACCGCGCCGATGGTGTAGTTCTTGGCCTTCTCCGGCTTCAGCGGTTCACCGCCCAGCAGGCGCGCCAGCGGCATGGTCGAGGGCACGATGCCGCGCAGGTAGATGCCTTCCGGCAAGCCGAGGTTGTTGCCGGCGCCGAATGAGGTCGAGGAGGTTTCGAAGTAGTGTTCCTGCCCCAGCGTCGGCGCGCGGAAGCCGGTCGATACGGTGCCGCGAATCGCGAATGCCTGCGAAAATTGATAGCGGCCGGACAACGCATACGAGGTGTTGCTGCCGAAATCCGAATAGTTCGAATGGCGGGCCGCCAACGACATGTCGAAGTTGTCGGTGAGGTTCGATTCGAGCTGCACGTACTCGGCGAGACTGTGGCGCGAAACCGAAATGGCATCCGACGGCGACCAGCCGGCGAAGCCCTGCGCACCACCGGTCGCGTCGTTATGGGTCGTGCTGATGTAGTAGGAACCCAGGTCACCCGCCGCGACGCTGTAGCTCTGGCGCAGCCACTGCGTGCCGAACGCGACGTTCAGCGGATGCGACAGCCAACTCACGTCCAGCGGCTTGGAAATGTCGACGTCGAAGGTCTGCTGCTTGGCGCGCAGGATGCCGTCGTGGAACTCGGTCGGGCTGGTGCCGAAATCCGCCAGCATCGCGAAGTTGGTGGTGTTTTCCGTCGCATAGGAAACGCGGTTGCCGCCGGTATTCGCACTGACATCCCAATTCCAGCCGTCGAGCACGCCGCGCAACCCGGCGACCAGCGCACTGTCGGTCGAGACACCGCGTTCGTGCGGAAGGAACCCGTTCGGGAATGGACTGATGGCCAGCCATGGGCTTTTCGGATACGGCGTATTCAGGCCATAACGGTAGAAATCGTACGGCGTGCCCTCGCGCCGGCCGAAATGCCCGTAAGCATAGAACTGTATGTTGGGCGTGATGTCGTATTGCCCATTGATCAGCGCGTTGGAATCCTTGAACGGCACCACGCCGGTGTGGAACAGCGTGCCGTACTGCGCGAGCCCGGGCCTGACATCCGGTTCGGCACGATTGGTTTCATCCTGGTTGCCGTCCTCCAGGCTGAACCGCATCCAGCCCTTGTCGCCGAGCGATACGCCGAAGTTGCCAGCCCCACGCCAGGTCCTGCCATCGCCTGCGGAGTACTGCCCGACGGTGGCGGTGACGTTCCCGCCTTGCGCGCCCTTTTTCAGGATCACGTTGATGACGCCCGCGATCGCATCGGAACCGTATTGGGCCGAAGCGCCGTCGCGCAGCACTTCGATGTGGTCGACCGCAGACAGCGGAATCGTGTTGAGATCGTAACCCTGGGAACCGACGCCGATGTTGGCGAGGGTCATCACCAGCGCGCCCGGATGCCAGCGCTTGCCGTCCACCAGCACCAGCACTTCATCGGGTGGCATGCTGCGCAACTGGAACGGACGCTGGAATGCTTCGAGGTCCGAAGCCGGCGACATCGGGAAGTTCAGCGAGGGGATCGCACGCGACAGCGCCGTGCCGAAGTCGAACGCGCCGGTCTGCCTGAGCGCGTCACCGGAGACCACGTCGACCGGCTGCAGCGAATCCTTGAGCGTGCGCCCAAGCACGCGCGTGCCCGTCACCACCACGGTGGACAGGGTCGCGGGCCGCCGGGACTTGTTCGGGGATTGCGTGGATGACTGCTGGTCCGTGCCGCTTGTCGCTTGCGTGTCCTGGGCCGCGGCGGTGCCCGCCAGCACGAGCATCACCGATGCCGCCAGCAGGGTCGGAACAACTCGTTTGGCACGCCTGTTCATCAAACTACCTCCGCGCTTATACCCGCCGCAGGATTGCAGCGGGCGAACATTTTTGTTGGTGAAGTACGGAACTCCCCATTTGCAAGCCGAGCGTAACCACAAACGCGCCGGGGCCGCCAATGAAAAAAAGGGCACGTGGCATAACTGCACGTTGTGGACGCGGCCGCCGCGGCGGGTGGCGTCGCTCATTGCGCGAGCATCCGCTGTGCGAGCTGCCGCACCAGATCAAGAAATCGCTTCTGCACCGGGTTCAACGGGCTGTCGGGGCGAAACATTGCATACAACACCACGTCGAGGTGCGGTTTCAGCGGACGCATCTGCACGTTGTGCGCATCGCCCGCGCGGGCCGTGAACGGATCGACCAGCGCCAGGCCCTCGCCCTTGGCCACCAGCGAATGCGCCAACTGATAGGTCTGCACCGACACCAGCCTTTGCGGCGCCGGCTCCACTTGCGCCAGATGACTTTGCAGCATGTTGCCGAGCGCGTCGCGCACCATGATGCCGATCATGGGCTGGCTGGCCAGCGCGCCGATCGGCAGCGGCCGCGACAGCTCCGATTCCGGCCACCAGCCCGGCGGCGCGATCACCATCACCCGTCCCCGGCACAATGCCTTCTGCCGCAGGGTCTGGTGTCCGATGTCCTGCAGGGTCAACCCGATGTCGGTGTCGCGCAGCGTCAGCGACTGGCACATTTCCACGGAATGTTGCGTCGACAGTTCCACGATGGTGCGGGGGAAGGTCTTGCGCAGCAGCGCGGTGGCCTCGGGCAGCAGGCCCATGGCCAGCGTCGGCGTGCACGTCACGCGCAACGGACTGCTTTCCGGCTGGCTCATGTTGGTGGTGAGCCGCTGCAGGTCGTGTACGTCCTGGATGATCTTTTCGATGCGGTCGCGCAGCAACAACGCCTGCTGCGTCGGCTGCAGGCGTCCGCGCACGCGGCTGAAAAGCTCGAAGCCCAGCTGGTCCTCGGCATGCTGCAGCGCCTTGCTGGCCGCCGGCTGCGAAATGTTCAAAAGCTTCGCCGCGCCGGTCAGGCTGCCGGTGGTGAGCACCGCATGGAACAGTTCGATGTAGCGCAGACGCATGTCGAGTCACCCCTTCCCGGACGGATCGTTGCCCGTCCGTTGTCGCGCCCACCGCTGCCGCGCCGGCGGCGCCGGGACGCTGTGGGCGAATCATCGCACGTAACCGCCGCGAACACCCGGGCCGGAAGTATGGGCGGCCGGTACACTCCCCGACACCATTGCACTTCGCGCCAACAACGGATCAACCATGCCTGCGCGTCTCGTCACCGTCGCCATCCTGCTGCTGGCCTGCATGCCGGCCCATGCCGAACACAAAAACCTCCGCGATTACGGCATCCGGGTCGGCGTGCTGCAACCGGGCACGTGGAATGCGATCACCGACGTGCCGGGCGTGCTGGTGGGGCAGAAGACCTTGGTGCGTGGCGACGACGTGCGCACCGGCGTGACGGCCATCCTGCCCTACGCCGGCAACGTCTTCCAGGACAAGGTGCCGGCCGCGTTGTACGTCGGCAATGGTTTCGGCAAGTTGACCGGCACCACGCAAATCGCCGAACTCGGCAACATCGAGACGCCGATCGTGCTGACCAATACGCTGAGCGTGCCGACCGCCGCCGATGCATTGATCGACTACACCTTTTCCTTTCCGGAAAACGCCAAGGTGCTGTCGGTGAACCCCGTGGTCGGTGAAACCAACGACGGCTGGTTGAACGACATCCGCGGCCGCCACGTCACGAAACGGGACGTGCTGGACGCGATCCATGCGGCGAAAACCGGTCCGGTCGCACAGGGCGACGTCGGCGCCGGCACCGGCACGGTCGCGTTCGGCTTCAAGGGCGGCATCGGCACCGCGTCCCGCAAACTGCCGGCCTCGCTCGGCGGTTACACCGTGGGTGTGCTGGTGCAGACGAACTTCGGCGGCGTGCTCGACATCGATGGCGTGCCGGTCGGCAAGCTGCTGCACAAGTATTACTTGAGCGACAAGTTGAACGATTCGCCGGACGGTTCCTGCATGATCGTGGTGGCGACGGACGCCCCGCTGGGCTCGCGCAACCTCGAACGACTCGCGAAACGGGCGATCCTGGGCCTGGGAAAAACCGGCGGCATCGAATCGAACGGCAGCGGGGATTACGTGATCGCGTTCTCGACCGACAAGGATTCGCGGGTCGCGTACGAATCCGACGACCCGCTGCGACACGTCACCGTGGTCCGCAACGACGACATGTCGCCGCTGTTCATGGCCGCGATCGAAGCCACCGAGGAAGCCATCCTCAACTCGCTGTTCCATGCCGAAGCGACGACCGGCCGCGATCATCACCGGATCGAAGCGCTTCCCGTCGACAAGGTGTTGCAGATCATGCGCGAGCGCGGCCACGACGTCGTCGATCCCGCAGCGCGCGGCGACCGCGCCCGGTAGCGGCAGGTACTCGCCCTGCTCGACCGGGGTGGCGCCCCGGCGAGCGCGCCACTCACAACTCCCAGTTATGCCAAGTGCCGGTCTTTTCATTGGTCGGCGGCGTGCGCCCACGAGTACTCTCCTGCAGGCACTGTTGTTGGCGCACATCCGAAGGAAGGATTGCATGTCTGACCATGGCGAAGTGGCTGGCGACGGCCAGTGGGGTCCGCCTTATCTCTTGTATCTGGGCCAAGCCACCGACGATCTGGCCATCAAGACGGCCAGGGGTCTGGCGTTCTGGCGCCCCGAATGGTGCGTGGGCCAGCATCGGCATCCCGATTGCCGGTACACGCTGGGCTTGCCCGACATGAGTTTCGAGCAGGCGCATGAGGCAGGCGCCAACACCATGGTGATCGGCACCGCGAACGCCGGCGGCGTGATGGCGCCCGAAACCGTGGCCGATATCGTCGAAGCGCTCAATGCGGGCCTCAACGTGATCGCCGGCCTGCACCAGAAACTGCGCGACAACCCCTACATCGTGGCCGCGGCGCGACGCAACGGCCGCGTGCTCTACGACGCGCGCGATTTCACCCGCAACATCCCGGTCGGCAACGGCCGCAAACGCGCAGGCCGCCGGCTGCTGACCGTCGGCACCGACTGTTCAGTCGGCAAGATGTACACCACGCTTGCGCTCGAGCGCAGCATGCACAAGCGCGGTTTGACCGCGGATTTCCGCGCCACCGGCCAGACCGGCATTTTCGTGGCGGGCGGCGGCATTCCCGTGGATTCGGTGATCGCGGATTTCATTTCCGGCGCGGCCGAGTGGATTTCGCCCGCGCGCGAAGACGGCGGCTGGGATCTGATCGAAGGGCAAGGCTCGTTGTTCCATCCCTCTTATGCCGGCGTATCGCTGGGCTTGCTGCACGGTTCGCAACCGGACGCGCTAGTGTTGTGCCACGAGCCCACCCGCCGGCACATGCGCGGGTTGCCGGACTCGCCGGTCCCCGATCTCAAGCGTTGCCTCGACGCGAACATCGAGGCCGCACGCCTGACCAATCCCGCGGTCAAGGCCGTCGGCATCGCTCTCAATACTTCCAACCTCTCCGAGCACGAGGCGCAGGCAATGTGCCGCGAAATCAGCGGGCGGCTGCAGCTTCCCTGCGAAGACCCGGTCACGATGGGCGTGGAAGGCATCGTCGACAGCCTGCTTGCATGCTGCGCGAACTGAGCATCCGGCACCGCAGCCTGCCGCTGCACTCGCAGTTTCGCATTTCGCGCGGTGTCAAGCATGCCGCCGACGTGATCGTCATCGAGATCAGCCAAGGCAACTGCACCGGGCGCGGCGAATCCGTGCCGTACGCACGCTACGGCGAATCCGTGGCCTCGGTGCTCGATGAAATGGAGGCGCTGCGAAAGGAACTGTGCGCCGGAATGGGTCGCGACGAATTGCAGGCGCGGCTGCATCCAGGTGCAGCCCGCAATGCCATCGACGCCGCGTTGTGGGATCTCGAATCGAAATTGACCGGCGTGCCCGTCTGGGCGCGGTTGGCGAGGGCGCCGCGGATGCCGGTCGTCACCGCGCTCACCGTCAGTCTCGATACGCCGGACGCGATGGAACAAGCCGCGTCGCGGATCGCGGATGCCAAGCTCATCAAGGTCAAGCTCGATGCCGACGATTCGGCTTCGCGCATCGAAGCGGTGCGGCGCGCGGCACCGTCCGCGCGGCTGATCGTCGATCCCAACGAAAGCTGGACCCTCGACATCCTGCACGACACCCTGCCCGCACTCGAACGCGCCGGCGTGGACCTGATCGAACAACCCTTGCCCGCGATCGGCGATGCCGATCTCGCGGGGTTTTCCAGCCGCATCCCGATTTGCGCCGACGAGGCTTGCCACACCAGCGCGGACCTGCCGCGCCTGCTCGACCGCTACCAGGCCATCAACATCAAGCTCGACAAGACCGGCGGCCTGACCGAAGCCTGGCGGCTGCTGCGCGCCGCGCGCACGCAAGGCTTCCGGATCATGGTTGGCTGCATGGTGGGATCATCGCTTGGCATCGCGCCTGCGCTGGAGATCGCGCGCGAAGCGGAGTTCATCGATCTGGATGGACCGTTGTGGCTGGAGAACGACCACGCGGACGGCGTGAAGCTGCAGGACGGTTTGCTTGCGCCGCCGTCGCCGGGATTCTGGGGTGCATAGGCAAGAGGGTTTTTTGCTCGTCATTCCGGGGCTGCCGCAGCTCCATCGCGGCTGAACCCGGAACCCAGTGACTTTGCGTTCCTGCACGTTGAGCAAAGACACTGGATTCCCGCTTTCGCGGGAATGACGAAACTTCGGTTGGACAAGGAATTCCCGGGAGCAGCACAATCTCCGGTTATGCCACATGCTGCATTATTCATTGGTGCCGTTCACGGCCTGCGACTATTTTCGATTCGATGACCAACAAGGTGATAGCGATGTTCCAGCCTGACGCGGCCCGACATTCTTCCGATCCATCCCTTCACGCCGACGCGCTTCGCCGCGCCGCCTGGACGCGCACCGCCATCGCAGTGGCGATCGCGGCGTTCACGACGGCCGCGGCCGCGCGCGACAACCGCCCCGCCGCGCCCGATTTTTCGCACGCGCCCGCCGCGACCCAGGCCATGCTGGCCAAGGCCAAACCGGTAACGGCCAAGCACGCGATGGTGGTTTCGGATCAGCACCTCGCGACCGATGCGGGCGTGCAGATCCTCAAGGAAGGCGGCAACGCCATCGACGCGGCGGTCGCGGTCGGTTATGCGCTGGCGGTGACGCAACCCTGCTGCGGCAATATCGGCGGCGGCGGCTTCATGACCATCCATTTGAAGGATGGCGAGAACCTGTTCCTGAACTTCCGCGAGAAGGCGCCGTTGAAGGCGACCCCGAACATGTTCCTGGACGCGAACGGCAATGTCGTCGAAGGCCGCAGCACCGACACCTATCTTGGCGTCGGCGTGCCGGGCACGGTGATGGGCCTCGACACCGCACTCAAGAAGTACGGCACGATGAGCATCGCACGGGTCATCCAGCCGGCGATCAAGCTGGCTCGCGACGGATTCGTGCTGGAGGAAGGCGACGCGAAGATCATCAACAACGATCTCGAAGCGCTCAATAAATACCCGGAATCCGCCGCGGTCTTCGGCAATGGCGGCAAGCCGTGGAAGGCGGGCGACCGCGTGGTGCAGAAAGACCTCGCCAATACCCTGGAGAAAATCGCCAAGGGCGGCACCGATGCGTTCTACAAGGGCTCGATCGCCAAGGCCGTCGTGAAAGCGAGCAATGCCCACGGCGGCATCCTCAGCATGAAGGATTTCGCCACGTACAACGCGGAGTGGCTGAAGCCGCTGCAATGCGAATATCGCGGCTACACCATCCTTTCGGCGCCACCGCCGAGTTCCGGCGGTACCACGATGTGCCTCGCGCTGAACATCCTGAAACCCTACCCGGTCGCCGACTGGGGCTACGCGTCGGTGCCATTCGTGCACTACTTCGCCGAAGCCGAGCGCCGCGCCTTCGCGACGCGCAACACCTATCTCGGCGATCCCGATTTCGTGAAGATCCCGATGCAGAAACTGATGTCGGCGTCCTACGCGGCATCGCTGCGCGCGACGATCAAGCCCGACAAGGCCACGCCCTCGTCCGAGATCAAGAGTTTCCTGCCGCCCAGCGAGGGCAACAACACCACGCACTATTCGGTGATGGACAGTCACGGCAATGCAGTGGCCGTCACCTACACCATCAACTTCCTGTTCGGCATCAAGCAGATCGCTGGCGATACCGGCTTCTATCTCAACGACGAGATGGACGATTTCACCGCCAAGCCCGGCGCGTCCAACGGTGCCGGACTCGTGCAGGGCAAGGCCGATGCAGTGGAACCCGGCAAGCGTCCCTTGAGTTCGATGACGCCGACCGTAGTGTTGAAGGACGGCAAGCCGTTCATGCTGAGCGGCAGCCCCGGCAGCGCGACGATCATCTCGACCACGATGCAGAGCATCATCAACGTGGTCGACTTCGGCATGAACATGCAGCAGGCCGTCAACGCGCCGCACATCCACATGCAGTGGTACCCGGATGTCGTGTACGTCGGCCCGGGCTTGCTGACACCGGAATCGAAGCAGCAACTGGAAGGAATGGGCTACACGCTCAAGGAACGCCACCTGGGCGTACTGGAATCCATCCTCGTGAACCCGAAGACCGGTCTGCTGGAAGGCGCGAGCGACTCGCACCGTTCGGCGGGTTCGGCGGCTGGTTATTGAGGAGTGCAATGCACACGCGGACTCACTTCGAGGATGAGATGTGCAAAAACCCTCTCCCACCGGGAGAGGGTGCCCCGAAGGGGCGGGTGAGGGTCCGCTCACCGATGGCGCTACATCTTCTGCGCAGAACTTGCAGTTCGAGTGTTCGTCCCCTCATCCGGCGCTGCGCGCCACAGCAAAAGCAGCGCGCGACGCGCTCTTCCCCCAGAGGAAGAAGGGAAGCGCCGGCTGCGAATCAGACCCCATGAGATGACCGCCCCGACTGCCCGCGCCAACCCCGCATGCGCCGACGAAGCATGCCTGGACGGCGTCGAACTCCCCGCTTTGGCACGGCGCGTGGGCACGCCGTGTCATGTTTATTCCGCAAGCGCGATCCGACAGCGCATCGCCGCCCTGCAAAAAGCATTGCACGGGCTGGACGTACGAGTCTGCTACGCGGCCAAGGCCAACTCGAACATCGCGATCCTGCAGTTGATGGCGAGCGCGGGATTGGGCGCCGACATCGTTTCGGGCGGCGAGTTGTGGTGCTGCCTGCGCGCCGGCATTCCCGCCGACCGGATCGTGTTTTCCGGCGTCGGCAAGACCGCGGAGGAAATCGCGGACGCGCTCGATGCGGGCGTCGCACGCTTCAACGTCGAGTCGGCGGACGAGCTGCAACTGCTGCAACGGGTCGCCGCGGAACGCAACGTCACTGCACGGGCCTCCGCGCGCATCAATCCCGACGTCGATGCCCTCACCCACGCCAAGATTTCCACCGGCAAGTCGGAAAACAAGTTCGGCGTCAGCATCGACGAAGCGCGCGGGTGGTTTGCGAATGGTACGGCGCTGACGCACGTGCAACTGGATGGCCTGCACGTCCACATCGGCTCGCAGATGCTGAGCCTCGATCCGATCCGCGCGGCCTTGCGGCGCGTGGCGGAATTCTGGGGCGAACTGGCCGGCGCAGGACACACGATTCGCAGCATCGACGTCGGCGGTGGCCTCGGCGTGAGCTATCGCGCAGGCCACGATCATCCGGTTTCGATCGATGACTACGCCGATGCAATCCGCGAAGCGCTGGCGGGTTACGACGGCCGCATCCTGCTGGAACCCGGCCGCTGGCTGGTAGCCGAAGCCGGCGTGCTGCTGACGCGGGTGATCCGCATCAAGCGCGGCCAGCAGCGCCAGTTCCTGATACTCGATGCCGCGATGACCGAACTGATCCGGCCATCGCTATACGACGCGTGGCACGACATGGTGCCGCTGGTCGACAAGTCACGCCCGTTGCAAACCTACGACGTCGTCGGCCCCGTCTGCGAAACCGGCGACACCTTCGCCCGGGATCGCACGATGCCGGAATGCAAAGCCGGCGACCTGGTGATGATCAAGGCCACCGGCGCCTACGGCGCATCCATGGCGTCGACCTACAACTCGCGCCCGCTGGCCGCGGAAGTGTTGCTCGACCACGGTCGTTACGCCGTGGTGCGCAAACGCCAAACCTTCGATGAAATGATCGCGGGCGAGCAAGCCGCCAACCAATGGGAGACCGCATGAGACGCAGCCCTTTTCGCCAAAAGTCTCCGATTGCCATATCGTACGTCGACGCGCTTCGCCCCTCCCCCTCCAAGGGGGAGGCCGGGTGGAGGATGGGGTTTTCGAAAGCAACCCATCCCCACCTAAATCCTTCCCTTGAAGGGGAGGATTTCAAAGCCGTGCCGATGCGCTTCGCCAAGTCCCGCCATGCATCAATCCTCTCCATTGGGCGATTTTTGCCACTGCTGTTGACGCTGTCGTTTTGCGCAATCACTGCGCACGCCGCCACGCCGTCGCCAAAGCAAAACGCGGACCTCGATCGCCTCGTCGACGCGGTGGTCGCGTATTACCACCTGCCCGGCCTCGCGGTGGGCGTGATCGATCATGGCAAGATCGTCTACACGCGCGAAGTCGGGAAGCTCGCGTCCGGCAAGCCGATCGACAACGACACGTTGTTCGAGATCGCGTCCAACACCAAGGCCATGACCTCCACCCTGCTGGCGCGGCTGGTGCAGCAGGGCAAGTTGCGCTGGGACGACCCGGTCACGAAGTACCTGCCGACGTTCCGGATGTACGACCCGTGGGTGACGAAGAACATGCAGGTCGGCGACCTGCTGGTGCACCACAGTGGCCTGTCCGAAGGCGCGGGCGACCTGATGCTGTGGCCGACCCCCAACCACTTCACGCCCGCGGACGTGATCGCAGGCCTGCAATACATAAAGCCCGCCTACAGCTTCCGCGCGGGTTACGCCTATGACAACACGCTGTACATCGTGGCCGGCCAGGTTGCGGCCGCGGCCGGCGGTGCGCCGTACCCGACGCTGATGCGCCGCGAGATCTTCCAGCCGCTAGGCATGACGCGCTGCCAGATCGGTACCTGGAACCGCGATGATGTCGGCAACGTCGCCGACCCGCACCTCATCGAAAACGGCCACTTCGTTGCGGTCCACCATCGCAACGCGATCGTGCACGAAACCACGATGGATTCGGCCGGCGGCGTCCGCTGCAGCATCCACGACATGCTGACCTGGGCGATGAACTGGCTGGCGCCGACGCCGCAGCAGTTGCAGTGGCTGACGCCAAAGCAACGCCACGCGGAGTGGACGCCCTACACGCCGATGCCGATTTCGAGGCTAAGGCACGAATGGGACGGCACGCTGTTCTGGGGCTATGGCTACGGCTGGCGGATCGGCGACGTCGACGGCGAAATGACGGTGTCTCACACCGGCACGCTGTCCGGCATGTATTCGGCGCTCACGTTGCTGCCGTTCAAACAGAGCGGCTACGTGTTCCTGATCAACGCCGAAGCCGACAACGCGCGCAGCGTGCTCAACGAAGTGCTGACGAAGCACTTCACCGCGCCCGACAAGGCGCGCAGCGTCCAGAGCTACGCCGACGAACTGAAGCACGCCGACGAGCAGCGCCGCATCTCCCGCGTACCCGACACGTCTTCGCGCAAACCGGCGACGCCGGTCGACCTGAAGAACGAGCTCGGTGTTTGGCGCGATCCGTGGTTCGGCGAAGTGCGTATCTGCGCGCGCGGTGACAAAGTGCAATTCGCATCGAAAAAATCCCCGGAACTCACCGGCGAAGTGATGCGTGTCGGCGACAAATACCTCGTGCACTGGTTCCACGGCGATGCCGAGGCGTGGCTGCGCTTCCCTTCGCAAGCAGGCGGTACGCTGCACATGGCCAAGGTCGATCCGGATGCGGATTTCAGTTACGACTATCAGGATCTTGCGTTCACTCGGGAGCATGGTTGTGACCCGACCCCCTGAGGAAACTTCTATTTCGATCGTCATCCCGGAATCGCGAAGCGATATCCGGGACCCAGCGCCGTTGTCCTTCAATGTGGCGCGAGAAAGGCACTGGGTTCCCGCTTTCGCGGGAATGACGAAAAGATGGGTTATTCAGCCTTCCTCTAAGGCGATGGCAATTCTTCTAGCTTGCGCCACGCTGGCTCTGCTTGCCGCCACTGCCAACGCCGACGCGCCGCCGCAAATCTCGCCCGCGAAAACCATGGCCGAAGCCGGCATGGTCGACATCCGCTCGCTCGTGCCCGACATGGCCGAGAACATCCACTACGCCGGCAGCGACAACTTCACCGGTGCGCCGGTGCCGGGCTACAAGGCGGCAAAGTGCTTCCTGCTGAAGCCGGCCGCCGAAGCACTGGCGCAGGTCGAGCACGCGCTGCGCAAGCAACACGCACGCCTGAAGATCTGGGACTGCTACCGCCCTGCCCGTGCGGTCGCCGCGTTCGTGCGCTGGGCGCATGACCTTTCCGACACAAGCACCAGGGCCGCGCATTACCCCAACGTCGACAAGAGCAAGCTGCTGGGCGAATACATCGCACCGGTGTCGGGCCACAGCCGCGGCGCCACGGTCGACCTGACGATGCTGCAATGCGACGCGCACGACCGGCACTGCAAGCCGCTCGACATGGGTACGCACTTCGACATGTTCGACCCGCTTGCCCACACCGATTCCCCCGACGCCACCGCCGCGCAGCACGCCAACCGCGAACGGCTGCTGCACGCGATGGCCGCGCAGGGTTTCGAAAACTACGCCGCGGAATGGTGGCACTACACCTTCACCATGCACCCGCAGCCCACCACGCTTTATGACGTGCCGGTGCAGTGAGAAGAACCCGTCGCCAGAATTACGCACAGGAATTTCGTCATTCGGCGTCGCGGTCCAAATATTTCGTCATTCCGGACGCCGCGCAGCGGCGATCCGGAACCCAGTGCCTTTCGCGGTTGAAACAATGGATTCCCGCTTGCGCGGGAATGACGTCCAATTTGAAAGGGTTCTGGTACTCGGAGGTTCGACCATGAAGTACAAGCCATTTGCCTTCCTTGCGCTCGCATCGCTCTCATTGATGGCCACCGCCGCGCAACCGCCAGCCCCGCATCAGTCCCAAATCGACGCCCTGATGAGTCGCTACGCGGGCGATGTGCCCGGCGCCTCCCTGCTGGTGGTGAAAGACGGCAAGCCCATCATCGAGCGCGGCTACGGCTACGCCAACCTCGAAGAACACACCAAGGCCGGCCCCGAGACCAACTACCGCCTCGCCTCGGTCACCAAGCAGTTCACCGCAGCCTCGATCCTGCTGCTGAAACAGGACGGCAAACTGAAACTCACCGACCCGATTCGCAAATACCTGCCGGAGCTTCCCGCCAGCGACGGCAAGATCACGATCGCAAACCTGCTGACCCACACCAGCGGTCTGGTCGATTACGAAGACCTGATTCCGTCCACCCAAACCGCCCAGATCGACGACAACGACGTGCTGCGCATGATCGCGTCGCAGGATCATCTGTACTTCCAGCCGGGCAGCGCACACCGCTACAGCAACGGCGGCTACGTACTGCTGGGCCTGATCGTCCAGCGCGTGTCAGGCATGGACCTGGCCGATTTCATGAAGCAGCGCATCTTCAAGCCGCTGGGCATGGACCACACGCTCATGTACGAACACCACCGCGGACCGAAACCTGCGAACCGCGCCTACGGTTACAGCCTCATCGACGGCAAATGGACGCGCACCGACCAGAGCGTCACCAGCGCCACGCGCGGCGACGGCGGCATCTACTCGAACATCCAGGATTTCGCGAAGTGGGACGCGGCGCTCTACACCGACAAGCTGCTCGACGCCGACTCACGCAAGCTCGCGTTCACGCCGAAGGATCCGATCGCCGACCCCGACACCGACTACGGCTTCGGCTGGCGCCTCAGCGGCGACACGGAATGGCATTCAGGCGAAAGCCAGGGCTTCCGCAACGTGATCATCCGCTGGCCCAAGCAGCACGTCACCGTGGTGATCCTGAGCAACCGTAACCATTTCAAGCCTTATCCGCTTGCGCTTACGATCGGTGAGCTGTTCCTGGCCCACTGAGCCTTGTCGACAGTGATAACGCTGGAATTAAGCGGCGGCGGAGCCGTCCGCCTCGAACGAGGTTGTTAAGCATCACGCCTAAAAACGATAAACGTGCGTTTTCCTGGCCACCACTCAGGCTTGTGCCACTGATCCAGCCAAAGATATACCTCTCCAATGATCCGGAACGACTCGGAGGCATTGAAAACATCCTCCGTTGCGAAGTGCGAGCCATGAAAAAGCGGGTTGCGGACCGCACGATAGAAATGTCGAAGCTCCTCCCAGAACTCAGGATCGACGTGTTGAATGCTGAGGTCAGGGTGTATCAGGCTTGGCAGGTGATGATAGAACGCCGCCGCAGCCCCCGCGCCGCGCTGAATCGAAAACGGGTTTCTGACCTGAGCATTCAGGTCTGAGGTCATCTTGTTCATGGTTTGAAGTTTGATCCATGAAGCGCCCACCGTGTATGACTCCACGCCCTGAATAGCGCGCCGAACCAGCGTAGAAAGCAAATCCGTTCCCCCACCATGCCAGTCAAATATTGGTGTCTTGATAGGGCGTGCGACGCCCTTCAGAGCGGCCTCAAACTCGGAGCTGAGCAACATCTCGTGTGTGTAATGGAACTCCGCTCTCAAATTTGAGAGCGGAATATTGTCCATACGGGGTTCAAATTCCATGCGGCCTCGACTAGACGCCTAACGCCTGAATTAAGCCGCGCCGCGAAGCGGCGTCGGCTTGAATGAATTGTTAGACGGTTCTCTCAAAGCACTAGCTCGTCGACGTCGGGCAGTTGCTGAGTTTCAATGCAGCGCCGTAACAGGAGTTGCAAGATTTTGGCTGATTCCGAAACAACCACGCTGGCGTCACCCTTAAGCTCCCCACCATGGACTGCTTGAGACCGAGACTTGTAGAGGCGCTTAATATTTCTGAAAATTTCCCGCGCAGCATCCCGGTCGTTTGGCTCCAAGAATTTTGCTGCCGCTAGACTCAAGCGGAATGTCAGCTCACTCTCTATCCGAAAAAGCCCTTCTATGCCCGACCACAACAGCGATAGCCGTGGACGTGGATGGGGATGCCAGTGATAGGAAGCTAAGCAGTGCATTGAACTGCTAAAAGCTTCTTTGTCTAGCAAGGTGCGAGCTTGCTGGAAGTGCTTCTCAAGCCACAAACAATCGTTCTCATCAATCTCCACTGGTTCGCGTCGAATGCCATGGAAGTGAGTGTTTGTAGTGCGAAGTGCTGTTTGGCCAGTCGTCTCCTCGGCAGGACTCTCGCTTTCGATGTTATGGCCAACCTCGCAGGCAAACGCAGCGCCCAAAAGCAATGCGTCCCAGCCCGAATTCCAGACTCGAGTAGCAAGTGACATCTGGTCTGGTGCCACGATACGAAGTTGACTTGAGATTCTCGGTAGCAGGAGTAGGAAGGCCGCCGCATCCTCTGGTGTCTGAGCGGCCTGTAATGCCACATCCGGATCAGGCACTTGTGTGACGGGCAGGAGCTGCACTGTGTCGCATAGCTTCACGGGTCGCGGCACGGAAATGCCGTGCAGGAACACGTAAGTTTGCTGTTCTCCGTCGGTAGTCATTTGCGAGCGAGCCCCAAACCGTCTAACTTACAAGTCGATTTCAAAATGAAGCATAACTCCACCATATAACCCGGCCCGTGCGGCGCACATCGTCGGAACATTTCCCACGCCAATCCCTGACTTGCGCCACTCGTGCCGCCTAATTCCGCCGCCTAACCCGGCCGCCTTTCCCCATGCACCGCAGCACCGCGCAGCGATATTCCCACTCCACGGAAACCGCGGCAAGCATCGCGTAGGCCCACGCGGCCCGTAGCGTTCCGCGAATTTCAGTGCCAGAAACACCGTGACGCCGCCATCAAGCATTTGAAAGCATCCTGATTGGCGATCGGTAGGGGGCCAACTTGCTGGGCCAGCGCTGGTACACGCGCCCACATGCATGCGACACTCCGCGCATGCCGATCCACTCTCCCACGATGGAATTGCTGGCGGTCCTCGCGATCGCGTTGTACTTCGCGTCGGCCGCCGCACTCGCCCGCCCGCTGCTGAGCCACGCGGCGATGCCGCGCCGTGCGGCGTTGGTTCTCGGCGGCATCGCGGTGCTTATGCACTTCGGCGTTTTGTTCGGAATCCATCGCGGCGCGGTGGACCTTCATTTTTATGCCGCGCTTTCGCTGGTGTCGGCGGTGATCGCGGCGCTGACCCTGATCGTGAATCTCGCGCGGCCGGTGGCGGCGCTGGGCATCATCCTGTTTCCGCTGGCCGGATTGTTCCTCGCGATCGACGAATTCCTCGCGCCGGCCACCGCGCCGTTCCCGATCGACTGGCAGATCGGCCTGCACGTGATCATCGCGCTTCTGGCCTACAGTCTGCTCGCGATCGCGGCGGTGCTGGCGTTGCTGCTGGCGACCCAGGAACGCGCGCTGCGCACCCGCCGCCTCGATACCTGGGCGGGTGCGCTGCCGCCGTTGACGCAGACCGAATCGCTGATGTTCAAGTTGATCGGCGCAGGTTTTGCGCTGCTGACGCTGACGCTGCTTTCGGGCGTGCTGTTCGTGCACAACCTGCACGCGCAGCACCAAGCCCACACGGCGATCCTGTCACTGGTCGCGTGGATCATCTTCGGCGTGCTGCTGATCGGCCGCTGGCGCTGGGGCTGGCGCGGGCACCGCGCGGTGAACCTGACGCTCGCCGGCATGGCGATCCTGCTGCTGGCGTTCTTCGGCTCGAAGTTCGTGCTGGAGATGATCCTGCATCGCAACGGGGTGTAGCGTGCCGCCGTGTCATGCGGACTCCCCGTGCGCGTTGTTTCGCGATCCGAGGCATCAAAAAACGTCGTCATTCCGGGGCTGCCCGCAGCATGCGGGCAGAACCCGGAACCCAGCGACTTTTGCATCTGGAGCAAAGTCGCCGGGTCCCGGATATCGCTTCGCGACTGCGTTTGCAGGACTGCAAAAGCGAACGCCGAAGGCGGCGCGTAGCGCGAGCGCCACGGATGGCGCGAGTATTCCGGGATGACGAGCAAATATCAAAGCGTCCGTGGCGGACGTGCAAGCATTCCTCGGTTATGCAAACATCCGCGACGTTTGCGGCATCGATTTTCCTGACGGAGTTCCCATGACCTCTTCGATGGATTCCACCCGGATGTGGAATGGACATTTCTCGCGCCCGCTTCGGATCGTGGCGACGTTGCTGGTGGCTTGTGCCGCATGGCTTGCGGTCGGCACCGCGCACGCCGATGCCACGCTGGATCCGTCGCTGCTGCCGGGCATCCAGTCGGCGACGTTCGAAGTGGTCGCGGCCAAGCCGAAGGACACGCTCACCTACGAGAAACCGCTGCCGCTGGACCTGCTGCCCTACCAGGAACGCGCCGACAAGTACTACTCCATCGGCACCGCGTTCGCGATCGGGCCGAATACCTACGTCACCGCCGGGCACGTGCTGATGGCCGGCTACCAGAGCCTGTGGGGAGCGCCTGAACTACGCGATGCATCCGGCAAGTTGTACGCGATCGACAAGATCGAGAAGTTCGCGCTGCGCCGCGACTTCGTGGTGTTCTCGCTGAAGGACCCCCCGAAGATCACGCCGCTGGCGGTCGATACCAAACCCGGTTTGAATCAGGTCGTGTATTCGGTAGGCAACGCGCTCGGCACCGGAGTGGTGATCCGCAACGGTCTGTACACGTCCGACACGCCCGAGTCGCAGGACGGCGAGTGGAAGTGGATCCGTTTCTCGGCCGCGGCTTCGCCCGGCAACAGCGGCGGTCCGCTGCTGGACCAGAACGGCAAGGTGATCGGCGTGGTGTTGATGAAATCGCCGAACGAGAACCTCAACTATGCGCTGCCGATGCGTGACGTGCTGGACGCGCCGAAGGATCTCGCGCGTTTCGACAAGCGCATGGCGTACCAGTTCGATGCATTCGATTCCACCTTGAGCGGCACCTTCAAGGGCGACTTCAAGCTGCCGCTTTCGGTGTCTGATTTCTTCGCGGCGTACGCCAAGGCGTTCCATCCGTATCTGGATTCGCAACTCAAGGCCTTGCTCGATCAGCAATCGGCCAATCTGTTTCCAAACGGCGACGGCTCGCAGCAGGTTTTGAACGGCGGCGCGGGGTCCAGCGATTTCCCGCAGATCCTCGCTCGCAACAGCGACGGCATCTGGGCGCCCCAGGGCAAACCGGGCGTCAAGATCACCCTGCCCGCCAACGGCTACATCCTGGGCGGCGCCGTCGCCGGCAACGTGCTGTTCCACCTGCGCAAACCCGACAACCTTCCCGCGGGGCCTTTCCATCACGATGCCAAGGGCGTGATGGACCTATTGCTGAAAACCGGCTTCCTGAAACGCACGGTCGGACCGGAGCGGATTCTGGTGACTTCGCTCGGCGAGCCCGGCAGCAAGGACACCTGGACGGATCGCTGGGGACGCCATTGGCAGATGTGGACGTGGCCGGTGCCCTACGCGAACGGCTACGTCAGCGTGTTCGCGTTGCCGATTCCGACCGGCTTCGCGCTACTGATGCGCATCGTCCCGGCAACGTCACTCCACGACACCGCCGTCAACATGCAGGCGCTCACCGATTTCGTGAGCCTGTCCTACCAGGGAACGCTCGCGCAGTGGAAGGATTTCCTGGCCGATCCGAAGCTGCTTCCGGATGCGTTCAAGGACATCCACGTCGCCTTCGACTACGGCAAGGATTTCCATTACGAATCGCAGCGGATGGAATTTTTGTCCACGGCCGCCATCCAGGACATCGACGCGAACAGCATGCTGCAACTGGGGTTCTGTTTCTTCCCACCCGACGGCAACCACAAGGTCGCGTGGGATGTCTGCCGGGTCGGACTGGCCGCGGACAACTACAGCCAATACATGCTGGGCGTGGTGCGCCACCAAGCCCCGCCCGCCGACCTCGGCGATGTCTATGCGAGTTATTGGAAGAAGGTCGCGGATCGCCGGCACCCGTACGATTCAACCGCCTTCAGCGACGATGGCATGACCAAGATCGATACGGTGGTACCGCCTTCGAAGAGTGACGCGAAGCCATCGGTGCTCTACAGCGCCTACGTCTACCAGCCCGGCACGCAGCCGCAGGCGGAGATGGAGAAGAAGCTCGATTTGCTGCTGAAGGGCGTGAAGGTGAAGGAGCGCTGACAGCGAGGGCGGCTGGGCATCGCGCAGCCCGACATTCCTGTCTCACGCCCGCGTTGGGCTTCACGTTGTTCAACCCAACCTACCAAAGCATCGCTCGATTCCAGCAATACAAGGTTGGGCTGAGCGATAGCGAAGCCCAACATTCCGCCCTCACACCTCGCCACGTTGGGCTTCATCCGGAACAAGTCCGGATTCAGCCCAACCTACCAAAGCGCCGTTCGATTTCAGCCTGAGCCGGCCCGCGGTACGACTCAGCTGTTGCCCAGCAACGCCTTGGCCTTCGCGATCACGTTGTCGACGGTGAAGCCGTACTTTTCCAGCACCAGTTCGCCGGGTGCCGAAGCGCCGTAGCGGTTCACGCCGATGCCAGAGCCGTGGTCGCCGACCCAGCGTTCCCAGCCTTCGCGGCAGCCGGCTTCCACCGCGAGGCGCGCGTGCACGCTCGGCGGCAGCACGGAATCGCGATAAGCCTGATCCTGTTCCGCGAACAACTCCCAGCTCGGCATCGACACCGCGCGTGCCTTGACGCCTTGGGCCTGCAGCTTTTCGATGGCCTGCGCGACCAAGCCGGTTTCGGCGCCGGTGCCGATCACGATCAGTTCCGGTTCGCCTTCGCAATCCAGCAACACATACGCGCCCTTGCGCAAGCCATCGGCGCTGGCGAACTTGTTGCGATCCAGCGTCGGCACGTTCTGGCGCGACAGGATCAGCGCGGTCGGATGATTCTGGGTTTCGATCGCGACCTTCCAGGCGACCGCGGTTTCGTTCGCGTCGCCCGGACGGATCACGTTGAGGTTCGGCACCGAACGCAAGCCCGCGAGTTGCTCGACCGGCTCGTGCGTGGGGCCGTCTTCGCCCACCGCGATCGAGTCGTGGGTGAACACGTTGACGACTTGCAGGCCCATGATCGCGGCGAGCCGCATCGGCGGGCGCATGTAATCGGAGAACACCATGAAGGTGGCGGTGTACGGGATGAAGCCGCCGTGCGCGGCCAGGCCGTTCGCGATCGCACCCATCGCGTGCTCGCGCACACCGAAATGCAGGTTGCGACCGGCGTAGCTCCACGTCTCTTCTTCGCAACTCTGCTCGTCCGGCTCCTTGCCGGGCGAGAACACGCCAAGGCCCTTCACCGCAGTGTGCGTGGACGGATCGAGGTCGGCCGAACCGCCGCTGATGGCGGGCAGTTTCGGCGCGATTGCCGACAGCACTTTGCCGCCCGCGACGCGGGTCGCCATGCCCTTGGCGTCGGCCGGGAAAACCGGCACGTCGGCATCCCATCCGGCCGGCAATTTGCCATCGAGAGAACTTTGCAACTGCGCTGCAAGCTCCGGAAAAGACTTGGCGTATTTGTTCCAGCGGCGCTTCCACCCCGTCTCGGCGCCCTTGCCTTTTTTCTGCGCTTCGCGGAAGTGCGTCAGCGCTTCATCCGGTACCAGGAATGCCGGCTGCTCGGGCCAGCCGAGCTTCTGTTTGGTCTTGATGACGTTGTCGGCGCCGAGCGGCGAGCCGTGCGCCTTGTAGCTGTCCTGCAGCGGCGAACCGAACCCGATGTGGGTGCGCACCAGGATCATCGACGGCTGGTCTTTCTTGCCCTTCGCCCGCTTGATGGCTTTTTCGATGGCGTCGAGATCATTGCCGTTCTCGATCGTCTGCACGTGCCAGCCATAAGCCTTGAAGCGCGCAGCGCGGTTCTCGGTAAAGGTGATGTCGGTGCCGGCCGCCAGCGTCACGTAGTTGTCGTCGTACAGGCAGATCAGCTTGCCGAGCTTCAGGTGCCCGGCCAGCGAAGCGGCTTCCGAGGTGACGCCTTCCATCAAATCGCCGTCGCTGACGATCGCATAGGTATGGTGATCGACGACCTTGTGACCGTCGCGGTTGTAACGCGCCGCGAGCTGCGCTTCGGCCATCGCCATGCCGACGGCGTTGGCCATGCCTTGGCCCAACGGGCCGGTGGTGACTTCCACGCCGGCCGTGTGGCCGCGTTCCGGATGGCCCGGCGTCTTGCTGCCCCACTGGCGGAACTGCTTGATGTCGTCCAGCGACAGGTCGTAGCCGGTGAGATAAAGCAGGCTGTACAGCAGCGCGGAACCATGGCCCGCCGACAGCACGAAGCGGTCGCGATCGGCCCAGTGCGGGTTCTCGGGGTGGTGCTTCAGGAATTTGGTCCACAGCACGTAGGCCATCGGCGCCGCGCCCAGCGGCAGGCCGGGATGGCCACTGTTGGCCTTCTGCACCATGTCCACCGAGAGGAAGCGGATGGTGTTCACGCAAGTCTGGTCGAGATCGGCTGCCACGGTGCAAACTCCGGATAGTGGAATGCGGAATTCACTAGGATACCGGCCCGCCGCCTGACTGTCCGCAGGCTTGCGGCAAGTATTTATGCGCGCTACAATTTCCCGCTTTGTTTCCGTCAGATCGTTTGTCAGGAGTCCGCCGTGAAGGTGCTTTCTTCCCTCAAGTCCGCGAAACAGCGGCACCGTGACTGCAAGATCGTGCGCCGTCGCGGCAAGGTGTTCGTGATTTGCAAGAGTAATCCGCGCTTCAAGGCGCGCCAAAGGTAGTGCGATCATCCCTGATCGCCGCATCGCCACACGGCCTGCGAATCTGATGCTGTCGGATCGGTGGGCGCCAGAACGGCCATCCATGGCCTGACTTCTCACCAGCAGCTACTCCGAGCCGCAGATTTCGTTTGCGGAAACACTCCTCACCGACACACCAAGGCCGCTTCGAACGGCCTTTTTCGTGATGCCCTTCGCTGGCGCAGCCCCTCCGGTTTTGCTAAAAAGGCACATCGGCGCCGTGCGCCTGTGGGAAGCCATCGCCATGAACCGCATTGCTACCAACTTGATCGCCGCATCGCTTGCCTTCGGCGTCGCCCCGCTGCTGCTGTCGATGCCCGCGCGGGCCGACACCCTGCAGACGCAGACCACGCACTCGGTCCCGCTGCGGGTGAAGGTACAGCACGAACAGCGCATGAACTTGCCCAAGCGCGGCATGACCATGGACCAGGTAAAGCACGCATACGGCGCCCCGGAAAAAGTGCTGGCGACCCGCGGCGGCAGTTCCAGGCATCAGCCGCCGATCCACCGCTGGGAATACCCGCGGTACATCGTGTACTTCGAATACAGCCACGTGATCCATTCGGTATTGCGGACGCCCGGGCCGCACAGTTTGTAGGCGCATCGAAACTTGAGAGCTCAGGCCTACCAGTTGTCCCTGAGCCGAACGAGTTGTTCCCTTCTCCCTCCGGGGGGAAGGTGGCGCGAAGCGCCGGATGAGGGTTCGGCCCGCCTGTCGACATGATCAAGTGAGAATGCGCTGGAGCGGGCCCTCACCCGCCCCTGTCGGGGCACCCTCTCCCGGAGGGAGAGGGGATTTCTTTAGCTGGTCTCGAGGCCATCGGACGCACACATGGACTCCCCTGAATTGCGACTGCCAGCCGAATGGGAGCCGCAGTCCGCGGTTTTGCTGGCGTGGCCGCACGCCGGCACGGACTGGGCCGAACGACTCGACAGCGTCGAAGACACCTGCGCCGCGCTGATCGCGGCGATCACGCGTTTCGAAACCGCGGTCGTGTGCGTACCCGACGCCGAGATCGGCGCGCATGCCGCCGAATGCCTGCGCGAAGCAGGCGCGAATATCGAGCGCGTGCGCTTCATCGAAATCCCCTACGACGACACCTGGCTGCGCGATTCCGGTCCGATCATTTTGAAGTCCGGGACCGGGTATCCCGCCGCGGCCCGGACACGGCAAGTCCGGCACATGTCCGGACTTGCCTCCGACGAATCCTGCGATTCGCGCTCGGCACATCCCTGTGCCGATGAGCACGACCGCTACATCTTGCTGGATTTCCGCTTCACCGGTTGGGGCGGCAAGTTCGAAGCATCGCGGGACGACGCGCTGGTCGCGGGATTGATCGAGCGCGGTACATTTGGCCGCGACGCACATCACCAGCGCGTGGACTGGGCGCTGGAAGGCGGCGCAATCGAGTCCGATGGGCGCGGGACGATCCTCACCACGCGGAAGTGCCTGCAACAACGTCATCCCGACCAGTCGCGCGAAATGATCGAACTCACGCTGCGCAACGTATTGTCCGCGCAGAGGGTGCTGTGGCTCGATCACGGTTACCTGCAAGGCGACGACACCGACGCGCACGTCGACACCCTCGCCCGCTTTGCGCCGGACGACGCGATCGTGTTTCAGGCCTGCAGCGATCCCGACGATCCGCATTACGAAGAACTGAATGCGATGCGTCGGGAGATCGAAGCACTGCGCACGCTCGCTGGAAAACCGTATCGGCTGTTTCCGCTGCCGTGGCCGAAGCCGATCACGGACGAAGGTCGTCGCCTCGCGGCGTCGTACGCGAATTACCTGATCGTCAATGGCGCGGTGCTGGTGCCGGCCTACGGTGACGCGGTGGACGACGCGGCTGCGCAAACCATCGCGCTCGCGCATCCCGGTCGCGAAGTCATCCAGATTCCCTGCCGCCCGCTGATCTGGCAGAACGGCAGTCTGCATTGCATGACGATGCAACTGCCGCAAGGCGCTCTCGCTTAGAGCAACGCCACATCGGGCTTTGGTTCACCATCATCATTCCGGGGCCGGCCATGGGCCGGAACCCGGAACCCAGTGCCTTCCGGGGCCACAGAGCAAAGTCACTGGGTTCCGGATCGCCGCTGCGCGGCGTCCGGAACGACGGTGTTTGGAATGTCTCGCTAAACTTTGATCATGACCTCCAAAATCCTCAAAGTCGCCCTGCTGCAGGAACGCGATCGCGGCAGCGTCAACGCCAACCTCGATGCGATCGAGGCGGGCCTGCGCGAAGCGGCCAAGGCCGGCGCGCAACTGGTGCTGCTGCAGGAAATCCACAACGGACCGTACTTCTGCCAGCACGAATCGGTGGAAGAGTTCGATCGCGCCGAGCCGATTCCCGGCCCGTCCACCGCACGCCTCGGCCTGCTTGCCGCCGAACTGAAGCTGGTGGTCGTGGCCTCGTTGTTCGAACGCCGCACCGCCGGGCTGTACCACAACACCGCGGTCGTGTTCGATCGCTCGGAAGCGATTGCCGGCAAGTATCGCAAGATGCACATCCCCGACGATCCGGCGTATTACGAGAAGTTCTATTTCACGCCGGGCGACCTGGGTTTTCATCCCATCGACACCTCGGTCGGCAAACTCGGCGTGCTGGTGTGCTGGGACCAGTGGTACCCGGAAGCCGCGCGACTGATGGCGCTGGCCGGCGCGGAATTGCTGTTGTATCCCACCGCGATCGGCTGGGACCCGGCCGATCCACAGGACGAAAAAGATCGCCAGCGCAACGCCTGGATCACGGTGCAACGCGGCCACGCGGTCGCCAATGGCGTGCCCTTGCTCGCATGCAATCGGGTCGGCTTCGAACCGGCGCCCGATGATGGCCGCGGCGCGCAATTCTGGGGTTCCAGCTTCGTGGCCGGCCCGCAAGGCGAAATCCTGGCGCAAGCGGGCGACGACGGACGCGAACTGCTGCTCGCCGACATCGACATGGCCCGCAGCGAGAACGTGCGCCGGATCTGGCCGTTCCTGCGGGATCGGCGCATCGACGCCTACGGCGATTTGACAAAACGTTTTCGGGACTGACGATCTGCCATCGAGGTTCCGTTTGCGTTGAGCCCTTCGATAAACTCAGGATGGACTACCCTCGCGCAGCGAGCGTAGTCGAAACGCTACTGTCCTTCGAGTTCGGTCTCTTCGAGGCCTACGCTCAGGACGAACGGGACCCCAATGAACGATTCCGCAATCAACGAGCAACCTGAAGCGCCGCACGACGTAGCCGTCACCGATCCCTTGCAAGACCAGCCGCTTGCGCGCGTCGAACGCGACGGCGTGGAATACGTTTTGCTTGGCACCGCGCACGTTTCGCGCGCTTCCGTGGAGGCGGTGAAGGCACTTGTTGAGCGCGAACCGTTCGACGCGATCGCCGTGGAACTTTGCGAATCGCGCGCGCGCGGCATCCGCGATCCGGAAGCCTTCGCGAAGATGGATCTGTTCCAGGTTATCCGCACCGGCAAGGCAGGCATGGTGTTCGCATCGCTGGCGCTGTCATCGTTCCAGCAACGCATCGCCGAGCAGTACGGCATCGAGCCGGGTGCGGAGATGAAGGCCGCGATGCGCGAAGCCGAAGCGCGCAACGTCCCGCTGTGGCTGGTCGATCGCGAGATCGGCACCACCCTCAACCACGCCTATCGCGGCGTGCGTTTCCGCGACCGCCTGGGCATCATCGGCGGCCTGATCGCCAGCGTGTTTTCCAGCGACGAGATCGACGAAGCCGAGATCGAAAAGCTGAAACAGGGCGACATCCTGGAAGGTGCCTTCGGCGAATTCGCGCGCGAGTCGAAACCGTTGTACGAGGCGTTGATCGGCGAGCGCGACCGCTTCATGGCGGCGCGGCTGCGCGAGGAATCCTCGGTGGCGCCAGCCGTGAAGCGCGTGCTGGTGGTGATCGGCGCGGGCCACCTTGCCGGCATCCAGCGCGAACTCGACGCGCAGCAGGAGGCGCCACGCGCGATCATCGAACCGCTGGCGGCCAAATTGCCGGCACCGAAATGGCCGAAGTACCTCACCATCGGCATCATGCTTGCCATCTTCGCGGCGATCGGATTCCTGTTTTACCGCAATGCCACGATGGGCTGGCACGCGCTGCGCGACTGGGTGATCTACACCGCCGCGCTCAGCGGCATCGGCGCCGCCGTCGCGGGCGGGCATCCGCTGTCGGTGCTCACTGCCGCGGTGATGGGTCCACTGAAACCCCTGCGGCCGCCGGGACTTTCGTCGGGCGTGTTCTCGGGGATGGTCGAGGCGTGGCTGCGCAAGCCGCGCGTCGCCGATTTCCAGTCGCTGCGCAAGGATCTGCTGCACATCTCCGGCTGGTGGCGCAATCGCGTGGCGCGCACGCTGCTGGTGTTCATGCTCACCAATCTCGGCACCATCGCGGGCGAATACCTGGCCGGCATCCGCATCTTCAGCCGGCTGCTGTAATTGGATAGATCATGGCAACCGAACTGTCCTTCATCGAGTACATCGCCGATCAATCAGGGCTGCAGGACCGCCTGACGCACAAAAAGTTGTTCGGCGAGTACGCGTTTTATCTGGACGGCAAGGTCGTTGCATTCGCGTGCGACAACAGCCTGTTCGTCAAACCGGCCGATGCCACTCGCCATTTGACCGCAGACCTGCCGCAGCGCCCTCCCTATTCGTGCGCGAAGCCCTATCCTGTCGCCGATGCATTGCTCGACGAACCGGATCGCTTGCACGAGCTGCTGCTGGCGACCGAACGGGCCATGCCCGCGCCGAAACCCAAGGCGCCCCGGAAACGTGCCGCCAGATGAACTTGCCGCCCGACTCCAGCACTGCCTTCATGCCATCGCCCGACGTGGCATTGCTTCAAGCCGAAGCACCCGGACACGTGGAGATCGTCCGTGCATTGTTTCGCGAATACGCCGGGGCCATCGACACGGATCTCGAATACCAGGGGTTCTCGGCCGAACTCGCCGCGCTGCCGGATCCGTACGTTCCGCCGAACGGTGCGCTGCTGGTCGCGCAGGTCGGCGACGAAGTCGCGGGTTGTGTCGGCTTGCGGCCGATCGGCGACGGCGTGGGCGAAATGAAACGCCTGTACGTACGGCCTGCCTATCGAAAATTCGGTCTTGGACAACAGCTCGTGCAAGCGGTGATCGATGCCGCACGCCACGCTGGACATCGCGAGTTGCGCCTGGACACTCTCCCGAGCATGGCAGCGGCGCAAGCGCTTTACCGCCGCCTGGGCTTTGCTGAAATCCCGCCTTACAACGACACGCATCTGCCCGGCACGCGTTTTTATGCGCTCAAGTTGTCGGGATAGCCCTGCACGTGCCGATGGCACGCCGGGCCGCTGATCTTGCACCCGATGCAATGACCCGGGTCGGGAACCACGTTCAGGTGTTGCGCTCGGTGCGCGGCTAACTTTGGAGCACGATCCCGCCTGCAGGCAAGCATGCTGCCGTTCCCATCACTTCGCACGCAAGCCACGGGGGCGATCGCCGCACGAATGCAGGAGCCAGCAAGCCATGATCATTGAAGCGGGCGACAAATTGCAGATCGTGTACCGTGCGCTCTTCGACAAATCCAACAGACGGCACTTTGTCGGTGAAGTTGCCTCGGCAGACGGGGATTTTGCAAATTGACAGACTACTTCTTCGTCCATGACGAAAAGAAAACCGAATTCATCAAGAAGCGGGATATCCGCACGATCGTCACGGATCTTGGCCAGAGCGGATTGTTGGCAACCGTCATCGACAGCAGCGTCGTACTCGACGAAATCCGTTACAAGTACGTACAGGAAACCGGACCCGTCGCGACCGATGGCAAGAACTTCTCACTCGACATCAACGAGTTCGGCGCAAAGAACTGAGATCGAAAACACTCTCAGTCATCGCGAGGACGCGGCTGGTCCAGCTGAAGCATCGCCCTCGGGCCAGTAGGCACTGTCGGCGACCTTGCGCGCGCCGAAGATCGCCTGCCCCACGCGCACGATCGTCGAACCTTCCTCGATCGCCAATTCGTAGTCACCTGACATCCCCATCGAAAGTTCGTCCATCGCGACGCCGGTTGGCGCAGACTGTCGCAGGCGGTCGCGCAATGTGCGCAGGCGCACGAAGCATGGCCGCACCTTCACCGCGTCGTCCGAAAACAGCGCCAGCGTCATCAGTCCGCGCACGCGCAGTGATGAAAACGCCGGCAGCTGTTGCACGAACGCTTCCACTTCATCGGGCGGCAGTCCGAACTTGCTTTCTTCGTTCGACGTGTTCACCTGCACCAGCACGTCCAGCGAACGGCCCAATGCCTGCAAGCGATTGTCCAGCGCCGCGGCCACCCGCAGGCTGTCCAGCGCCTGGAACTCGGACGCGAATTCGGCCACCAGCTTGGCCTTGTTGGTCTGCAGATGGCCGATGATCGACCAGCACAGATCCGGCAGATCCGACATTGCCTGCCATTTGCCATGCGCTTCCTGCACCTTGTTCTCGCCCAGCGTGCGGCACCCCGCGGCGTACGCATTTCGAATACGCTCCTCCGGCACGGTCTTGCTGACCGGTAGCAGGCGCACACTCGCGGGATCGCGCCCGACCCCGGCACATGCCGCCGTGATGCGAGCGTATACGTCGGCGAGGTGCTGGCGGAATTCGTCGATAGTGTTGGCGGTGGTGTATGCGCTCATCGCGTCAGTATAGATACGCGGCAGCGTGCATTCCTGTCCGTGCGCGTATGCTGGACAGATGGGTGTGCGCAGGAAATCCAGTGAAACCCCCTGGCCCGAAACGCTCTGGACCATCGGTCATTCCACTCGCGATCTCGATGAATTCATCGCATTGCTGACGGACAACGCCATCGAAGTGCTGGCCGACGTGCGCCACTATCCGGGCTCGCGCAAGTATCCGCACTTCAACGTGGAACCTTTGCGAGAAGGATTGCGCGATGCTGGCATTCGCTACGAACCCTTCACCGAACTCGGCGGACGTCGCAAGGTGCAACCCGATTCACCCAATACGGCGTGGCGACATCCGGCATTTCGCGGCTACGCGGACTACATGCAGACCGAGGCGTTCCACGAAGGCATCGAACGGCTGAAGGCGCTGGCGTTGAAACAACGTGCCGCGATCATGTGCTCGGAGGCCGTTTGGTGGCGCTGCCATCGCGGGCTGATCTCGGACATGTTCAAACTCCACGGCACGCGCGTGTTGCACATCATGGGGCCGGCACCGCCGCAGGAACATCCGTACACCTCGGCCGCGCGCGTGGTGGATGGACACCTTGATTATTCGGGCGACCAGCACCAACTGCCTTTGCCATGATCCCGTTTTCCTTCCTCGACCTGTGCCCGGTGACCGAAGGTGGTTCGGTGGCCGAATCGCTGGCACACACGGTGGACGTCGCGCAACACGCCGAGCGCTGGGGCTTCAACCGCTTCTGGATGGCCGAACACCACGGCATGCCGGGCATCGCCAGCGCCGCCACCGCGGTGCTGATTGGCCACGTCGCCGGCGCCACGTCGCGTATCCGCGTGGGTGCGGGCGGCATCATGCTGCCGAATCATTCGCCACTGGTGATCGCCGAACAGTTCGGCACGCTGGAGGCGCTGTATCCCGGCCGGATCGACCTGGGGCTCGGCCGCGCGCCGGGTTCGGACCAGGTCACCGCTCGCGCGTTGCGCCGCAATCTCGATACCGACCCAGATGCATTCCCGCGCGACGTGCTGGAATTGATCGCGTACTTCGAAGGGCGTACGCCCGTGCGCGCGGTGCCCGGCGAAGGCCACGAGGTGCCGATCTGGATCCTGGGCTCCAGCCTGTTCGGCGCGCAGCTCGCCGCGATGCTGGGATTGCCCTACGCGTTCGCTTCGCACTTCGCGCCGGCGCAGATGATGGATGCGATCGCGGTGTATCGCGCGCAATTCAAGCCGTCGCGATTCCGGCAACGACCGCACGTGATGCTCGGCTACAACGTGTTCGCCGCGGACACCGACGACGAAGCGCACTACCTCGCGACCTCGTGGCAGCAGTCGTTCGTGAACCTGCGCTCGGGCCATCCGGGGCGATTGCCACCGCCGATCGAAGGCTACGTCGAATCGCTGGCGCCGCAGGGCCGCAAGTTGCTGGAGCACGTGCTGTCATGCTCCGCGATCGGTGCGCCCGGCACGGTGGCGGATCGGATCAAGGCATTCGTCGAGGAGACCGGCGCCGACGAGTTGATCCTCACGAGCAACATGCACGATCACGCGGCGCGGTTGCGTTCGATCGAGATCGTCGCCGGACTGATCGAGTCGCCGGCTGGCGCATAAGGTTTGGGCGGCACTACCCGAACGGATGCTCGATCGACGGGCTCTGTGGCGTGAACCAGCGCGCGCCTTCGGCGGTGACGTGCATGTCGTCTTCCAGCCGCACGCCGAACTCGCCCGGAATGTAGATGCCGGGTTCGTCGCTGAAGGTCATGCCGACCTCGATCTTCCGCGTGTTGCCGCCCACGAGGTAATACCACTCGTGCATGTCCATGCCGATGCCGTGGCCGAGCCGGTGCGAGAAATACTCGTAGCCGGGGCCGTAGCCGGCATCCACGATCACCTTGCGCGCGGCGGCGTCCACCGATTCCATCGTCGCGCCCGGATGCGCCGCCGCGAGCGCCGCCCGCTGTGCCTTGCGCACGATGTCGAACACGCGCTTCATCCTGTCGCTGGCCTTGCCCAGCGTGAAGGTGCGGGTGAGGTCGCTCTGGTAGCCCTCGACGTAGCAGCCATCGTCCAGCATCACGGGTGTGCCTTCCACGATGTGTTGCGGCTGGTTGGAACCATGCGGCTGCGCGGTGTATTTGCCGACGTTGATGCTGGCCTCGCCACGCAAACCGATGCGCTGGTATGCGGCATCGATCCAGGCCGACGCCTGGTGCTGGGTCATGCCAGGTTCCAGGCCTTCCCAGATCGCGTGGTACACCGAAAGCGTGGCGTCGCAGGCGATCTGCATCAGCGCGAGTTCCGCCAGGCTCTTGATCGCGCGGCACCCCGCCGTAACCGGCGTGGCCTCCACCAACTTTCCCTGCGGCAGCGCCTTGCCGATTTCGGTCGCGCGATGGAACGGCACGCGATCGTCGATGCCGAGCACGCCGGTGCCGGCACGATGTTCGCGCATCACGTTCGCGATCAACGCGTAGGGGCTTTCGTTTTCCTGCCAGGTGCGCACGTCGCTGCCGATACGGATCTGACCCTGCGTGCGGCTGCGTTCGAACGCGGGAACGATGTAGACGGGATCGCCCGACCTCGGCAGCAACATGCCCATCGTGCGCTCGCTGTTCCACCAGCGCAGGCCGGCGAAGTAGTCGAGCGTGGTGCCGGCATCGACGAAGATTGCATCCATGCCGTGCTTGTCCATCAACTGCTGCGCCCGTGCCATCCGCGCGCGACGTTCGTCGTCGCTGATCGGAACGACTTTCGATGCGACCGGCTGCAATGCCAGGATCGACTTCGGCAGCTTCAGGTTATGGCCGGATGCTTCCGCAGCACCCGCGTTGCCAGCCAGCATCATCGCGGGCAACGCCGCCGCGCCCAGTGCCGAGGCCTGCAGGAAGTGACGCCGGCTTGCGCGCATCGTGCGGTCGCGGTTCTGCATCAGGGTCGCTCCTGCAACGTGGAAAGCACGATGGTAAAGCCTGCGGCGCACCAATGGATGACGACAACAACATGCGCCGGAAATGGCGGCACTTGTCCGACCCGCAGCAAAAGCGTAGCGTGAAATCCGACCGGGGCGCCGCCCCACGGCGCCCTTGGCCACATTCCTCACTGCAAGGAGGTGGCTCATGACGTCGATGGCAGTCTCCCGTTCGTTCGAATGCGCGCCGCACGCGACCCGTTCCTTCGCGACGGCGCTGACCTTGAGCTTGAACCTGGCGATCGTGCTGTTCGCGCTGCTGCCGAGCACGCCGTACACACGCCACGTCCCGTCGCCGCAATCGCTGTTCGCGGTGCTGCAGCCACCGCCACCGGTGGCGCCACCCGCCGTACCGACGCTGCAGATGGTGAAGCGGGTTGTGGCGCCGAGCATCCACGTCGCGACGACGCACGCGACCTCGATCGTCGTCCCCGCATTGCAAACCCTCGCACCGCTCGCACCGGTGACAACCGCGATCTCGACGGGAACGAACACGGCTCCGGCCGCCAGCGACAGCAACGCCACCATCGCCTACGAAACCGCCACGCCCCCTGCTTACCCGGTGCAGGCGCTGCGGGCCGGGGTCCAGGGTACGGTGCTGTTGAAAGTGCGGGTCGACCCGACCGGCAAACCGGTACAGGCGATGATCGAACGCAGCAGCGGCTCACGCGTGCTGGACGATGCAGCGCGCGGGCACGTACTCGCCTCATGGCGTTTCCATCCGGCCATCCGCGACGGCCATGCGATCGAGGCTTGGGTGATCGTGCCGGTGCGCTTCAATCTCGATCAGGGCTGATCACGACGCACTGATCTGAAGAAACGCTGTTTTTGCTCGTCATTCCGGAGCGGGCCGCAGGCCCGAATCCGGAATCGGTTCGACGACGGCCGTACGCGCCAACCGATTGACTCGCGCCATCCATGGCGCTCGCGCTGCACGCCGCCTGCGGCGTTCGCATTCGCAATCCTGCAAACGCAGTCGGGTGCCGCGCGCTTGCATCAATGCGCGGTCGGTGCCGGATCGTGCGGACGGGAGGCGCGCACGATCAGCCACACCAACGCGGCAATGCACAGCGCCGGCAGCATCAACGGCAGCAGCGCGAACAATACGATCGGCACCACCAAGAGCGCGGCGAAACCGACGGCGAACAATGCGAACACGCCGCCGAACAATGCGCCGATCAAGCCGAAGGTCAGCTTGAACAGTCCGGCGATCAGCGCACCGAACAACCAGCACGCACCGACCACCACCAGTACCAGAATTCCGAGTTCGAACATTTCGATCTCCTCGCCGCCCGACGACGGCCACTGCAATCCGTACCGCGCGTCCAGTATGCGCCGCTTCGGCATGGCGTGAAGCATGACTCTCGACCCATGACGACATACCCATGACTTCCGACGCATGCCACTATTGTCAACTGCGCTATAGTGTACTCGCCTATACACGCGTTGCAAGCGGCTCGCGATGTCGGAAACAGACGTCCATTTGAAAAAATTCGAGAAGGAACTGGCCGCCGGCACGGTGTCGCTGGTGCTGCTGGCCGTACTCGCGGCCGCGCGCGAACCACTGTACGGCTACCAGATCGCCAAACGGCTGGAACGCGAAGCCGGCGGGGTGCTGGTCGGCAAGCAGAGCGCGCTGTATCCGGTGTTGCGCAACCTGAGCGCGGCGGAGTTGCTGGACACATTTGTCGAACCTTCCGAAGCCGGACCGCCGCGACGCTATTACCGCATCACCGCGCTGGGCCGGAAAGTCCTGCGCGAATGGACCGGCGCATGGACTTCCACCCGCAGTTTCGTCGATTCCGTGCTTGCCGATCGTTGAAGGGAAAGACATGCATTCGTCCAAAACCACACCCGCGCACTGTCACAACGACATACCCCGTCCGAAGCGGATCCGCAGCGCGAGAGGAGCAACGCCATGACCACGCCGCAAACCATCAAGCAATACCTCGCGCAACTGCGGGCCGCGCTTGCGGGCGCCGACCCGGCGATGATCCAGGACGCGCTGTACGACGCCGAGGAACACCTGCGTTCGGAACTGGCCGAAAACCCCGGCATGAGCGAGGCCGAACTGCTCGCGAAGATCGCCACCACGTATGGCGCACCGGAAGAAGTCGCGGACATCTACCGCACCACCGAGAAGACCGTGGCACGCGCATTGCGTTCTCCACCACCGCGACCGCGACGTTCGGCACTCGGCCGCTTCTTCGGCGTGCTGGCGGACCCGCACACGTACGGCGCCATGTTTTACATGCTGCTGGCGCTCGCCACCGGCATCTTCTATTTCACCTGGGCGGTCACCGGACTGGCGCTGTCGGGCGGATTTGCGGTGATGATCTTCGGCCTGCCCTTCTTCCTGCTGTTCATGGCGTCGGTGCGCGGGCTATCGCTGCTGGAAAGCCGCATCGTGGAAGGCATGCTGGGCGTGCGGATGCCGCGACGGCCGCCCTACACCGAACGCGAACGGCCGTGGCGCGAACGCATCGTCGAGATGCTGACCGATCCGCGCACTTGGGCGACGCTGTTCTACATGATCCTGATGCTGCCGCTCGGCATCGTCTACTTCGTGATCGTGGTGGTGCTTTCGGCCGTGTCGCTGGCGCTGATGTTCACGCCGATCGCGATGGCGTTCGACTTCTTCGGCTGGGGCCGCGATTTCGTCAACGGCTACGTCACGGTGGATTGGGGCTTCGGCGCGCACATCCCGGGCTGGGGCGACGCGATCGCAATGTTCGTGGTCGGGTTCTTCCTGCTGTTCGGCATGCTGCACCTGGTGCGCGCAATCGGCTACGTGCACGGCGCGCTGGCGAAGCACCTGCTGGTGAAATCCGCGCGCACTTGAACGCGCCGCGCCGCGATCAGGACGCGGGCGGCGTTTCCCCGGCCGACTTGCGCAGTTTCCCGAGCAGCGGTTCCAGCAGATCCAGCGGCAACGGAAACACGATGGTCGTGGTCTTGTCGCCCGCGACCTCGACCAGCGTCTGCAGGTAACGCAACTGGATCGATTGGGGTTGTCCCATCAATGTCTGGGCGGCCTGCATCAGCTTCTCGGAAGCCTGCAGTTCGCCCTCGGCGTTGATGATCTTGGCGCGCCGCTGGCGCTCGGCCTCGGCCTGGCGCGAGATCGCGCGGTACATGCTTTCTTCCAGGTCCACCTGCTTGATCTCGACGTTGGAAACCTTGATGCCCCAGGCGTCGGTGTGCTGGTCGAGGATGCCCTGGATGTCGGCGTTGAGCTTTTCGCGCTCGCTCAGCATCTCGTCGAGTTCGTGCCGGCCCAGCACCGAGCGCAGCGTGGTCTGGGCGAGCTGGCTGGTGGCCTCGCGTGCATCTTCCACCTGGATCACCGCCTTTTCCGGATCGATCACGCGATACAGGATCATCGCGTTGACCTTCACCGGCACGTTGTCGCGCGAGATCACGTCCTGCGGCGGCACCTCCACCACGATCGTGCGCAGGTCGACCCGCACCATCTGCTGCATCACCGGGATCAGGATGATGATGCCGGGCCCCTTCACCGCCTGGAACCGGCCGAAAAGGAATACGACGCCACGGTCGTACTCGCGCAGGATCTTGATCGACGACAGCAGGATGATCAGAACGATGATGACGATCACCGCGATGACGGGATACATGCTCACGGGGGTGCCTCCTTCGGAACAGCCAAGGGTTTCACATCCAGAACCAGGCCGTGCATGGCGGTGACCGAGACGGCCTGGCCGCGCGCCAGCGGCACCTCGGACTTCGCCTGCCAGCGCTCGCCGTGCACGTGCACCGCACCGCGGCCTGCGAAATCGGCCACCACTTCGCCGATCGCGCCGATCATTTCTTCGCGCCCGCTGACCACCGGGCGCTTGTGCGAACGCATCGCCATCCACACGATGCCGACCAGAATGGCCGCCGCCGCGATCGCGATGCCGACCACCACCGGCAGCGCAATGCCGTAGCCCGGCACGCCCGTGTCCATCAGAATCACCGAGCCGATCACGAACGAAACCACGCCGCCGGTGCCGAGTACGCCGTACGCCGGCACGAACGCTTCGGAAACGATCAGGATCACGCCCAGCACGATAAGCCCCAATCCGGCGAAGTTCACCGGCAGCAACTGGAATGCGTACAACGCCAGCAACAGGCAGATCGCGCCGACCACGCCAGGCAGCACGCCGCCCGGGTGCATGCCTTCCATCACCAGTCCGCCGAGGCCGAGCAACAGCAGGATGTAGGCCACCGATGGATTGGCGATGACGCCGAGGAACTGGCTGCGAGCGCCGGGCGTGACGGTTTCGAGGCTCGCGCCACGCGTCTGCAGTACCTGCGAGCCCGCCGCGGTTTCAACCTTTCGCCCGTCCACGTCGGCCAGCAGCGTCGGAATGTCCGGCGCCATCAAGTCGATCACGTGCAGTTTCAGCGCCTCGTCCGCCGACACGCTCACCGCGTCGCGCACCGCCTTTTCCGCCCAGTCCGCGTTGCGGCCGCGGCGCTCGGCCAGCGCACGGATGTAGGCGACGGCATCGTTGGTGACCTTGCGCATTTCGGTGCTTTCGCCGGACGCTGCGGGCTTGCCGCTGCTGGACGACGGCAGCGGCACACTGCCGCCGCCCGTCAGCGAAACCGGTGTCGCCGCACCCATGTTGGTGGCGGGCGCCATCGCCGCGACATGGCACGCGTACAGGATGTAGGTGCCGGCGCTGGCCGCGCGTGCACCCGACGGCGCGACGTAACCGATCACGGGAACCGGCGAGGCGAGAATCGCCTTGATGATGTCGCGCATGGAGCTGGAAAGCCCGCCGGGCGTGTCGAGTTCCAGCACGACCGCCGCGGCGTGCATCGAACCGGCCTGCTCGATGCCGCGGACCACGTAATCGGCGCTGGCTGGACTGATCGGGCCATCGACGCGCAGCACGATGACGGCCGGATGGGCCATCGGCGATCGGGGCGCCGCCACGCAAGTCGCTGTCACCAGCAACGCGATCACACCCCACAACATGGAGCGCCACGTCCTCATGTCGCCATCAGACCATTACCCGCACGACTTGGCAAACCATCCCAGTATCCGCATTGGCCGTGGTCGCGCATTGACCACCGACAACGCTTGCCCGGGTGATCGGCGTAAAGTGCGTGTTTTGCATTGCGAGGACACCACCATGGATCATCCGATGTACCCCGAATCCACCGTGGACATCGCGCGCAAGCGCCACGAGCTGGCGCCCGCTCCACTCGAAGCATTCCAGAATTTCAGCCGCGCGGTGTTTGCGGACGGCGCGCTGCCAGGCATCACCAAGCAGCTGATCGCGGTGGCGGTGGCGCACACCACGCAGTGCCCGTATTGCATCAAGGGCCACACGAAAGCTGCATTGAAAGCGGGCGCGACGGAGCAGCAGATCATGGAAGCGATATGGGTTGCCGCCGAAATGCGCGCGGGCGGCGCGTACGCGCATTCGGCGCTTGCGATCGACACGATGCAGCAGGCGCACGCAGCGTCGCATTCGGGCTGACGGTACGCCGCTGACGCGCGCAGGCTTGCCCCCGGCGGCGGGGCACAAGCTATACTTCCGGCTTTGCCACGCGGCGCGAGCCGCCTGCAGGGAACCACAGAAACATGATCCGATCGATGCTGACCGTCGTCCTGATGGCGGGTTTCACATGTTTCGCGTCCAGCGCTTTCGCCAAGGGCGATCCCGCCAAGGGCAAGGTCGAGGTGTACACCTGTCACGGCTGCCACGGCATCACCGGATACGAATCGGTGAACCCCGAATACCACGTGCCGCGCATCGCGGGACAGAACGAGCAATACATCATCGACGCGCTCAATGAATACAGGAGCGGCGCGCGCAAATATCCGACGATGAATGCGCAGGCCCACAGCCTGACCGAGCAGCAGATCGCGGACATCGCGGCTTATCTGTCCAGCCTTGCGCCCAAGCAACTGCACAAGAACTGAGGGGACCGACCATGCAGCAACGCACCATTCTCGTTTCCCTCGTGGCCGCAGCGCTGGCTCTCAGCTTCGGCACGGCGTTCGCGGCCAAGGGCAACGCCGCCGACGGCAAGACCAAGTCCGCGGCTTGCGCAGCCTGCCACGGCGCCGATGGCAACGGCATCGCGCCGAACTATCCCGCGCTCGCCGGCCAGTATCAGGATTACCTCGCGCAAGTCCTGCACGAGTACAAGGACGGCCAGCGCACCAACGCCATCATGAATGGCATGGCCGCGCCGCTGAGCGATCAGGACATCAAGGATCTGGCCGCGTACTTCTCCGGCCTGCCGAGCAAGCTGTCCGACCTGCACGGCAAGATCCAGGGCGGCAACTGAGCGCATCGACATGGACCTCGCCGAGCTGGCCGCGCTGCACTGCGAACCCCGCAAAGGCAAGGAGCATGCGCTGAGCGAAGCGCGCGTGCGCGAGTTGCTGGCGCTGCTGCCGGAATGGCAACTGGCCTTCGACGGCAAGTCGATCGCGAAAACCTTCGGTTTCAGGAATTTCCACGAAACGCTGGGTTTCGTCAACGCGATGGGCTGGATGGCCAATCGGCAGGATCACCATCCCGATCTCGAAGTCGGCTACAACCGCTGCGTGGTGCATTGGTCCACGCACGATGTCGGCGGTCTGTCGATGAATGATTTCATCTGCGCCGCGCGCGTCGAGGCGATTGCGCACGCGTGATAGCGGGCATCACCGAACGCGTGCGGGAACAAACCCAAACGTAGTCATTCCGGGGCTGCCCGTGTTCCTTGCGGGCACCCGATTGCGTTTGCAGGATTGCAAACGCGAGCGCCGCGGATGGCGCGAGTCAATCGGTTTCAAGCACGCGGATTCGTGCAAACCGATTCCGGATCCGGCCTTCGGCCGCTCCGGAATGACCAGCGTGCGGTATTGACCTGCAGGCTTAAAAAAAACGCGGCCCGAAGGCCGCGTTTTTTTGGTTGCAACCGGATCGTCGCAATCACTGCGCGCCGATCTTCACCAGCGTGACGTCGAAGACCAGCGTTTCATTCGGCGGGAAGCCGTTCTTCGGTTCGGAACCGTAGGCGAGATCGGACGGGATCACGAACTTGTAATGGCTGCCGGTCGGCATCAGCATCAATGCTTCCTTGAAGCCGGGGAACACGTTGGAAAGGTCGAGCTTGGCCGGGCCGGTGCCGTGCTTGGCCGACGAATCGAATTCCTGGCCATTGACGAACGAACCGGTGTAGTTGACCTGCACGGTGTCGGTGGCCTTCGGCTTGGCGCCGGTGCCCTGCGTGACCACCTGATACTGCAAGCCGTCGGACGTGACGTGCACGCCGGGCTGCGACTTGTTCTTGGCGAGGAACGCATCGCCCGCCTGCTTGTTCTGCGTGGCGACCTGGTCGTAATGCTGCTTGGCGCGCGCCGCGAATTGTTCGCCGAACGCCTTGGCGACGCTCTGCGCTTCGGTTTCGCTCATGCTGGGCTTCTGGCCCTGCAACGCGCGGGTCACGGCCTGGCCGACCTGCTGCGGATTCACCAGATCACGCGCCCAGTCCGGATACCGGCCGGCGAGTTCGTAACCGACGATCTCGCTCGCCTTGGTCTTGTCGACCGTCGCCGTCGCCGTCGCCGTCGATTTGGTTTGTGCCTGCGAAATACCTGCGACGCCAAGTGCGGCGATCACGGCAACGGCGGCCAGGCTCGGCCGCATGATCTGCTTCATCGGTGTTGTCCTCTGATGTTGGATGGCTGACGCGCTGATGGCGCGGTGATGCGTCACTGAACGCACCATTCTGCGTGTTTCGCCGCGGAATGGCAACGAGCAACGCTATGGACCACGGCGTCACGACAGGGTTCATTCATGCGCTCCGCGCGGCTCCCGGCCGCCTGACGGACCAATGATCGTCAGCCACCGAGGCTGGCTGCGCCGCGGCTTGAACCATGACTGATGGCAGGGGGTATTGACGGGTCGAAAACTGGTGTTATAGTTCACTACAACACTGGTCAACGAGGTCACTAAGGAGGCCTATCATGAACGCCCGCAAATCCATCGCCGTCGCCGCCGCCATGCTGATCACCGCCGCCGGGATGGCCGGTATCGCCAACTACAGCAATGCCGCCGCCGATGCTTCGCGCGCGGCCATCAACGCCACCGCCACCACCGTGATCACCACGCTGCCCACCATCGAGGTGACGCCTTCCAGCGCCCAGCTTCGCGAACTGCACAAGCAGGGTCAGAAGAGCGGTTCGGCTTCGCCCTCTTCGGCCGGCGCCGGCACAGTCATGCCCTACTACTCGTTCGCGTCCAGCGAAGCCGGTGCGTGATGCGGTCCTGCAGGGGCCTCGCGAATGATGCGGGGACGGAACCATTACCGCCAGGATTGAAGCCATGAGCGTAACCTGGAACGACAACGTCCCGATCTATCGCCAGCTCCGCGAACGCGTGGTGGCGATGATCCTGGACGGCGCGCTGAACGAGGGCGATGCCCTGCCCTCGGTTCGCCAGGTCGCGGCCGACTACCAGATCAACCCGCTCACCGTTTCCAAGGCGTACCAGGAACTGGTGGACGAGCAACTGGTGGAGAAACGCCGCGGCCTCGGCATGTTCGTCACCGATGGCGCACGCGACGCGCTGCTCCGGAGCGAACGCGAACATTTCCTGCGTGAAGAATGGCCGCGCCTGCGCGCGCGCATCGAACGCATGGGCCTGGACACCCAGAAATTGCTGGCCACGCCAGCGCAAGAATCACACAAGAGGGAATCGTGATGAACGCAGCAGCCGAAGCCATCGCGGAACGACCCGCCACCCCGCCGGCGGCCGGATCCGAAACCGTTGTCCACGCGCGTGGACTCACCAAGCGCTACAAGAATGCCGTGGCGCTGGACGGTGCCGATTTCGAGGTGGGCAACGGCCGCATCGTCGGCCTGATCGGACCCAACGGCGCGGGCAAGACCACTGCGTTGAAGGCGATCCTGGGGCTGACCGACTTCGAAGGCGACCTCAAGGTGCTGGGCATGGATCCGCGCCGCGAACGCCCGCAGCTGATGCGCGAGGTGTGCTTCATCGCGGACGTCGCGACCCTGCCCCGCTGGATCCGCGTCCACGAAGCCATCGATTTCGTGGCCGGCGTGCACCCGCGCTTCGATCGCGCCAAGTGCGAGCGCTTCCTCAGCCGCACCAAGCTGCACGCCAACCAGAAAGTGCGCGAGATGTCCAAGGGCATGATCGTGCAGCTGCACCTCGCCATCGTGATGGCCATCGATGCGCGACTTCTGGTACTGGACGAACCCACGCTGGGGCTGGATATCCTCTACCGCAAGCAGTTCTACCAGAGCCTTCTGGAGGACTACTTCGACGAGAACAAGACCATCCTCATCACCACCCACCAGGTGGAAGAAGTGGAACACATCCTCACCGACCTGTTGTTCATCCGCGACGGCAAGGTCGCGTTGGGCGCCACCATGGAAGAAATGGGCGCACGCTTCGCCGAAGTGCTGGTGAACGCCGACAGGATCGAGGCCGCGCGTGCGCTGAAACCCATCGACGAGCGCGCCGCGGTATTCGGCAAGAGCATCTTCGTGTACGACAGCGCCGATCCCGAACGACTGGCACAACTGGGCGAGGTCAAGCGGCCTTCGGTGTCCGACTTGTTCGTCGCCATCATGAAAGGAACCTACGCATGAACGCGATTTTGAAATCGCCGTTTGCCTGGTTGCTGAAACGCGAGTACTGGGAATCGCGGCGAGGATTCCTGTGGGCGCAGGTCACTGCGGCTGCCGTGATCCTTGGCATCACCATCCTAGGCATCATCGCCGGGGAAGTGTTCCGCGCACGCATGGGCGTCAACATGTCCGTGCACATGGGCGCCGCCAATCTCAGCGAAATGCTGCGCAGCGCCTCCGCCCACGACATCGGCCAACTGGTCAAGGCGCTCGACGCCACGATGCTGCTGTTCGCCTTCATCACCGGGGTGGTGCAGTTCTTCGTGGTGTTCTTCTACCTGCTGGGCGCGCTGTACGACGACCGCCGCGATCGCAGCATCCTGTTCTGGAAATCGTTGCCGGTTTCCGACACCTCGACGGTGCTCTCCAAGGTGATCGCCGCGATCTTCATCGCGCCGGTGATCGCGATGCTGGTGACGCTGGCCGGCTACATCGGCGCCCAGATCATCGTCAGTGGGTGGTTCCTGGCGCACGGCGTGAATCCGTTCGGGCTGCTGTGGGCGCACACCGAACCTTTCGCGTTGTGGGTGCATCTGTTGGCCATGATCCCGGTGGATGCGGTGTGGGCGCTGCCCACGGTCGGCTGGCTGCTGATGTGGTCGGCGGCGGTGCGCAGCAAGCCGTTCCTGTGGGCGGTGGTGATCCCGATCGTGGCCGGCGTGCTGAACTTCTGGGTCGGCCTGCTGGGGCTGCCGAACATCGACACCCGGTTTTTCTGGGGCGATCTGGTCGGGCGCGCCTTGCTCAGCGTGGTTCCGGCAAGCTGGATCGCGCCCGACGCGGTTTCGCACGGCGTGAACTTCATCGACGGCAACCAACTGGGCGCGATCAGCTACGGGTCCATGGGGCGCGCGTTCGCAATGCCCGAAATGTGGATCGGCGCCGCGGTGGGCATTGCCCTGATCGCCGCCGCGATCTGGTTCCGCCGCTGGCGCGACGAAGCCTGATTACCCTCGCCCAGGAGAAAGTCATGAAGACAACGCTCACCCTCGCAGGCGCCATCCTGATCAGCGCGGCACTGGCCGCCTGCTCGCCCGGCATCAATACGCTCGGCAACAGCATCACCTTCGATTCGAACGGCGTCGTGGTGCACGCACTGGGGCACCCCAACGCGCACGTCGGCCGTGATGGCGCCCTCGAGATCGACGGCAAGGCCATCGCCGTCAGCCCGGAACAGCGCCGCTTGCTGGAGCGCTATTACCAGCAGGCGCGCGACACCATGAGTTCCGGCGCAGCGGTAGGCAAGCAGGGCGTGCAAATCGCCACCCGCAGCATCGGCGCCGCGATCTCGTCCATCTTCCATGATGACCAGTCGGCCGCGGAGAAAAAGCTGGACGCCCAATCCGACCAGATCGAGGTCGCCGCAAACAAGTTGTGCGCCGATCTCAAGGCGCTGGGCGCGACGCAGAACGCCATCGCCACCGCGATCCCGGCGTTTGCGCCGTATGCATCGCGCGATCGGATGGAGTGCAGCGTCACCCACGGCAGCGGCGCTTGAGACGCCTGCGCGCGTTCGCCCGCAACCGACCAAACGGGTTGCGTGTACCGACTTTTCAGGGAGCCAGCATGACCATGCGAAAATTTTCAATGTTCCTGGCCACATCGAGCCTCGCGGTGCTGACCGCCTGCAGCGCGGGACAAGCACCGTCACCCTCGGCTTCCAGCGCCGCGATCGCGTCCTCCACGGACACGCTGATCGGCAGCGCGATCGATCGCGCGATGGACAAGGCGGGCGCGGAAATCGCCACCAAGAACATCAGCATTTCCGACAACGATGGCGATCTTCCCAAAGCCGAAATCACCCCGCAGGGCGATTTCCTAGTCGCCGGCAAGGCCGTGCCGCTGACGCCCGCCCAGCGCAACGAAATGCTGGCTTACCGCCAGCAGATCGTCGGCATCGCCCGGCAAGGCATCGAAATCGGCAAGCAGGGCGCGTCGCTCGGCATGAGTGCAGCGGGCGCGGCCATCGCCGGCGCGCTGGCCGGTGAATCCGACCAGCAAATCCGGCAGCACGTGGAAGCGCAGACGTCCGGCATCCGCAAGGCCGCGGCGAAGATTTGCGACCGCCTGCCCGCGATGATGACGAGCCAGCGAAAGCTCGCGGCCGACGTGCCCGCGTTCAAACCCTACGCGACGATGACCCAGAAGGACATCGACGATTGCCGCAGGAATGCGCTGAAGGACGACGATGACTGACAAATCGACGTAAACAACCACCCCGGTCGTGATTGGGTTATTCCAATGCCATGCGATGGGGTCATCTGCAACGAACCGGAGGAGAGAACACCATGAACGAATTCACCCGCAAGGTGTTGCCTTTTGTCGGTTGTTGCGTCTTGGCCATATCGTTGATCGCATGTTCGAAACGAATGCCGCCGACGTAATCAATCTGGGAAATTCGCGCGTCATCCTTTACCAAGGACTCTCGTTCGACCAGGACGGCCTGGTACTCACTGCACCCGGTCGAGTGACAGCCTACGTCAATGCAGCAGGTGACCTTCGAGTCGGAAACAAGCCTATTGCGACGACAGCGGCGCAACATGATCTGCTCAAGAGCTACTACGCCGAAGCCGAGTCGGCAAACAAGCCATCGACGCGGTGAGCAAAAACGCTGCCGCACACGGTGAACAGGTTGCGAACAAACTTCTCGGCAATCTGGTCGACGATCATGCGGAACCCAAAACCGACAAGAACGCACGTGGCGAACCGGACGCAGCCGGCTCGCGGCTCTGCCACGAGATGCGACAGTTGGACGTCACCCAAAAACAGGTCCAAGCCAGCACACCGGCTTTGCAACCCTATGCAGCCTTCCGCGGTAGCGTCTATTGCAGCTCATCCACAGCGAACAAGGCCGTAGCTCAAAACTGAGGTTCGATGCCATGGATGACATCAACATTTCCGACAACCGAGGAACCGGCCATGGAGCACCGAAAGCTCGACGGTTTGCAGTGGTACGTGGTCGCACTGGCCGCGCTGTTTGCCATGGCGATGCTCGCCTGGGAGTACACCCATGGCGGAGTGGTGAGTCATCACTTCCTCGATCGTAGGGAGATGCCCGCGGTCTCCAACTGGTGGAGCCTCGCTGTTCTGCCATTGCTCGGCTGGGTTGCCGCATGGTCCGCACGGCGCCGAACCACCGTGGATGCCGGCGCACTTCCGAAGGCGTTTGCGGGAGCCCTTGGTGCTCTGCTGGTCGGTGTCGCCATGTCGGTCGCGTTCGTTACGGGCCACCAGCAGGTCACCGGTGATCTGTTTTTCGCGGCGCTCGTTTCTGGCGTCGTGTGGCCAACCTACCGCGCCGAGTACGTGTTCGGCTTCGTACTCGGCATGGCATTCGTTTTCGGGGCGGTGCTGCCGACCCTTGCCGCGCTGATCGGGGTCGCGATCTCGGCAATCTTCCAGCTGCTCGTGCGACCCGCTTTTGTGCGGGTGATTCGACGAAAGGGGGCCTGACGGTGACGCCGCCGCGTCCGGCGATCAACGAAGACAAACACGGCTCGCTGGGTAGCAGCCTCGATGGGCGGGCATTGCCCCACCCTACTTTGCGTTTTTGGGTGCAGCCGAGAGCCATTCGATACGAGATGAACATCCATGACCGCCACGCAACGGCGACGTACTGTCGCTATTTGCCGCCGTGGATGCCGCCTTTCGTGAGCGCGACCGGATCGAGCAGCTTCTTCAATTCCGCTTTCGACAAGCCGGTGGTTTCCAACGCCACGTCCATGATCGGGCGCTTCTGCTTGTAGGCCTGCTTGGCGGTGGCGGCGCCCTTCTCGTAACCGATCACCGGATTCAGCGCGGTGACGAGAATCGGGTTCAACGCCAGTGCTTCGTCGACGCGCGGCTTGTTGACCTTGAATCCGGCGATGGCCTTGTCCGCGAGCAGACGCGAGGCGTTGGCGAGGATCACGATCGACTGCAGCAGGTTGTACGCGATCACCGGCAGCATCACGTTCAACTGGAAATTGCCGGCCTGGCCGCCGACGGTGATGGTGGCATCGTTGCCGATCACCTGCGCGCAGACCATGGTCATCGCTTCGGGGATCACCGGATTGACCTTGCCCGGCATGATCGACGACCCGGGTTGCAGCGCGACGAGTTCGATTTCGCCGAGGCCCGCGAGCGGCCCCGAATTCATCCAGCGCAGATCGTTCGAAATCTTCATCAGCGAACATGCCAGCGTCTTCAACTGCCCGGACAATTCGATCGCCGCATCCTGCGACGCCATGCCTTCGAAGAAATTGTCCATCGACGCGAACTTCACACCGCTCGCCTTCGACAGTTCGATGCAGAACGCCTTGGCGAACTTCGGGTCGGCGTTGATGCCGGTGCCCACCGCGGTGCCGCCCTGCGGCAAGCGCTGCATCCGCTTCAGCGTGTCCTCGATCCGCGCGATGCCCGACGCGACCTGCGCCGACCAGCCGGAGAGCTCCTGGCCGAAGGTCACCGGCATCGCGTCCATCAAGTGCGTGCGACCGGTCTTGGCGACGTTCTTCAATTCGCGTGCGCGCTTGTCGATGGCCTTCTGCAGATGCTTCAACGCCGGCAGCAATTGCTCGCGCGCAGCCAGCGACGCGCCGACGTGGATCGCGGTCGGAATCACGTCATTGGAACTCTGCCCGTAGTTGACTTGATCGTTCGGATGGATCTTCGCCTTCGAGTCGCGCGTGGCGATATGCGCAATCACCTCGTTGGCATTCATGTTGCTGGAGGTGCCCGAGCCGGTCTGGAAAATGTCGATCGGGAACTGCGCATCGAACTCGCCTGCCGCCACGCGCTGCGCGGCCTTGCGGATCGCCGCGGCCTGCGTCGATTTCAAATGACCGAGCTTCAGATTGGCATCAGCAGCGGCCGTCTTGATCAGCCCAAGCGCGCGGATGAAATCGCGCGGCAGCGTCAGTCCCGAGATCGGGAAATTGTCCACCGCGCGCTGGGTCTGCGCACCCCAAAGTGCGTCCGCGGGCACCTTCAGTTCGCCCATGCTGTCGTGTTCGGTACGGAAGTTCGGCATTGATGAAAATCCCGGCAGGAAAGCTGCTCATTATAACGAGCGGTCGGCATTACAATGCCGCTTTCGCGACACACGGAAGCCCGCATGCAACTCGATCCCCTCACCGCCCTGTCGCCGCTGGACGGCCGCTACGCGTCCAAAGTCGACGCCTTGCGTCCGATCTTCAGCGAATACGGCCTGATGCACCGGCGTGTCGCGGTAGAGATCGCATGGCTGATCGCGCTTTCCGATGAAACGGGCATCGCGGAGCTTCCACCGTTTCCGGCCGCGGCGCGTGCGAGCCTGCAGAAGATTGCCGCGGATTTTTCGGTCGCCGATGCTGCGCGTATCAAGCAGATCGAGGCGACCACGAATCATGACGTCAAGGCGGTCGAGTATTTCATCAAGGAACGGATCGGCGACGACGCGGCATTGAAGCAAGCCAAGGAGTTCGTGCATTTCGCCTGCACGAGCGAAGACATCAACAACCTTTCGTATGCCCTGATGCTGCGCGACGCGCGCGAGCACGTATTGCTGGCCGAAGCCGACAAGACGATCGCGAAGCTGCGCGACCTTGCGCACACCAACGCCGACCTGCCGATGCTCTCGCGCACCCATGGCCAGACCGCGTCGCCCACCACGCTTGGCAAGGAAATGGCCAATGTCGTCGCGCGGCTGCAACGCCAGCGCGCGCAACTCGCGGCCATCGAGATACCCGGTAAGATCAATGGCGCGGTCGGCAATTTCAACGCGCACGCCATCAGTTATCCGGCAATCGACTGGCGCGCGTTCTCGAAGCGCTTCGTCGAGTCGCTGGGTCTGCAATGGCAGGAATACACCACGCAAATCGAGCCGCACGATGGCATCGCCGAGCTGTGCGACGCGCAACGTCGCATCGACACCATCCTGATCGACCTCGCGCGCGACGCGTGGGGCTACATCTCACTGGGCTACTTCAAGCAGCGATTGAAACAGGGCGAAGTCGGTTCCTCGACCATGCCGCACAAGGTCAACCCGATCGACTTCGAAAACGCCGAGGGCAATTTCGGCGTCGCCAACGCGCTGCTCGGCCACTTCAGCGAAAAGCTGCCGATCAGCCGCTGGCAGCGCGATCTCACCGACTCCACGACTTTGCGCGCGCTGGGTGAAGCGTTCGGCCACGCGCTGATCGGTTTCGCCTCGCTGGAAAAAGGCCTCGGCAAACTGGAAGTGAACGCCGTTCGCATCTCCGCCGATCTCGATGCGAGCTGGGAAGTGCTGGCCGAAGCCATCCAGACCGTGATGCGCCGCCACGGCCTGCCCGAACCCTACGAGCAATTGAAGGCGCTGACGCGCGGCAAGGGCATCACCCGCGACACGCTGCAAGCCTTCATCGCCTCGCTGTCGTTGCCCGACGCCGACAAACAACGCCTGCTGGGGCTGACGCCGGGAACATACATCGGCTTGGCCGCCGAGCTTGCGCGGGACGTTTGACTTCATCGATGGCAACGGTCGCAACCGCCTCGCATCTCACCGAAGCCGACATCCATCGCCGGGTGCTGATCTGGCAGATTGTGGTTTTTGGCGGCGCCATCGCCGCGATCTGCACGATGAATGTATTCACCGCGCTGACGAACTTTGCGCGCGATGGCGCATCGCTGGCGTGGTGGAAGCCGACCTTATGGGAGTTCTCCAGCGCGCTGCTGCTGTGGGTACTGATCCCGTTCATCGCCCGGCTGTACCGGTTCGCACCGATCACCGCGCGCACCTGGCGCTGGGCGTTGCCGCTGCACCTTGCGGTAACGCCGGTGTTTTCGCTGATCCACGTCGGTGGCATGGTGCTGGTGCGCAAGCTCGGTTATGCGCTGATGCATCTGCATTACGACTTCGGTGCGTGGTGGCCGGACTGGGTTTACGAATACCGCAAGGATCTGGTGGCCTACGTGCTGATCCTGGCCGGCCTGCAGGCGTTCCGGATCTACCGGCTGTGGCTGGAGAGCCAGATCGCGACAAGGCCGGCACCAGCGCAAGCATCGCCCGCCGCGACCGAGCCGGCTGCGCCAGAGCCGGCGCCGCTGGAACGCTTGGTGGTCAAGAAGCTCAACCGCGAGTTCATCCTCAACACCGCCGACATCGATCGCATAGACGCCGACGGCAATTACGTCACCATCCATGCGCAGGGTGCGACCTGGCCGTTGCGCGAATCGCTGACGAGCCTGGAGCGAAGACTGGACGCGAAGCGTTTCGCGCGGGTGCACCGCGGGCACATCGTGAACCTGGACCGCATCCGCGAAATCCAGCCTTGGGACAGCGGCGATTACCGGATCGTGCTCGCCGACGGCAGCCACGTGAACTTCAGCCGCCGCTATCGGAGCCGGCTGCCGCAACTCTTCAATTGAATTGATGGCGACCGCGGCGCCGCTCGTCACCGGATTGCGCCGTTCGCCCCAACCCCGCTTGCGGTGACGCTTTGCGCCGCCTAGCTTGCGCGCATCCCGGAGCAGGAGCCGCACGATGGGCCTTTCGTACCGCCGCCACTGGATGATCGCCGGCGTTGCCGCGATGTTGGCCGGCTGCAACGGATACACCGCACCGACCCCGGCGGCAGACGCCGGATGGGCGCATTACGGCAACGATGCCGGCGGCTCGCGCTACTCGTCGGCCGCGCAGATCACGCCGCAGAACGTGGATCGCCTGCAGGTCGCCTGGACTTTCCGCACCGGCGAGCACGGCCAAGGCTTTCCCGGCGACGCGTGGACCACGCACATGACTTGGGAAGCCACGCCCATCCTTCATGACGGCACCCTGTACTTCACCACCAGCGCCACCGACGTGATCGCGATCGACGCCGCCACCGGCAAGCTGAGATGGCGGCATGATTCGCACGTGCCGCGAATCAACTATTCCGATGCAGCCTCGCGCGGCGTCACGCTGTGGGTGGATCCGCAATCGGCCACCGATGCGCCCTGCCACGCGCGCATCTTCGCGCCCACGCTGGACAGCCGGCTGCTGGCGCTGGACGCGAAGACCGGAAGGCCCTGCGAAGACTTCGCCGATCATGGTGCGCTGGATTTGTCCCGAGGCATCCATTCCACCTGGAAGCCGGGCGACAAATGGCGCGATTACCTCGTCACCTCGCCGCCGGTGATTCTGGATGGCAAGGTGATCCTCGGATCATCCGTGGGCGACAACCGCGGCGTGGAACTGGAACGCGGCACGGTGCGCGCCTACGACGCGCGCACGGGCAAGTTCGTCTGGGGTTGGGATCCGATCCCGCGCGACGCGTCCAATCCGGTGTACGCGCAGTGGAGTGCAGAGGCGGCAGCCACGACCGGTGCCGCGAACGCATGGGCACCGTTGTCGGTGGACACGCAGCGGCATCTGGTGTTCGTGCCCACCGGTTCGGCCAGCCCGGACTTTTTCGGCGGCTTGCGTCCCGGCGACAATCGCTGGGCGAATTCGGTCGTCGCGCTGGATGGCGACACCGGCAAACTGGCGTGGGGCTTCCAGCTCGTGCATCACGACCTGTGGGATTACGACAGCGCGGCACAGCCTTCGCTGGTGACGCTGCAACACGATGGCCGCACGATTCCGGCGGTGATCCAGCCGACCAAGACCGGCATGCTGTTCACCTTCGATCGCGAAACCGGCGAGCCGGTGTTTCCGATCGTCGAAAAACCGGTGCCGCAAAGCGGCGTGCCGGGAGAGGCGTTGTCGAAGACGCAACCCTTTCCCGCCGCGCCGGAACCGCTGGTGCGGCAAGGTCCGGTGACGAAGGACGACATGGCGGCCCTCGCGCCGGGCTGTCATCCGGAACGCTACAAATCCGAGGGTATCTTCACCCCACCCAGCATGCAGGGCAGCATCGAACTGCCCGGCTACGGGGGCGGCGTCGATTGGGGCGGGCTGGCATTCGACCCGGTTCATCAGATAGCGGTTGTCAACACGAACGATATCGCCATGCTGGTGGCGCTGGTGCCGCGCGACCAATACGAAGCGCAAGGCGATTCGAAACAATACGAGGACTGGGATTTTTCGCCCATGCACGGTGCACCCTACGCCATGCGCCGCAAAACCTGGACATCGTCGCTGGGGACGCCCTGCGTCAAACCCCCTTGGGGTGAGTTGAGCGCGGTGGACATGCGCACGGGCAAGCGCTTGTGGCAGGTTCCGCTCGGCAACGCGGTGGCGAACCACTGGAACCTCGGCATGCCCGGCATGGGCGGCCCGATCGTCACCGCATCCGGCCTGATCTTCGTCGCGGCAACAATGGACGATGACATCCGCGCTTTCGACGAGCACAGCGGCAAACTGCTATGGCAATACCATTTGCCTGCAGGAGGCCAGGCGACGCCGATGACCTATGCGATCAACGGCAGGCAATACCTGGTCATCGTGGCCGGCGGCCATGGCGCACTCGGCACCAAGCGCGGCGATTACGTCATCGCATTCGCATTGCCGCAATAAGCCCGCGATCGCGTGCATGATTCGGTGCGCAAGCTGCGCGCGCTTCGCCTGGATGCAAGGCGTGCTGCAGGACAGCCGGATCGCCGGTGCCAATCGCGCCGGCGCCGCCCCAAATCGCGAACGCATCCTCACGCGGTTCCTGAAGTGCCGCCGGCACGCCATCGCACACGCCGCCGATGGCGTGGTAAACAGTGCGGATGAAATCGCCCCCCATCGAAAGCCGCGCGCGCAAGGGCCAGCCGCTCGGGATGCCGCCTGCGCGTTTCCTTCGCGACTACTGGCAGAAGCGCTCGTTGCTGATCCGTGGCGCCTTTCCCGAATTCCAGCCACCGCTGTCACCGGATGATCTGGCGGGATTGGCGTGCATGGAGGGCGCGTTGGCGCGGATCATCCTGCGTGGCGATGGGAAGGCAAAGTCGCTGGGTTCCGGGTTCCGCGCTGCGCGCGGCCCCGGAATGACGGCGAAGAGAAGTTCGTCACTCCCGCGAAAGCGTTCGTCACTCCCGCGAAAGCGGGAGCCCAGTGACTTTTCGTCGACTTGGCAAGTGCACAGCGGCCCCTTCGACGAATCGACATTCGCGCAACTGCCGGAATCAAACTGGACGTTACTGGTGCAAGACGTCGACAAGTGGGATGCGGACACCGCAGCGCTGCTCGACCACTTCCGCTTCATCCCGAGTTGGCGCATCGACGATGTGATGATCAGCTACGCGACCGATGGCGGCGGCGTCGGCGCGCACGTGGATCAATACGACGTATTCCTGCTGCAGGGACTCGGCCAGCGCCGCTGGTCCATCGACACGCGCCCGAATCCGCCGACCGCATTTCGCGAGGACGTCGAGTTGAAACTGCTCGAAAGGTTTTCGCCTACGCACACCTGGATGCTCGAACCCGGCGACATGCTGTACCTGCCGCCGGGCGTGCCGCATGACGGGGTGGCGGTCGGCGAGTGCACCACGTTTTCCATCGGGATGCGTGCGCCGGCCGCGGGCGAATTGCTGTTCGATTTCGCGGCGCACCTCGCGGAAACCTTGCCGGAATCGCAACGCTTTGCCGACCCCGATCTGCAACCGGCACGCGCTGCCGGTGAAATCGACGATGCAGCGTTGCGGCGTGCGCGCCGCGCGCTTGGTCCGGTCGCGGCCACTCTGAATGATGAGGCTTTCGCGGACTGGTTCGGTGCTTTCGTCACCCGCTACCGGGTGGCGCAGGTTGCTGCGCCGCGCAAGCGCCGCATCGATCGCGCGACGCTTGCGGAACGCTTGCCGCACGCCTCGTTGGAGTGCGATCCGTGGAGCCGCTTCGCATGGCGCCGGCACGGTCGCGGCGCGCGTCTGTACGTCGCCGGCAACGTGTTCGATGCCCCCATCGCATGGGCGAAAGCGTTGGCCTCGGGCCCGCGCAGGATCGATGGCAGCCGGCTGGCGCTATTGCCGGAAGCAACCCCCGGCGTTGCACTGATCGCGGCTTTGATCGACGCGGGCCATGTCACATTGCGCCGACGCTGAACTGGCATACAATCGGCGGCCATGCACCCGGCCACCCGGAGGGGGGACCGAATGCCGATTCAAAGCGGCTTTCATGTCGAAGTCTGTCACTGGGAGAACGCGGCTGACCGCGACGCGCTTGCGAGCGTGCGCGAAGTCGTGTTCGTGCTCGAACAACGCGTACCGCGCGAGCTGGAAATCGACGACGACGATCCGCGCAGCGTGCACGTGCTGGCGCGCGCGCCGGACGGCACCCCGATCGGCACCGGCAGGCTAACGCCCACCGGGCGCCTCGGGCGCATGGCGGTGATGGTGGACTGGCGCGGCAACGGCGTCGGCACGATGCTTCTGCGCGCCCTGCTGGATCAGGCGCGCGCACGCCGCATGGAAGAGGTCGTGCTGCATGCGCAACGCGACGCGGTGACGTTCTATCTGGATTACGGCTTCGCGGTGGTCGGCGACGAATTCGAAGAAGCCGGTATTCCCCACGTGCGGATGCGCCGTGCGCTCGATCCGATGCCTGAACCCGAGCGTGCGCCGCCACCCCCGCCGCCGGAACCCAAAACGCTGCGTGCCAGCTCACGCGAAGAGCTGATCGACGTCACGCAGAAATTGCTGTCGGGAGCGCGGCACAGCATGTGCGTGTGGGTGCGCGAACTGCATCCGCAGCTCCTCAACGACACCGCGTGCCTGGTCGAATTGCGGCGACTGGCGATTTCCGGGCGCGGTGCGTCGATTCGCATCCTGGCGCAGGACCTGTCGCGCGCCCTGCAGGAAGGCACCCGCCTGCTCGATCTCGCGCAGCGGCTTTCCAGCATCATCGAAATGCGCCGGCCGGTGGAGCCCGCCGATCTCGCGTATCGCTCGGCTTTCATGTGCGTGGATACCTGCGGCTATCTGTTCCGGCCGCTGGAAAGCGAAATGGCGTCGGAAGGCTCGACCTGGTCACCGGGCCGACACGCAGAGCTCATGCGCATGTTCGAAGAAGCGTGGGCGCGTTCGGAACCGTGGCCCGAATTGCGCACGCTGGGCATCTGAAGGCTTTCGCGGCCTTACCCGCAGCTGACCCGGGTCGGCGGCGAATCCCGCATTGCAGCATTAAACCGTTATAATTTTGGGTCGCGGCAAGGCGGCTTGTGGCCGCGTGCGCGGTGTCCATCAACTGGCGTGGTTGAACGCCCGCTGGCGCGGGCAAGCCACTGCATGCTTGATCCCGCAAAACTCGATCCGGACCCGCGCCGGAGCAGGTGCGTTGAAAAAATGCGGGACAGCACTTTTTCGACAATGATCAACTATCCGTGGTGACCATCGTGAGTGACGGCGGCAGTTTGTTGCAGCAATTGGCGGAAACTTCGCAATTCGGCGGCGGCAACGCCGCTTACCTCGACCAGTTGTACGAAGACTGGCTGCGCGACCCGCAGTCGGTCGCGCCGGAATGGCGCACCTGGTTCCAGAGCCTGCGCGGCACCGGCGACGTTTCCCATGCCGACGCCATCGCCCGCATCGTCGCTGCGCAACAGCAAAGTCACCGCGCCGGCATGCCGATGGATGACGCCCATGCCCGCAAGCAAGCGGGTGTCCTGCGTTTCCTGACCGCGTACCGTTCACGCGGCCATCTCGCGGCCGACCTCGATCCACTCGCGATCGCGCCCAAGCGCCCCGCGCCCGACCTCGACCTGCCCTTCCACGGCTTGTCCGACGCCGACCTCGACACCGAATTCGATTGCGGAACCTTCGCCGGCGGCGGACACCGCATGACCTTGCGCGATCTGCGCGAACGCCTGCGCCGCACCTACGTGGCGACGATCGGCGCCGAGTTCATGCATATCAGCGACCACAACCAGCGTCGCTGGATTTACGACCGGCTGGAACGGGCCAGTGGCGACGCGGGGCTCGACAACGACACCCGCAAGCGCGTGCTCGCAAAGCTCACCGCCGCCGACGGGCTGGAACGCTATCTGCACACCAAGTACGTCGGTCAGAAGCGCTTTTCGCTGGAGGGCGGCGATTCGCTGATCCCGCTGCTCGACGACCTGATCCGCCGCAGCGCCGACCAGGGCGTGCACGAACTGGTGATCGGCATGGCCCACCGCGGCCGCCTCAACGTGCTGGTCAACATCCTGGGCAAGCCGCCGCAACAATTGTTCGCCGAATTCGAAGGCAAGCACGACGGCCCGGACGATCCCGCGCATTCGGGCGACGTGAAGTACCACATGGGCTTCTCGGCCGACATTGCCGCGCCGGCATCCAACATCCATGTCGCGCTGGCGTTCAACCCGTCGCACCTCGAAATCGTCAATCCGGTGGTGTCGGGCTCGGTGCGTGCGCGTCAGATCCGTGCCCACGATGGCGTGCGCGAACACGTGCTGCCGGTGCTGATCCACGGCGACGCGGCGCTTTCGGGCCAGGGCGTGAACATGGAACTGTTCAACATGTCGCAGACTCGCGGTTTCGGCGTCGGCGGCACCGTGCATGTCGTGGTCAACAACCAGATCGGGTTCACCACCGACGCCGACGACAGCCGCAGCACGCTGTACTGCACCGACGTCGCCAAGATGGTCAACGCACCGGTGATGCACGTGAACGGTGACGATCCGGAAGCCGTGCTGCAATGCATGCGCCTCGCGTTCGACTTCCGCCAGCAGTTCCACAAGGACGTCGTGGTGGACCTCGTGTGCTATCGCCGCCACGGCCACAACGAGGCGGACGAACCCTCGGCCACGCAGCCGATCATGTACTCCGTGATCAAGAAGTTGCCGCCCACGCGCGAGCTGTATGCGAAGCAATTGGTGGAGCGCAGGCTGATCGCCGACGGCGACGCGCAAAAATTGTTCGATGCCTACCGCGACCAGCTCGACGCCGGCAAGCCGGTGACCGAACTGGCGCCGCCGGGCTCGCAGAAATTCATGGTGGACTGGTCGCGCTTCGCCAAGGGCGATCTGGCGCAGCCGGTCGAAACCGGTGTTGAGCGCAAGACTCTGGACGAGCTCGCTGCCAGGATCCTCACATGGCCGGAAGGCATGGTGCTGCAATCGCGGGTCGCCAAGATCTACGGCGACCGCCGCAAGATGGCCGAAGGTGAAGCACCGCTGGATTGGGGTTACGCGGAGAACCTGGCCTATGCGACCCTGATCAACGAGGGCACCGCCTTCCGCCTGGTCGGGCAGGATACGCCGCGCGGCACGTTCTTCCACCGCCATGCGGAGCTGCACGACCAGAAGACCGGCGAGGTTTACACGCCGCTCGCGCATGTCCGCGAGGGCGTGTCGGTCGAAGTGATCGACTCGCTGCTGTCGGAAAACGCGGTGATGGCCTACGAGTACGGATTCGCCACCGCCGACCCCGACACACTGACGGTCTGGGAAGCGCAGTTCGGCGATTTCGCCAACGGCGCGCAGGTCGTGATTGACCAGTTCATTTCGTCCGGCGAAGCCAAATGGAACCGCCTGTGCGGACTGGTACTGTTGCTGCCGCATGGTTACGAAGGCCAGGGCCCGGAGCATTCTTCCGCGCGGCTCGAGCGCTACCTGCAGTTGTGCGCGCTGGACAACATGCAAGTGTGCGTGCCGACCACACCCGCGCAGATGTTCCACATGCTGCGCCGGCAGATGTTGCGCGATTGTCGCAAACCGTTGGTGGTGATGACGCCCAAGTCGCTGCTGCGGCACAAGCTGGCGGTGTCGTCGCTGGACGATCTCGGGAACGGCCAGTTCAACCTGGTCATTCCCGACCAGCGCATCGACACCGGCAAGAGCGGGGCAGCCAAGAAGGTCAAGCGCGTAGTGCTCTGTTCGGGCAAGGTGTATTACGACCTGTTCGAGGAAGCCGAGAAGCAGAAGATCGCCGATGTCGCACTGGTGCGCGTCGAACAGTTGTACCCGTTCCCGCGCAGCGAGGTGAACGCGGAACTGGACAAATACCCGGCCGCGCGCGAAATCATCTGGTGCCAGGAAGAACCGCAGAACCAGGGCGCCTGGTTCCAGATCCGCCATCACCTGCAGGCCTGCGCGGGAACCCATCACAGCCTGCACTATGCCGGCCGCGTGCGCTCACCGGCGCCAGCGTGCGGGCATCACAACACCCACGTCGCCGAACAGCGCGCACTGGTGCAACAGGCGCTGGTCGACCCCGTGGGCGACGATCACTCCGCCGAGTGAACGTTCCCACCCAACCTTCCCTTTGAAGGGGAAGGGTTGCAGCAAAGCCACCCATCGCGACGCAACTCCAAGGAAACGCCATGTCGATCGAAGTCAAGGTTCCCGTCCTGCCCGAATCCGTCAGCGACGCCACCATCGCCACGTGGCACAAGAAGCCTGGCGACGCGGTGAAGCGCGATGAAAACCTGGTGGACCTGGAAACCGACAAGGTGGTGCTGGAAGTGCCCGCCCCCGCCGACGGCGTCCTCAAGGAAATCCGCCACGACACCGGCGATACCGTCAACAGCGAAGACGTGATCGGCGTACTGGAGGAAGGCGCGGTTGCCGAAGCACCGAAACCGGCTGCCGCGAAGGAAGCGCCAAAACAGGCCGCATCGGCCAAGACCGAGAAGGCGGAGAAATCCCAGCCGGCGAAAACCGCGGCCGCGCCGTCGGACGACAGTTTGTCGCCTGCGGGACGCCGCGTTGCGGCCGAGGAAAAGATCGATGCCTCGCAGGTTGAGGGCACCGGCCGTGGCGGCCGCGTGACCAAGGAAGACCTGGTCAATTACTCCAAGGCTGAAAAACCGGCCGCAGCGCCTGCGCCGGCTGCGCGCGCGACGCCCGGCTCCCGCCCCGAAGAACGCGTCGCCATGACGCGCATGCGCGCGCGCATCGCCGAACGGCTGATGCAATCGAAGAATTCCATCGCGATGCTGACTTCGTCCAACGAAGTCAACCTCGCGAAAGTGATCGCGATGCGCAAGCAGTTGGGCGAGCAGTTCGAGAAGACCCACGGCATCAAGCTCGGCTTCATGAGCTTCTTCGTGAAGGCCGCGTGCGAAGCGCTGAAGCGCTATCCGGTGGTGAACGCGTCGGTGGACGGCAACGACATCATCTACCACGGCTATCAGGATATTTCGATCGCGGTATCGACCGACCGCGGCCTGGTGACGCCGGTCCTGCGCGACGCGCAGGACATGGGCTTCGCCGACATCGAAAAGGCGATTGCCGCGTTCGCGAAGAAGGCGCGCGAGGGCGGCCTGACGCTCGACGACCTGCAGGGCGGCACCTTCACCATCACCAACGGCGGCACCTTCGGTTCGCTGTTCTCCACGCCGATCGTGAACCCGCCGCAGAGCGGCATCCTCGGCATGCACACCATCAAGGAACGCGCGATCGTCGAGAACGGCCAGGTCGTCGCCGCGCCGATGATGTACATCGCGATCAGCTACGACCATCGGATCGTCGACGGCAAGGACGCGGTGCTGTTCCTGGTCGACATCAAGAATCAGCTCGAGAACCCGCACCGGATGCTGCTGGGGCTTTGATGCTTTGAGTCCCTCTCCCTCCGGGAGAGGGGTTGGGGTGAGGGTTCGGCAATGCCGCAACGTCTCACGATCACCGAACCCTCATCCGGCGCTTCGCGCCACCTTCTCCCGGGGGGAGAAGGGAAGAACAAGGAACCGCAATGTCTGATGCAACCAAATTCGACGTCATCATCATCGGCGCGGGCCCGGCCGGTTACATCTGCGCGATCCGCGCGGCGCAACTCGGCCTCAAAACCGCCTGCGTCGATGCGTTCAAGGGCAAGGACGGCAAGCAGGCGCTGGGGGGCACGTGCCTCAACGTCGGCTGCATTCCGTCCAAGGCGCTGCTCGATTCATCCAAGCAATTCTGGGGCCTCACCCACAACCTGCCGACCCATGGCATTACTGTCGAGAACGCCAAGGTGGACATGGCCACGTTCATCGGCCGCAAGGACAAAATCGTCAAGCAGTTCACCGGCGGCGTCGGCATGCTGTTCAAGGGCGTCAAGGGCAATCCGGTCACCCCGTTCTTCGGCACCGGAAAGTTGCTCGGCTCCAATAAACGCGAAGGCAACAAGGTCGAAGTCACGGGCGAGGACGGCGCCAAGCAGACACTCGAAGCCGCCAACGTGATCATCGCGACAGGTTCCGTGCCGATCGAGCTGCCGTTCGCGAAGTTCGACGGCAAGCGCATCATCGACAATGCCGGCGCGCTGGATCTGACCGAAGTACCGAAGCGCCTCGGCGTGATCGGGGCCGGCGTGATCGGCCTGGAGTTGGGTTCGGTTTGGAAGCGCATGGGCGCCGAAGTCACGGTGCTCGAGGCGCTGCCGGATTTCCTCGGCGCCGCCGATCAGGACATCGCCAAGGTCGCCGCGCGGGAGTTCAAGAAGCAGGGCCTCGACATCCACCTGGGCGCCAAGGTCAGCAAGGCCGAGGTCAAAAAGAACGCGGTCGAGGTGACCTATTCCGACAAGGATGGCGAGCACAAGATCACGGTCGACAAACTGCTGGTCGCGGTCGGCCGCCGCGCGTATACGCAAGGGCTGCTGGGTGACGGTACCGCCGTGAAAACCGACGCTCGCGGCCGCGTCGAAGTGGACGAACACTGCTGGACCGGCGTCGATGGCGTATGGGCCATCGGCGATTGCGTACGCGGTCCGATGCTGGCACACAAGGGCGAGGAAGAAGGCGTGATGGTGGCCGAACTGATCGCCGGCAAGGCCGGCCACGTCGACTACGACGTGATCCCGTGGGTCATCTACACCGAACCGGAAATCGCCTGGGCCGGCAAGACCGAAAAGCAATGCAAGGATGCCGGCATCCCGTACAAGACCGGCAACTTCCCGTTCGCCGCCAACGGTCGTGCCGTGGCGATGAACGAACCGGCAGGTCTGGTGAAGGTGGTCGCGCACGCGGAGACCGATCGCATCCTCGGCGTGCACATGTGCGGGCCGGTGGTGTCGGAATTGATCGCCGAAGCCGTGGTCGCGATGGAGTTCAAGGGTTCGTCCGAAGATTTGGCACGCATCGTCCACGCGCATCCGACCTTGTCCGAAGTCGTGCACGAAGCCGCGCTGTCGGTGGAGAAGCGGTCGCTCAACAAGGCAAATTGACGACAGACTGGCGTCGTTCCGTGCAGGCCATGGACGATCGTCGACACGAGATCCGGCTTTTTGCTCGTCATCCGGCGCAAGCCGGGATCCAACTTGCTTGATTGGCATTCCCGAGGAAATCAAAAAGGATTACGGCTTGCGCCGGAATGACGAGCTGGAATAACCCATGCCGTATCGATCCGACCCTTCACCGCCATGACGGCAAAAGCATGAGTATCTCCGACGACTTCCGCGCCTTCCGCATCCACAACGACGACTCTGGCTATCGCGCCGGACTCCAATCGATGCGCGCCGACGAACTGTCGTCCGGCGAGGTACTGATCAAGACCGCGTACTCTTCGGTCAACTACAAGGACGCGCTCGCGGGTACCGGCAAGGGCAGGATCCTGCGCCGGTTTCCGTTGAACGGCGGCATCGACGTCGCCGGCCACGTGGCCGAGTCGAGCGATTCGAAATTCAAGGAAGGCGACGCGGTGCTGTGCACCGGCTGCGGGCTGTCGGAAACCCGCGACGGCGGCTATGCCGAATACGCACGGCTCAAGGCCGAATGGACCATTCCGCTGCCGCCGGGGCTTTCACTTCGCGAAAGCATGATCCTCGGCACCGCCGGTTTCACCGCTGCACTAGCGCTCTACCGGATGCGCGACAACCGGCAGGCGCCAGCCTTGGGACCGGTCGCAGTCACCGGCGCGACCGGCGGCGTCGGCATGCTGGCCGTCGACATCTTCAGCCGTGCGGGCTTCGAGGTCCACGCGATCAGTGGCAAACCCGAACGCGCCGAATTCCTGAAATCCCTCGGCGCGCGGGAAGTGCTGGACCGGCGCGAACTCGCGCTCGGCGACCACGCGCTCGAATCCGTGCGTTTCGGCGGCGCGGTGGACAGCGCGGGCGGCAAGTGGCTCGCGCAATTGCTTGCCAGTACCGCACCCTACGGCAACGTCGCGAGCATCGGCCTGGCGGCCGACAGCAAGCTCGATACCACGGTGATGCCCTTCATCATCCGCGGCGTCAGCCTGCTCGGGGTGGCTTCCGCCGGCACCGCGCGCGATATCCGCGATGACATCTGGCGGCATCTCGCGTCCGACTGGAAGCCGGCGCACCTGGATTCCATCTGCACCCACGAAGTCGGTCTGGACGATCTGCCGGACATCTTCGATGCGATGCTGGCGGGTGCTTCGTTCGGGCGTACGCTGGTCAGGGTGAGTACTTCCGACTGATCGAATCCGTCTCGCAAACACCGCGTAATCGATTGAATCCAACATGTTTTACGCACGCATCGAGGCTGGCCAGCCAGTGCGTTTCTGCAGGCCGCAAGCGTGGCGCTTTCGCCATCGGTTCCCTACAATGCCCGCAGTCTGCTTGGGGAGCACCGCATGGCCCGCATCCTGATCGTCGATGATTCGCCGTCCCAGCTGGAAGGGCTGAAGCGCCTCGTGGAAAAGCTGGGGCACCAGACGCTCACCGCCGTGGATGGCGCCGCCGGCGTGGAAGCGGCCAAGCGCGACAAGCCGGATCTGGTGCTGATGGACGTGGTGATGCCGAACTTGAACGGCTTCCAGGCGACCCGCGCGATCTCGAAGGACCCGGGCACTTCGCACATTCCGGTAATCCTGGTGACCACCAAGGATCAGGAAACCGACAAGGTCTGGGGCATGCGTCAGGGCGCGAAGGCCTACGTGACCAAACCGGTCACTGAAGCCGACCTCACCAAGGTGCTGGATGATCACCTGGTCAAATGAGTTGCGATCATTCCTGATCGCCGCATCAACAGCGTCATGATTGCGTGCTGGTCACTTGCGCCGCTTGGACCAGAACGGCCTTCCATGGCCTGACTTTTCACAACAGCCGCTCCGAATCAGAACACCCGTTTCAGAGCTACCGGCGCGGATCGAACCCTTCGAACGCTTTCTCGAATGTTTGATAGGCCGCTTTCGCCTTGTCGCTGTCGGCTGGCGGAATCTGGATCGCGAGGCTGACGATCTGGTCGCCCGGGGTCTTGCCGGGCATGCCGCGGCCCTTCAGGCGCAGCTTGCGACCGCTGCGTGAACCCGCGGGAATCTTGAGTTCCACGTCGCCGCCCAGCGTCGGTACCGGCACTTTCGCGCCCAGCGCGGCTTCCCACGGCGACAGCGACACTTCGACTTCGATGTCGCGACCGTGCAGCTTGAATTGCGGATCGTCGCGCACCTGCACTTCCAGCAACAGGTCACCGGGCGGCGCGCCGCTGTAACCCGCCTCGCCCTGCCCGCCGAGGCGGATCACCTTGCCCGGCAGGATGCCCGCGGGAATATTGACTTCCAGCGTGCGCTCGCCGCTGGCGTCGCGCAGGCCGAGGCGCTGCTTGCCACCGGCATATGCCGTCCGCAGATCGATTTCCACGGCCGCGCGCACGTCATTGCCGCGCACCGGTCCGCGCTGCGCGCGGGGGCCGCCGCCACCGCGACCGCCAAACAATGATTCGAAGAAATCGCTGAAATCGCCGGCATCACCGCCGCCGAAGTCGCGGGAACCGAAACCGCCCGGTGCCTGCTGCTGCCAGCCCGGCGGCGGCCGGAAGTTGTCGCCGGCACGATAGCCGCCGCCTGCGCGCAGGTTGTCGTAGGCCGCGCGCTTCTGCTTGTCGTGCAGGACCTCGTAAGCTTCGCTGATGGCCTTGAACTTGTCCTCGGCGCCAGCTTCCTTGTTCTTGTCGGGGTGATACTTGCGCGCAAGCTTGCGGTAGGCCGCCTTGATGTCGTCGTCGCCGACGCCCTGCTTCACGCCGAGGGTCTTGTAGTAATCCTGAAACTCCATTCATACCCCCAAGCTCAACACGAGAACCCGCGGCGACAGATGTCGCCGCGGGTGACGATTATGACGCATCGGCGCGCGAACCCCGCGGCGCCGAGCCCGCGCTTACTCGACTTCGATGTCGATCTTGCGCGGCGTGGTTTCCGGGCGCTTCGGAATCTCGATTTCCAGCACGCCGTACTTGCCGGTGGCACGGATGCCGTCCGGATTCGCACTGTCCGGCAACGCGAAGCGGCGGTGGAACATGCCGTGCGCGCGCTCGACGCGGCTGTACTTGCCGTCCTCGACCTTGCGCTCGGTCTTGCGCTCGCCGCGGATCGACAGCACGCCCTTGTCCATGTTGATCTCGATGGCCTTCGGATCGACACCCGGGATGTCGGCCTCGATCACGAAGCGCTTGTCTTCTTCACGGACGTCCACGCGCGGCGCCCATTCGCTGGTCACCACGTCGGACTGGTCGCCGTCTTCAACGTCGAACAGACGGCTGAACGCGCGACCGAATTCGCGCGGGAAACGATCGGCACGAGGCCAATAGCTGGAACGCTGGATATACATTTTTGCAGTCCTCAAGTCGGATTGGCCATGCTCGGCCACTGGTCCCGAAGTATGGTCTGGCGGTCTGCTTTCAAGCCTGGGGGCGCGAGCCGCGCTACGATGATGGGCTCAGCCAAACCGGAAACCACCATGACCATCCAGATCGGCGATCGCCTGCCTGCCGCCACCTTCGCCGTGCTGCGCAATGGCGTGCAGCCGCTCACTACTGACGACGTGTTCAAGGGCAAGAAGGTCGTGTTGTTCGCGGTGCCCGGTGCTTTCACGCCCACTTGTTCGGAACGTCACCTGCCGGGCTACGTCGATCACTACGAGGATTTCAGGAAACGCGGCATCGACGTCGCCTGCATGGCCGTCAACGATGCGTTCGTGATGAAAGCCTGGGCCGAACACCGCAATGTTCCCGAAGGCATGCTGATGCTGGCCGACGGCAACGGCGACTTCGCCAAGGCACTGGGTCTGGAATCCGACTCCAGCAAATACGGTATGGGCATGCGCTCGAAACGCTTCGCGCTGTACGCCGACGATGGCGTGGCGAAAGTGCTGCACGTCGAAGCGCCGGGCGAGTTTCGGGTGTCGAGTGCCGAGGCGATGCTGGCGGCGATTTGATGCGGAAATCGTAGGTTGGAGTGGGCGCTGTCTGCGAACCCCAACGCTGCAGATTCGTAGATTGGGCTGAATGCAATGAAGCCCAATACGATCGTGCCAAAGGCGTCGGGCTTTCGCCGACAAAGCCGGCGTCGGCCCAACCTACCCCGCATTACACGTCCGATGGGGCGACTTGCTCCGTTACGCCGTCGCCATTGGTTCCCGCACCGTCGTCTTCATCCCCATTCTCGATCTTCACCACGCCGACGAGCTTTTCGTCTTCGGGCAGGCGGATCAGGGTGACGCCTTGGGTGTTGCGGCCGACCTGCGAGATTTCAGCGACGCGCGTGCGGACCAGCGTCCCCTTGTCGGAGATCAGCATCAGTTCCTGCCGCGCGTCCGTGGCGACGGCCGCGACCAGCGCGCCGTTGCGTTCGGAACACTGGATCGCGATCACGCCCTGCGAGCCGCGGCCCTTGCGCGGAAAATCCGTGAGCGGCGTGCGCTTGCCGTAGCCGCGCTCGGTCGCGGTGAGCACGTCGCAATCCGTGGCTTCGATTTGCGCATCGGCGACGATCATCGAGACCACCTGTGCACCGTCGGTCAGGCGCATGCCGCGCACGCCATACGCGGTGCGGCCCATTGAACGCACCTCGCTGCCTGCGAAACGCGCGGATTTGCCGTTGGACGCGAACAACAAGATGTCGCAGTTGCCGTCGGTGAGTTCGGCTTCGACCAGCCCATCGCCTTCGTCCAATCCGATGGCCAGTTTGCCCTTCTGCAACTGGAATTCGAATTCCTTCAGCGGGGTCTTCTTGACCGTGCCGTGGCGCGTCGCGAAGAACACGAAACGATCCTCCGCGTACTCGCGCACGGGCAGCACTGCCTGCACCTTCTCGTCCTCGCCCAAGGGCAACAAGTTGACGATCGGGCGGCCACGCGCGCCGGGACCGGCCTCCGGAATGCGATATACGTCGAGCCAATACACACGCCCGTTGCTGGTAAAGGTGAGCAGCGTGTCATGGGTGTTGACGATCCACAGCTTCTCGACGAAATCCTCGTCCTTCATATTGGTCGCCGAACGACCTTTGCCGCCGCGCTTTTGCGCGCGATAGGTGTCCAGCGACTGGCGTTTCACATAGCCGGTGTGCGACAGTGTGACCACCACGTCTTCTTCGGCGATCAGGTCCAGCATTTCCAGATCTTCCTGCGTGTGCAGGATTTCGGTGCGGCGCGCGTCGCCGTACAGGTCCTTCATCTCCACGAGTTCACCGCGGATGACCGCCATCAGCTTGTCGGGATCTTCAAGGATCGCGATCAAACCGCGAATGGTTTCCAGCAACTGCTTGTACTCGTCGGTGAGCTTGTCCTGCTCCAGCCCGGTAAGGCGGTGCAAGCGCATTTCCAGGATTTCCTTGGCCTGGACTTCGGACAGCTGGTAGCCATCGTCTTTCAGGCCCGCACGCGGATCGAGGTCCTCCGGCCGCGTCGCTGCGGCGCCCGCTGCCTCCAGCATGGTGCGCACCATGCCGGGTTCCCACTTGCGCGCCAGCATGCGCTCGCGCGCAACCTGCGGCGAATCGGACGTCTTGATCAGTTCGATCATCGCGTCGATGTTGGCCAGCGCGACCGTCAGGCCTTCCAGCACGTGCGCGCGTGCGCGCGCCTTGCGCAGATCGAAGATCGTGCGACGCGTCACCACTTCGCGCCGGTGGCGGATGAAGTACTCGAGGATTTCCTTGAGGTTCAACAGCCGCGGCTGGCCATCGACCAGCGCCACCATGTTGATGCCGAAGGTGACCTGCAACTGGGTCTGCTGGAACAGGTTGTTCAGCACCACCTCGGCCGCGGCGTCGCGGCGCACCTCGATCACCACGCGCATGCCGTCCTTGTCGGATTCGTCGCGCAAGCCGCTGATGCCTTCGAGTTTCTTTTCCTTGACCAGTTCGGCGATCTTTTCGATCAGCCGCGCCTTGTTGACTTGGTACGGAATTTCGGTGGCAATGATGGCTTCGTGGCCATGCTCGCCGGTTTCGATTTCGGTCTTCGCACGCACCAGCAGCCGGCCGCGACCGGTGCGGTACGCCTGCACGATCCCGGCCGCGCCATTGATGATGCCGGCGGTCGGGAAATCGGGACCCGGCACGTGCCGCATCAGCTCGTCGATGGTGAGATCGGGGTTGTCGATCAGCGCGATGGTGGCGTCGATCACCTCGCCCATGTTGTGCGGCGGCACGTTGGTGGCCATGCCGACGGCAATGCCGGCGGAACCATTGACCAGCAGATTCGGAACGCGGGTCGGCAGGACCAGCGGCTCATGCTCGCTCTCGTCGTAGTTGGGCCCGAAGTCGACCGTTTCCTTGTCGATGTCGGCCAAAAGATCGTGCGTGAGGCGCGCCATGCGCACCTCGGTGTAACGCATCGCCGCGGGACTGTCGCCGTCCACCGAGCCGAAGTTGCCCTGCCCGTCCACCAGCATGTAGCGCAGCGAAAACGGCTGCGCCATGCGCACGATCGCGTCGTACACCGACGAGTCGCCGTGCGGATGGTATTTGCCGATCACGTCGCCGACCACGCGCGCGGATTTCTTGTACGACTTGTTCCAGGCGTTGCCCAGTTCGTTCATCGCGAACAGCACGCGGCGGTGCACCGGCTTCAATCCATCGCGCACGTCGGGAAGCGCGCGGCCGACGATCACGCTCATGGCGTAATCGAGATAGCTCTGGCGCATCTCGTCTTCGATATTGACGCGAATTACTTCACTGGCCGGCTCCGCCATCGAATTTTTCCCGTATCTGACGAACGAAAAAAGGCGCGGGTCCGGAACGCCGCCCGCGCCTGGAAATCAACCATGAAATTGTACCACACCCGGCTCTGAAACGCCCCAAAAAACTCCTGCAGGGACACGAACTTACGGCTCTTTTTCGCGCTCTTTTCCATTCCCGGCCGAAGCGCGTCTCCGCGACCCGGAAAACACCCACTGGCGAGCGCCCAGGAAGTTGGCGGCCGATCCCGGAACCGACCCGATCGCCACGCCGACGGACGGCCACGCGCGCACGAATTCCGAGAAGTGCACGGCCAACGCGTAGGCCACGTAGTTGATCGCGAACCCGGCCGACATGGCGACGAGATAGCGCGACCATTCGCCGAACAGGGTGTAGTCACCGCGCTCGTGGAACGTGAATTGACGATTGAACAGCCACGTCGCGGTCGCCGCGCACAGGAACGAGAACAGGCGCCCCACATAGGGGTCGACGCCGAATTTGCTCACCAGCAACTGCACGATGCCGGCATCGACGATGAAGCCGATGAAGCCGCCGACACCGAACCATGCGAGCTGCTTCGGCAGATGCCACATTTCAGTGCGAGCCCGAAGCCCCGAACATCGCGCGCAGTGCCGTGGCATCGGGACTGGTGATCACGCCGCGCTCGGTCACCAGCACGTCGATCAGGTCGTGCGGCGTCACGTCGAACACCGGATTCCATGCCAGCGCGTTTTCGGCCACCGTGCGCTGGCCGGCATGACTGAGCAATTCCAGCGGATCGCGCAGTTCGATGTGGATGTCGTCGCCGGATGGCGTGGCCATGTCGACGGTCGTCGACGGTGCCACCACCATGAACTTGACGCCGTGGTGTTTCGCCGCGATCGCGAGTTGGTACGTACCGATCTTGTTCGCGGTATCACCGTTCGCGGCGATACGGTCGGCGCCCACGATCACCCACTGTACCTCGCCGGCCTTCATCAAATGCGACGCCGCTGAATCGGCGATCAGCGTGGCGGGAATGCCGTCGCGCTGCAGTTCCCACATCGTGAGCCGCGCACCCTGCAGCCACGGCCGCGTCTCGCCGGCGAACACGCGCGCGATGTTTCCGGATGCGTAGCCGGCCCGAATCACGCCCAATGCGGTGCCGAAGCCGGCGGTCGCGAGCGAGCCGGTATTGCAATGCGTGAGTACACCGCTTCGCGGCTGGATCAATGCCGCGCCCATCGCACCCATGGCGCGGTTGGCGGCGAGGTCTTCGTTCTGGATCGCCTGTGCTTCGCGTGCCAGCGCCGCGGCATCGGCGCCTGCATCGATGCACCCACGCATGCGGTCCAGCGCCCACATCAGGTTGACGGCGGTAGGCCGCGCCGCGCGCAATCGGGCGAGTGCGGCATCAAGATCACCACCGCTTTGCGCTGCCAGCACCACGCCCCATGCCGCCGCGATCCCGATCGCCGGCGCGCCGCGCACGACCAGATCGCGGATCGCTTCCGCCACCTCATCCGCGTCGCGACAATCGACCCAGGCCTCGTCGAAAGGCAGCTTGCGCTGGTCCAGCAGGCGCAGGCGATCGCCCTGCCATTGCACCGCGCGTACGGTGTCGTGATCGGAAGGCGGCGACGATTCGGCGTGTTCCATGGGCATATCCGTGCAATCGCGGAAGCCTAGCATGCTCGCCGCGACTTACGCCGCGACATCGCATTCCCTGGCGTCGCGCCCGCGACCATTGCTGGCGCGATCGCATCTGGAGGTGGGAAGCGTCGGGACAGTAATCATCAGGCCTGGAAATTTGGCCGCCCGTCTGCCGGAACGTGAAGGCGAACCTGCGACGGCAACGCGACTGGCAGCCCGTCAATCTTCCTGCGGAATCAGGATCCAGAGGATGATGTAGACAACAATGCCCGGGAACGCTGCCGAAAAAATCGACACCAGCACGTAAATGATCCGGGCGAGGCCGGGATCGATGCCGAAGTAGTCGGCCAGACCACCGACCACGCCGGCAATCATGCGGTCGCGGCGGGATCGGCGCAGGGAACGTGATGTGTTCATGCCAGGGATTCTAGCCGGACGACAGCAATGTGTCGGCCATCGTTTTTCGCAGGGCGGGTGTTAACCCGCCGCCGGGCCGCGAAGAGTGCCGATGCGCGGTAGCTGGTTCGTCGGCGGGATGCGCTGCGCTACTCCCGCCCTACCTTGCACTGGTTACTCCGTTCGCCCTGGGCGCAGGCGCGCAGCGCCGAAGTCAAACGGCAGCATGCGTAGTGTGCTTCGACTCCACTTGCTGGCGCAAGCTACGCTCGGCACGAACGGCCCGTCAACGCGTCCGCGTTTTCAGCCAGTCATGGATCGCCGGCGGCACCTCGCGCTGTGCGCGGCCGGACACGTAGATGCCGATGTGGCCACCCTTGAACGCAAGCTGGGTGTAATCCTCGGTGCCGATGTGTTCGCCAAGTGGACGTGCCGCCGACGGCGGCACCAGGTGATCCTGTTCGGCGAAGATGTTGAGCACCGGGATCGTGATGTTCTTGAGGCTGATCGCCTGGCCGCCGATCTCCAGCCCGCCCTTCACCAGCTTGTTGCCCTGATAGAAGTCGCGGATGAATTCGCGGAACGCCTCGCCGGCCTGGTCGGGCGAATCGAAAATCCACTTCTCCATGCGCAGGAAATTCTCGAGTTCCACCTTGTCGTCGAGGATGTCCAGCATCGCGACATATTTCTGCTGGTTCAGGCGCACCGGCTTCAGCGTGAGGTAGCACCAGTTCATCAGGTCCGCCGGCACGTTGCCCAGCGTATCGACGAACAGATCGATATCCATATCGCGGGTCCAGTGCGACAGCATGTTTTCCTTGGTATGAAAATCGACCGGTGTCACCATCGTGATCAGGTTCTGCAATTTTTCCTGATGCAGCGAGGCGAAGCACAACGAGAATGCACCGCCCTGGCAGATGCCAAGCAGGTTGATCTTCTTCACACCGGCATGTTTGGCGACCGCATCGACACACCGGCGAATGTAACCGTTGATGTAATCGTCCAGCGTCAACCACCGATCGGCGCCGTCGGGGTAACCCCAATCGATGATGTAGACATCCTCACCGAGCGCCAGCAGGTTCTTCACCAGCGAGCGATCGTCCTGCAGATCCACCATGTACGGACGGTTGACCAGCGCGTAGCAGATCAGGATGGGCGCCTTCGCGGTCGGCTTGCCCTTGCCCTTGTAGCGATAGACGACGACCTTGTCCTCGCTGTAAATCGCTTCCTTGTCAGTGGCGCCGTAATCGACGTCCTCGACCTCGCGCAGCGTCTTGAAGCTGGCGGCGAGTTTCTGCTGGGCGCGCATGGCTTCGTCCAGCGCGCGCTTGGGATCGATGCGGATGGGTTCCATCGCGACTACTCCTTGCCGGCCGTCTTGGTGGATTTGCGGGGGGACTTGCGTGCGGGTTTCCCTGGCGCGCCGCCAGTCTTCAGCCGCTCGACTTCGGCGCGCAGCGCCGCGACTTCGGCCATGAGTTCCGGAAGCACTTCGGCGTGGTTCTTCGCATCGCGATGCAGCGCATGCAGGCGTTTGCCCATGCTGTCGATTTCGGTGCGGGTGGGCATCCCGAGATCGGTCGCGACGCGCTCCACTTCGCGCTGCACATTCCGGCGCACGCGCATCTGCGCATTGACCAGCGCGCCATAGACTTCGCGGAATTCCGGCGACAACGCGACTTCGGCGTAAGCATCTTCGGCCGCATCCACCCACAGGTCGTACAGGCCGCGCACGGAATCGACCTGGCGCCCCGGTTCGCCACGCTCGGCCAGCTTGTCCTCGAACACTTCGAATGCCCGCCGGCTGGCACGCGCGATCAACCCGTTGTAGCGATTGGTTTCGTGCTGGTAATCCAGCCACGCCTTCGCCATCTGCTGGTAGTGCTGCTGATGCTCGCGCGCGTAACCGAATGCCGGAAGGTCCAGCAGTGCGCGGCCTTCGGTCATCGCCGGCTTCAGGTTCTCCATCATCTGCTCGAAGCCCTTGGCGCCCTGCCCCGCCAATTCACGCAAGGCGCGGGCGAGGGGATTGTCGAGCAACGCGACATCAGCGCCCGGGAAATTGAACGACTGCCGCACCGCATCGGACCAGGCTTGCGGATCGGCCTCGCCCTTCGCACCCTTCTCGGCCAGCGACTGCAGCAACGCGAAATAGCTGCGGGCACCGGCCAGCAGCCGCTCGACGACTTCGTTTTGCGCGCCCTGGGCCTTGCCGGCATCGAACATCCGCGACCACTGCTCCAGACCTTCGTGCCAGGGCATCTTGCCCGCGGTCGTGGTGGCAGACGCCGTACCGAAGGCGTTGCGCGTAGCCTCGGTCCATGCGTTCCAGTATTGCCGCGAAAGCGCCTGCCATTCGTCCAGCGCGCGCGTCGTATCAGGGCCGTTGGCCATGAGGTGTTCTCCGGATTCGTGTTGATCTATGGTAATCGCGCTCATGCTGCACCGCAACAAAACGGCTCTCGCATCAGCCGTTGCGCGCCCGGCGCCTCCGCCGCAACCGCCGGACCCATGTACGGGTGCGCACGATCATGACGCGCATCGGCAGCCGCAGGAATGGCAGGTCCAACGACAGCAGCAACAAGCCCGGAATCAGCATCCAGAAGCCCAGCACCGGCAGGAAGCCGAAAAGACCGCACAACACGAGCAACAGCCCGATGGGAATCCGCAGCCAGCGCGCTGACGGCTTGCGCAGCCAGCGCAGGCCGCGAGCCGCCCAACGCGGAAGCAATCGCTGCCAGCGATCGAGGTGAAGATCCAGCCGCCGCTTGTTTCTGTCCGTCACGTCTACAAGGTGCCACGTCCCCGCTCACCCGCGCGTGAATGGCTGGCGACGGCGCCCAAGACGTTCTCTGCTCGGCCGCCGGATTCACATACGGTCGGGCTCAACGGAGGCCGGCGTTGATCTTCTCGAGTGTCACCGCACCCGGACAGAGTTGCCTTTCGCCCAGCTTGTTGAACGCGACCGGCCCGGTATCGAGATGCGCGTGCAAATCCGGAGCGTCGGGATCGACGTACAACAACCCGGTGACGATTTCGCCGCGCGCTTGGGCTGCGTGCAGGTAGTTCATCGCCGCGACCCGGTCGCCGGTGTCGTGGGAATCCGGGAGCTTGCGCAGCCGCAATACGCTGCCGTCGTGCTGGCGCACCTCGCGTAGTTCACCGGCCGGATATTCGATCGTGATTTCCTCGCGCTTCGATATGAAATCCATCCGGCACAGCGCGTGGTTGTGTTCGCGCACGTAGTCGTAGCTCTTGGTGCTGCCTTCGTGGTTGTTGAACGCCACGCAGGGACTCAGCACGTCCACGAATGAGGCGCCCTTGTGCGACATCGCGGCTTTCAGGATCGGCACCAGTTGCGTCTTGTCGCCGGAAAAACTGCGCGCGACGAAACTCGCGCCCAATTGCAGCGCCATCCCGACCATGTCCACCGGCGCGTCGTTGTTGATCGCACCCTTCTTCGACTTGCTGCCCGCGTCGGCCGTGGCCGAGAACTGGCCTTTGGTCAACCCGTACACGCCGTTGTTTTCGACGATGTAAACCATGTCCACGCCACGGCGGATCGCGTGCACGAACTGGCCGATGCCGATCGACGCGGAATCGCCGTCACCGGAAATGCCGAGGTACAGCAATTCCCGATTGGCGAGATTGGCGCCGGTCAGCACCGATGGCATGCGCCCGTGTACGGCATTGAATCCATGCGAAGCCGACAGGAAATAGGTCGGTGTCTTGCTGCTGCACCCGATCCCGGAAATCTTGGCGACGCGATGCGGCTCGATGTCCAGTTCCCAGCACGCCTGGATGATCGCCGCCGAAATCGAATCGTGCCCGCAACCGGCGCACAACGTGGAAATCGCGCCCTCGTAATCGCGGCGAGTGAAGCCGACGGCGTTCCGTTGCAATGAGGGATGGTGCAGCTTGGGTTTGGGGAGATAGGTCACATCGAATTATCGCTTAGAGCCCCTCCCCCCCGGAGAGGGGTTGGGGTGAGGGTCCGGGAGGCGATCGCATTGAAGCCGCCTCAATACTGTCAGTCTCGAAGAACCGGACCCTCATCCGGCGCTTCGCGCAACGGAAAAAGCGGCGTTGCACGCCCCTTCTCCCGAAGGGAGAAGGACACAGCTAAGCCACCTTGCCACCCCGCAACTGCGTGACTTCCGCCCTGCCCATGCGCTCGCCGATCGCCTTGGCAATGAAACGCGCGGTGATCGGCGTGCCATCGTAGTGCAGGATGGGAATCAACCGCGCGGGATCGATCTCGAATTGTTCGACCAGCAGTGAACGCAATTGGCCGTCGCGGTTCTGCTCGACCACGAAGATTTGTTCGTGGGAGTCGACGAACGTGCGCACCGAATCGGCAAACGGATAACCGCGCACCCGCAGCGCGTCGATGTGCATGCCGTTGGCATCCAGTTGGGTGATGGCCTCGGCCATCGACGGCGAAGTCGAACCAAAGTAGATCGCCCCGTGCCGTGCAGGGTGCGGGGCGTCGTGCAGAACCGGTTGCGGCAGCAACGCCTGCGCCGTTTGCAACTTGCGTTGCAGGCGCTGCATGTTTTCGACGTAATCCTCGCCCTTCTCCGAATACTTCGCGTCGGCGTTCTTGCTGGTACCCCGGGTGAAGAAGCTGCCGCGCGTCGCGTGCGTGCCGGGATAGGTGCGATACGGAATGCCGTCGCCGTCCACGTCGCGGTAGCGGCCGAATGGCTTGCCCGCTTCGAGTTCCTCGGCCGTCAGCACCTTGCCGCGATCGTAGCGCGTTGCGTCATCCCACTCGAACGGCTTGCACAGGCGATGGTTCATGCCGATGTCGAGGTCGCTCATCACGAACACCGGCGTCTGCAACCGATCGGCCAAGTCCAGCGCCCCGGCCGCGAACTCGAAACACTCGTGGGGATCTTCCGGAAACAGCAGCACGTGGTTGGTGTCGCCGTGCGAGGCGTGCGCGCAGAACATCACATCCGACTGCTGGGTGCGCGTCGGCATGCCCGTGGACGGGCCACCGCGCTGCACATCGACCAGCGTGATCGGGATTTCCGCGAAGTATGCCAGGCCGATGATCTCGTTCATCAATGAAATGCCCGGTCCGGACGTGGCGGTGAACGCGCGCGCGCCGTTCCAGCCGGCGCCGGTGACGATGCCGATCGAGGCGATCTCGTCCTCGGCCTGCACGATCGCGTAATTGTGCTTGCCGCTGTCCTTGTCCACCCGCAGCTTCGCGCAATATTTCTGGAACGCTTCGGCCAGCGACGACGACGGCGTGATCGGATACCACGCACACACCGTGGCGCCGCCGTAGACCATGCCGAGCGCGGCGGCGCTGTTGCCATCCACGAAGATGCGATCTCCGACATTGTCGCGTCGCTCGATCTTCAGTCCGATCGGCTGCAGGTGCTGTGACGCGTATGCGCGCCCCAGGTCCAACGCATGCACGTTGGGCCCCAGCAACGCCTGCTTGCCCTTGTACTGCTCGCCGATCAACGTGATGACCACCTCGCGTTCGATGCCGAGCAGCACCGACAACGCGCCAAGATACATGATGTTCTTGAACAACTGTCGCTGGCGCGGATCGTCCCAGGCCTGGTTGGCGATATCGGTCAGCGGCACGCCGACGATCGTGACGTCGTCGCGGAACTTGAACTTCGGCAGCGGCTTGCTGTTGTCGTAGAAAAGATAGCCGCCCGACGCAAGGCCCTTGACGTCTTCATCCCAGGTTTGCGGGTTCATCGCGACCAGCAGGTCGTAGCCGCCGCGCCGGCCCAGCCAGCCGGCCTCGCTGACGCGCACTTCATACCACGTCGGCAGACCCTGGATGTTGGACGGGAAGATGTTGCGCGGACTGACCGGCACGCCCATGCGCAGGATGCATTTGGCGAACAGTTCGTTGGCGGATGCGGAGCCGGAACCATTGATGTTCGCAAACTTGACGACGAAGTCGTTGGTGGCGGTGATGGGGTTCATGACACGCGAACGCTCCAGCAACTTGAACCCCTTTCCCCCCGGGAGAGGCGGGGCGAAGGCCCGAGCGCGTAGCGCTGGGGCGAGGGCTCGAAATCAATGTAATCGTTCGCGCGACCCGCACCCTCACCCGGCGCTGCGCGCCACCCTCTCCCGATGGGAGAGGGGACAAACCCTACCTCCTCCCACATCCACAGACTCACGCCGCCACCTTCTTGTGCATCGGGTTCGCCGAGTAATCTTCGCCGCGCCCCGCGTACGATTCCGCGAACAGGAACCGCTGCATGTCCCACGCACCGGTCGGGCAGCGCTCGGCACACAGGCCGCAGTGCAGGCAGACATCCTCATCCTTCACCATCACGCGCCCTGTCTTGACCGGTTCCGACACGTACAGGTCCTGCTCGATGTTTTCGGCGGGTGCGGTCAGGCGTGTGCGCAGATCGGCTTCGTCGCCATTGGACGTGAAGGTGATGCAATCCATGGGACAGACATCGACGCAGGCATCGCATTCGATGCAGACGTCCTTCGAGAACACCGTCTGCACATCGCAATTCAAGCAACGCTGGGCTTCCTTCCATGCGGTCTGCACATCGAAGCCGAGTTCGACTTCCTGCTTGATGTTCTTGAGCGTCTTTTCCCTGGGCGCCCATGGCACGACAAACCGATCGTCGGCCGAGATGTCGTTGTCGTAACTCCACTCGTGGATGCCCATCTTCTGCGAGACGAGGTTCGTCAACGGCGGCGGCCGCTTGCGAATGTCGTCGCCTTGCAGAAAATTGTGGATCGATGCCGCGGCTTGGTGGCCGTGCTCGACCGCCCAGATGATGTTCTTGGGGCCGAATGCGGCATCGCCGCCGAAAAATACTTTCGGATTCGTCGATTGCATCGTGAGCTTGTCGAGCTTCGGCATGCCCCACTCGTCGAACTCCATGCCGAGATCGCGCTCGATCCACGGGAAGGTGTTTTCCTGCCCGATCGCGACCAGCACTTCATCGCATTCGATCAAGCGATCCGATTCACCGGTCGGCAGCAGTTTGCGTTTGCCGTTCGCATCGTGTTCCTCGCGCATGGGCGTGAACCACATGCCGGTAAGCTTGCCGTTGTCGTGCACGAACGATTTCGGGTTCAGCCAGTTCAGGATTTCGACGCCCTCGTGTTCGGCGTCTTCCTTTTCCCATGGGCTGGCTTTCATTTCTTCGTAGCCCGAGCGCACGATCACCTTGACGTCGTCGCCGCCAAGACGCCGCGCGCTGCGGCAGCAATCCATCGCGGTGTTGCCGCCACCCAGAACGATCACGCGCTTGCCGACTTGCTTGATGTGGCCGAAATAGACGGAAGCCAGCCACTCGATGCCGACGTGAATCTTGTCGGTGTTCTCGTCGCGCCCGGGAACATGCAAATCGCGACCGCGCGGCGCGCCGCAACCGATGAAGATCGCGTCGAAGTTTTCATCCAGCAGCTTGCGCAGCGAGTCGATGCGACGGTTGCCGACGAGGTCCACACCCAAGTCGAGGATGTATCCCACCTCTTCGTCGATCACGTGTTCGGGCAAGCGGAACCGCGGCACCTGCGTGCGCATGAAACCGCCACCCTTGGCGTCGGCTTCGAAAATGGTGACGCGATAACCGAGCGGCGCAAGGTCGCGCGCCAAGGCAAGCGATGACGGTCCGGCGCCAACGCATGCGACACGAAACCGTTCGGCGCCGGGAATGCGTTCGGGCAAACGCGAGCGCAGGCGCGCTTCGATGTCTTCGCTGCGGTTGTCCGCAGCGACACGTTTCAGACGGCAGATTGCGACCGGTTCGGGCTTTTCGCCGTTGGACTCCTCGACCCGACCACGCCGGCAAGCGGGTTCGCACGGGCGGTCGCAAGTACGCCCGAGGATGCCGGGAAACACATTGGAATCCCAGTTCAGAAGATATGCGTCGTCATAACGGCCCGCCGCGATCAGGCGGATGTACTCGGGCACCCGGGTGTGTGCGGGGCACGCCCACTGGCAGTCCACCACCTTGTGGAAATACTGCGGATTGCGGATATCGGTGGGTTGCACGCAACGCCTCCTGCTGTCCGCGGTGGCGTCGGACCTTCCGGCGTCGCCCGTCGAGGCGAGTCTACCCGTTTCGCCGCAAAGCGGAAGAGGCGCACGACCTCCGTTCAGTCACGGAACGCGCAGACAAAAAAGCGGGCCGTCGGCCCGCTTTTTTGAAATCATTCCGGTACAGCTTCCGGATGACGAGGTGGATCCCGGTTCGGCCGGGATGACGGCAAGAGCGTCAGACGCTCGCCGCCTCTTCCTCGGTCACGGCTTTCATCGACAGGCGGATGCGGCCCTGCTTGTCGACTTCCAGCACCTTGACCTTGACCACGTCGCCTTCCTTCAACTTGTCGGAAACCTTCTCGACGCGCTCGTTGGAAATCTGCGAGACGTGCACCAGGCCGTCCTTGCCGGGCAGGATGGTGACGAACGCGCCGAAGTCCATCAGCTTGACGACCTTGCCCTCGTAGATGCGGCCCGGTTCGACATCGGCCACGATCTGCTCGATGCGATGCTTGGCCGCATCGGCGGCTTCGCGATTGACGGAAGCGATGATCACGGTGCCATCGTCGGAAATGTCGATGGTCGTGCCGGTTTCCTCGGTGATCGAGCGGATGGTGGAACCACCCTTGCCGATCACTTCGCGGATCTTGTCCGGATGGATCTTGATGGTGAGCAGGCGCGGCGCGTATTCGCTCATTTCGCCGCGCGGCGTCGAGATGGCCTTGGCCATTTCACCGAGGATATGCATGCGGCCGCGGTGCGCCTGCTGAAGCGCGGTGCGCATGATTTCCTCGGTGATGCCGTCGATCTTGATGTCCATCTGCAGCGCGGACACGCCTTCGGCGGTGCCGGCCACCTTGAAATCCATGTCGCCGAGATGATCCTCGTCGCCGAGGATGTCGGACAGCACCACGAAGTCGTCGCCTTCCTTCACCAGGCCCATCGCGATACCCGCGACCGGCGCCGACAACGGCACGCCCGCGTCCATCATCGCCATCGAGGACCCGCACACCGACGCCATCGACGAGGAACCGTTGGATTCGGTGATTTCCGAAACCACGCGGATCACGTACGGGAACGCTTCCATCGTCGGCTTGACCGCCTGCACGCCACGCTTGGCGAGGCGGCCGTGGCCGATTTCGCGGCGCTTCGGGCCACCCATGCGGCCGCACTCGCCGACCGAATATGGCGGGAAGTTGTAGTGGAACAGGAAGGCATCTTTGGACTCGCCTTCCGGCGCGTCGATGATCTGCGAGTCGCGACCGGTGCCGAGCGTGACGGTGACCAGCGCCTGGGTTTCGCCGCGGGTGAACAGCGCCGAGCCGTGGGTGCGCGGCAGCACGCCCACGCGCACGTTGATCGGACGGATGTCTTCGAGGCCGCGGCCATCGATGCGCTGTTTGGTCCTGAGGACACTGTCGCGCACCGTGTGGTATTCGAGATCTTCGAACTCGGCGGCGATGTCGGCTGCCGGCCAACCTTTTTCTTCGACCTGCGCCTTCAGCGCTTCCTTGACATCGGACTTCAGTGCGGCGACCGCATCGCGGCGCTGCAGCTTGTCCTTGATCTGGAACGCCGCGGCCAGCTTGTCGCCGACTTCGCCACGCACGGCGGCGACGAGTTGCGCGTCGCGCTCAGGCGCCTGCCAGTTCCACGACGGCTTGCCGACTTCGGTCGCGAGTTCGGCGATCGCGCGGATCGCGGCCTGCATTTCCTTGTGGCCGAACGTCACCGCGCCCAGCATCACGTCTTCGCTGAGCAGCTTGGCTTCGGATTCCACCATCAGCACGGCGTTGCCGGTGCCGGCGACCACGAGGTCGAGCGCGGAATCGTTCAACTGCGAATGGCTCGGGTTCAAAACGTACTTGCCGTCGATGTAACCGACGCGCGCGGCACCGATCGGGCCCTTGAAGGGAATGCCGGCCAACGTCAGCGCGGCCGACGCGCCCAACAACGCCGGGATATCGCCATTCACTTCGGGATTCAGCGACACCACGGTGGCGACGATCTGCACTTCATTCTTGAACGCTTCGGGGAACAGCGGGCGGATCGGACGATCGATCAGACGCGAGGTGAGCGTTTCCTTTTCGGTCGGCCGGCCTTCACGCTTGAAGAAACCGCCAGGGATGCGGCCGGCGGAATAGAATTTTTCCTGATAGTCGACGGTGAGCGGGAAGAAATCCTGCCCTTCGCGTGCTTTCTGTGCGGCGACCGCCGCGACCATCACCACGGTGCCACCCATGCTGACCATCACGGCGCCGGATGCCTGGCGTGCGATCTCGCCGGTTTCGATGGTGACGGCGTGGTCGCCGTACTGGAACGTCTTGGTTACTTTTGCCACGAGAGTTGTCCTTTGGTTTGTGCGTTCGCGTTCGGCAAACGCCTAAAGCCGGCGAGCGTTCGGATACGACGGCTGCCGGCGTGCAAGTTCGAATGGTGCGTGTCGCTCAGCGACGCAGGCCAAGACGGCCGATCAGCGTCTGATAACGCTCGGCGTCCTTGCCCTTCAGATAACCGAGCAGGCGGCGGCGATGGTTCACCATCTTCAAAAGGCCACGACGCGAGTGGTGGTCCTTCTTGTGCGACTCGAAATGGTCGGACAACTGCTGGATGCGCGCGGACAGCAGCGCGACCTGCACCTCCGGCGAGCCGGTGTCGGTCGGCGCACGGCGGTAATCTTCGATGATCTTGCTGGTTTGTTCGTTGGAAAGCGGCATGGGAGCCTTCTCGATCAATGGACGTGTGGAGTGGAGCAAGGTTCCGGCACGTGGCTTGTGCAACGACACCTCAGATGCCGTTGCACAAGCCGCCGCCGGGATGGTCGAGACCCGAAGCAAGCGGGTCGGTGAGCCGAATAGTGTAACGGCAACAGGCAGTTGGCAACAAGGGAAGCCTGGATCGCCGGCCCAGCCCGGTGAGGACACCCCGTTCCCCTGCCCGCGACCAAAAAAACGCCCCGGACGAGCCGGGGCGTCAGGTCAGCTTCCGGTTGACGCTCAAGCCTCCCTGCTGTCTCGCCACCTGCGCCAGCCAACCCCGCTGCCGAGCAGGACAATCCCCAAACCCAACATGCCCAGCGAACCGGGTTCCGGAACGCCCAGGGGACCGCCGCCGCCACTGGACGCGCTGTTGAGCGTCAATACCAAGCCATTGCCGTCGCCGTCCATGTCCAGTGCGCAGGTCAACCCTGACAACAGACCGCCGCAACTGAAGTTGCCGGACGCGCCGGCAAAGTTCAGGAATGAATTCGCGTCGAAGAACTCGAATGCGTCGCCCGCGTGTTGATTGCTGTCACTGCCGAAGGCGAAGTTGAAGAAACTGCTGGCCCCGAAGGTTGCACCGCCCGTGACATCCAGGAAATCGAAATTGCCGCTGCCGACGCCGCCGATGTCGACCGCGAGGGTGCCGAGCATGGTAAGTGGACCGTCGATCGTGAGCGTACCGATGTCACCTGTCGTGCCGGGATTCAAGGATCCACCCGCATCCACGGTGGTCGACGCAGCAACCGTTCCGAAGCCGCCGAGCGTGGCGCCCGATTCCACCCTCGCCGTCCCACCGCCAATCGAGGTCGGCGTGGTGCCGTCGCCCACTTGCAAAGTGCCGTCTGCAACATCGATCCCGCCACCGAACGCGGCACCCGTGCCGGTTACCGTCCAGGTACTCGACCCGGTCTTCGCGAAATGCTTGAAGCCGAAGTATTGCGCATTGCCGTCCCACCCTGACGGTTTCGCGGCAACGATCCGCGCAAGGTTGAAGCTACCTTTTGTGCTGCCACCCAGGGCCAGCGTATCGCCACCATTGGTGGCGCCGCTGCTACTGACGACGTTGCCGGTGAACCGGTAGCCGTTCTTCAGCGTCAACGTGTTGCCGCCGCCGGACAACGTCACGGCATTGGCGCGCGTCGTGCCGTCACCGGACAGGCCGCCACTGACGTTGCCCGCGGAGGTGATCGAACTGCCACCGGTCGAAACCACACCCGCGCCACCGGACCCGTTCTTGCCATCGATACCATCCGTCCCTTTGTTGCCCAAGAAGCCGTGGCCAGCCGATCCGCCGGCACCGAAAGCGCCGCCGTTCCCACCTGCAATGCTGCCGGCACCGAGATCGAGGGTAAATCCATTGCCGTGAACGCCGGCACCGCCAGCAGCGCCATTGCCACCGGCGCCGCCGTCGCCGGGATGCGAGTACCGATTGACGATTTCCGGGGTGCCGCCATCGCCGCCTCGACCGCCCGCACCACCGGCACCGGCGTTGATTGCGCCGCCATCGACCGTGAGAGTGAAGCCGGTGCCGCTGATGCCCGCGCCGCCCGCACCGCCATTCTCACCCCCACCGCCTTTCAGGCCCGCCGCTTGAGCGCCTCCACCTGGAAGCTGTCCAATGACTTCGCCACCCATGCCGCCATTGCCGCCGGCACCGCCGCCGCCGGCATTGACCGTGCCGTCGTCGAGGGTGAGGGTGAAGTCGTTGCCGCTCACGGCGCTGCCGCCACTGCCGCCACTGCCGCCGTAGGCACCCTGGGAGGCACCCGCCGCATTGCCACCGCTGCCGCCGTGCCCACCCGAACCCGCCGTGACACTGCCGCCGTCGATGGTCGCCGCGAAACCCGCGTCACCTTCGATGCTGCTGCCGCCGCCACCGCCGTCGTGTCCATTGGTCGGGATCGAGTAGCCAACGATGGTGCCGCCCCAGGTTGAATTCGCACCGTCGCTGCCGGCCCCCCCGCCGGCAGCGCGGATCGCGCCGCCTGTATTGGTCAACTGGAAATGGGCGTCGCCCTTTACAGCACTCGCGCCCGTGTTGCCGGCGCCCGTCGTCGCACCTGCCGCGATCGTGCCTTGGTTGTCGACGGTGAACGAATTTCCATACACTCCGTTGCCGCCCACATGGCCGCTGCCGCCGCTGATGCTGGCGCCTTCATCGTTGTTCACGGTAAAACCCGTGCTGGCGGCGCTGCCACCAGCCCCCGCGCCACCATGGATACCGCCGTCCCCGCCGCTGACATGTGCGCCGGTGTAGTTGTCCAAGGTGAACCCGGTGCCACTGACGCCGCTACCGCCGGCACCTTGAGCGCCCGCAGCGCCTGGGTTGCCGGGACTCATGACGGCGGAACCGCCCGTGCCGCCCGCGCCGCCTACGCCGCCCGCGCCCCCGGTGATGTCGACAAGGTTTTTCACGATGAAATTGGTGCCGTTGACGGCGTCGCCCCCGGCGCCACCGGTACCGCCGACACCACCATTCGCGCCGATTGCGACACCGCCACCTCCGCCGGTACCGCCCTTGCCGCCCCTGCCACCCGTTCCACCGGCGACATTGCCCTCGGCCGTCACGCTGAAACCACTGCCTTGAACACCGGTGCCACCCGCGCCGCCCGTGCCGCCCTTGGCGCCGGGCACCGCGAATGCGGTGGGCTCGCCGCGGAAGTTGATGATCGCGACGCCGCCCGTTCCACCGGTGCCGCCATTGCCGCCGATGCCGCCGGTCACTTGATCGCCTGAGGGCACGCTCGCGTTGGCCGGCGCGGTGGCTCCGGTGCCCCCGGCCGTCCCGTCACCGCCCGGTTGCGGCTCCTGGGCGTTTGTACCCGAAGTGCCGTTCGCTCCGTTGGCGCCGTTTGTGCCTGTGCTGCCGGTACCCGAGATGGTAGTCGAACTGGCCTGTGATGGTGGCGTATCGTCAGTCGGGCAGTTGGTGTATACGATGATGCCGCCGGGGCAAAGCATCGGGGCGGGCGGATCACCAGGCGTGGTGCCGGCCTGGGCGGGCAGCGACAGGAATCCCACGCCGGCACCCAGCAGCGCGAGTCCGCAGCCCAGCGCCAGCGGATGGTTTCGCACCCGCGACGCCGTGCCCGAGGCGTTCGTTGTCCCGCCGCCGCCATCCACACGCGCGAGTTCCGAAACGACTTGTACCGCACGCAGCTTGCGATTCCAGACCAGATTGAAAATGCGGTTCATGCGATCCCCTGATTGAGTGGCGAAGAGGCCGGATTGGGCGACGCCGCGTCGCGCAAAAGTGTGACGCCGATCACCTAATCCATGCGGGCCAGCCTAGGCAGGGAGGCGCGAAAAAACATCCCCGAGTTCGGGGATGAACGCGAAAAAATTTGGACTGCGGGCTGCCGAAGCGCGGTGCAATCAGCGCAGCATCATTCGCAAGCGCTTGCGAGCGGAACGTCCATCCGCAGGCAGGTTCCGCGACCCGGCGCGGCATCGATGAGGAACTTCGCGTCCAGCCGGCGGGCACGCGATGCAAGGCTCGTCAGGCCGGTGCCTTCGGGATGCGACGACGCATCGAACCCGCAGCCGTCGTCGCGGATTTCGACGCACAGCGCCGCATCCGTGCCCTGCACATCGACGTGCACGCGCCCTGCTTCGCTGTGCTTCAGCGCATTGGTCAAGGCTTCCTGGATGAAGCGCAATACATCCAGGCTCTGGCCCGGTGGAAATTGCAGATGATCGATGTCCGCCAACCGCCAATGACTGGCGATGCCCGCGGCGTCCAGCCGATCGCTCCATCGATGCCGCAGGGTCTCCAAAGGTTCCATGAGATCGCCGCTGACCGCATGCGTGGTGGTGTTGATGACCAAGTGCAAATCATCGCGCAACGATTTCAGCGTATTCACGGCGTGCGCATCGGGATTCACGCCGGCCGGCCCGTGTTCCAGTGCCGCGATGGCCGACACTAAGCTGCCACCGAAGCCGTCGTGCAGATCGCGCACCAGATCGAGGCGGGCGCCGATCTGCGCATTCGCAAGCGCCAGCGCATGTTCGCGCCCCAGCGTCTCCGACAGTCGCGCGGTGGCATTGTCGACCCGAGCGCGCAACTGATAATTGAAATCCTCCACCTGTCGCATCGCCGTGGCAAAGCGATGCGCCAGCACCACGCTCATTCCAACCAGGGTGAACGGTGCGGTGATCGAGGCGATGTAGGCGCGATCGTGGATCACTTCGAAGAACCGCAGCACGTCGTGCGCGATCGCCAGCAGCGGCAGCGCCAGACACAACGCCAGGATCAGCATGTCGGGCTGCCGCTTGCGCAGCGCGTAGCCGATGAATGCCATCGGCACCGCGAAGTACAGCGCGATGTCGATGGGCGCGAGTTGGAATCGCCACACTCCCAGCAGATGCGGCGCGAATGCGGCGCACAGCGCAATCGCGCCGGTGTACGTCCACAGCGCCGCTTCGGTGCGCGGCCAGCGCTTGCCGCAAAAACGCAGCAGAAAAACCGCGAGCGCCACGGTACCGGCCACGTAGAACACCATGTTCCACGATTGGAACGCGTCGGTGCTGCCGAACGGCCACGTGCTGGGCGCGACGTTGTTCCAGTCCCACGCGCCGATCAACAAGGTGCTGGCGGCGAACCAGCCGTACAGCGTGTCGCGGCGGCGAAACAGCCACAACACCAGAAACACCACACCCATGGCCAGGAAAAACGCTTGGTTGTACAGGCGCAGTTGATAGCGGATCAGCCAGCCGGTGTGGTATTGCGCGTACACCGCGTGCGGAGCGCCCACGCTGATGACGCCGAGCCCGGGTTGGTAATTGGCGAGGCCCGACACGCGCACCAGCAAGGTGTTGGTGCCGATGCGAAGGGTCGGTGCATCGACCACGAAATATTGCGGCTTGATCCAGCTACGGGAAAGCGGTTCAACCAAGTCTGGATCGCAGTGCACCAGGCTGCCATTGACATACACCGCATCGGCGAGCGTAACCTGGTTGAGCAGCAGCCCGATCGGCTGGCTTGCCTGCGTCTGCTGCCACCTCAACCGGTACCACACCACGCCATCGTGCCGCGCCCAGCGGTGCGACCAGTCATCCGGCAGCTTGACCGAAACCCAGCCGGTTTCGGGTGGCGTGGCGGCGTTCCAATCGGATGCAACGGCCTGTGCCGTGCGCAGCGTGAGCACCGGTGCGGTCGCCGCATGCGCAGCCGCGCCGGCGCAGATCAGGAGCAACAACAACCACGCGACACGGTGGACGCGCGGAAAGACCGTCACCGCAGCAAACCCCGCGCATGCGCTTCGAACACCGCGGCCGCGCGCGAACCCACCGCGAGCTTGCGGTAAATCCGCTTGGTGTAATCCTCGATCGTGAAACGCGACAACCCGGTGAGTTCCGCGATCTGGCGATTGTTGTGGCCGTGCGCGACCAAGCCGAGAATCTGGCGTTCGCGCCCGGACAGCAGGTCGCTCGCCACTTCGGGTTTCATCACCGGCACCGCACCCGGCAACATCGAAAGGATGCGGCGCGCGACGAATGGGTCGATGGGCGCGCCGCCACGCTGGATGTTCTGCAGCGCGCGCGACAGTTCCGCGTCATCGCGATCTTTCAGCAGATACCCGATCGCACCCGCGCGCAATGCCGCCAACACCGTGTCGCCATCGCCCCACGCGGTGATTACCAGACATGCGATGCGTGGGTGCCGCGCCTGCAACCACGCAATCAGCTCGACGCCGTTGCCGTCGGGCAGGCCAATGTCCACCAACGCGATGTCGAACATCCCCGCATTCGCCGCGGACCGTGCGTCGGCCATGCTGCCGGCGATGACGGTCTCGAGGCCCTCGCCCACGATGGTCCCGAGCAACCCGCAGAGACGCCGCTGGCCCGGTGCGTCATCCTCGACGATCAGGACACGACGCAGCGAAATCACTTGGGATGCAGTCATTCGGCTTCCTGGATCCGGAATGGTTCGTTCAAACGCCGTCCGGTGACGCCGGGAACTCGTCAGGGTCGCTCATCGCCCAGCGACGCACCGCCCGGCTCACCAGCGCCTCGGGGCTTGAACGCGGCAGACCCGGAAAGAAACGAATATGCCGCACAACCCTTGCCGGGACAACCGCCACGAGGCCGTCCTCCCGTCCGGCAGACGCGTGCAAGCGTAACCCGTTCACACTCTGTGGTCACCCGCGGGGGCCGCAAGCACCCCCTCAGCCAAAAAAAACGCCCCGGACGAGCCGGGGCGTTCAATTCAGCAGCCAAAGCCTAGCGGGCTTTGGATTATTTGCTGCTCGTCGCCGGCGCGGCGGACTTGGCCGCCTTCTTGGCGTGATGGTGCTTCATGGCGTGATGCTTCATGGCGTGATGCTCGGCCTTGGCGGCCGGGGCAGCCTTGGCAGCCGGAGCGGCGGCCGCAGCCGAGCTGGCCGGGGTGGTCTGGGCGGCAAACGCCGGAATCGAGAACGCAGCCGCGACGAGGGCGGCGAGGATCAGCTTGCGCATTGCAATGGTCTCCTGGAAATGCACGGGTCACGATGGCCCGGCGCGCGGATATTCCGCCTGATCAGCCGTCTGGACGCTGAACGCCGCACCGAAATTTTTGTGCCGCCATCTTGCAATTCAGCCAAAGCAAGGATTGACCGTCACGCCCCGGTTCGTCATCCTGATCGGCTGCATCGTTCGCGTTCACTGGACCCGCCGCATGGCCGCTTCAACTCGTTACAACGCCGCCGACATCGAAGTGCTGTCGGGCCTCGAACCGGTGCGCCGCCGCCCGGGCATGTACACCGACACCACGCGGCCCAATCATTTGGTGCAGGAAGTCGTCGACAACTCGGTGGATGAGGCGCTGGCCGGCCATGCCAGGCAGATCGACGTCACCGTGCACAAAGACGGCTCGGTCACCGTCATCGACGACGGCCGCGGCATGCCGGTCGACATCCACCCCGAGGAAGGCGTGTCAGGTGTGGAACTGATCCTGACCCGGTTGCACGCCGGCGCGAAATTCTCCGACCGCAATTACACCTTCGCGGGCGGTCTGCATGGCGTCGGCGTTTCGGTGGTAAATGCGCTTTCTTCGTTTCTGGAAGTCCTGATTCGCCGCGAAGGCACCGAATACCGGATGCGCTTCAAGGATGGCGAGGTGGTCGGCAAGCTCGAAACGCTGGGCGACGTGCCAAAACGCCGCACCGGCACCACGCTGCGCTTCCTGCCCGATCCAAAATATTTCGACTCGCCGAAAATTTCGCTGCCGAAACTGAAGCATCTGCTGCGCGCCAAGGCGGTATTGTGCGCGGGACTGACCGTGCGGTTGCTCGATGAAGTGTCCGGCGACCAGGACGAGTGGTATTACGAGGATGGCCTCGTCGAATACCTGAAATCGGAACTCGGCAGCGCGACCTGCCTGCCAGCCGAATTGTTCGTGCACCACGCGCAGCGCGACGACGGCGGCGTCGATGCGGCCTTCGCATGGGTGCCCGACGGCGAGCTGGTGCAGGAAAGTTACGTCAATTTGATTCCGACCATCCAGGGCGGCACGCACGTCAACGGGTTGCGGTCCGGCCTGACCAATGCGGTGCGGGAATTTTGCGACTTGCGCAATCTGTTGCCGCGCGGGGTGAAACTGGCGCCCGAGGATGTCTGGGAGCGCGTGGCATTCGTGCTGTCGGTGAAGATGCGCGACCCGCAATTCGCGGGCCAGACCAAGGAACGCCTGAGTTCGCGCGACGCCGCCAGCTCGACCGAAAACGCGATCCACGATGCATTCTCGCTGTGGCTGAACCAGAACGTCGCGGCCGGCGAGGCGATCGCGCAGCTTGCGATCGAACACGCCGCGGCGCGCATGAAAGCCGCCAAGCAGGTCGTGCGCAAGAAGATCACGCAAGGCCCCGCCCTGCCCGGCAAGCTGGCCGATTGCGCATCGAGCGATCCTGATCGCACCGAACTGTTCCTGGTCGAGGGCGATTCGGCCGGTGGCTCCGCCAAGCAGGCGCGCGACAAGGACTATCAGGCTATCCTGCCGTTGCGCGGCAAGATCCTCAACACCTGGGAAGTCGAATCCGGCGCGGTGCTGGCGTCGGAGGAAGTGCACAATCTTGCGGTCGCGATCGGTTGCGATCCCGGCAGGGATGACCTTTCCGGGCTGCGTTACGGCAAGGTCATCATCCTCGCCGACGCGGACTCGGACGGACTGCACATCGCGACGCTGTTGTCGGCGTTGTTCCTCAGGCATTTCCCGGCGCTGGTGCGCGAAGGCCACGTCTGCGTCGCCATGCCACCGCTGTTCCGCGTCGACGTGGGCAAGCAGGTGTTCTATTGCCTCGACGAATCCGAGCGCGACGCGCTGTTGAAACGCATCGATCGCGAGAAGATCAAGGGCGTCTTGTCCGTCACTCGATTCAAAGGCCTCGGCGAAATGAATCCTTCGCAGTTGCGCGAATCGACCATCCATCCCGATACGCGGCGGCTGGTGCAACTGACCATCGACGACGGCGAAGCGACGGCGAAATTGATGGACATGCTGCTGGCCAAGAAGCGCGCATCCGATCGTCGCAACTGGCTGGAAGAAAAAGGCGACCTCGCTTCGCTGGAAGTGTAGGAGCGCGCCTGCGCGTGGCAAACATCGGTCGCGCGCAGGCACGCTCCTACAAAAGCACCTGCCTCAACGATCGCCCGCCTCAGCCACGCCCCAGACAAAGGCCAGCAGGATCATACCCATCATCACCAGCAGCACGGTGATGGCCGGTGCGGACCAGTGATCGTTCGTCCAGTCATGCCAGCCGATGCGCAGCAACGGCGAGTCCAGCAAGACTATCCAACACGCGATCACTCCCACGAGAATTCCACTCCACAACGGCCAAGTCACGCGACGGCGGCGGCGTGGCAATTGCTCCATCAGCCGCTGGCTGAAACCTTCGTCGGACACCGGACCCTCGAACTGCTTGCGCAGCAACGACTCGATCGCTTCGTCTTGTGTTTGACTCATGATGTTTGTTCCTCGCTGGCAGCTTCGTTCCAGGCCGCCAGCCATGCCTTCAACTTGGCCTTGCCGCGCGTCGCATGCGTTTTCACCGTGCCCAACGGCATTGCCAGCACGTACGCCGCCTCGTCGTGGCTCAAGCCCATTTGCACGCAATGCATCAGCACAATCCGCTCGGCAGATGACAGCCGCTGCATGGCGCGTTCGAAATCCAGTTGCAAATCCGTTGCCGACTCGGGTGCCGGCAAATGTTCTGTTTCATCATTGGCCGCGTCGCCGATAAACCGCGATTGCTTCCGGTACGCCTGCAGGAAACACGAATAGGCGATGCGATAAAGCCACGTGGAGAACCGCGCATCGCCACGAAATTGATCGAACTTGCGCCACGCCAGCAGAAACGTTTCTTGCGCCAGATCGTCGGCAGCCGCCGCATCGCCGCGCAGCAGTCGACGCAATTGCGCGCGCACCATGCCCTGGTGACGGCGCACCAGATGTTCGAACGCATCGCGGTCATCGCACAGGCGAACACGTGTCACCAGCGCCTGGTCGATACGCGCTTCGGCGTCGCTGTCAGCCACCCACGCCACCGCGCCGGTTCAGCCACCAACTGGCGAGGTAACCCAGGCCGATCATCAACGGCAAAAGCCCGAGTCCCCACAGGCTGCGGACGCCGAGGCCATTGTCGAAATGACCCGGCAAGGCGGCGAACATCACCATCAGTCCGAGTCCCGCGCCAATCAGCACCAGCGCGCGGCGGCGCTCGGAATATTCCAGTTGCGGCTCCGCGAGCATTTGCGGCGCCAGCTCGACGCCTTTGTCGGCCAAGTGCAGCAAGGTGCTGTAGCGCGCCTGCGTCTGCAGATAGCGGTAGCGGAAAAAAATCAGCACGATCAGCGTCGGCCCGAGGAACAGGACAAGCGGGATGATGAGAATGATGGGATCCATGTTTTGCTCCGGGTGTGAGATGGATTGAATCGTGATGCGTCAGGGCGTGGTGGCGGGTTCTGCGGCGAGCAGGTCGGCGATGTGTTCGGCCAGCAGCCAACTTTGACTTTGTCCTTCATTGCTGGTCAGGGCCACGGCGCCCCCGGTTTCCCAGATCATCGCCAAGTCCGTCGTCTCGCCTTCGATGCCGCCCTGGTGTCCGCGAATGTGGCGTCCGTGCGAGAGCCGTTCGCCGAAACCCGCCTCGATCGCGCCGGGCCCCATGGGCACCGGATTCTTGAACATTTCTGCCAAGGTGGCCGGCTTGAGCAGCTTGCCGCTGCGCAAGGCTTCGGCAAAACGCAGGAGATCGGCGTTGGTGGAGTAGCTGTCGCCTGCCGGACTGCCCTTGAAGGGTATTTTCATCCAGTTCGCCTTCCACTTCGTCGAGAAGGGACTTTCATGGAAATAACCGGCTGCCAGCTTCGGCGTCACCTCGTCCAGGGTGTTGAATCCGCTGGAGCCCATGCCTGCCGGTGCGAACACGTGGCGCTGGATGTAGTCGAAATAGCCCTCATGGGAGACGTTCTCGATGATGCGGCCGAGCAGGACGTAACCGGCGTTGCTGTAGTTGAAATCCTTGCCGGGCTCGCCGTGTTTGGGCTGCCGGGCGATGAGTTCGAGATAGTCGGCCGGATCGACGTACTTCTCACGATGCTCGAAGAACGCGGGAACGAAAAAATCACCAAGGCCCGAAGTGTGGTGCAGTAGTTCCCAAACGGTGATCTTCTTTGCCGCGGCGCGATCCGGATACTCGGGCACCAACCGGGCAAGCGTGGAATCCCACGACAGCTTGCCGGCCTCGACGAGTTGGCCAATGGCCACGGCCGTGAACATCTTTCCCACCGACGCCATGCGGAATCGGGTCTGGTGATCCACCGGGACACCGAAATCGCGCTCGGCCAGGCCGCGGCACTCGTCGAACACCGTCTCGCCGCCATCGGCGACGGTCACGCAGCCGGAGAAATCGTCCGCACGCACCAGGTGATCCAGCGCGGCATGGATCAGTTGCTTCATCTGCGCACGCGAGACCGCCGTTTTGGGCCAGCCGGCGTACGCCGCCGGATCATCCATGGGGAACAGCTCCGCGTGCCCCAGCTTGCCGGGCTGCGCCGGGTCGGCCGCCAACACGAACAGGACCATCCGGCCGCCGTGATGCACCCTTACCGTCAATACGAGCATGCCTTGCTGGGTGTGCGCTTCGGTCAGCTCCACCCCGCCGCTTTCGCGCACCGCCGAGACCAGGCCGTTGACGAAGTCGGCCCTGTCACCGGCGTCAATGGCCGGCGACAGGACGGTCGGCGCCCACTTCCGGATCTGTTCGGCCGTGTCGGCGTTGACATGGTGTATCAGTTCGCCTCCGAGTTTGCCGACCGCGCTATCCGGCAAATTCGCAGGGGCGGCCTTCGCGATCGAGCCAACGAAGGCGAGCGCAAGGAACGCGGCGGCGGCCACAACGGGGGACCAGCATTTCATCGTTGAAGCTCCTGAAGAATGGGCGATTCAACGATTGGATGCGCGCGCGGCGCGAATTGGATTCAGTCACTGCAAAGAAAATTGGAATGCGAGGATGCGGAACGCCGCATGCCCTTCCAGCGTGGCATCGCTGGCGCTAAGGTAGACGAGCTACGCAACCGGAAACCCCATGTCCCTGACGCCGCCCTTCAACCTGCAACGCTGGATCGACGAACACCGCCACCTTCTGAAACCGCCGGTCGGCAACAAGTGCATCGTCGACGGCGACTTCATCATCATGATCGTCGGCGGTCCTAATTCGCGCAGCGACTACCACTGGGACGAAGGCCCCGAGTTCTTCTACCAGCTCGAAGGCGAGATGGTGTTGCGCGTGCAGGATGACGGCCAGCGTCGCGACCTGCCGATCCGCGCCGGCGAGATCTTCTACCTGCCACCGCGCACGCCGCACTCGCCGCAACGGATGCCCAATTCGATTGGGCTGGTGATCGAGCGACGCCGTTTGCCGCACGAAAAAGACGGCCTCTTGTGGTTCTGCGAGAACTGCAATCACAAGCTCTACGAGGAATACTTCATCCTCGGCAGCATCGAAAAGGATTTTCCGCCGGTGTTCGCACGCTATTACGGTTCGCCCGAAGCGCGCACCTGCAAGCGCTGCGGGCACATCGACCAACCGCCGGTGAAATGATCGCCTCGGTCGCGGAAACGTCGATGGTGCCGGGGGCGGGGATTGAACCCGCATGGCCGCGAGGCCGAGGGATTTTAAGTCCCTTGCGTCTACCAGTTTCGCCACCCCGGCGCGGTCCGCGTGCTCGGTCGCGCGGCCCGCATATGGTAGCCGTGCCGCCCAGGGACGACAGCCCAATGCCGGACCGATATTGACGCCGGGTCGTCACGTTTCCGGCCATTCATGAAAAAACCGCACCGGGCTCCCGGCCCGGTGCGGTTGTCGTCACCTGCGCTGCAACCGTCGGTCAATGGCTGCCCAGCGCGCTGGCCGCCGCATCGACCTTGAAGCTGCCGAGGCCCGTGGCCCAATCCCAACCCAGTCCGGTGGGATACCCGTGGTTGGTGCCCGATGTCACGTCATGCAGCACGCTGGCCGGCAGTGCGTACAGGTGCGGCGCCGCGAAGCCCAGACCCGGATCGGTCTGCAGGATTCGAGCCCAGGCGCCCGCGAACAAGGGCGCGGAAAGGCTGGTGCCGCCGACCTGGTAATAGTGCCCATAGTTCAAGACGACCGCACCGGAGCTCGGGTTGCCATCGAATGCCACGTCGGGTCCGCGCGCACCCGCAAACGTGCCGTACGTCAGGCCCGCTTGCCAGGGTTGAGCCGCTTCCGCGGAACTCGGGCTGCCGCCCGAGCCCGCCCACACGTTTTCGTTGGCCCAGCCGTTCGCCGAAGTCAGCAACGTGGTGCCGCTGACCGCTACCACCCAGGGCGAGCTGGCCGGGTAGCTCGCGGAGTCCAGGGGATTTCCGAATCCGCACTCGTCCGCGCCGGAATCGCCGGTCGAAACCGAGAAGGTCTGGCCTTGCGCGGCTCCGATCTGGAACAGGGAGTCGTTCGCCTGCATCGAACCGTCACCGCCCTGATTCGCGTCCTGATAACGCTCGCACTCGCCGAACGAGGCATTGATCACCATGGGCAGCGGTTCGCCGAGCGTGGGGCTGACGATTTCGTTCAAGGCATCGGTGATCGTGGTGTTGTACCCACCGTAGGCAGCGTAGAAGGTCATGCTCTTCACGCCGCCGCTCATGCCGATGATGATCTGGCTGTCCATGTCCCACTCAATCGAACCCTGATCGACGTTGCCATTGCAGGTGGGATCGCCGATCGAGCTGCCCCCCAGACCTTCGCCGGTTTGAGGATTTATGCCGTTGATGTCGGTGCACACCACTTGCGTGTTGACGGGCGACAAGCCGTTGGCCGCGGTGAAAGTATCGAGATCGTCGAGGGTCTGCGCCATGCTGCCCCAGCCCCACACCGCGACGGCCACGTCGGACGCCGGCGGCAGGTCCGAAGCGTTGTAGATGTCCGCGAACTCCTGCGGAAAGTGGGCGCCGATGCGAAAACCGACGTGCGTCTTCAACGTGTGCGCCTGGTGCACCGTCTGCAGGCCCAGCACCGCCTGTACCGTGTCGTGCAGGGCTGCCGGGATGCGGATCGGAGAATTGTTGGCGAAGGCCGCGCGGCCATCATGGGTATGCACATTCACCAGCGATGTCTTGAACGCCGCCTGCACCACGGCGGCGGTGCCCGTCGCGTTCACGATCATCCGGTTGGACGAGATGCTGACATCGTCGAAGCCAGCGTTCTTGAGATAATCCGCCACGGCCGTGGCCTGGACCTGGGTGGGCAGATGGCTCTGCAATTGCGCTTGGCTCATCCTCTGCTGTGACGCCGACGCGGATGGCGAGCGGGCGTTCGCGAGGAACGCCTGCATTTTCACCTCGTCACGCAGCTTCAGGACCACGGAAACGTGGATGGGTTTGTTCAACGGCACCGCGCTCTGGACGGTGTCGCCCTGACCGAGATGGGTCGCATTGGTGAGTGCGCTGAATTGCAGGGAGGCCGGTCCGGCGGCAATTGCCGTACCCGCGACACCCAATGCGCCAGCCACGATGAGCGAAAGAATCCGGCGATGCGAACGGGCATGAATTTCGAACATGGTTGCGTTCTCCCTGCAGTGATTAAAGGGCCATCGGAATCGATGCATCGTCCGCTGCCAGCGATCGACGTACCCAATCCACTCACCTGTACCGGCCACCTCCTCCTTGCAGGATGCCGCACCATCAACCCGGATTGCCAAGCCCTCGTCGGCAGCAGAACGATCAATCATGCTATCACCATCCTGGCAGCCGGCTGCGAGGCCTCGGGCTGTCCGTGGCCTGGTGCGGATCGCGGCAACACAAAGGACGAGCGCCGGCAATCAGATGAAGCAATGCGCTTCATCGAGCCTGACGAAAAGTCTGGAGGCCAGGGTCGGAATCGAACCGGCGTACGCGGATTTGCAGTCCGCTGCATGACCACTCTGCCACCTGGCCGGTGACCCCACTTTACTTCGATCCATCCTTGGAGCACTTCCCGGTCGGCATCCTGCCTCCCCCTCACTGGCCGCGCGACATGCCCCCGGCATGTCGCAAACGCGACCAGTTCGACCACTCTGCCACCTGGCCGGTGACGGGAACACGGCGCGTCAAGGCCGCCTTCCAACCGGAACCGCATTGCACGATCCGGAAACAACAGGCCCCGGCGTACCGGGGCCTCGAAAACCTGGAGCGGGAAACGAGACTCGAACTCGCGACCCCGACCTTGGCAAGGTCGTGCTCTACCAACTGAGCTATTCCCGCGGAGCCGGCAATGATACGGGGGCCGAAGATTCGGATCAAGCCTGCGGCGCGCCTTCGTCTCCCGGCATGCGCCCGCTTTTGAGTACCGGCCATGCGGCTCGCATGTAGGCCAGCCCGGACCAGATGGTCAGGATGGCCGCGAACACCAGCAAGCCCTCGCCAACTTTCCACGCACGCAGCACGGTCGCGTCCTTGTCGCGCTCCCACAGCAGGATCAGGATCGCGACGATCTGCATCACCGTCTTGAATTTGCCGATCCACTGCACCTTGACGCGACCGCGCTCGCCGACGAACGCCATCCATTCGCGCAGCGCGGAAACCGTGATTTCGCGCCCGACGATCACGGCGCTGGTCACCGCCAGCAGCCAGGTGGGATGACTCTGCACCAGCAGGAACAGCGCGACCGCCATCATGAGCTTGTCGGCGACCGGATCGAGGAACGCGCCAAACGCCGATTCCATGTGCCAGCGCCGCGCAATCCAGCCATCCAGCCAGTCGGTCAACGACGCCAGCGCGAATACCGCCACGGCCGCGATGTTGGCAAACCGCAGCGGGATCGCATTGAACGCATCGTGCGAGTAGAACACCAGCACCATCACCGGCAGCAACAGCACGCGGAACAGGGTCAGCCAGGTTGGCAGGTTGATGCGCACGCGTCCGCTCCGAATGATCGACACAGTGTCGCATACGAACGCGATGCCGTCATCGACCGCCGGACATCATCGCGAGGTGCCTGCGATCGAATGACTGCTGCGGAGAGCCAACTCTTGGCCGGGACCGTGGCTTCGTGGCCATTCCAGACCTCGTTGCCGGGATGGCTTGAGCCTGTCGCGGCTTGCCCTGGTGCAGCGACCATGGTTCGATCGCCCGATCCATCCTCAGCCGTGCAGGAACGCGTGGATGCGCTCGGCCAGTTCGCGATTGATGCCGCGGATCCGGCAAAGCTCCTCGACGCCGGCCGCCATCACGCCTGCATGACCGCCGAATGCCTTCAGCAACGCCGAGCGCCGTGCCGCGCCGATGCCGGGCACCTCTTCCAGGACACCCCGTTCGCGCGCCTTCTCGCGGCGCTTGCGATGACCGGTAATCGCGAAGCGATGCGCCTCGTCGCGCACCGCATCGATCAGGTGCAGTGCCGGTGAATCGGGACCGGGCTCGAGTTCGCGCCCGCTGTCGCCCAGTACCAGGGTTTCCTCGCCTTCGCGCCGTGACGGCCCCTTGGCCACGCCCACCACTTCGATGCCGTTGAGTCCCAAGTCCTGCAGCACCGACAACGCCTGGGCCACTTGGCCCTTGCCGCCATCGATCAACAGCACGTCGGGCGCTTCGCCCTCGCCGCGCGCCAACGCCTTGAAGCGCCGTTCCAGCGCCTGCCGCATCGCCGCGTAATCGTCGCCGCCGGTGATGCCACGGATGTTGAAGCGCCGGTAGTGCTGCTTCTGCGGTCCTTCCGGGCCGAACACCACGCACGACGCCACGGTTTCCTCGCCCATGGTGTGGCTGATGTCGAAACATTCCAGGCGCTGCGGCGTCTCGTCGAGCTGCAGCAATTCGCGCAGCGCTTCGAAGCGCGTGTGCAGGGTCTGCCGACTGGTCAGCCGCGCCAGCAGCGCGGCTTCGGCATTGCGCGCGGCCATCTCCACGAAGCGCGCGCGTTCACCGCGCACCCGCCACTTCAGCGCAATCTCGCGCCCGCGTTGCGCGGACAGCATTTCGGAGAGTGCCTGCGCATCGGCGGGCTCGCGCTCGCACACCACCTCGGCGGGTGCCGGCTGATCGAGGTAGTACTGCGCGAGGAACTGGCCGAGCACGTCTTCCGGCGCGGAATCGAACGCCAGCTTCGGGAAATGCGCGCGCGAACCCAGGCTGATGCCGTTGCGGAAAAACAGCACCGACACGCAGGCGATGCCATCCTCGACGCGACACGCGAACACGTCCATGTCGGCGGTGGCGCCGTGCACGTAGTGCTGCGCCTGCAGTCCGCGCAGCGTCGCGATCTGGTCGCGCAGGCGCGCGGCGCGCTCGTAATCCTGGCCTCCGCTCGCGGCATCCATCCTCGTCGCAAGCTCGCCCAGCACCGCGTCGTTGCGGCCTTCCAGGAACATCACCGCGTGGCGCACGTCCTCGGCGTACTCTTCCGGGTCGATGAGATCGACACACGGCGCGCTGCAACGCCCGATCTGGTAAAGCAGGCACGGGCGCGAGCGATTGCGGAAATAACTGTTCTCGCAGGTGCGCACCTTGAACAACTTTTGCATCAGCGCCAGGCTTTCGCGCACCGCATGCGCGCTCGGATACGGCCCGAAGTAGCGGCCCTTTTCGCGCTTGGCGCCGCGGTGGAACACGATGCGCGGGAACGGATCGTCCGACACGAAGATATACGGATAGCTCTTGTCGTCGCGCAACATGATGTTGTAGCGCGGCTTCAGCGACTTGATCAGTTGCGCTTCCAGCAGCAGCGCCTCGCCCTCGGTGCGCGTCAGCGTCACCTCGATCCGCGCGATCTGCGAAACCATCGACGCGATGCGCGGCTCGAGGTTCGGCTTCAGGAAATAATTGCCGACCCGCTTCCTGAGATTGCGCGCCTTGCCCACGTACAGCAGCGCGTCGCCCGCATCGAACATGCGGTACACGCCGGGCGAAGTGGTGAGGTTGCGAACGAAGGCCTTGCCGTCGAAGGCCGCTGCATCGGACTGCATGGCGGTATTGTAGCCGCGCCGTTGCGCGTTCAAGACTGGTCAAGCGCCGCGCCGCGACGTCACTCGTCCACTGCAACCCGCTCGCAGGTTCCGCGCGCCGGATCGATGCGCAGGATCGCGTGATCGTTGCGATCGGCCACCCACAGCGAACCCGCCGCGAACGACATACCCTGTGGTTCGTGCAACGGGTAATCGAATTGCAGCGTCGCGACTTCGCCGCTGTACGGATCGAGCACGCACAATCGGTCGTTGCAGGTATCGGCCAGGTACACGCGGTTTTCGGTGGCGGCGACTCCCGATGGATAGGCAAGCCGCGCCTTGCGGCCGGCGCCGTCGTTCCGCCCCGGTTCCCACGGCGAGGAACCGACCAGCGTGGTGAGCGCAAGGTCGGCGAATCGCAGGCGACGGATCGCGTTGCCACCCGCGTCGGCAATCAGCAGCTGTCCGGGCATCGATGCCAGGGCCAGCGGCTGCGACAATGAAGACTGTCCGCCGATGCCATCGCGCACGTCGCTGCGGCCATCGCCTGCAATGGTTTCGACGCGCTGGTGATGGAGGTCGGCGCGCAGGATCTGGTGCTGTCCCGACGCCGCCACGTACAGCATGGCGCCATCGACCGCGACCGCATTCGGCGCGTTGATCGCGACGCGCAAGCCGCCGCCCTGTTCCTCGACGTTGCTGTAGGCCGGGCGGCCCGAGCCGAGCACCGTTTCCACCTCGCCCGCATCCAGGCGCACGCGCCGCACGCAATGGTTGCCGGTATCGGCGACGTAAAGCGTGTCGTTGTCGATCGCCAGCCCCTGCGGAAGCTGGAATCCGCACGCCGCCAGTTGTCCATCCCAATTTCCGGGCGTGCCGGAACCGAATTGCCGCAGTACGCGTCCGTCGTGGCTGCACTCCAGGATGCGGTGGTGCCCGGAGTCGCTGACGAACAAACGCGTAGGGGTCGCCAGCGCATGCGCGGGAAATGCCAGCGGACTTGCCGGTTCGGCGCGCACGTCCCGCAACGGTGCCGGCGTCGGCGGAGGCATCGCCGAGCTCTCCGCGTGCATCTCGTCACGCAACTGGGTAATCGCGTCCTCGATTTCCTGGGTGCGGCCTTCGCCCACCAGACGCGCCGCGAGGCCGCCGTCCGCGTCGAGCAGCAAGGTGGTCGGCCAGGCTGGAATCGAAAGCTGTTTCCAGGCCAGCCAGTCGCCGTCGTTCGCGACGGGCGCGCGGAGGCGATTGCGATGGGCAGCCTTCAGCACGGCAGCGTCGGACTGCTGCGACGTGAAGCGCGGCGTATGCACGCACACCGACACGAAGGCGCCCGGCATTTTCTTTTCGAGCTGGCGCAACTCGCCCAGCATGTTGGCGCTGCTGACGCTGCTGGCATTCCAGAACAGCACCAGCACGATCTGTCCGCGCCAATCGGTCAACCGCAGACGCTCGCGGCGATTGACCCAGCGCAGTGCATCGGGAAATTCGGGCAGCAGCGGGCGCGAAACCGCGCGCGTTGCATCGAAGGGAATGTCGCCGACGATCATCGCGACTCCCCGGCCGCGCGCAGGCGCTCGCCGAGTCCGTCGACGCCGCGCCGGATCAATCCAAGCACCGCGTCGAAGTCATCCGGGGTGCCGGTATACGGATCGGGCACGTCGCCATCATCGGTCGAGAAGCGCGGCGCCAGGCCCGCCGCGACCAGGAAGCGCTCGGGCACCGGCATCTCGTCGGGCACGCGTTTGCGCAATTCGTCAAGCGTGGCGCTATCCACCGCCAGCACCGTCGCGAAGCGGGCGAAATCGTCTTCGTGGAATTGCCGCGCTCGATGCGGCGACAAATCGAATCCTTGCGCGCGCGCCGCGGTGACCGCGCGTGGATCGGCACCCTGCCCGACGTGCCAGTTGCCGAGGCCGCGCGAGGCAACCGGTATCCGCAAGCCAAGCTTCTCGAATTCCGCGCGCGCCACGTATTCGGCGGTCGGCGACCGGCAGATGTTGCCGAGGCAGACGAACAACACGCCAGCCGGCGGCCGGATCATGACCGCACCTTCATCGCGGCCAGAGCGTACTCGGCGCGCGCGAGATCTTCTTCGGTGTCGACGCCCGGCGGGAACGGTTCCGGCGTGGTGCGTACCGCAATCGCAAAACCGTGTTCCAGCGCGCGCAGCTGCTCCAGCGACTCCGCGCGCTCCAATGGCGTACGTGCCAGCGAGGCGAAAGCCTTCAGGAACTTCGCGCGATAGCCGTATATGCCGATGTGACGCAGCACGGTCATGCCCAAGGGCACGCGCGTGCGGTCGCGCGCCAGTGCATCGCGTGCCCACGGCACCGGTGCCCGCGAGAAATACAGCGCATGACCCCGCGTATCGCAAACGACCTTGACGGTGTTCGGGTCGAACCACTGTTCTGCCAGCTCGATCGGCGTCGCCAGTGTCGCCATCGGCGCCGGATCCTCGCGCAACGCTTCGGCGACCGCGCGGATGCCCGCCGCCGGCGCGAACGGTTCGTCGCCCTGCAGGTTCACGATCCGCGCGTCGTCCGGCCAGCCGAGCGTTTCGGCGCATTCGGCGAGACGATCGCTGCCGCTGGCGTGATCGGCACGCGTCATGCACACCTCGATGTCGCGATCTGCCAGCGCATCCGCGATGCGCGCATCATCGGTGGCGACCACCACCCGCGACGCACCCGCGGCGCGCGCGCGTCGGGCCACGTGCACGATCAACGGCTCGCCACCCAGCAGTCGCAAAGGTTTGCCCGGCAAGCGGGTCGAACCGTGGCGCGCCGGAATCGCGACGATGAAATCCTGCCCGACGTTCACGCAGCCGCTTGTCCGGCGGCCCGCGCGGGGTTCGGCTGCGGCCTGCCCACCAGTTCTCCGCCGCAGTTGGGGCACACGTGCTGAATCGAGCCGGCACACTGGGGACGGAAGGTGCATTCGAACACGCAAATCCAGGCCTCGCCTTCCGGCGCCACCTGCGCGTGGCAGTGCCCGCATTCGCCGCGCATCTGTAGCGCCATGTCGTCTCCTTCTATCAGAGCGTTTCGCCGGTTCCGTCGCGTTCAAGGGTAACGCGAAAACATGCCGGCCCCAGCGCCTCGGTATCGCCGGTGCGCCAGGTCGCGACCGACGCGTGCGAGTTCCAGTCGGACGCGCGCGCCGGCAGCACCACTTCCGCGGCAACGATGTTGCGGGCCAGCCCGCTGGTCACCAGCACGGACAGATTGTCGACCTCGCGACCGCTCATCAGTTCAACCGCGCGTAGCGGCGCCAGCGTTTCGCCTTCCGCCGTGACCGGACGCAGGCCCGCCGCGCGGGCTTCACGCCGCAGCAGTTCCACGCCCAGCAACTCGCTTTCGCCATCGTGGCGCAGCCAGCGGATCACGCCGACCATCCAGTCGCGATCGTCCTCGTCGTCCACCGGCGACAGACCGATCACTTCGCCGATGCGCATCCGCAGGCCTTCCGCGCCGTGCAGCCGCATCCGGTAACCGCCGCCGCTCTGGTCCAGCACGTCGGCACGAAAAACCTGCGGCCGCGTGACGTCGGCCGTGGCCAGCCACGCCGAAGCCAGTTCATGGGCACCGACCATGATCGCGTCGCCATGGACGCGGCGCACGAACGTCCCGAAATCGAGATTGCCGGCCAGCGCGTAATGCAACGCATGCATGCCGACCACCACATCGAGCGCGTGTTTCGCCGTCAGCCGCACATGACCGCGCGGCGCGGGGCCCCACGCCATCCGCAGACGATCGAGGAAGCGCACGCTGGTGGTCACCACGCCGCCGCCGGGTTGCGGCAGGTCGATCGCATCGATACCAGGGGGCAGCAAGGCGCTGCGTTCGAACATGTGCTCGACCGGCGAGACGTCGACGGCCAGCACGCCGGACCCCGTGGACAGGCGCTCCTCCGCGATGTAACCCGGCCCGGCGTCACTGTCGGTGTCGACGCCGATGCCTTCGCCGCCAGCGCGCGCCAGCGCACACTGGCTGGCGACGCAACGGATCACCTGCCGCGCTTCCTGCAATTCGCGCGCGGAGAAACGATACGGGTTGCTCACGGCCAGCAGCAGCAACTGGGCATAGGCCGTCCGCGCCGTCTGCGGCGTGCCGCCGGCAAGCGCATCTTCGACCGGCTGGTCGACCAGCGCGAGTTCGCCCGCGAACGCATGCAACGCGTGGACGCGTCGCCACACACCGCCCGGGGGCGATTGGTACTGGCGGTACGACCAAGTCAGGACCCGGTCGGCGTGGGCCAGCGCGCGCACCACGGCCGTGGCCGCGAGCTTGCCCTTGAACATCGGCACCTTGCCAGCCGGCGCGCACAGTTCGTGCAAGCCCACCGCATAGCCGCCCAGCATCATCCATTGCACGCGCTGAGCGGCGGCCGCCCATTCCGCCGCGGCCGCGGGCAATGGATGCGGCTCGGCGCCGAGCTGGCGTTCAATCCCGGCGCACAGGCTTTCCACCGGCGCGCGCAGGTGCTCCAGCGCGGCGATCCGTTCCGCACCGGCCCAGGTCGTCGCCAGCATCCCATCGAGAAGATGGTCGACCTCGCGGATCGCTTGCACCGGATTGGCCAACGGCAACGCCGCGACGGCCTCGCGAATCGATTTTTCGCCTGCCCTTTGCGAACGTCCCGGCGGCAAGCGCGCCGGCAAATCTTCAATCAAGCGCTGGTAGTTATCCATCGCGGCTTCAAACCCCCCTGTGGTTTCGGCCCGACACGTTGCGTCGAAACTCCTCATTCTAGCCTTGAACCGGACGTCAAGGCCGTCGAACATGGACCCCGTGAAATCAGTCATGCACGGCTCGCGCCAACCCTCGCCCGCTTCGTTCCGCCCGCTGGCCGAGCAGGCCTTGTCGCGCGCGGCGGGCGCCCCGCTTTCTACCGGCAACCGCGTGGACTTGCTGATCGACGCGCGCGCCAATTTCGACGCGTGGCTCGAAGCCATCCGAAGTGCACGCCACAACATCTTGTTCGGTAACTATATTTTCCGCGATGACGAGGTCGGTCGTGAATTCGTGGCGGCCTTGGCGGAACGCGCGGGCGCCGGCGTGCACGTGTGCGTGCTGCACGATTGGCTGGGCTGCCTCGGCCATTCCCGATCGCGGTTCTGGCAGCCCCTGCGCGACGCGGGCGGCGACGTCCGTACCTACAACCCGTTCGATCCGCTGAGCCCGTTCGGCTGGATCAACCGCGATCATCGCAAACTGCTGACGGTGGACGACCGGGTCGGCTTCGTATCCGGCGTTTGCATCAGCGCCGCGTGGCTGGGCGATCCGGCCCGTGGCCGCGAACCCTGGCGCGACACCGGCGTGGCGCTGCACGGTCCTGCCGTGGCCGACCTGGTGCGCGCCTTCGCGGAAACCTGGGCCGCGCTCGGCGAGCCCCTGCCGCAATCGTCACCGCAGAACGCCATCGAACCCGCGGGCGACGTGGCCTTGCGCGTGATCGCCACGCTCCCATCGAGCGCCGGCACCTTCCGGATCGATCAGTTGATCGCCGCGCTGGCGCGCGAGCGGCTGTGGCTGACCGACGCGTATTTCATCGGCGTTGCCCCGTACCTGAGCGCGCTGATGAACGCCTCCTCCGATGGCGTGGACGTGCGCCTGCTGGTACCGGGCGCGTCCGACATTCCCGCGGTCGCCGCGCTGTCGCGCACGGGCTACCGCGCCTTGCTGGAAGCCGGCATCCGCGTCTACGAATGGAAAGGGCCGATGCTGCACGCCAAGACCGCGGTGGCCGACAGCCAGTGGGCGCGCGTCGGATCCACCAACCTCAACATCGCGAGCTGGCTGGGCAACTGCGAAATCGACGTCGCCATCGAGAACGAGCATTTCGTGCGGCAACTCGCGGAACAATACGAACGCGATCTCGAACACGCCACCGAAATCGTGTTGTCGAAACATCGCGCGCGACCTGCCACGCCGCCGCCCCACCATGGCCTGCGCGGTCACGGCAGCGCGGGACGCAGCGCCGTCGGCGCGATGCGCATGGCCACCACCCTAGGCGCGGCGCTGGGCAACCGGCGCGTGTTGAGCGATACCGAATCCCGCCCATTGGTCGGCGGCGCGCTGGTGCTGCTCGGGATCGCCGCCGTGGCCGCACTTTGGCCACGGGCGCTGGCGTGGCCGCTGGGGGCGCTGGCGGCATGGGTCGGCATCAGCCTCGCCGCGCGCTGGCTGCGCATGCGCACCCGCCGAAAGCATGCTTCGCCCGCCACGGCCGTTCCCGATGCCGCCTCCAAGGCCCGAGCCGATCATGACCATTGAGGTTTCCGCGCCCGATCCTCGCCGCGTGCTGACGCCATCCGCGCTCAACCGGCTGGTGCGCGAACTGATCGAAGGCGCACTGCCGATGATCTGGATCGAAGGCGAGGTGTGCAATTTCATGCGCGCCGGATCCGGGCATTGGTATTTCTCGCTCAAGGACGCCGGCGCCGAAGTGCGTTGCGCGATGTTCGCGCGCGAGAACGCGCGGCTGCGATTCCGGCCCGGCAACGGCACCCGGGTGCTGGCGCGCGCGCGGGTCAGCCTGTACGAAGCACGCGGCAGTTTCCAGTTGATCGTCGAGCAGATGGAAGACGCCGGCGAAGGCGCGCTGCGCCGCGCGTTCGAACAGCTCAAGGCGAAACTGCAGACGGAAGGTTTGTTCGACGAATCACGCAAGCGTGCGCTGCCCGCGTTTCCGCGCCGGATCGGCGTGATTACCTCGGCCAGCGGTGCGGCGATCCGCGACGTGCTGTCGGTGGCGCACAGGCGCTTCGCACTGACTGAAATCGAAGTGCTGCCGGTGCTGGTGCAAGGCATGGAAGCGCCCGGGCAGATCGCGACGATGCTGCGCAAGGCGGCGAACGCCGCCCGTTACGACTTGTTGCTGGTCACCCGCGGCGGCGGATCGCTGGAAGACCTCGCGGCGTTCAACGACGAAGCGGTTGCGCGGGCGATTGCCGACAGCCCGGTCCCGGTGGTGTCGGCGGTCGGGCACGAGGTCGATTTTTCGATCAGCGATTTCGTCGCCGACCTGCGCGCGCCGACGCCCTCCGCCGCGGCGGAGTTGATCCTGCCCGACGGCGATGCGCTGGCCCGGACGCTGGCGCACCTCGACAGCCGCCTGCGCACGGGTTGGCGGCGGCGCGCACAGGATCTGATGCAGCGGGTCGACCATCTCGCGGCGCGGCTGCACACGCAGCGGCCGCAGCAGCGTCTCGCGATGGGCCGCGAGCGTATGGCTGCGTTGCACGAGCGCTTGTTGCGCGCGCAGGCCCTCGCGCGCGAACGCGCGGCGACCCGCCTCGACCACGCCCGGATGCGACTGTTGTCTCGACATCCGCAAGCGCACCTGCAGCAACTGACGCAGCGCAATGCGGACCTGCAACGGCGGCTCCTTTCCGCGTGGAAATATTGCGGCGAGCGCCGTCGGCAGCGGCTGGCGGAACTTGCACGCGCCCTGCACGCGGTCAGCCCCCTCGATGTATTGAAGCGCGGCTATGCAATCCTGTTCGATGAATCCGGCAACGTGCTGCGCTCGGTGCAAAACGTGGCGTCCGCTGCACGCGTGCGTGCACGGCTTGCCGATGGCGAACTACCGCTGCACGTGGACGATCACGACTGATCGCATCCGCCGACATACACGGTTTCGATACGGTGCGCTCTCGACAATCTGCAGCCGGAATCACCTTTTCAGGACACATCACGATGGCGAAGACGCCAAAACTCGAATCACGCTATCCCTATTACCTCGCCAACAAACCGGTGCACGCCAACACCGACTTGCCGGTGCTGGACAAATATTCCGGCAAGGTCGCGACGCGCGTCGCCATGGCGGACGCGAACGCGATCGAGCAGGCAATCGCCGCCGCCGCGAAAGCCGCCGCGCCCATGGCCGCGATGAAGCCGTACCAGCGCCGCGCGGTGCTCGAACACTGCGTGGAAAGCATGCGCAGGCGCAAAGACGAACTCGCCTACGCGCTGTGCGTGGAGGCCGGCAAGCCGATCAAGGATTCGCAAGGTGAAGCCGAACGCCTGATCGACACTTTTCGCATCGCCGCCGACGAATCGACCCGCATCGATGGCGAAATCGTCAACCTTGAAATCTCCGAGCGCACAAAGGGCTATCGCGGCTTCGTCAAGCGCGTACCGCTGGGGCCTTGTTCGTTCATCACACCCTTCAATTTCCCGCTGAACCTCGTCGCGCACAAGGTCGCACCGGCAATCGCGGCAGGTTGTCCGTTCGTTCTGAAGCCGTCCGAGCGCACGCCGATCGGCGCGCTGATCATCGGCGAGGTGCTGGCCGGAACCGGGCTGCCGGACGGCGCGTTCTCGATCCTGCCCTGCCGGGTGCAAGACGCCGATCCCTTCATCGAGGACGAACGCCTGAAGCTGCTGTCGTTCACGGGTGGCCAGGTCGGCTGGGAATTGAAGGCGCGCGCGGGGAAAAAGAAAGTGGTGCTGGAACTCGGCGGCAACGCCGCGTGCATCGTCGACGCCGACCAGAAGCCGCGTTTCGACTTCGTGATCTCGCGGTTGGTCTCGGGCAGTTTCTACCAATCCGGACAAAGCTGCATCGGCGTGCAGCGCATCCTGGTGCACACCTCGCTCTACGATGAGGTGAAAAAACGCTTCGTCACGGCAACAAAAAAACTGAAGGCCGGCGATCCGAAGGATCCGGAAACCTTCCTTGGGCCCATGATCGATGAAGCCGCCGCGCGACGGCTGGAAGGCTGGATCGCGGAAGCGAAGCAGGCCGGCGCGAAAATCCTGTGCGGCGGCAAGCGCAACGGCAGCATGCTGGACGCGACCGTGCTCGAAAACGTGCCGCACACGGCAAAGCTCAGTGGCATGGAAGCGTTCGGTCCGGTCGCGCTGCTCGAACCATTCGACGATTTCGACGCGGCCCTCGCCGCCGTCAACGCATCCGACTACGGCCTGCAGGCGGGCGTGTTCACCGACAACCTCATGCACGCGATGCGCGCGTGGGACGCGTTGGTCGAAGGCGGCGTGGTGGCCGGCGACATCCCGAGTTTCCGCGTGGACAATATGCCGTATGGCGGCGTGAAGCTATCCGGTTTCGGGCGCGAAGGCATTCGCTACGCGATCGAGGACATGACCGAGCGCCGGTTGCTGGTGATTCGCGATCCGTGAACGTTGCTGCGCCCAGCGCTCGCCTCAGCCGACGCTGCGCTGGCGCTGGCCTGCACGGGGACTGCCCGGCTGGCGCGGACCACCCGTTATTTGCCGTGCATACACCTGCTCGTCCAGCAACGCTTCGAATGCCTCGCGCGGCACGGGCCGCGCGATCAGGTAGCCCTGGAACGCGTCGCAGCCTTGCGCCATCAGGAAATTCCGCTGGGCCTCGGTTTCCACGCCTTCCGCGATCACGTCCAGCCCGAGCCCCCGACCCATCCCGATGATGGTTTGCGCGACCATCGCGTCGTTGCGATCCTCCGTCAGCCGGTCCACGAACGAACGGTCGATCTTCAATTGATCCAGCGGCAGGCGCGTCAGATACGCAAGCGATGAATACCCGGTGCCGAAATCGTCCAGCGAAACCTTGACGCCGATCGCGCGCAATTCGGCCAGCTTCGCCGCGGTTTCGTGGAAGTCTTCCAGCACCGCCGTTTCGGTGATCTCCAGCTTGAGCCTCGACGCGACCGCGCCCGTGGTCGACAAGGCGCCACGCACGCTGTCCACGAATCCGGCCTGCGCGAACTGCCGCGCGCTCACGTTCACCGCCAGCGACAGGTCGCGCAGCGAGGCTTGCGCGGACCACGCAACGAGGTAGGCGCAGGCACGTCGCAGCACCCAGTCGCCCAGCGGGAAAATCAACCCGTTGTCTTCGGCAATGGGAATGAAGACGTCCGGCGGCACGCGCTCGCCCGAAGGGCGCATCCAGCGCAGCAGGGCTTCGGCACCGATCACTTGCCCTGCGCGATCCACCTGCGCCTGCAAGTGCAGATCGAAGGTTTCGTCGATGATCGCGCGGCGCAGGTCCTGCACCAATTCTTCGTGGTGCACCAGCTCGGCGTGCATCGCAGGCTCGAACCGGCACACCTGATCGCGACCGGCAGCCTTGGCACGGTACATCGCCAACTCGGCTTCCTTGAGTACGGATTCCGGCGTGCCATGACCCGGAACCAGTTCGGTCCAGCCGATGCTGATGCTGATCGTGACCGGCGTGTCGCCCCCCAGCTGGAACGGCTCCCGCAGCGCCTGACGCAGGCGTTCGGCCCAGACCCAGGCCTGCTTCGGGGTCGCGCTCGGCTGGTCGGCGCCGCAATCCGCCAGCAGCGCGAAAGTGCCGCCGCTGAAACGGCTCAACATGAAACGGTCGTCCTGCAAGTGACGGAGCCGTTGCGCGATCAGCGCCAGCAGCGCGTCGCCGGCTGCATGGCCGCGCAGGTCGTTCACCCGCTTGAAATGATCGAGGTCGAACATCAGCAGCGCACCGCCACGCGAGTCACCGTCTTCCAGCAAATGCTGCAGGCGTCCGTGCAGGAAGTGCCGGTTGGGCAGGTCCGTCAGCGAATCGAAGAACGTCATGTGATCGACGCTGGCATGCGCTTCACGCTCACTGGTCAAATCGATCATCGAGCAGATGTAGTGCGTCGCATTGCCCGCGGCATCGGCGACCGCCGACACCACCGCGCGGACCACCTTGGGCTGGCCCTGCCTGACCTGGATCCATTGCTCGCCCTGCCAGATTCCGTCGCGCCGGACCTGTTCCCACATGTGCTGGTGGAAAGGCTCGTCGTGGTGCCGCGAGCGCAGCAGCGAGAACGGCTGCCCGATCGCCTGATCGGGCTCGTAGCCGGTCAGCGACGCGAAGGCACCGTTGACGCGCTGGATCACCCTGTTGGGGTCCATCACCACCAGCGAAGCCTGGGACTGGAACGCGACCGCCGCCAACCGCAGCTCGCTTTCGGTGCGCTTGCGGTCGCTGATGTCCTGCGCGTACACGATCACGTATTGCGCCTCGCCATTGGCGTCGTGCGTGATCGAGATATCCAGCAGCACGGGGAAACGCCGGCCGTCGCGCGTGACCTGCTCGGTTTCGGTCATCGCGTGGTCGAGCTTGTTGATGTCGTGTCGCACCCGCTGCCGCTCGTCCAGCAAATCTTCCGGATACAGCGCATCGACCGGCATGCCCACCATTTCCTCGGGCGTATAGCCACGTTCCCGGGCGAAAGCGGGATTGGCCGCGGTGATGCATTTGCTGCGCGCGTCGAACATGGCGACGGCGAAGGTCGCATGCTGGAATGCGTGCGCCCACAGCCGCAGCCGCTCTTCCGTCTGCAGGCGTTCGCTGATGTCGCGCGCCGTGTTGAGTATGCCGCGCACTTCGCCATCGCTGGCGTACAGCGGCACCTTGATGATGTCCAGATCCAGCGTATTGCCGCCGGGAAGTGCCAGCGGCAGCACCGCCCGCTGGCGCTGTCGCGAGTTCAGCACGGCAAGGTTCATGGTCCGCGACTCGCTGGTAAAGATGGTGTTCGCCGCATCCATCGCTTGCGCGGCGGTGTACCCGATCATCTTCTCGGACGGCATCCCGAACACGTGGTTCGCGCGGTCGTTGCACTTCAGCAACACACCATGGCGATCGGTCACCCACATCGCGTCGGGACTGGCATCGAACAGCGCGCGCAGGTTGCCCTGCTCCGCACCCAGTTCACGCGTGCGGCGGGCGACACTGCGACGCAGCATCCATACCCAAAGCGTCATCAGCGCGATCAGCGCCACGATCACGCCCGCGCCGATCCTGGCAGCCTTCAGGTACGGAACCAGAACCACCGGATGCTCCAGCCAGCGCGCGTGCAGCTTTGCGCGTTCCGCGGGGGTGATCCGCGCCATGCCGCGTTCCACCGCCTGCAGTACCGGCGCATTGCCCTTGCGTACCGCACGATGGAGCTCACCGGTGTAGAGCACGAAAGCTTTGTAGAAGCGATCGAGCGCGGCGTCGCGGTACAGAAAATAGTTCGCCGGTCCCTCGTCCATGCAGAACATGCGCAGGTTCCCGCGCACCGCATCCTCCACGACCTGCTGATAGCGGGAATATTCGTGCAGATCCGTGAAACCCTGCGCTGCCAGCTTTTCCGCGCAGGCATCACCCTTCTTAACGCCGATCGGAAAGCCCCGCAAGGAGTCGAGATCGTGGATGCCGCGGATGCGACGGTCGACGAAGATGCCGATGGGCAGCGTGGCGTAGGACGCAGAAAAATCGTAAAGCGATTCGCGCGAAGGCGTTCGGTAGATCAGGTCGATCACGTCGACCTTGCCGGTTTGCACGGCACGCTGCGCCGAAGCCCAATCCATCGGCATCAAATCCACCTTGATGCCGGTGTGTTCCTCGAACAGCCGCCACATGTCCACTTCGTAGCCCTGCAGCTGGCCGCCGGCATCGATGAACATGTAGGGGGGGTAATTGCCGTCGCCCGCCACCCGGATTCGTGCCGGCGGCGCAGCATCGGGCGCGCCGGTCGGCACGACGGCCAACGCAAGCAGCACCGCAACAAGCCCTCGAATCATCCAGCCCATGTAACCGGAACTCCCTGTGTCCGTGCCAACCCATCGCGCGCAACGCGCCCCAACCCGACGGCTTCTGCACTCCTGCACAAGCAATGCCAACCCGCCGCTTTCTGCCAGAACCAGTCCGCCTGAATCGCCGGCCCGCCTGCACTGCTGTATCGGCCGATTCCGGGAATCATTGATGGTTGGCGAGTCCGGTCGCGGGGCCTGGCGCCGACGGCTCTCACGGAGGTGGTGCAACCGCTTGATTGAAAGACTCATTTTTTTCGTTCGCAGCGATTGGCGACTCTCCGCGTCAGCCCGGACCGGCGCGCCTGCTTTGAACCCGCCCGCCCCACCCCCACTTCAAGGCCATGATCCGAGCCAGCGAATCCGAATCTCCGCGCCCTACCCGCCAGCTCGCAGCGCTGGGTGCGCTGTGGCCGTACATGCGCCGGCACCGCACGCTTGCCGCGGGCTGGCTGTTTTTCCTGGCGCTGTCCTCGGGCGCGACGCTGGCGCTGCCGGTGGCGGTGAGGCACATGATCGATCGGGGTTTCGCCAGCCACGACGCCGCGCTGGTGAACGGCACCTTCCTGCTGCTGTTCCTGCTGGCGCTGGTGCTGGCGATCGCCACCGCGGCGCGCTATTTCTGCATCAGCCTGCTGGGTGAGCGCGCCATCGCGGCGCTGCGCGAGATTCTGTACTCGCACCTGATCCGGCTGGACGTCGCGTTCTACGAAAAAACCCGCGTCGGCGAACTGATCTCGCGCCTCGGCACCGATACGGAAGTCGTGCAGACACTGATCGGTTCCAGCATCTCGATCGCGCTGCGCAGCGTGGTGATGGTGATCGGCGCGGCCGCGCTGATGGTCTGGACCAGCCCGCGATTGGCCGGCCTGACCGCGCTGGTGATCCCCGCGGTGATCCTGCCAATCGCGCTGTACGGGCGGAAGCTGACCAAACTCTCGCGCACCAACCAGGATCGCATTGCCGACACCAGCGCGATCGCCAATGAAACCCTGAACGCGGTGCACGCGGTGAAGGCGTATGCGCGCGAGAGCATCGAAAGCACGCGCTATGCCGACGCCGTCCGGCGTGCGCTGCGGGCGGCGCAGAAGCGCATCGCCGCGCGTGCGGTCCTGACCGGCGGCGTGATCGTGCTGATCTTCGGCGCCATCACGCTGGTGCTGTGGGCCGGTGCGCGGGACGTGCTGGCCGGGTCCATGGATGCGGGCCTGCTGAGCCAGTTCGTGTTGTACGCCGTGATGGCGGCGGGTTCGGTGGGCGCGCTGGGCGGCGTGTGGGGCGACGTGTTGCGGGCGGCGGGGTCGATGGGCCGGATCAGTGAGTTGCTGGACGAGCGCGCGTCGATCGCCGATCCCGCGCAACCAACGCCGCCGCCGCAACCCTCGCACGGCGCGATCGCGTTCGAACACGTGGAATTCCGGTACCCGTCGCGGCCCGACACCCCCGCGTTGCACGACTTCACCTTGCACGTCCACCCGGGCGAAACCGTGGCGCTGGTCGGGCCGTCCGGCGCGGGCAAGAGCACCGTCTTCAACCTGCTGCTGCGCTTCCACGATCCGCAGCGCGGGCGCATCACCCTGGACGGCGTGGACCTGCGGGCGTTGGAACTCGATGAATTGCGCGGCGCCCTCGCGCTGGTGCCACAGGAAACGGTGATATTCGGCGCCAGCGCCGCCGACAACATCCGCTTCGGACGGGCCGATGCAACCGACCATGCGGTGCAGGCAGCGGCCCGCGACGCGGAAGCATTCGGTTTCCTGAGCGAACAACCCGAAGGTTTCGACACCCAGCTCGGTGAGCGCGGCGTACGGCTTTCGGGCGGCCAGCGTCAACGCATCGCGATTGCCCGGGCGATCCTGAAGGACGCGCCGGTGCTGCTGCTGGACGAGGCGACTTCAAGCCTGGATGCGCAATCGGAGGCCGCGATCCAGGCCGCGCTGGAACGCGCCGGCCGCGGTCGCACCACGTTGGTGATCGCGCACCGGCTCGCCACCGTGCAGCGCGCCGATCGCATCGTGGTGATGGACCAGGGCCGGATCGTGGCCGACGGCAGCCACGACGCACTATTGCGCGAGGGCGGCCTTTACGCGGAGTTGGCACGGCTGCAGTTCGCGGCTTAGACGACCCTGATCGCCGCTCCATGAAGCGGATTGGTCAGCGAAGCCGTCTCCGTTTTCCCGAAACTCCAGAACGGCCCTCCATGGCCTGACTTTCCACCAACAGCCGCTTCGACAGGCTGTTGAGGTGCCGGCTTCGGGAACTTCAGCGGGTCACGCCGCGGGCGCAGCCGATACGGCCTCGCCTTCGGCGGTCACGTCCGAAGCCTGCATGCCCTTGGGGCCTTGCACGACTTCAAACTTCACGCGCTGGCCTTCCTTCAGGCTGCGAAATCCCTGCGCACGGATGGCCGAAAAATGCACGAATACGTCCGCACCGCCGCCGTCGGGCGTGATGAAACCAAAGCCCTTGGCATCGTTGAACCACTTCACCGTACCCACTGACATTTGGAAAACCCCTCTTCGCAACGATCCATATCGCGGCACGCAACCGCCGCGGGAATGAGTATCAGGCGGACCCCTGCCGTGCGCAAGCCTGTTTTGTGACGTGCGTCGCTCAATGCGCCAGCAGGGCCCGCACGATGGCGGGCACTTGTTCCGTGGCCGCAGCGAGGTGCGCGTGGATTTCCGCGAGGCTGATCGGCGCGTCGGGGTCGGGTCCGCGACCGGCGGCCCAATTGGCGACCACGGCGATGCAGGCGTACTCCATGCCGCGCTCGCGCGCCAGCACCGCTTCGGGCATCCCGGTCATGCCCACCAGATCGCAGCCGTCGCGGCGCATGCGCGCGATTTCGGCGCGGGTTTCGAGACGCGGTCCCTGGGTGACGCCGTAGCACCCGCCATCGACCACCCCGACACCGGCCCGATGCGCCGCGTCCAGCAGCGCGCGACGCAGCCCTTCGGTGTAGGGCTCGCCGAACTCGACGTGCAGCACCGCCTCGCCCTCCGCATCGCAGAAACTCGAAACGCGGTGCGTGTAGTCGATCAACTGGTCCGGAACCGCCAGCACCCGCGGCCCCATGTCGTCGCGGATGCCGCCCACGGCGTTCACGCCGACCACCCGTCGCACGCCGAGTTCGTGCAGCGCGTCGATGTTGGCGCGGTAGTTGACGCGGTGCGGCGCGAAAGTGTGCAGTTCGCCGTGGCGCGCGAGAAACGCCACGCGCTTGCCATACACCTCGCCGATCACGATCGCGGACGAAGGTGCGCCCCAGCGGGTGGAGGCGTCGATCCGCTCGGGATGTTCCAGCTCCGGGAACGCGTAGACGCCGGTGCCGCCGATCACGGCAAGGTCGATCGCGGCAGCAGTCATTCCTCATCCTCCAGCAACACATAGATGGCCGGCAGGTTGCGGCCCTGCCCGTAATAGTCGAGCCCGAAACCGAACACGTAGCGATCCGGCACTGCCATGCCCACGAAGTCCGCGGCGAGGCCCGGCACGCGACGGTCGTGGCACTTCTCGCACAAGACCGCGACCAGCACGCGCTTCGCCCCCTCGGCGAGGCAATGATCGCGCAGCGCTTCCAGCGTGTAGCCCTCGTCCAGGATGTCGTCGGCGAGGATCACGCTGCGCCCGGCGAGCCTCGCCCGCGGATGGTGCAGCCAGCGCACTTCCCGGCCGACCGTCGCATCGCCGTAGCGGGTCGCGTGCACGTAATCGAATTCGAGGTCGCAGCCGATCGCCAACGCCAGCGGCGCGGCGAAAAACAATCCGCCATTCATCACGGTGAGGAACACCGCGCGTTCGCCCTGCAGCGCCTCGCGGATGTCCCTGCCCATGCGCGCGATCGCCGCTTCGATCGAGACGCGATCATGGATGCATTCGGCGCGCGGCAGCACTGCCGCGAGCGGATGTTCCGATGCGCTCATGTCCGGGTCGCTTCCGGCACGGGCAAGCTGGCCAGCGCCTCGACGTAGCGCGCGTGCTGCGGATCGTCCAGCAGTGCCTCCCAACCCGGCGCTACCGTACCGCAGAGGCTCGCGATCTTCTCCCCCGCGCACGGTTTGCGGCCGCGCACGACTTCGATCGCCGCATCCACCATCGTGGGGTGACACACCAGCACCAGGTCGCAACCGGCGTCGAGGTGCGCGATGACGCGGTCGCCGATGCCGCCAGCGGATTCCGCCGCGGCCATGCCGACGTCGTCGCTGAATACCGCGCCGCCGAATCCCAAGTCGCCACGCAGCATGTCGATCCAGGTTTTCGAATAACCGGCGGCGCGCGCGTCGATCGCGGGATAGGTGACGTGCGCGACCATCACGGCTTCGGCACCGCTGGCGAAGCCTTCCATGAACGGAACCAGGTCGGCGGCGCGGATCGCGTCCAGCGACCGCGGATCAATCGCGGCCTGCAAATGCGTGTCCTCCGGAATGGATCCGTGTCCCGGATAATGCTTGAGCGTGGCGGCCATGCCGGCGAGGCGCATCCCGCGCACGTAGGCCGAGGCAAGCTCCGCGACGACGTGTGGATCGGCATCGAAAGCACGTTCGGCGATCACCCGGTTGCCGCGGGCAAGATCGACCACCGGCGCGAAGGACAGATCGATGCCGCTGGCCCGCACCTCGCTGGCCATCACGATCGCGTGCATTTCCGCCATCGCGATACCGGCGTCGCGGTCGCGGTAATACAGCTCGCCGATCCACGCCAGCGGCGGCAGGCGTGTGAACCCTTCGCGGAAACGCTGCACAGGCCCGCCTTCGTGGTCCACGCAAATCACGAATTCGTCGCCGCGCAGGTCGCGGAGTGCCTCGACCAGCGCGTTCAACTGCGCGCGATCGGCGTAGTTGCGGGTGAACAGGATCGCGCCGCTGACTTCGGGCGCCAGCAAGCGGGGCTTTTCGTGTTCGGCGATCTGCTTGCCTTCGATTCCGATGATCAACATGCGAGCGTTGAAGTGACCCGGTCGAACGACCGGAGCCGCCGATGATAAAGCAGTTGGCCGAAACGCGACCGCGTCAGCCGCGCTCGAACAGCGCGATCGACTCCACGTGTGCCGTGTGCGGAAACATGTCCATCACGCCCGCGGCTTCCAGCCGGAATCCGTGCTCGCGCACCAGCATACCGGCATCGCGTGCGAGCGAGGCGGGATGGCATGAGACGTAGACCACCCGCCGCACCGTCTTGCCGGGCAGTTGCTTCAACAGTTCGTCGGCGCCGCTGCGGGGCGGATCGAGCAGCATGAGGTCCCATTCGGCACGCGCCCACGCGCTGCCGCGCACGTCGCCGGCAAGATCGCCGATATGGAACTCGGCGTTGCCGATACCGTTCGCCTCCGCATTGGCGCGCGCGCGCGCCACCAGACCGGCTTCGCCTTCCACGCCGCACACGTGGCCCGCGCGTCGTGCGATCGGCAGGCTGAAGTTGCCGAGCCCGCAGAACAGGTCGAGCACGCGGTCTTCAGGACCCGGCTGCAAAAGGTCGAGCGCGTGCGCGATCATTTTCTGGTTGATCCGCGCATTCACCTGCACGAAATCCAGCGGCGTGAATGCGAGCTTCAGGTCGAAGTCGGGCAGCGCGTAATAGAGGTCCACCGGAGGCCCGTCCATCGGATGCACGCTGTCGGTGCCGCCAGGTTGCAACAGGATCACGAAGTCGTGCGCGCGCCCGAATGCGGCGAGTTTCTCGCAATCGCCATCGGACAACGGCGCGAGATGGCGGAACACCAGCGCCCGCACCGCATCGCCCGCGGAGAATTCGATCTGCGGAATCGACGCCGCACCCTCCATGCCGTTCAACAGCGCACCCAGCGCATCGAAGTGCTCGCCCAGCGCCGGGTCCAGCACGTCACAATGCGAAATGTCCGCCACGAAGCGCGGATCGCGCTCGCGGAACCCCACCAGCGTCTTGCCCTTCTTCGGGACGTGCTTCACCGAAAGCCGCGCGCGTCGGCGATAACCCCATACGTCCGACGTCAGCGGTTCCAACCAGCGTGCTGGTTCGACGTGCCCGATGCGCGCGAAGTTCTGCGCCAGCACATTCTGCTTGGCCGCAATCTGCGCGGCCGGCGCCAGGTGCTGCAGCACGCAGCCGCCGCACACGCCGAAATGCGGACAGCGCGGCTCGACCCGCTCGGATGATGCGACGAGAATTTCTTCCGCAAGCGCCTCGTCGAAGCGGCGGTGTTTGCGAACGAGCTTGGCGCGCACCCGCTCACCCGGCAACGCATCGGCCACGAACACCGTCTTGCCCTCCACGTGCGCGACGCCGCGCCCGTCGTGCGAAAGGTCATCGATCGTGGCTTCGAAGCTTGCATCGCGCGGCGTCTTCATCCGCGCATCTTGCCAGACGTGTCAAGCGGAACCGCTCACGACCGAAGAGGGTCGTGATCGGGGACGACGTCACGTCATTTCTTTTGCCAGTTGCCGGACGCGTCCTGGTAGTACCAACCCGCGTGGGCGCGGCTGATCCATTGCTTGGCAAACGATTCGCGCATCCGCTGCGTCCATTCCGGGTGCCCGTTGGCCACTGCGATCTGCTTGTACAAATCGGCACGGTCGGCGTTCTCGGCGGCCACCGCCTGTGTGGCCCGCCCGCGCTGCGCCAGCGGAATCTTCGACGCATCGCGGATCGCGACGTCGCCGTTGTGGGTGAAGCCGATCGCCCCCGACGTCAGCAGACCCTGCAGGACCGACTGGAACCGATCGCGCATGCGCGCCTCGACCGCCTGGATCGCCGGGGTCCGGATGTCGAGGTTGGGTTGCGACTCGGCCGCATACGCCGCCGGGATCAGCGCGTCGAGTATGCGCATCGAGAGCGGTTCGGACTGCGACGACGGCGCGCTGGCGGGTGGCGGCTGCGTGCTCGAAGACGGCGCCGGCGACGGCCCGGACACATCGGGCCCGATGATGTTGCCGATGACCTTGTCGGCCGCCTGTTGCGCGGCGGCTGCCGGAAAATACACGTTGATGGTGACGCAGCCGGCCAGCAGGGCCAGCGAAAAGGCGAGCAGGAAAACCGACTTGCGCATCGCTTGTCTCCGTTGTTTGTGCAGCGGGCACCGATTCACCGACACTCGCCGTGGCTTTCGAGTTTACACGTTCGAACCGAATGCCTTATTTGATCACTGGGCCATTGCCCTTGGTCGCCGACTCCAGGCGACTCACCAGCGTCGCCCAATCGACTTCGCGCTGGTGGCCAATCACCGTGATATGTGGCAGGCCGCTGCCTTCGACAATGGTGTAGCCGTTGTCGTCGGAGTCGGGATCGGGCGTGATGCCGCCCATCGTGCACACGCCTTTCACCAGCGTACAACTCAGCCCGATCCGCGAGTAGCCGAAGGTCTTGAACACGCGCAGCGCGATGCTCTGCAGCCCGCCCGCGATGCCGCCGCCGCCGACTTCGGTGAGGCTCTTGATGGCGTGTTGGCTGATCTTGCCGCCGTCATCAGCGGTCAGCTTCGCCTTGAACGAAACCGGATTCCAGTTGACCAGTTCGAGCCCATCGATTTTCCCGTCGAGGCGTCCGGTGATTTCGCCGAAGTCGAACACGCCGGTCAGTTGCGCCAGATCCAGTTGCTGCATGTCGATGTCGGCGGCAAGCCGCGGCGTGCTGCCCAACGGATGCAGCATACCGAGGTTGGTCACACTCACCGAGCCGCCGAAAACATCCAGCGACAAGCCGCCAGCGAACACCAGTTCGTCGCCGCGGTAACTCAGGTCCGGCACCGCGCCACCCAGCTTGCCGCCGAACGCGGGCCAGCCTAAGGCCTTGCACAACTGGGGCAAGTCGACATCGGTGACGGCAAAGGCCGCCGACAATTGTTTGGCTTTCCCGGCGTCGGGTCGCCACACCAAGCGGTTGAGCTGGAACGAACCACCAAGCAACGTGGTCGTCACCGGCGCGCGCAGCGTCAGCGCCCCCGACGAATCCTCGAGTTCGAGTCTGGCCGGCCCGAATGCGATGCGGTACATCGCCAGCGCGTTCCAGCTCAACGTGGTCGCGGGACGCGAAACTTTCGCCCGCCAGTCGACCTTGCCATTCAGGCCGGAGATCGCGAGGCTGCCGCCGTGGCTGTCCATCGACACGTTCTCGGCGGTCAAGTCGAACGCCTTCAATTCGCCATCGTCGAGGCGGAGCGACCCGGCGACGGCGCCGGATGTCTCCAGTTGTGCAAACCCGGTGAGGTTTTGCACGAAGGCAGTGCCGTAGCGCGCGTAGGCCGCCGGAAAGGTCGCCGCGAAACGGGTGAGGTCGATTCTCGCGATAGCTCCCTTGCGATCGAAACCCAGGCTCCCCGAAACGCGCAGTGCATCGCGATCATCGAAGTCGAGCGAATCGATGGCGATGCCCGCAGGCCCCACCGTGGCGGACACGTGCAGGCTGGCGGGGTGCGAAGGCAACTGCGCGTACAGCGGACCCAGCAACATCTGCCCACCGCGCAGGGAACCATCGAACATCGCGCTGGTGGAGACCGGGCCATTCTCGATCCGAAATGTCCCGGCGGCATCCAGCTTCTGGGCAGCGATGGTGCCAGCCTTGCTGTCGAGCGACACGTCCGCGACATCGATGCGCCCGGTGATGCGCGTGCCGCCGGTGGCCAGATCCAGCGCCACCGTTCCGGCTGCCTCGCCGCCGTTGAGCCGTCCGTCGGGCCATGCCGAAGCCAGCACGCCACGCAACCACGTGAGCGGCAGTGCGGCCAGCGTCATCTGGATGTGGGTGGTCTGGTCCAGCGGCAAAAGGGCGCTGATTGCGCTCTTGCCCTGTTGCACGTCCACGGCCAGCGTGCCGCCATCGGGATCGTAGACGATCACGAGGCTGGCATCGGCCAGCGCGTCGCCAGGCGCACGCCGGGTCGCCACGTGGCCGGTGAACTTCCAGGCATTGCCGACCGCCTGCTGCGGTTCGCCTCGCAAATCGAGCGCCACGTCGCGCCACCCGAGCGCCGGCACCGACACCTTGGCCGCCTTCAACGTCAACTGCGGGCGCCCGTCGGCGCCGAGGGACGCATCCATCTGCACGTCGGCAAGGGTGACGCCGGGCAGCGTCAGCGACTCGGCCTGCATGCGCACGGCCGCCTGCGCGCATGCGCACGCGAGCAGCAGACATGCCGCCACCAGCCATTGACGCCAACTTGTCACGGGAACCCTTTTCCGCTATGACTGGCCCGATTGTGCCAGCCCACGTCCGAATGGATGCCAACGAGAGCCTGGGACCGGTCGCCGCCATGCAATTTCGGGTGCTTCTGGCCGAAGACGATCCGGTCAGCCGTGCATTTCTCGCCGAGGCCATCCGCGCCTGCGGCGCCGAAGTCACCGACTGCGGCGACGGCGGTGCGGCGCTGCGGGTGGCGCGCGCGCAGGCCTTCGACTTGCTGATCCTCGATCATCACCTGCCCGCCCGGAACGGCGATGCCGTGCTGGCGGCGCTGCGCGGCGCTCCCGATGCGGCCTCCCGTTCGGCGCCAGCCATCGCCACCAGCGCCGCGCACGATGCCGAGGCGCCACTACTGCTGCAGGCGGGCTTCGCCGAAGTATTGCCTAAGCCGATGTCGCTCGAAATCCTGCATGATGCGCTGCATCGACACGGCTGCGTCGCGGGTTCGCCGCTCGACGACGAGGGTGCGCTGCGCGCCTGCGGCTCGACGGACGCCATGATCCGGCTGCGACGACTGTTTTTCGAACAGGAGTTGCCGAGGGCGCAGGAAGAACTCGATGGTGCAGGCGGCGACCCGCGATCGCTGCGGCCGCTCCTTCACCGGCTGCAGGCATCGTGCGGCTTCTGCGGCGCGCGAAGGCTGGCATGGGCCGCTGCAACGTTGCAGCGAGCGCTGGGAGCCGATGCCGATGCGGCATCCCTCGGCATCGCTCTGCAGGGTTTCCGCCGCGCGCTCGTGGAAACCCGCGCCAGCCTGCACGCCACCATGGAAGAAGCCGACGCGTGACTTCAGCCTTGGCGCAGGGTGCCCGCGAGCACCCGCCAGGACTGCAACCCGCGCTCACCCACCTGCGCACCAATGACGGTTCGCACCAGGCGTCGCAAGGAAGCCAGATCTTCCGCATCAGGGAATGTCCCGGCGGCCAGCGCGAGCAACGCGGAGCCGCGCACGCGGACGCTGCCCGGAGGCGCGCAGCGCGCCTCTTCGACGGCACCGATCGGCCCCTCCTCTGGCAGGTAGTCGTAGGCGCGCGCTTCATCGATGGGTTCACCGCTGCCGGCGGCGGTTTCGAGTTGCAGCGCGTAACCGATTGCGGCCAGGAGATCGCGTTCGAAACAACGCAGCCGCCAGGCCAGTGACGGTGCATCCGCCAGGTCGTCCAGCAACTCGGCGTATCGATCGAACAGATGCGGAAGCGGATCGTTGCGCGCGGTCAACCGCACCAGCAATTCGTTCACGTACATCGCCGACAGCAGTGCATCGCCACGAAACGCGTGCGGTGCGCCGATTGGTTCAACTGCCGACAGCGTCTGCAGCTCGCCGCGACCGCTCCAGTCCATGCGCAGCGCCTGCAGCGGTTCCAGCGCGGAACGCGACAAGCGCGCGCGTGCGCCGCGCACACCCCGCGCCACCAGGCCCACGCGTCCGAAGTCGCGCGTGAAAGCGTCGAGCAGCAAGCTGGTTTCCCGCCATGCCCGGACATGCAGCACGTAGGCCGGTTGCGCCGCGACGCGCATGGGTCATTCGTATCCGAATTGCCGCAGCGCGGCTTCGTCGTCGGACCAGCCGGCGCGTACCCGCACCCACAGCTTCAGGAACACCTTGCGATCGAGCAGCGCCTCGATGCTGCGCCGGGCCGCACTGCCGATGGTCTTGGCGCGACGGCCGCCGGCGCCGATCACGATGGCCTTCTGGCCTTCGCGTTCGACCCACACCACCGCATGGATTTCGGCAACGCCATCGGGGCGATCCTCGAAACGTTCGATCTCGACCGACGTGGCGTAGGGCAATTCTTCACCCAACTGGCGCATCAATTGCTCGCGCACCAATTCGGCGGCCAGGAACCTCTCGCTGCGATCCGTGAAGGTGTCCGTGTCGTAGCGCGGCTCGCCCTGCGGCAGACGGACCAAGATCGCGCGCTCGAGTTCGGCAAGGCCCGCACGTTTCTGCGCGCTGACCATGAACACTTCATCCCACGTCCGGTCGCGTGCGAGACCTTCCACGAACGGCAGCAATTTGGCCTTGTCCGGGACGCGATCGATCTTGTTTACCACCAGCAGGCGCGGCAGGTTGCGTTCGGCGAGTGCTGCGTGCACCGCGGCGTCTTCATCATCCCAGCGCTCCGCCGTCACCACCTGGATGGCAAGGTCGGCATCGGCGATCGCCGCGTGCACCGCACGGTTCAGGCTGCGGTTGATCGCGCGCTTCGCTTCACGATGCAACCCCGGCGTATCGAGATAGAGAATCTGCCCGTCCGCGGAATTGGCGATGCCGAGGATGCGCTGGCGGGTGGTGTGCGCGCGTGGGGTCACGATGGAAAGCGGCGCATCGATCAGCGCATTCAAGAGCGTGGACTTGCCGACATTCGGTCGGCCGACGATCGCCACGCTGCCGCAGTGGAATGAATCGCTCACGAAGAACTCCGTTCCGTCAAGAACAAACGCTTGCAGTTGTCCCAGTTGTCCGTCGAGGCTTCGGCGCCGATCCGGAAAGCATGCGACAGGGATTTACGCGGATGCACACGGATAAAGCAAGCGGTGCCGCGCCACGCCATCTGCGAGGCCCATCATGGCACCGCGCGTACGTCGAGAATGCCCAGTGCCGCTTCGGCAGCCATCTGCTCGGCGGCTCGCCGGCTGCCGCCGCTGCCTTCGAAGCGCGCTGCATGCGGCTGATCGATCGCGCATGCCACGTCGAATATCCGCGAATGTTCGTCGCCGCGCTCGGCCAGCAGTTCGTAGCGTGGCAACGGCAGGCCCCGTCCCTGCAGCCATTCCTGCAGGCGGGTTTTCGGATCCTTTTGTGGCGGCCCGGCCTCGGCCAGCGGCTTGGCAAAGATCGCGTGCAGCCATTCCCGGCACGCGACGTAACCGCCATCGCGATAGATCGCGGCGACCAGCGCTTCGAATGCATCGGCAAGGATGGAATCGCGCCGGAATCCCCCGCTCTTGAGTTCGCCCGAACCCAGCTTCAATGCATCGCCCAGCGCCAATTCGCGGGCTCGCTCGGCGAGCGCCGGTTCGCTCACCAGCTGCGCGCGCAGCCGCGAGAGTTCGCCCTCGCTGGCACGCTCGCGTGCGTCGAACAACATTTCGGCGACCACCAGGTTCACCAGCGCATCGCCCAGGAACTCCAGCCGCTCGTTGTTGGGGCGGCCCGCGCTGCGGTGGGTCAGGGCAAGTTCCAGCAGGGCTTCGTCGGTGAAGTGGTAGCCGAGTTTCACATCACCCCTGCGATTGCACTTTCAATGGGACCGATTTCTCGAAGTGCACCAGAAAATCGATGTTGTAAAGCCATGGAATTTTCTTGTCATAGCTCAACTTCAGCGATCTGCCGCCGCTCGGGGTAGAGACCACCGTGATGTTCTTGGCATCGATGTCCTCGTCGGCGAAATACTGCGACAGCTGCTGCGTGTCGAGCTGCCGTTGCACTTCCTCGACACTCATGTCGCCGGAAGTCGACTGTGTTGCGACCGTATTCAGCGCCTTGGCCACGTTGAAGTAATCAAGATAGGCCGGCACCAGCTTCATCGCGGTGTAGGCGAAGAATGCCGCGATGATCAGGATGATCACGAACCCGATCAGGGTAATGCCCGATTGACGTTTCATGGAGTCGCCCCCTCGCATCTCGATTGAGAATGGTTCCAGCCCGCCCGCGTCGCAACGAAAACACCCTCATGGTGTCCCGCGGGACGGCAAGAGCTTAATGCAACTTGCCGAAAGCGCGCACGGCAGACGGAACTGCCTTGTCATTTCGTGACCTGCTTCCGCGGCGCCAGCGGCAATTCGAGATAACTCGGATGCCGCGGATCGAGATGCACGGAGAAAGTCGCGGTACGCGCGTCCCTGGCGGTTTCGTAGCCGATGCGCCCGCCGGAGTTGTAGTTTTTCTGGAGGTCCGGGATGTTCAGCGGCGCCAGCACCACGCGCAAGCGCGTGCCTTTCGGCAGCTCGCGGACGGCGAAGTAGAACCCGTCGAAGCGCCACGTCTCGATCGCGTTGGGCGTGGCGAGCCGCGGGTTGTCCACGCCATGGCGAAAGCGCGCGCGCATCATGTCCCGGCCCAGGACCAGCGTGCGGCCGTCCGGCAGGATCGCGTCCACTTCCGCGCCGACGTCGCCGTCGGGTGTATCCAGCGAAATGTTCGCAAGCAACTGCATCGCGCCGGCCAGCGTGATCGATTCCGGCAGCTGCTCGCTGACGTAGGCCAGCCGATCCGTCTTGAACGGCTCGGCAGAGTGCACGAGGTAATCGTCGAGCTGATCCTTCAGCAGATCGTCCGCGGGCACCAGTTTCAGCGGGTCGTCCGTGAACGTATCGGCCGGCTGCTCGGCGGGTGGCGTCGCCGTCAGAAACCCGGCATGGAACACATCGTGCGCATCGCTGTCCGGAGAGGACAGGTACAGCCGCAGTGCGTGGTCGGACAAACCATCCAGCGAATCGGCATGGCGCCATTCGTCCGCACCCATCACGTAGTAATTCACGCGGTGGCTCAGGATGGCCGGGCGCTTGCCGCCCTTCAGGATCCAGTTGAAGAAATCGATGTGGAGTTGGTCGATGTCCAGCACCGATTTCTTGTCGAAGGTCAGGCCGCCCAGTTTCGCCTGCGGATGCCGCGTGCCGGGGTGATCCCACGGGCCCATCAGCAGATAGAAATGCTGTTTCGCGTTGGCCGAGGCGTTCGCCATGAACTCGCGGTAGTAGCGCAATGCGCCGGGCTGGTCGCCATCGAAGTAACCGGTGATCGTGAGGACGGGAATGTTGACGGATTTGTAATCGTCCGGCTTCGGGTTGTAGCGCGCCCAGTAATCGTCGTAGCCCGGGTGATCCAGCCACTCGAGGAACGCGCCACGATTGGTACCGGCGAGATCGGCAAGCTGGTGGAACGGCTGGTTGTGTTCGTAGGCATCCACGAAGCGCGACTGCCAGTACTTCCGTTCGCCGAACAGATTGTCCTGGCCGGTCTGGCCACTGGTGAACGCAAGCCACTGCGCCGCATAACTCAGGAAAATGCCTTTCGGCTGCGGGTAATCCCAGCCGGGGTACACCGCCGCGGTCGGCACCGCCGCCGCGAGATGCGCGGGGTGCTCTGCCAGGATCTGCCACTGGTCCATGCCGCGATACGAGCCACCGCGCGTTACCACGCGTCCGTCGCACCACGCCTGCTTCGCAAGCCACGCGATCACGTCGGCGCCGTCCGGGCCATTGCCGTAGAGTGGCGTGAACTTGCCCTCCGAGGTGCCGCGTCCACGCACGTCCACGCTTACGTAGACGTAGCCGTTTTCGGCAAACTTGACGGCGCGATCCTGGGTTTCGTCGGAGATGTACGGCGTCAGCACCAGCACCACCGGCAAGGGCTTCTTCTGGTCCGCCGGACGCCAGATCGTCGCGGCCAGCCTCACGCCATTGCGCATCGGGATCATGTGGTGCAGATCGACCACCACGTTTTCACCGGCCGGCTTGGCGGTCGCCGGCGAAACGACCGCGCACACCGTCACGATCGCCAGCAGCCCGCTGGCGAGAATCCTGCGAACTCGTTGCATGATGACCTCCCGTCGACGCGTGCGTCCATTGGCGCACGCGTCGCGCGCCGCGTCCATCCCTCGAAGGTCATGGACGCGGGCGATGGAAAGCTATTGCAGGACCGTGCCGATGCGGTGCCAGTCGGCGAGGCTGAACCAGATGAAAAACGCCTTTCCAGCCAGGTTCTGCTCCGGCACGAAGCCCCAGAAGCGGCTGTCGGCGCTGTTGTCGCGGTTGTCGCCCATCGCGAAGTAATAGCCCTGCGGCACCTTCCATTCGCAGCCGCCGTCGGCCGTGAGGTCTCCGCCTGAGCCGATGCAGTTATAGGACTCCACGTACCTGAAATGCAACGTGGAATGCGTCGTCCCGCCCAGCTCCTCGGTGTAGAGCTGCACCGGCGACACGTTGGGGTTTTCTTCCATCTGGATGCTGACCTTGTCGGTGCCGTGATACTCGCCGACCAGCGTCTGCGAGACCGGCTTGCCGTCGATGGACACTTCCTCGCCGACCACCTTGATGGTGTCGCCCGGCAAGCCGACGATGCGCTTGATGTAATCCTCTTTGGGGTTCAACGGGTAACGGAACACGGCGATGTCGCCGCGCTGCGGTTCGCCGGTATCGAGGATTTTGGTATTGGTGACCGGCAGACGCAGGCCGTAGGCGAACTTGTTGACCAGCACGAAATCGCCGACCAGCAGCGTCGGCATCATCGAACCCGAGGGAATCCGGAACGGTTCCAGCAGGAACGTACGGAACAGCAGCACCGCCAGGATCACGGGAAAGAACGAACGGGCGTAATCGACCAGCACCGGTTCGTGCGGCTTGCGACCATCCGCCACCGCGCGCTCGCGGCGGCGGCGCGCGAACGCGACGCGGTCGATCACCCATATCGCGAAGAACGCGGCGGTGATCAGCACCAGCGCCAGCGCGAAATCCGAAGTTTTGTACCAGATGTAGAGACAGATGGCGACGATTGCCACCAGCACCACGGTCTCCAATGCGTCATTCTTCACTGCGTAATCCTTGGATCGCGCGCATGGCGCGGTTCTGCATCTGTCGCAATCGTCATTTCCGCTGATGCGGAAATCCAGTGACTTTCGTCATTCCCGGTGAGACCCGGTTTTTCAATTCGTCATTCCGGGGCTGCGCCGGATGCAATCCGGCGCGGAACCCGGAATCAGTTGCCTTCCCGCCAAGATCAAAATGGATTCCGGGTTCTGCCCGCGAACAACGCGGGCAGCCCCGGAAGGACGGGAATGGGTGTCCCGAGCCCCCGAGTCCCGATTCTCGGCTCCACTCACTTGTCCGTCCGCAGCACGGCCAGGAACGCTTCCTGCGGAATCTCGACGCGCCCGACCTGCTTCATGCGCTTCTTGCCTTCCTTCTGTTTTTCGAGCAATTTCTTCTTGCGGCTGACGTCGCCGCCGTAGCATTTGGCCAACACATTCTTGCGCAGCGCCTTCACCGTGGAACGCGCGATGATCTGCGCCCCGACCGCGGCCTGGATCGCCACGTCGAACATCTGCCGTGGAATCAATTCGCGCATCCGTTCGACCAGGTCGCGGCCACGCCGGTCGGCATGCGCACGATGCACGATCAAGCTGAGCGCGTCCACCCGGTCGCCATTGATCAGCACGTCCACACGCACGAATGGGCCCGCCTCGAAACGATCGAAGTGGTAGTCCATCGACGCGTAGCCCCGGCTCACCGATTTCAGGCGATCGAAGAAATCCAGCACCACCTCGGCCAGCGGCAGTTCGTAGCTGATCCGCACTTGGCTCGCCAGATACTGGATCGAACGCTGCACGCCGCGTTTCTCTTCACACAAGGTAATCACGTTGCCGACGTGTTCGGGCGGCGTCAGGATGTCGGCGACGATGATGGGCTCGCGGATTTCCGCGACCGCGGGCGACGCCGGCAGCTTGGCCGGGTTGTCCAGCAGCATCACCTCGCCATCGGATTTCAGCACCTCGTACACCACGGTCGGCGCGGTCGTGACGAGGTCGAGATCGTATTCGCGTTCGAGCCGCTCCTGCACGATTTCCATGTGCAGCATGCCGAGGAAGCCGCAACGGAATCCGAAGCCCATCGCTTCCGACGATTCCGGCTCGAAGAACAGCGCGGCATCGTTGAGGCGCAGCTTGTCCAGCGCTTCGCGCAGCGCCGGGAAATCATCGGACACAACCGGAAACAATCCCGCGAACACGCGCGGCTGCATGTGCTGGAAGCCCGGCAGCGGCTTCGGCGCAGGATCGTTCGCAAGCGTGAGCGTGTCGCCGACCGGCGCGCCGTGCACGTCCTTGATCGAGGCATTGATCCAGCCCACCTCGCCGGCGGCGAGCTTGGCGGTTTCCTTGCGCTTGGGCGTGAATACCCCGACGTTGTCGACCTGATGGGTGCGGCCGGTCGACATCACTTCAAGCTTGTCACCTGGCTTGATCTCGCCCTGCATCACGCGCACCAGCATGACCACGCCGAGATAATTGTCGAACCACGAATCGATGATCAGCGCCTGCAGCTTGTCGGTGTCGCGCGGCTTCGGCGGCGGAATCCGCGCGACGATCGCTTCCAGTACCTCCACCACGTTCTCGCCGGTCTTGGCGCTGATCGCGACTGCGTCGTCGGCGTGGATGCCGATCACCGCCTCGATTTCTTCTTTCACCTTCGGAATGTCGGCGGTGGGCAGGTCGATCTTGTTCAATACCGGCACGACTTCCAGGCCCATCTCGACTGCGGTGTAGCAGTTCGCGACCGACTGCGCCTCGACGCCTTGTGCCGCATCGACGACCAGCAGCGCGCCCTCGCACGCCGCGAGCGAACGCGACACTTCGTAGGAGAAATCGACGTGGCCGGGCGTGTCGATGAAATTCAGTTCATAGACCTTGCCGTCGCGTGCCGTATAGGGAAGCGACACCGAACGCGCCTTGATGGTGATGCCGCGCTCGCGCTCGATCGGGTTGTCGTCCAGCACCTGCGCTTCCATTTCGCGCTCGGTGAGACCACCGCAGATCTGGATGATGCGGTCGGCCAGCGTGGACTTGCCGTGATCGATGTGGGCAATTATGGAAAAGTTGCGGATCTGCTGCATGGCGCGCGGGCGTCTGGAAGGATTCCGCGCGTGCGCGCGGCGACTGCGATCGCAAGGATCGCGACATCAAACGAGCGATTATCGCACGGACGCGTACTTCCAGCCTTTGAATCGAGCAGGCTCCAAGCCCCCTTGAGTCAAGGGAGCGTCCAACCGTCGCGGTGCGACGGTTGGACAGGGGTTGTGGGGATATGACCATATGGCGGCGAAGCCCAACCCCCACACGCTCAACGGCCCAACCTTACATCTGCGCGAACTTGAACGTCGCTCCGCTCGGATCAACCGCCGACTTCACCGCTGCCTCGTCGGCCTTGTCGCCGATGAACAGCACCACGACGCCCTTGAAGGAGCCCGGCGAGGCCTGCTTGAAGGCGTTCTCCAGCACCTTTGCGGTGGTCGCCGAGTTCGGGCCACCCGCGGCCACCATGTTGCCCGGCAATACCGTCGCCGCAACCACCGTGTTGATCTGGTCCTGGACCCGGCCGAGGGTTTCCTCTGCGGACGAAGCACTGGCAGGTTGGGTGGCCGCGCCGGCCGCACCCGCCGACGCTCCGGCTGCGGCGACCTGGACAGGCACATCAGGCACGAAGTAGACGTACGGCGTGTTGGTGATGTTGCCCAGGTTGTCCTGCACGATCTGGGTCAGATAGGCCTGCCACCCCTTGATGTCGTTGGGATCGGTGGGCTTGGTGGCCTTGGCTTCCGCGTTTGTTGTATTGGCCTGATTGCCGTTGTCGTTGCAGGCGCTCAGGCCCACGGTACCCAGCAGCGCGATGGCGGCGATGAAAAGGAATTTGCGCATGGCGATCACCTCGATGACTTGCGTGGAACGGCAGAACCAGCTCGCCCCCACGGCTTGCGTCGGTGTCGACGCAAGGCCTTCTGGACAGCCGGATGAACAAAATTGGAAACATCGCCGCCGAGACTGGCGATTTCGCGCACCAGCGATGAGGAAATGAAACTCCATTCCTCGGCCGGCGTCAGGAACAACGTTTCGGCCTGCGGAATCAGATGCCGGTTCATGCTGGCGAGCTGGAATTCATACTCGAAATCGGACACCGCGCGCAATCCGCGCAGGACCACGCCCGCACCGCATTCGGTCATGAAGCGCGCAAGCAGGGTATCGAAGCCGCGCACCTCGACATTGGGCACGTCGGCCAGTGCGGCGCGCGCAAGCGCGACCCGTTCGTCCAGTTCGAACCTCGGCGTCTTGCCGCTCGATTTCGCCACCGCCACGATCACCTTGTCGAACAGCGGCGCCGCACGGGCGACCAGGTCGCCGTGACCGTTGGTGATCGGGTCGAACGTACCCGGATACACCGCGATGCGCGGATTGGATCGGACTGGCTTGTCGGTCCCCATGCCCCATTGTGCCATCTTGCGGCGCCGCCGTGACAGCGCCAGGCGCATCAATCGCCACCGAGGCGAAACAACGTGCCGCGCACCGCGCCCGCATCGCGCTGCCGGTGCACGCGCCAGCGCGCCGGAATCTCCCATGCGTCGTCGACTCCGGATTCGACGTACACCATTGCGTCCGGCGCAAGCCAGCCTTGCGCATCCAGCAATGCCGCGGCGTTCGCCCACAGCGCCGAGCCGAAGGGCGGATCGAGGAAAGCGATGTCGAAAGTTTCCGGCGCAGGCATTGCCAATGCGCGCAGCGCATCGACATGTCGCACGCTCATGGAACCCTGATGCAGGCGCGCCAGGTCCGCTTCGATCGCCTGCGCCTGCGCACGATCCTGCTCGAAAAAGACCGCGCGCCCCGCGCCGCGCGACAACGCCTCGATACCCAGCGCGCCAGTACCGGCGAAGACATCCAGCACGCAGACACCATGGATCACCGGAGCCAGCCAGTCGAACAACGTCTGGCGAAGCCGCTGCGGTGTCGGGCGCAAACCCGGCAACGTCGGCACGCTCAGCCGCGACCCGCGCAACCGGCCGCCGATGATGCGGACGTGTCCCGGCGGTACCATGCCTTGATGTAGTTTCCCAATACGCCCCATTCGAAGCCGCTGTTGTGAAAAGTCAGGGCAGGAAGCCCGTTCTGGAGTTGGCGATCGCCGTGCCTTCAGGAGGCAGCAAGAATCGTCGCGCCGCGATCACGGATGATCGCAAGAAAAATGGTCAGGTCATGGATGGCCGTTCTGGTGTTTCCCCGAATGCACGATCGTCACACAGGTCCAACTTGACTATTGCCGCGATCATGGATGATCGCAAGAAAAAGCCCGTTCTAGTGTCTGGCGACCGCCGTACCCTCAGGAGGCGACAAGAATCGTGGGGCCGCGATCACGGATGATCGCAAGAATTCGTTGAAAGTCAGCCCATGGATGGGCGTTCTGGTGCATCCCCGAAGCACAACAACCACGCTGGCCTCGACTTGGCTACCGCCGCGATCACGGATGATCGCATCCATAAAGCAACCCGGTGTTAGCATTTCGGCCTGCGTACTCCAAGCGTGAACCCGATGCCGAGTCTCTGGAACAAATTGGCCGGCCGCAAGCCGCGCCCCGAACCGCCGCCGATGCCCGAGGAGACCGCCACGGGACAGGACGAACCGTCCCGGCAGCCGAGCATACCGGTCCGGCGCGAACCCGAGGTGCCGTTGATGGAATCGGCGCTGCCGAATGTCGCGAGCGGCCCGGATGATCTGCTTGCGCCGGCGCAGGCAGCCCCGTCGCGCCGCAGTTGGCGCGACCGGCTTTCATCCAGCGGTTTCGCCCGCGGCCTGTCGTCGCTGTTCGTGCGCAATCCGGTGTTGTCCGATGAACTTCTGGACGAACTGGAAATCGTCCTGCTCTCCGCCGACGTCGGCGTCGCCGCCACCAGCGAATTGATCGACGAATTGCGCCGGCGCATGCACAAGCGCGAATTCGCCGACGCGATGGCGCTGCGCGAAGCCCTGCGCATGCGCCTGGTGGGCTCGCTGCAGCCGGTCGCGCAGCCGCTGGAAGTCGGCACGCGCAAACCGTTCGTGCTGCTGGTGGTCGGCGTCAACGGCGTCGGCAAGACCACCACCATCGGCAAGCTGGCGCGACGTTTCCAGCAGGAGAACCGCGGCGTGCTGCTGGCCGCCGGCGACACCTTCCGCGCCGCCGCGGTGGCGCAGTTGCAGGAATGGGGTTCGCGGCTCGGCGTGCCGGTGTGCTCGCAGGGACAGGGGGCGGATTCGGCCAGCGTGATCTTCGACGCGCTGCAGATGGCGGTCGCGCACAAGCAGGACATCCTGATCGCCGACACCGCCGGTCGCCTGCACACGCGCTCCGGATTGATGGACGAACTGGCCAAGATCAAGCGCGTGCTCGGCAAGCTCGACGCAGAGGCGCCACATGAAGTGCTGATGGTGATCGACGGCACCACCGGCCAGAACGCGATCAACCAGGTACGCGAATTCATCAATGCGATCGGCGTCACCGGACTCGCGGTCACCAAGCTGGACGGCACCGCCAAGGGCGGCGTGGTGTTCGCATTGGCACGGGAGTTCGCGCTGCCGATCCGTTACGTGGGCCTGGGCGAACGCGCGGAGGACATGCGCGTGTTCGATGCCCGCGCCTTCGTGGACGGATTGCTGCCCGTCGGCAGTTGACCATGTCGGCCACCGCGCCATCGTCGCGGCACCTCCTGCGCTGGATCGCGCTGGCGATCGTCGCGGTACTGGTCGCGCTGGCGATCGCCGCGGCCGTGTACGTTCACAATCTGCTGCAACCCGATCGCTTTACGGCCCTGCTGGAAAACGACCTTGCCGCGGTGGGCCTGAAGTTGCGCCTGCAGGCGCCGGCCGAACCCACCCTGTTCCCCCGGCCCGGCGTGCAGTTGAGGGGTTTCAGCCTGACCAACAGCGGTTCCAACCGACCGGTGTTGCAGGCGGCCGGTGCCACCATCGTGGTGCCCTGGCGCGCGCTGCTGCACGGCGAGATCGCCATCGAACGCGTGGACGTGGTCGCGCCGCACTTGAATCTGGACGAACTCGAAGCACTGCTCGCACGGCTGCCCCATCGCGCCGCCGGACCGCCGCGCCTGCCCACCATCACCACCGGCGTGCACATGAGCCAAGGCACGCTTTCCCGCAAAGGTTCGCCGTTACTGTTCGACTTCAGCGTCGAAACCGGCGCGCTGGCGCCCGGCAAAGTGTTCCGGTTGGAAGCTGCGGCGCGCGGCGCGGCCGGCAACCGTTTCACCGCCGTGCTCAGCACGATGCCATCGGCGGCCCACGACGGCGTGATCGAGCTCAAGGCCTTGAGCTTCCACCTCGCCGAGCAGCAAGGCATCGCGCTGCAGCTCGAAGGCGAAGGCAGTTGGCGTGGCGGCGAGGATCTCGCGATGCAACTCCAGGGCACGCTGCGCCATCGCGCATTCGCTCCGCCATCCGCCGCGTCGACCAGTGCGCCCGCCACGTCCGTATCGACGCCCAGCCCGCCCGTCGCACCTGCCCCGCCCGTCACCGACAAGATCGTATTGAACGTTTCGCCCGCACGCGGGCGTGCACCGCTGACGGTCGCCCTGAAACTGGACGGCGACGACGCGCACGCCGACCTCCGCTTGCAGCCGACCGAATTCGGGCGCTGGTGGAAACGTGTGCTGGCCGCGCAGCCGGGCCAGCCGCCGGGCGCGTTGCCGTTCACGGGCAAGGCCGAAGTGCGGCAACTCGATCTCGGCTGGCTGAAGGCCACGGGCCTCACGATCGACGCCGGCCCCGATCTCGCGCCCGCCGCGAGTTCTTCGAGCGCCGCCACGGCCGCGTCGGCGGCACACTGAAGGTGGACGATTTCGCGCGCCCCTTGCTGCATTGGTACGACCTGCACGGCCGTCATGACCTGCCATGGCAACACCCCCGCTCGCCCTATCGCGTGTGGATTTCGGAAGTGATGCTCCAGCAAACCCAGGTCGCGACGGTCATTCCCTACTTCCAACGTTTCGTCGGCGCGCTGCCGGATCTCCGCACGCTCGCCGCGGCGTCGGAAGATCGGGTTCTGGCGCTGTGGTCGGGTCTCGGGTACTACCGGCGCGCGAGATACCTGCACGCGGCCGCACAACAATGCGTCGCGCGACACGGCGGCGAATTGCCGCGCGACTTCGAATCACTGTCCGCGCTGCCCGGAATCGGCCGTTCCACCGCTGGTGCGATCCTGGCGCTGGCGCATGGCCAACGTCACGCGATCCTCGACGGCAACGTCAGGCGGGTGCTGAGTCGCTATCACGGCGTTGCCGGCTGGCCGGGCGAGCGCGTCATCGAAAACGCACTGTGGTCGCATGCCGAAACACACACGCCGGAAGCCCGGATCGCGGACTACACGCAGGCGATCATGGACCTCGGGGCGGCTGTCTGCACGCGTGCGAACCCCCGTTGCGATGTCTGTCCGCAAGCCCAAAGTTGCATCGCGCACCGGGATGCAACCACGGCCACGATTCCGGCAGCCCGCCCCGCGCGCGTGCTGCCGGAAAAGCATACGTTTTTCGTCGTGCTGCGCGATCAGCACGATCGTGTGTTGTTGCGGCGGCGCCCGCCGCAAGGCGTCTGGCCCGGATTGTGGAGCCTGCCGGAAGCCGCCGGCGAACGCGACGCGCGGGAGCTTGCATTGCATCTTGCCGACCTCGATCGCGGCACCGTCGTTGCACTGCCAAAAATCCTGCACGTGTTCACGCATTTCAAATTGCACGCTTCGCCTATCGAGTGGCGCGGCGTGCGCGCGCACTCCGCCGTTGCGGACGATCCCGCGACCCGTTGGTATTCACGCGCCGAGATGGCGGATCTCGGCATCCCCGCGCCCGTGAGAAAGGTATTGATGCGATGGCCCGAAGCGTCTTCTGCGAAAAACTCCAGTGCCAAACCGAAGGCCTTGATCGCGCGCCGTGGCCGGGCGAACTCGGCCAGCGCATCTACGAACACATCGGCCGCGAAGCGTGGCAGCAGTGGCTTGACTACCAGACCATGCTGATCAACGAGAACCGGCTGTCGCCACGCGACCCGGACACGCGCAAATTCCTCGCCGCGGAGATGCAGCGATTCCTGTTCGGTGAATCGCCTGCCGGGGAAGCGGGCGACTAGCCGCTGGACGCCGGCGCGCCTTCCTGCTTTTCCTTCGCGCGGTCCTGCTTCATCTTCAGCTCGTTCACCGGCACGATCTTCGTGATCTTGCATCGCTGGTGATCGAACGTGACGAAGTCGAAGTTGCGATACAGCATCTGGTTTTTCGCGGTCAAGCCGATGCCGTTCGCGAACGCGAGGTTGTTGCACGGCGTCTGCACCGTCAGCAGGTACAGCTTGTTGACGCCGAACCAGATCGCCACCTTGTCCGGGGCCAGGTACTGGAATCCATTGATCTGGAAGTAGCGGACGTGGTCCACCGGCGCCTCGGCGTACTTCTGATAGCGCGTCAGGTCGGCGCGTTCCGAATCCGTCTGCTGCGCAATCGCGGGCAGCATCACTGCACCGGTCAGCAGCATCGCCAAGCCCAAGACTTTCGGGAACTTTTTCATCTTGATCCACCTCATGCCGCTGCTTGGGTTTCTCACTATACTTGCCGCGCAGTCGGGAGGCTGATCATGCGCCGGCCGCCGGTCACGTGCGACCGCCCCCTTCGCAGGAGTTGGCTCTGGTCGTGTCGAACCATCCGCAGGTTAGCGCCAATCGCGACGCCTCGGCCAATCCGCCGACGCGTTTGCCTGCGCCGCTGGAATGGCTGGCGGAACCACTGGCGCGGCTTTCCACCAGCCTGTTCAACCTGCGTGCCGGTCTCATTTCGGACAGCCTGATCAGCCTGTTGCTGATCGCGGCCGGCGTCTGGTACGGACGCATGCAGCCGGTGCTGGCGGCGCTGACCGCGCTTTGCGGGTTGTTCGCCTTCACCTTCCTCGAATACGCCGCGCACCGCTGGCTGTTCCATGGCAACACGGGCCCGTTCAAGTCCGGCCACGATCACCACCACGACGATCCGCTCGGCTACGACGCGCTGCCGTTCTTCATGCCGCCGCTCTTCATGTGCGCGTTGGGCGCGGTGTTCGCACTGGCCATTCCGGCCGGCTACGCCTTGCTGCTGGCCGGTACCATCGCGGCAGGCTACGCCGCCTACGGGCTGAGCCACGTCGTGATCCACGTACACCGGTTCAAGAGTCCATTGATGCGGCGCTGGGCCGGCTTCCACAACATCCATCACTACCACCCCGAAGCCAACTTCGGCGTGACCACCGGGCTGTGGGACGTGATTCTCGGCACCCGCTATCAGCGCAAGCCGCGAACGGCGTTGTAGTGCGATCGTCCCTGATCGCTGCATCGGTGAATGGACTGGTGAGCGGAACACCTTGAGCCTCCAAACACCGGAACGGCCATCCCTGGCCTGACTTTTCGCACAGCTCCTTCGAATGGAGCTTTCGATGTTTCCAATGGTGATCGTTTAGCATGGCCGTTTGCGCTGCCGCCGGAGCCGTGAATGGATCGTCGTGATTTCCTGAAATCCGCCAGCCTCACCGCACTCGCCGGTGCGTTGCCGGGAGCGGAAGCGCTTGGCGCGCAGAGGCACGCCGCCTCGCCCGCCGACACGGCGACCATGCCTGCCGACAAGGCCAATCACACACTGCGCATCGGCCATGGCGTGCTGGAACTGTCGGACGATAAATTCGTTTCGACGACGCTCTACAACGGCGATTTTCCCGGGCCGCTGCTGCGCTTCAGGGAAGGCCGGAAAACCGCGGTCGATATCTTCAACGACACCGACCACGACGAGCAGTTGCACTGGCACGGGCAGTACCTGCCCGACAGCGTGGATGGCGCCGACGAGGAACGCACGCCTCCGATTCCGGCCCATGGCCATCGCCGCGAAACCTTCACGCCCACGCCGTCGGGGCTGCGCTTCTATCACACCCACGTGCGCGCCGGCCCCGATCTCGCGCGCGGCTTGTACACGGGTCTTGCGGGTCCGGTGTACATCGAACCGAAAAATGAACCCGGCGCCTACGACCGCGAAGTGTTCCTGACGCTGAAGGAGTTCATGCCGTACCTGACCCGCGTCGACATGGACATGACGTTCATGGAACCCGCGGGCATGGAGATGGATCTCGTCACCATCGCCGCGAAATCCGATCCCAACGCCGGCAAGGTGCCGCCCGGATACGAACTCGCCTACGACGCCTTCGCGATCAACGGCAAGTCGCTGGGCCATGGCGAACCGATCCGGGTGAAGCGCGGCGAGCGCGTCATGCTGCACGTCGTCAACGCCAGCGCCACGGAAAACCGCAGCCTTGCCCTGCCCGGCCACACCTTCAAGGTCGTCGCGCTGGACGGCAATCCGGTGCCGCATCCGGCCGAAGTTCCGGTGCTTTGGGTGGGGACAGCCGAGCGCATCTCGGCGATCGTCGAGATGAACCATCCCGGCGTGTGGGTGCTTGGCGACACCACCGATGCCGACCGCGAAGGCGGCATGGGCATCGTGGTCGAATACGCGGGCGCCACCGGCAAGCCGCAATGGCAGGCGCCGCCGAAATTCATGTGGGATTACCGGTTATTTGCCGATCCCAAGCGCACGCCGCCGAAACCCGACGCGATCATCGACATGGTCATCACCGCGCGCCAGAGCGGCGACGAAGGCTTTGATGTCTATGCGATCAACGGCGTGTCCTACGACTGGAAGACCATGCCGGTGACGCGCAAGTTGAAGCTGGGCGGCCGTTATCGTCTGCGTTTCCGCAATGCCAGCGACGACATCCACCCGCTGCACCTGCACCGCCACGGTTTCGAAATCACCAAGGTTCACGGCCAGCCCACCGCGGGCGTGATCAAGGACGTGGTGCTGGTGCCGCCGTTCCAGACCACCGAAGTCGATTTCACCGCCGACCTGCCCGGCCTGACCCTGTTCCATTGCCACATGCAGCAGCACATGGATTACGGCTTCATGGCGTTGTTCGAAACCGTCTGAGCCGCCGGCCGGCGCCGCGAATCACTACACGCGCCGATTACATTCCCGCGCGTACGCTTGCGCCTCCCACACCGGGCAGATCGGAGGCAGCGATGAACAGGTTCCTGACAATGGGCATGGCCGGCGCACTCGCCGCCAGCCTTTCACTCGCCGCGTTTGCGCAGGGCAACGTCGACAACGAGGTGAGCACCGCGCACGCCCACGCGCTGATGGCGCAAACCGCCAAGAACACCGCGATGGCGCACGCGCATCTGCAACACGTGATCAACTGCCTTGTCGGTCCCAATGGCGCCGGCTTCGACGCCAAGGCCGAAAACCCGTGCAAGGGCCAGGGCAATGGCGCGATCCCCGATGCGGCGTCCAACCAAGCGCTGCACGGCAAGCTGGAAAGCGCATTGACCACCGCGCAGGCCGGGCTGAAGTCCGACTCGCTCGCCAGCGTGCAGCAGAACGCGGGAAAGGTCGCGGCGACGCTGCAGGACAGCAGCTCCAAGGCCAAGACAGCCGGCGGCAAATCCTGGTAATTCTCGCACCGGCAATCCGTGCGCGGGTCGCGACGAACGCCGCGACCCGCGTCATCTGACGTGGATCATTCACGCTGGCGCCGCAGCGCGGGACACTGCGCAAACCACATCGGGAGCCAAGCATGGCAACGCGCTACACCGGACTTTCCACCAACATCCTCGACGCCGTCGGTGACACGCCGTTGCTGGAAATCGACGGCGTTTTCGCCAAGTGCGAATTCCTGAACCCATCGGGATCCATCAAGGCGCGCATCGCCAAATACATCATCCAACGCGCCGAAGAAACGGGTGCGATCAAGCCCGGTGACACCATTGTCGAGGCCACCAGCGGCAACACCGGCAACGCGTTTTCGATGGTAGCCGCGGTGAAGGGCTACCGCATGATCGTGGTGATGCCGGAAGGCCTTTCCAGCGAGCGCGTGGCGATCTCGCGCGCCTACGGCGCCGAGGTCCTCTTCTGCGGCACCTTCCACGTCAACGACGCGCTGGAACGTGCGCGCCAACTCGGCATGCAGCCCGGCTTCTTCTTTCCCGGCCAGTTCGAGAACGAATGGAACGTGGACGAGAACCGCGAAATCCTCGGTCCCGAAATCCTCTCGCAACTGCCGGAAGGCCGCGTGCCCGATGCCTTCGTGCACGGCGTCGGCACCGGCGGCACCCTGATCGGCGTCGGCCAGGCCTTCCGCAAGGTCAACCCGAACGTGCGCCTGTTCGCGATGGAGCCGTCCGAATCGCGCACCATCCTGTGCGGCGAAGTCGCGTTGCACCAGATCGAAGGCATCTCGGACGGATTCGTGCCCGGCATCTTCGCGCACCATCGTGATCTCGTCCGCGACACCACCAGCGTCGCGAGCGCCGAGGCGGTCATGGAAATGCGCAAACTGGCACGCACGCGGGGCCTGTTCTGCGGGCCGAGTTCCGGCGCGCACCTGATCGCCGCGCAACGCATCCGCAAGCAATTCCCCGAATTGAAAACCGTGGTCACGATCCTCGACGACGAGGGCGAAAAATACCTGCACGACTTCTTCATGCACCCCGCAGCCGGCGCCGACCAGCCCGTGCCATTCCACTGATGCTGCTGCTCGACGCGCTCAGTCCCGCGCCACGCACGGTGCGGATGTACCTTGCAGAGAAAGAAATCAAGCTGCCGACGCGGCAAGTGGACGTGTTTACCGGCGAGAACCGGCAGGCCGCGTATCTCGCGCACAATCCGGCCGGCCAGACGCCGGCGCTGCTGCTGGATGACGGCACCTGCATCGCGGAGTCCGTGGCGATCATTGAATATCTCGAGGAGTTGCATCCCGATTCGCCACTTATCGGCGCGATGCCGGAGCAACGCGCAATCACGCGCCAGTGGCAGCGTCGTTGCGAACTCGCCATCACCGAGAACATCCACAACGCCTACCACTACGCCGAAAGCCTGGCACGATTCCGTAATCGCATCCCGGTGGCGCCCGAAACCGCCGATGGCCTGAAACGTGTCGCGCAGGACCGCATAGCGTGGCTGGACGGCATGCTCGACGGTCGTGAATTCCTCGCCGGTGACAGGTTTACCATTGCCGACATCTGGTTGTACGTGTGGCTGGATTTTGCCGATTCCGCAGGCCAACCGTTCGACCGCAACCTTCACAACATCGCGCCCTGGTTCGCGCGCATCGCGCAGCGGTCATCCGCGCTCGCCTGTTTGCACCCGGACTGCAAGCCGGGTGGCGTCAGGGGATAATTTTCGAACCCGTGGAGATTCGCCATGACCCATCGACTCAACTACGCCAAGGCTTCACCCGACGGCTTCAAGGCCATGCGCCAACTGCAGGCGCACGTCGACGACTGCGGGCTTGAACACACGCTGCTGGAACTGGTGAAGATGCGCGCTTCGCAGATCAACGGCTGCGCGTACTGCCTCGACATGCACAGCAAGGATGCGCGCGCAGCCGGTGAAACCGAGCAGCGCCTGTACCTGCTGGATGCCTGGCGCGAATCTCCGTTCTACAGCGAACGCGAACGCGCCGCGCTGGTCTGGACCGAAGCCCTCACTCGCATTTCGAAAACGAAAGACGTTCCCGACGCGCTGTACGACGAAGTCCGCAAGCAATTCAGCGACAAGGAACTGACGGATCTTTCGCTGGCGATCATCGCGATCAACGGCTGGAATCGTCTGGCGATCCCGTTCCGCTCGGAGCCGGGACACTACCAGCCCGGCCAGCACGCCAAGAGCAGCTGAAGCATGGCAACCACCGCGGCACTGGCCGACTTCGAACAACTGCTGCAGGCCGCGCGGCAACAGGACGAACCGCAGCGGCTGCTGTTCGTGTTCACGCGCCGCGAACTGGACACGCACGCCACCACCGCGCAACGGGAAAGCTTCGCACGCGGCGAAAGCGGACATCTGCAACCCTGGCTGTGCGTGGACAAGATGCCGGACGATATCGCGAGCTTCGCCATGCTGGTCGCCGAGTCCGAACAGACCGGCCAGCATTGGGATATCGTATTCGTCGGCAGCCTCGAAGGTCGCGGCGGCATCGCCCCCAACGGCGACGATGCCGACCAGCCGCTGCGCTTCATGGTGAACGCCATCAACGACGGTCGTGTCGGCGAATTCGCCACGTTCGACCGCGCAGGGCACGCGATCCGATTCGTGTGATCCGACGCTGCGCAGCAGGATGTCGGTGCGTATCGAACAGCCCGGCAGGTTGGGCGGACCGAGCTTCGTCCGGGAAGCCCAACGCCCGCGCGAACTGCGCGAGCCGTCCGAAAGACGAAGCCAGGGACGGCGCGAGTCATCGAACCGCGGGAATCGATTCCACCGAGTGGAAGCAGATTGGCGCGAGAGCACGGCGTGAAAAACAGGAAAATGGTGGCCAAGGGCGGAATCGAACCACCGACACGAGGATTTTCAGTCCTCTGCTCTACCAACTGAGCTACTTGGCCACGCAGGCGATCGCTCACCTGTCCGCGTTGCGCGGATTCGCGATCACGAACCGCGTATTAGACCGGCCACCGCGTAAACCGTCAAGCATCGGGGCTCAACCGATGCCCCAGAGGGCACGGTCCAGGTCGGCATCTAGCCCGAATGCCTGCATCGGCACGCGGCCCGCGCGCACGTCCACGCCTTCCGCGCGCAGCTTTCGGGATTGTTCGCGGAATCCGCGGCTGCCGCGCGGCAGCGCGATGGTGCCATTGGCATGCAGCACCCGGAACCACGGCAATTCCAGCCCGTCCGGTGTATCGCGCAACGCGGCACCCACCAGCCGTGCGCGCCCCGGCAATCCCGCGCGCGCGGCGATCTGCCCGTAGCTGGCGACGCGACCGGGCGGAATCGCCGCGATCGCGGCGTAGATGCGCTTGTAGCGATCGTCCATCATCACCCACCCGCACGAAGACGCGAAGCACGGCTGCGCGTTCGACCGCGAGCGTGTCAAGGGGAGGCTGCAACAATCCGCGGTCACCCAGGCAGCAGCAGGGTCACTGCACCCGAATGCGCCGCGCCACCACGATGCCGTAGATGCTGATCACGAACCACACCGCTTCCAGCAGGAATGCGGACAAATTGAAGGCGCCAAACACCAACGACAACGCAACGCCAAGCGCGCCAATCGCGTTCATCAGTTGATAGATCAGGCCGTTGCCGTGCAGCTTCTGCGCCTGCAGCAGGAAATAGGCGACCAGCGTCACGAGCATGCCGACCAGTCCGACGATGACCGTCCAATCAATGGTGATGTTGACGCTCATGGCTTGCCTCCACGTTGCCGCACCGCCTCGAACAGCGCGACGCCGGTTGCCACCGAAACATTCAGGCTTTCCATGGCGCCCGGCATCGGAATGCGCGCCAGATGATCGCATGCTTCGCGGGTCAGTCGTCGCATGCCCTCGCCTTCGCCACCCATCACCAGCGCGACCTTGCCCTTGAGGTCTATATCGTAAAGCGATGTTTCCGCGTCACCGGCCAATCCCGTCAACCACACGCCCGCATCTTTCATTTCATGCAACGCGCGCGCGAGATTGGTCACTTCGACCAGCGGCACGCGATCGACCGCACCGGCCGACGCCCGCCGCACCACGGGCGTGATGCCGACCGCGCGGTCCTTCGGCACGATCACGGCCGCGGCGCCGGCTGCCGCCGCGCTGCGGATGCAGGCGCCGAGGTTGTGCGGATCGGTGACGCCGTCCAGCACCAGGAACAACGCATTGTCGACATCAAGCAGATCCGCAAGATCATGCTCGGACTTCGCCGCAGGCACCTCGTAGTTCGCGGCGACGCCCTGATGCCGCGCATGGCCGGAAACCTTGTCCAGCATCGCGCGCGGGCGCGCGTGCACGCGCACGCCCAAGCGCTTGGCTTCGTTCACCAGCTCGGCGACGCGCGGGTTGTGCGCACCCTGCTCGACCAGCAATTCGAGCACGCGCGAAGGATCGTTGGCCAGCGCGCCTTCGACCGGATTGATGCCGACGATCCAGATTTCGCTCATGGTGACGGCACCGTGACCCGCTTGGCGCTGCCACTTCTCCGGATGAAGCCATTGTTCGGCTTTTCCCTTCTCCCCCCGGGAGAAGGTGCCCCGAAGGGGCGGATGAGGGTACGAACCCGCGCAACGTCGCACCTCTTCGCCATGATCACCCCACGCGCACCCGAACCCTCACCCCTGCCCCTCTCCCGGAGGGAGAGGGGTTCAAAAGCCGCCGCAGCCAGCACCACGCGCCCGTGCAGTGGCTGATTCTTCGGAGCCTTGACTCGGATCTCCGCCACGCGGCGTCCGGAATGAGGATCAATCCTCATCGGCGCCGACGCTGTTTGTCCCCGGACACCGGTGTCTCTTCTTCGCGCCCCGACACCATCCGGAAATCGATCTTGCGGTCTTCCATGCTCGCGCGCAGTACCTGCACGCGGACCTCGTCGCCGAGGCGAAAAATCGTGCCGGTGCGTTCGCCGCGCAATTCGTGGCGACGCGCGTCGAATTGGTAATAGTCGTTGCGCAACTGGGTGATGTGCACCAGACCCGACACCTTCGATTCGGTCAATTCCACGAACAGCCCGAACGAGGTGACGCCGGTGATGATGCCGTCGAACTCGGCGCCGACATGCTTTTCCATCCACGCGCACTTGTAGCGCTCGTCCACGTCGCGCTCGGCTTCCTCGGCGCGGCGCTCGGTGCGCGAACAGTGCGCGGCCAGCGTGGTCATCTTGCTCTCGGTGTAAAGGTATGCGGCCGGCTTGCCGCCGGCGAGCGCATAACGAATCGCGCGATGCACCAGCAAATCGGGATAGCGACGGATCGGCGAAGTGAAATGGGCGTAGGCGTCCAGCGCCAAGCCGAAGTGTCCGTGATTGGCGGGCTGGTAGCTCGCGAGGCTCTGCGCGCGCAGCAAGACACTGCGGAACAACTCGGCGTCGGCACGATCGGCCACGCGTTTCAGCAGCGCGGCGAAATCGCGCGGTCGCACGTCGGCCAGCGCCGGCAGCTTCAACTTGTATTCGCGCAGGAACGCCAGCAGGTCTTCGTACTTGTCGGCCGGCGGCGGCGCGTGCACCCGGAACGGCGCCGGAATTTTCTTCTTCGCGAGGAACATCGCCGCCTGCACGTTGGCCGCGATCATGCACTCCTCGATCAGCTTGTGCGCATCGTTGCGCTCGTGCGCGCCCAGCGAAACCACCTCGCCCTTGTCGTCCAGCCGGTACTCGACCTCGCTGGTTTCGAATTCGATGGTGCCGCGTCGCTTGCGCGCCGCGTCGAACGCCTTGTACAGCGCGTGCAGGTGATCGATGTGCGGCAGCAGCTTGCCCGTGCTCCGCCGCGCTTCCGCGTCGCGCACGCCGATGACCTGCCAGACCGCGTCATAGGTCAGCCGCGCGTGCGAGCGCATCACCGCCGGGTAGAACTTCGCGCGCGTGACATCGCCGTCGCCGTCCACGTGCATGTCGCAGGCCATGCACAGACGATCGACCTCGGGATTGAGCGAACAGATGCCGTTCGACAGCGTCTCCGGCAGCATCGGCACCACGAAGCCCGGGAAGTACACCGACGTGCCGCGCTTGAAGGCTTCGTCGTCCAGCGCGGTTTCGGGTTGCACGTAATGCGACACGTCGGCGATCGCGACAATCAACCGGAAGCCGCCGCCGCGCACCGGCTCGGCGTACACCGCGTCATCGAAATCGCGTGAATCGGCGCCATCGATGGTGACCAGAGGCAGCTTGCGCAAGTCCACGCGGCCGTCGCATTCAGCTCGCGTCACGCGCGGTTCGACGTCCTCGGCGGCGCGCGTCGCCTCGATCGGCCATTCGTGCGGCAGGCCGTGGCTCTCGATCGCCATCTCGACGATCAGCGAAGGCTGCAGACGTTCGCCCAGCACGGAAACGATGCGACCGATCGGTCCGCGCTGCGAGGTCGGCGGCTCGGTGATTTCCGCCACCACGATCTGGCCGGCACGCGCGCCATTGCGCGCATCCGGTGGAATCAACACGTCCTGGTGCAACCGGCGGTCATCGGGGTCGACCACCACCACGCCATGTTCCTCGACCACGCGCCCCACCAGCCGCGGCGCGCGCCGCTCCAGCACCTCGCGGATCGCGCCTTGCTGGCGGCCGCGCCGATCGACGCCGACCACCGACGCCAACACGCGATCGCCATGCAGCACCTGCCGCATCTGCGCGGGCGAGAGATACAAATCGTCGCCACCTTCGTCGGGCCGCAGGAACCCATAGCCCTCCGCGTTGGCCAGCACCGTGCCCGCGATCAGGCCGATGCGCTCGGCGGGTGCCAGCCCGCCGCGGCGGCTTTCCAGCAACTGGCCGTCGCGCAACATCGCGTGCAAACGCTTGTCCAGGGCTTCGCGGCGCACTTCGTCGCGGATGCCCAACGCATCGGCGATAGCATCCGCGCGCAACAGGCTGCCGCGCTCGGCCAACACACCGAGGATCGCCTCGCGGCTCGGGATGGGATGTTCGTAGCGCTGCGCCTCGCGCTCGGCGTGCGGATCGACGAAACCGCGCGCCTGCTTCTTGTCGACATTGCCCGCGGGTTGTTTCTTCCTGGCGTTGTCACGCGGCGAAGTCTCGCGCCTGTGCGTGTCGGGTTGCTTCTGCGCATGCGACTTGCGCGCGGAGCGGGATGGCGGACGATTGCGTCTTGGCATTCCGCCAGCGTCGCGGAGTGGCGCCGCGAAAGCAAGCCCGCGTAGCCCTTCGCGGTACCGAGCTCCACCAGCGCCCTTCCGCAAGCGACGTGCGAATCCCGGCCGGCCCCATACCAGCGTCGCGCATCTAATGTGCGACGAGGTCTGCTCCGTCCGGCACAAGCGTCACCGGCACCAGGAATATCTCATCGATCGGAAGACCATTGGCCGCACCCGCTTCGCGCACCGCCTGTTCGCTGGGTCCTTCGTAGATGCAGAACGTCACGGTCTTGTCGGCCGTCGCGTAAGACCGGATCCACTTCACCTGGTAGTCCGCATTGACCGCGTTGACCTCGTTCTTGGCTGCTTCATCGAGGCCGGCGAGTGCGCCAGCGGGAAAGGTGCGCTTGATGAGATAGCGATGCATGATCGGGCTCCTCACTCGGTTGATGTCGTATCGCTGGCCAACCACTTGTGCCGTGCGGCCGGCCACTGCGCATGTCGCAAACCCCGGGGCTGCGCGCGAGCCAATGCTCACAGTGCCGACAGGAATGCCACCAGGTCGCTCTTCTGCTGTTCCGTCATGCCGATGTTGAAACGCGTGTCGTAGAAGTCGACCACGTCGCGCAAGGTCGCGGCCGAACCGTTGTGGAAGTATGGCGCGCGCGCCGCGAGGCCGCGCAGGTTCGGACCCTTGAACTTGCCGATGTCCGCCCATTTGCCGGTCAGCATCGCGAGACCGGGGTCGGTGGTACGGATCACCTCGCCCGTCTTGATGTTGGTCAGCGTGTACATCGGCATGTCGGGCGTGCGCCGGTTTGCGTCGGCAATGCCGATATTCAACGGTGCGGCCACCGAATGGTTGCCGATGTTGGGCGAGTCGTGACAGGTGCCGCAGGTGCCGCGGATCACCGGTTGGCCTATCGCGTCATTCAAACCCGCCACGCCGGTGATGTTGATCGGCAGCGAATTGAACAGCGCCTGGCCGCGTTCGATTGCCGCCCGCGCCATCGAGCGTGGATCGCGGCGGCGCGATCGATCCGGTTCGCGCCAATGATCGAACAGCCGCATCACTTTTGGATCGAACGGATCGAGGCTCGGATCATTGCCGAGCGAATCGTTGATGCCTATCCAGAATTTCTGCAGCGCGAGGATGTCGGCGCCGCCCATGCCGTTGTCCTCGTTGAGAAGTCCGGCCTGGTTGTCGTAATACTGCGCGGTGACGAGGTGCAATTCGAAACCCACGATCGCGTCCAGCGTCGATTGACTCGGCGTCAGCGCGGCCTGCTCGTGGCCGAGCACCGCGTGCAGGGCCTGCGACGCAAGGCTGAGGCGCAGGTCGCCAACGTTGATGCCGGCATCCATCGGCGGCTTGAACGCGAGGTAGGTTTCGCGACCATCCCACATCACCGCGGTGTCCCAGATCAGGTTGGTCGCGGGCAGCGGGCGACGGAACAACGAAAGCGCCTGCGCGCTGGCGTAATCGTACGGATCGTCGACCGCGGTCAGCTTGAATTCCGCGTTCGCCGGTATCGGCAAGCTCACCCGGATCACGCCGTGGTCGAGCAGCATCGAGTAGGCAGCGGTACGCGCAGCCAGCGTGGATACGTCCGCCAGCGGCGAATTGGCGCCATCGACCGGGCGAAAGATCGGATCGGTGCCGCGGGTCATCCTGAAACGGTTGCGAACCTCCGCGGCCGAAATGGTCCAGCCTTCGGCCTGCCGGTGGCAAGAACTGCATGAGCGCCCGTTGCTGCCGAGGCTCTGGAAAAACGGACTGCCTTTGTCGATTTGGCCAGCAGGGGTGCTGGTCTGCAGCCAGCCCGACGGATCGCGCGTGACCAGCCCATCCGCATGGGAAGGCATTGCGGCCTGCTGCGCGGGACTGCCGCCAGCGATGGCCAGCAAAACCACTGCAGCAACCGAACGGAAACGGCCGCCTGACCGCGGCAAGTGTCGATCGAACATCGCGCTGTTCTCCCTATGCGGATGGGCATCAGGAAGAACACCGTCCCGGAACATATTGCGACACCCGTTCGCGCGTGACCCGCGCCGTGATCAAGGCATCAGGACCCCACAGGCAGCGGCGGGACGGCGAAGCGCCGCCCGCACGCCGGCGAGTTCGGGATGCGCGGCAAGACCGTTTGCTTCAATGATTGCGCCCGCCGCCCGCACTTGCGCGGAGGCGCCGGTGCAATCGCCCGTCTGGGCCGTGGCGATGGCCAGCCACAACTCGGCGACAAGACGGCGCGGGTGCGAAGGCTGCAATTCGGTGCTGGCGCGCCGGATCGCGTCGGTCAACTGCTCGCGCGCGATGCCTGGCTGGCGGTGCAGCAGCTCCACTTGCGCCAGCAACGTGTGCACCCACAGCAACATCGGATCGCCACGCCCGGAAACCTGGGCGAGATCCTGTTCGACCGTCGCCTGCAAACCGGCGGGACATTGCGTTCCCGGCGACTGCGTGCACGCGAGCAGCAACCGCGCTTCGGCGATCAGCGGCGGCACCTGCCAGCCGCGCGTGCGCAATCCCGTGATCGCGTTCGGCAACAAGCCGCGCGCCAGCGCTGGTTCGCCTTGCAGCAACGCAATGCCGGCCAGCTCGCTGTCCGCGCGGCCCACGCGCATGCGATTGGCGGGAGCATCGCCGTACAACTTGCGCGCCTGCGTCAGCAACGCCTTCGCGCGATCGAAATTGCCAGCCTCGATCTCGCCGAAGGCGGTGGCTTCCAGCGAATCACCATGCAGCGGCGTGCCCGCACCGAATCCTTCAGCGGAGAGCTTCTGCGCCAACGCACAATCCCGCGCGGCGGAAGCATGGTCCGCGCGGGTGCCATCCAGCACGCAAGCCTTTTGCGCCGCATACACCCGCGTGACCTGCGGCTTGCCGCCGATGCGTGCGTATGTCGCCAGCGCCCGCGTAAACAACTTGTGCGCCTGGGTCCAGTGCCCGGCGCGCCATTCGGCCGACGCCCATCCGGCCATCGCCAGTGTCGTTTCATTGCTGTCGCGGCCGAAGTGCGCGAGTTCGAACCGGTAGGTCTTCTCCCACATCTGGATCGCTTCTTCATAGCGCTCCACCCCTTCGAGCGCGGAGGCTACGTCGTTGTAGCCGACGCCGACGCGCGGATCGTCCGGCCCCCAGGTCGCGATCCTCTCCTTCAGCGCTTCGCGCGCGAGCTGCAGCGCGACGTCGCCATGGCCTTCGATGTTTTCGACCGCCGCCAGCGGTTCGAGCAAGTCGATCGAAGCTTCGCCGTGGATGCCCTGCGCCTGCATGCGCCGGTGCGCGAGGCGCAAGTCGGCGCCACCGGCCGCGTAATCCTCGTCGCGCACCGCGGCATAACCGCGCGCGGCGAGCGCGCGGATCGCATTGATGTCCGAGGAAGGCAATGCACGTTCCGACAGCGCGACCGCCTGATCCGCCAGCCTGCGCGACTGCGGGATGTCGCCGAGGTTTTCGTACAGCCGCGAAAACATCGCCAGCAGATCCACGCGTTCGCCGGGCCCGAGTTGCGGCGAGTCTTGCAGCTTCGCGACGCCGCGTGACAGCAATTCGTCGAGGCTCGGTTGCTTCGAGGCGGCGACGCCGTAGCGGACCGGCGCGAACAGGCTTTCCACGAAATCGCGCACCATGTTGGCGCGCGCGGCCTGCTGGCGCGCCATGTGCGCCTGCCACAGCGCTATCGACAGCGAGGCGAAGATGGCCAGCAGCAGGATCGCGGTGATCGCGACCCCGCCGCGATGGCGCGCGGCGAACCGGCCGGCGCGATACCAGCGCGACGGCGGATGCGCACGCACCGGCAGGCGGTCGAGATGGCGCTCGATGTCCTCGGCCAGCGCACCGCCCGAACCGTAGCGGCGCTCCGGTTCCCTCGCGGTGGCCTTGACGACGATGTTGGCGAGGTCGCCGTGCAACTTGCGCGCATGTTTGGACTGCGATGGCGTGGCATTCAGCCCCAAGACGCGCGACGTCCGCGCCTCGCCCGGTGTGCCGCGATCGCCCGTGAGCAATTCGCGCAACAGCACGCCCAGCGCGTAGACATCGGTCGCGGTGGTGATCGCGCCCGGCGTGAACTGTTCCGGCGCGGCGTAGGCGGGCGTCAGCGCGTGATGGACCGTGCGGGTGACGTCTTCGGCGTCGTCCAGCAACTTGGCGATGCCGAAGTCCAGCAGCTTCATTTCGCCTTCGACGGTGACCAGCACGTTGGAAGGTTTCAGGTCGCGATGGACGATCAACGCGCGGTGCGCGGATTCGACTGCGCGGCAAACCCGCAGGAACAGCGTCAGCCGCTGGCGTTCGGAGAACGCGTGTTCCTGCGCGTAGGACGTGATCGGCTTGCCCTCGACCAGTTCCAGCGCGATGTAGGCGAGGCCGTTGGCGGCGATGCCGCCCTCGATCAGCCGCGCGATGCCGGGATGGCGCAGCCGCGCCAGCGCCTCGCGTTCGTGATGGAAACGGCGCCGCGCTTCGGCGGTGTACAGGCCGCGCGCCAGCAGCTTGACCGCGACGTACTGGCGCACGCCCTCCACGTCGCGGAACGCGCGGAACACGGTGGACGAGCCGCCCTCGCCCAGCACTTCCAGCAACTCGAACGGACCGATGCGACTGCCCGCCGGCAGCGGTTCGACGTCTTCGGTTTCCCCGATGGTTTGCGCGGCGCTGGCGGCATCAGCCGGCGCCAACCAGTCACCCTGTTCCGCGTCGGCCGCCAGCAACCGGTCCAGTTCGGCACGGACGCCCGCATCGCTGCAGCGCTCGGCAAGCATGCGCGCGCGTGCCTCGGGCGGCAACGAAAGCGCCTGCTCGAACAAGTCACGCAGTGTCGGCGTGGAATCCACCGCGGCAACTCTCCGATGCGTCACGAACCTGTCTCAAATCGAGGCACAGCTTTCAGAGTGGTCCTTCCCGCGAAAACGGGAATCCAGTGACTGTGACCTTTCAACAGCAAAGGCACTGGGTTGACTCGCGCCATCCATGGCGCTCGCCCTTCCGGCCGCCTTTGGCGTTCGCGTTTGCAATCCTGCAAACGCAGTCGGATCGCCGCTTCGCGGCGTCCGGAATGACGAAAATGGATTCGATATTGAGACCAGTTCCTCCGATAAACCCCGCCTGCACGGCATTTGCGACGTGCGGCGCGTCACTCCAGATGTGTCTTGATGAACGCGCGGGCAAAACGCCAGTCGCGGTCGATGGTGCGGCGTGTCAGTCCCAGTGTGGCGGCAACCTGCTCCAGGCTGAGGCCCGCGAAATAGCGGAGTTCGACCACCCTGGCCGCGCGCGCGTCGTTCTGCTCCAGCGCATCAAGCGCCGCATCCAGCGCCAGCGCCTGTTCGGCGGTCGCGATGGCCAGTTGCAAATTGTGGTCGTCCAGCGTGACGCGATTCCATTGGCCACCCGCGCGCAGCCGCAGGCGGTCGCGCGCGCGGTTGATCAACAGGTGGCGCATCGCGCGCGCCGCATAGGCGAAGAACTGTGCCGGCTCCTGGAAATGCAAGGCCGACCGGTCGCCCATGCGCAGGTACAACTCGTGCACGAGTTCGGTGGTTTCCAGGGTGCCGTTGCGGCGCTGGCCTGCCAGCCGCCGCGAGGCCATGGCTTTCAGGCGCGCATAGACCTCGACGAACAATGCGTCGGTTGACGATCCGGCCGGCATCTCGCTGCAGTCGACCATGAGGCCTCCCGACCCATGCGACTCCTGTCCGCGGATACCAGCCTCACGCAGAACGGCAGCGAACGCAAGCCCGGGCGATGCCTGGCGCCCGGGCCGCGCCGACTACGGCGCCTTGCCGCTGTGCATCTGCTGGACGATCGCCAACGAGCGCTTCACGTGCTGGTCGGGCGTCAGGTGATCTTCCTTCGAGGAAAACGTCGACACGACCTTGCCTTCGCGATCGATCACGAACGTGGTGCGCGGGAAGAAGCCGTGGGTCACCGGCTTGCCTTCCACATCGGTCACGCCCTTCTGCGGCGGCATCATCTTCAGGTCATACCGGGTCGCGATCTTGCCGTCCGGGTCGGATGCGACCGCGAATTTCCCCGCACAGTATTTCGGATCGGACGAAAACTGGTTGAGGCGCGCGATCGAATCGGCCGAAACGCCGATGATGGTGGCGCCGGCCGCGCTGAACTTGTCCTTCTCGGTCGCGAAGGTGTGCGCTTCGAGATCGCAGCCCCCGGTGTACGCGGCGGGATAGAAGTAGACCACCACCGGGCCCTTCGCCAACGCCTGCTTCAGCGAGAACGTGAAATCCTTGCCCGCCTGACTGGCCGTGGCGGTGAAATCGGGCGCCGCTGCACCCACCTGCAGGGCCGCATAGCCGGGCACCGCCACCATCGCCGTCACCAGGCACGACACCATCACACCCGCGATTCGCTTGTTCATTGCATCCTCCGAACGATTGACTGCCGCACCAGAAAGCTGCATTCGCGTCAGATGACCGCCTCCGGCGCGACATCCTTACGCCGCGCGACCGGTTACCGACCGCGCCAGCGCGAACATTGACAGACCAGACTGCCAGCGGCTATCTTACGCGGCTCGCTGGCGCATGACGCCGCGAGCGGACACTTGGCCCAGGTGGCGGAATTGGTAGACGCACCAGCTTCAGGTGCTGGCGGGGCGACCCGTGAAGGTTCGAGTCCTTTCCTGGGCACCAGTCGTCCGACGGAAAACCCGCGCATGCCGCGGGTTTTTTGTGCGCGGGTCCTTCAGGTTGCCGCGGCGCCCGCGAGCGCGGCGGCTACCACGCCGGCGAGGCTGTCGATGCGGAAGGGCTTTTGCAGGACCCGGTACACGGCCGATTTCAACTCGGAGGGCAGGCTGGGAGCATAGCCGGTCATCAGGATCACCTTCAGCTCCGGCCGCAACGCCTTGCCGGCCGCGGCAAGTTCATAACCGCTGATGCCCGGCAAGCGGATGTCGCTGACCAGCACGTCGAAAGCCGCATCCGATTCCAGCACGGCCAGCCCGGCGCCGCCATCACCCACCGCAACCACTTCGTAGCCGGTTTCCTCGAGGCTTTCGGCGATCACTTCGCGCAGGAACGCTTCGTCCTCGACGACCAGCAGGCGCGCGGCCTTGGCCTCCGCGACCACCATCACGCAACCTCCGTCGAGACCGTGCTGAACTCGCGCGGCAACACGATGTCGACCGATGTGCCCACGCCCACTTCGCTGTCGATGCTGAGCCGTCCGTTCGATTGCAACACGTAGCCCAGGATCGTGCTGAGCCCAAGCCCGGTGCCCTTGCCGACGGGTTTGGTGGTGAAGAAGGGATCCATCGCGCGGCTGCGCACCTCTTCGGTCATGCCGACGCCGGTATCGGCGACCCGCAGCCGCACCTGGTCGACCACCTTCTGGTCGGGTGATGCAACCGCATCGACGTGCACGTCCGCCGTGCTGACGGTGATCTGGCCGCCTTCGGGCATCGCATCGCGCGCATTGATGATGAGATTGAGGATGGCATTCTCCATTTGATTGACGTCGCACAAAACGTGCCAATGCGAGGCCAATTGATACTGGATCTGCACATTCGGACCCACCGAATGCTCCAACAGCGGCTGGATGTCACGGATCAGGTCGTCCAGCCGTACCGAGCGGGCGGACAGCGGTTGTCGTCGCGCGAATGCAAGCAGGCGGCGCGTGAGATCCGCGGCCTTGTCGATACCGTCGTTGGCGGTTTCCAGATAGCGCCCGATCTGCTGGCGGCGAACATTGCCCTCCGCGACCAGCGCGAGGCCCTTTTCCAGCACCTGCCGTGATCCGGCGTCGTCCTGTTGCGCGTCCGTGGCCAACCGGTTGCGCGCCGTTTCGGCGAGCTGCTCGACGGCCGACAAGCTCTGGGTCAGTCGTTTCTCCAGCAGCACGAGCGCCGATTTGACGATCATCAATACATTGTTGAAGTCGTGCGCAATGCCGCCCGAAAGCTGGCCGACCGCCTCCATTTTCTGGCTCTGGCGCAGGGCTTCCTCGGCACGCGAACGATGCTCCATTTCCGCGATCAGGCGCAGATTCGCTTCGGTCAGCTCCTCCGCGCGCCGATGCGCATCGGCGTTCGCGCGCGCCAGCATGCGTTGCGCCAATCCAAGCAGCGAAAGCATCACCGCCGCCATGATCGTGAGCAGCGCCAAGCCGCTGACTCTTGCCAGTTGCATGGTCCAGGGTGTCGTGGTTGCGCGCACCCAGACGCTGCCGACGACGGTGCTGCCCTGGCGCGCTGGAACCATCACCAGCAACGAGCTTCCGCGCTCCGCCCGGCCGAACGAAGGAACGATGGCGGGGCTGCCGGAACGCTGATCGCCCGCCATCAGGTGGCCGGATTCGTCGTAGACCGCGACGGCGTCGAGGCGCGGGTCAAGCATCAGCGCGTGGACATATTCGCGCGCAGCCGCGCGATCGTCGAAGGCCACCGCCGCGGTGACGCTGGCCGCGAGCGTGTTGGCCTGGGCGGTGATCTGGCGCAATCGCTCCTTGCCCCCGGTCTGGAACTGGTACACCATCGCGACCGTGCCGACCAGCAACAACAACAGCACCGCGGCGGCGGTGGTGACGGGTCGCAGGAGCACTGAGCCGTAGGCGCGCGGTTTCATCGTCACCCGGCCTCTTTCACCGCCAGCGCCAAGTTCAGAAGCTTGGAGCTGATCACGAGGTGATTGCGCGCTGCCGCGGCATTGTCGATCTCGAATCGCACATGGCCGCGACGCACCACGAACAGCACGATGCTTCCGGAAAAGTCCGATTGGTGCGAATCGGTCACCGTGAGGACCGGCTTGCCCTGCAACGCCTGCAGCGCCTCGCGTACCTTTTCCGGCTGCGCGTAACCGATGAAGACGATGTGGCAATCGTCGCCGCTGCTGATCGCCTCCATCCTGCGAATCCGGAAGGGATGCGTGCCGAGCGCGTGACCGCTGATGGCCTTTTCGAGGAAGTCGTCGAATGGATCGGGGCCGACCACGCAGATATCGAATGGCGCATCCGGGGTCTTGAACGTGCCGGGCGGCCAGTTCACGAAAGGGGCCAGCTTGTAGAGGTAGGTGGCCTTCACCGCGTATTCGAGCGATATTGCGGGCTGCGGCGGCAGCGCGAGCAGCGAGGCGACGGGCAGCATCAGCAACATCGCCAACGCGCATTTTGCCACGCCGCGCCAACGGCGGGGGTGCGGACGCGTGCGCGCATCCGCCGAACGAGGTGCGGCGGCTTGCGTGGCGGGCAGTTGGCGCGGAATGGATGGGTTCATCGCATGGACGCTGGTGGCCGGAGGATTGTCAAAACTTCAACCGTGCGTCCAGAAAAAACGTGCGCCCTATGCGATTCGCGTACGCAGCCACGTACTCCTGATGCCATGGATGCAGCAGATTCATCCCGGACAAGGACAACTCCCAGCGATCGTTCGGCATCCAGCCAAGCCGTGCATTGAGTTCCGTGTAGCCCGGCACGCGCGGATCCGGCAGTTCGCCCACGTCACGCAAATCCGCATCCAGCTGCCAATGCGCGCCGAGGTTCATGGACGAACGCAGGAAGGCGCGATGCTGCGGATCGTTGCCGGCCTCCGACGCGCCATAAAAGCCTGCCGAACCCGACTTGAACGAAAAGTGCTCGCGTTCTTCCGACAGGCCGGCGCTCAGCTTCCACCAGTCGGCGATGGAATAGCCGGCCCAGATGTCCACGCCATAGGTGTGGCCCTGCATGCCGTTGCCCCACAACAACGGCAACACCGTCGGCGAAAATTCGATGCTGCGCAAGTCGTCGTAGACGTTGTAGTAGAACGAAACCGACAGGGTGGCACGGGTCGCCCAGTGCGTGCGCAGGCCGGCTTCATAGGCGGTGAGCTTTTCGGTGCGGTAATCCGGGTTGCCGTTGAGAAGATCCAGCGGTCCGCCCGGCGTGTTGACGATCTCGATCACGTCCTCGTCGAACGCCGTCGGCGTGCGGACCGCACGCGACGCCGCCAGCCACAGCAGGGTGTCGTCGTTCGCCTTCCATGAAAAACGCGCGCTCGGCATCCACGAAAGGCCGGAATACGGATCGTGTTCGGCCTTGATGCCCAGCGTCAGAGCGGCACGCGCGCCCAGCGCAAGCTGGTCCTGCACGAAAACGTTGGCGAGACTTTGCGTGTTCACCGCCGGGTCCCACAGCAGCGAACCGTCCGGACGGATGTCCGGCGACAGCCGGTAGTGGTAGAAGCGATCACCGACGCCCCAGGTGATGTCGTGAAAATCGCCGATCCGGAAATCGTGCTGCAGTTCGACATCCCAGGTAGTCAGCATGACTGCGCCGGACGTCAGCGCATTCCAGCTACGACCATGGTCGTAGTAGGCCTGCAACTGGAAATGCGAGCCATCGTCGAACGCGTGCCGCCAAAGCGTCACCACGTTCACGTCGGCGGTGCGGTAATCCGGCGCATCGCCCTGGTCCGTGCGGCCATCGAAGATGTCGCCCCGTGCGGTGAACGCGTCGCGCGCGCCCGCGTCCCAGTCCACGCGAAAACCGGCCTGGGGCGCCGTCCAGCCATTGCGGGCGTCGATGCCATGACCGGTGTCGAACGATTGCTGGCGGAAATCGTGCGCGTAGACGCGGTACCAGGCGTTCTCGCCCAACCGGCCACCGTACTGGAGCGACGCGGACCTGCCCTCGTTGCCGACGCCGAACTCGACCAGCCCGCCCTGCGTTCCGGACGCCGCGCGTGTGATGATGTTGATGACGCCATTGACCGCGTTGGCGCCCCACAGCGCACCGGCCGGGCCGCTGATCACCTCGATCCGGTCGATGTTCTCGGGCAGCACGTACAACGTGTCCCAGGAAATGCCCGAATACAGCGGCGAATAGACGCTGCGTCCGTCGATCAACACCAGCAGCTTGTTCGGAAAATTCTGCGCCGCCTGGTTGCCGCTGAGACCACGCGAAGTGACGATGTAATTGCTCGGACCGAGCCGCATCACGCCGAGATTTGGTGCCAGCCTCAGCATCTCGGGCAGCGATCGCGCGCCGGAACGCATGATGTCGTCGTGGGTGATCACGTACACCGCGGCCGGCGAATCGGCCAACATCTCGGGGTGCTTGGCCACCGAAGTGACGACGATCTGGCCGAGGTCCTGCAACGAAAGTTTGCCGAGGTCCTGCAGCGATCCTTGCGCGAAGGTCGCACCGCTTGCGCAGGTGACTGCAATGAACAGCGCGATGTGCCCACCCGGGCGAAGCCACGCGATGCGTGCAGCATGACGTTCGCCGGAACCTTCCGATCGCATCGCCTTCTCCCGTAGCGCACCCCTCGCGGCGCATCTCCCTACCGCGGCCGGCCATTATAGCCGCGCCGCGCAGGACGGCTTTGGCCTGCGCGCGCAGCGCCACGACCGACGAGGGCGATTCTCGACGGAATTTCGCCACGGGGCAACGCGTAATACGCGGTCACTGGCCCGCGCGAATCAGTGGCGCAGGGTACCCACGTGCGAGCCGCCCATCGTCCAGGAAGGCGGATCGCTGGCGGGAAATGTCTCGATGAGTTCCTCGTCGAGCAGGCGCTCGCGTTCGTCGGAGACGTCGCGTTCGACCTGCGCGGATGCGGGTGCGGGATCGCGCGGCACCGCATGCGACCGATGGCGGGCAGCGGGTTTGCGCGGAGGGGAGTTGTGGCTGGGTGAATTGGAAATCATGCAGGTAGTCCATCATGGTCGATGGCCAGCGGCGAGACCGGGCGGGCACCGTCACGGCACCATCTTCTCTTCCAACTCCAAGCATACGCCACTGCGCCACGCATGGACGCGCACAATTGCCGCAACGCCACCGTGGATTCGAACGACGCCATGGAGCCGGCAAGTCGAATATGCACACGCACCGACCGGCGTGTTGCAAAAATTCAAAACCGCACATCGCATTGATTGCTAGAATCGCCGTCCGGCCGCGTCAGCGGTCGGTATCGGCGTGAGCCGACAATCCATCAATCAGGGAGAAAAACATGCAGAAGAAGTTCACGGCGCTTGCGCTGTGCGTGGCGGGCGCGTGCCTTGCCACCGGTGCCCAAGCCAAGGACCTCACCGGCTGGTTCGTCAATGGCGGCGGCGGCAGTTCGCATTACAAGGCCTCGTACAATGGCCTGTCCGGCACCGAATCGGACACCAGCTACCAGATCAACGCGGGCTGGCGCTCGCAGTTCATCGGTATCGAAGGCGGCTATGTCGACCTGGGCGGCATCTCGGAGCGCGATGGCTCCGGCAACAGCGCGAGCATCTCCGGCAAAGGCTGGACGCTGGGCATCGATGGACATTTCAATCCGACCGAGAAGTGGTACATCTCCGCTCGCGCCGGGCTTTTCAAGTGGATCGTCGATCTGCGGGCAGACATCGCCGATCCGACTGGCGCTGCCACGCGGTATGCCTACAGCGCGAATGGCGTGAACGGCTACGCGGGCGTCGGTACCGGTGTCGATTTCAACCGCCACTGGAGCCTGGGGGTGAATTTCGACTACTACCAGATCAAGAAGTACGGCTTCAACGTCGACACCAAGGTGTATTCCGCCAATCTGGAGTACCGCTTCTGAGTTGGTGCGCCATATTGTTCGTGACGGGCGCCTCAGGGCGCCCGCTTTTTGTGCCTGCCGGATTCCGGACGCGGTTCCGCACCGCGTCGCCTACACCTGCAGGCGATCGCCTTCACGCGCCACCAGCTTGTACAGCGCGGGCATGATGAAGATGCCGATCGCAAGACGTGAAATCATGCCCGCCACGATCACCAGCGCGAACGGACGCTGCGAATCGGTGCCGACACCGTGCGCGATCGCGGCCGGAAGCAGTCCCAGCGCCGCCACCAGCGCGGTCATCAGGATGGGCCGCAGTCGCAGCAATGCGGCTTCGTGGGCTGCCGCGATCATGCCCATGCCGCCAAGCCTGAGTTCGTTCGCGCAGGAGATGTAGACCACACCGGTCAACACCGACACGCCGAACAGCACGATGAAACCGATGCCGGACGACACCGAGAACGGCGTCCCCGTGACCCACATCGCGAATACCGCCCCGACCGGCGCCGACAGCAGCACGCCGACCACGGTGATCAACGGAAACTTGAAGTTGCCGTACAGCACGAACAGCAATCCGAAAATCACGATCACCGTCAGCGGCAGGATCACCCGCATCTGCGCGCGCGAAGCGGTGTACTCCTGATACTCGCCGCCCCACTCCAGTCGGTAACCTTGCGGCAGCTTCACGTTCTTCGCGACCTGCGCAATCGCGTCGTCGACCGCGCCGGCGAGATCGCGCCCCGACACCGAAAACTGCACGCCGATGTAGCGCGAGCCGTTTTCGCGATAGATGAATGACGCGCCGTTTTCCACCTTTATGCTCGCCAGCTCCTTCAATGGAATTTGCTGCCCGCCGGGTGTCGCCACCGGGATGTCGCCGATCTCCATCGGGTTGTCGCGGAAGCGCTGTTGCAGCCGCACCACCAGATCGAATTGCTTGTCGCCCTGCACCACCTGGGTCGCGACGTCGCCGCCGATCGCGGCGTCGACCAGATTGTTGATGTCGTCGACGTTCAACCCGTAGCGCGCGATCTTCGCGCGATCGATGTCGATCGCGAGATTGGGCTGTCCGAGTTCGTGCACCAGCGTGATGTCGGTGATGCCGCGCACCTTCTCCATCACCGCCTTGATGGCCTTGCCTTCCTTCTGCAGCACCTGCAGGTCGGGACCGTAGATTTTCACCGCGAGTGCGCTTTTGAGGCCGGTCTCGGCCTCGTCCACCGCATCTTCGGCGGGCTGGGTGAAATTGAACTGGATGCCGGGGAACCGTTCGAGCTTCTTGTCGATCGCGGTGATGAGATCCTGCTTGTCGCGGTACTGGCCCTTCCACTGCGAGTACGGTTTCAGGCCGACGAAGAACTCGTCGTTGAAAAAGCCGGTGGAATCGGTGCCATCGTCCGGGCGACCGAGTTCGCTCGTCACGGTGGTCACTACCGGAAACGACATCAGCACTTTGCGGATCTCGGGCGAGATTTCCGATGCCTTCTCGAACGAGATCGTGTACGGCATCGTCGCGCGCACACACAGCGCGCCTTCGTCGAGGTTCGGCATGAACTCGGCGCCGATGCCCTGCGCCATCAGGAAGGTGAGGCCCAGCAGCACCGCCGCGGCCGCGGTCACCCGCCACGGCACGCGCTGCGCGCGATCGAGCGTGCGTACGTACCACGACCTGAATTTCTCGTAGAGCGCATTGCGGCGTTCGCGCACGCCGCGACGCATGAAGATTGCGCACAGCACCGGCAACAAGGTGAGCGTCACCAGCAATGATCCAATCAGCGCGAAGATCATGGTGTCGGCCATCGGCTTGAACAGCGTGCCGGACGGGCCCGTCAGGAAATAGATCGGCAGGAAGCTCGCGACGATCACGGCCACCGCGTACACCAGCGGCCGGTCGATTTCGGCGGCCGCGGACAGGATCACTTCCCTGATCTCGCATTCGGTGCCGCGCCTTGCGGCGAGTTCCCGGAAGATGTTCTCGACCATGAAGATCGCGCCATCGACGAGGATGCCGAAATCCACCGCGCCGATCGACAACAGATTGGCCGATGCGTTTTTCAGGTCGAGACACAGGAACGCGAACAGCAACGCCAGCGGCACCGTGACCGCGACGATCAGGCCGGCGCGCAGGTCGTACAGGAAAAACACCAGCACCGCGATCACCAGCACCAGGCCGAGCGTGAGGTTGTGCATCACCACGCCCTTGGTCTGGTCGATCAGATTGGTGAGGTCGTAGAACGGATGGACCTTCACGTCCTTCGGAAGGATCGTTTCGTTCAGCTCACGCGTCCTGGCCTCGACCTGTTTCAGTACGTCCTCGGTCTTGCTGCCGGTCAGCGCCAGGATCACGCCTTCCACGGCATCGTTCTGGTTCATGTAACCGAATTCGCCGAGGCGCGGCGCGATGCCGATCCGCACCTTGGCAACGTCCTTCACCAGCATCGGCGTGCCGTCGTGCATCGCCAGCACGATGTCACCGACATCCTCGGGCGTCTTGATGCGACCCAGGCCACGCACGTAGAAAAACTGCCCGCCCTGCTGATAGAAGCCGCCGCCGCCGTTGCTGTTGTTGGCGCTGAGCGCGGCTTCGACCTGCGACACGCCCAGGCCGAGCGCCGCGATCTTCACCGGATTCAGCAGCACCTGGTATTGCATGGTGCCGCCGCCGAAACCCGAGTCGTCGGCGACGCCCGGCACCGAACGATATTGCGGCGCGATCACCCAGTCCTGCAGGGTTTTCAATTCCATCGGCGAGCGGTCGGTGCTTTGCAGCACGTAGCGATAGACCAACCCCGACGGTGGCGACAGCGGCCCGATGTCGGGCTTGATGCCATCCGGCAGGTCGATGCCCGGCAGCCGGTTGTAGACGCGCTGGCGCGCAAAGTAGCGGTCGGTGTCGTCGCTGAAGGTGAGCGTGACGTCGGACAATCCGTACAGCGAAATCGAACGCTTGGTGACGAGACCCGGAATCGCGTTCATGCCGAGCTCCATCGGCACGGTGATCTGCTGCTCGACTTCTTCCGCCGAATGCCCCGGCCACTGCGCGACGATATCCACCATCGGCGGCGACAGGTTCGGATACGCATCCATCGGCAGGACCTTCCAGGCCCACACCCCGGCCGCCGCCATGCCCAGCGACAACAGCACGATCAACAACCGCTGCTGCAGCGCGAACGCGACGATGCGGTTGATGAGCGACGCCTTGCGCGACGCTTCGCCTGGCAATGCTTGCGCGCTCATTGCGATTGGATGAACTGCAGGAAGATGCTGCCGTCCGCCACGACCTTGTCGCCGGCCTGGAGCCCTTCCGGAATCACGTAGTGATCGCCGACGCGCTTGCCCAGCGAGATCGAGCGCCGCACATAGCTGCCGTCCGGATCGACCACGTACACGAACGGCAGGTTCTCGTCGTCGCGCAGCACCGCGGAAACCGGAACCAACAAACCCCGAAGTGCATCGTGCGAGCGGAGATGCACAGTCACGTACATCTGCTTCTTCAGCACGCCGCCGGGGTTGTCCACCTGCACGCGCGCCTGCACCGAACGCGTATCGGGATCGACCAAAGCACCCACGTTGGTGACGGTACCGGTCATCGGTTTGTCGTCATCACCCAAATCGATGCTGGCCGAATCGCCGGTTTTCACGCGCGCGACGTCGTCGCCGAAGACATTCGCCATCACCCACATCTTCGAGGTGTCGGCGACGGTGAAACATGGCGTGGTGCCCGCGGCCAGTGTCTGTCCCGGCGCAATGGACTTCGCCACCAGCGTGCCCGCGATCGGCGCGCGGATCACGCCGCGCCCACTGGCAGCCGGCTTGCCGTCGCGAATGCCGGCGATGGTCTTCGCATCCATGTGCAAGGCCACCAGCGTCTGCAAGGCGGCATCGCGATCGGCATCGGCGCCCGCGGCATCGGCCTGCGCCTGCGCGTTCTCGCGTTGCGATATCGCCTGGTGCGCATACAGCGCGCGATCGTTGGCCGCGACCGCGTCGGCCGCGTTCGCCGCCAACACCGCCTTGCGATACGCGCCTGCGGCCGCGGTGAAGTCGGGCGAATCCACTTCGGCAAGCGCCTGCCCTTTCTCGACGTGCTGTCCCAACGTCACCAGCACTTTCGTGACCGCACCCGAAAACGGCGCGAGGATATCGGCGGCGCGGTCGTGATCGAAATCCACCACGCCGGTGGTCGTGATCGTGGTGTGGTATTGCGCCGGCTCGATCGTGACGACGTGGATGCTGGATTGCTGCGCCTTCGTCAACGTGACGTTGTGCGGGGTGGTGGAAGCTTGCGGCTGCGCAGGTTTGCCGGAACAGCCAACGAGCGCGAGCACCGCCAGCAATCCCGTCGCCGCCGCAAGCGCGCGCCGACGCGCGCTGCGACCCTTGCCCACGTCGTCATTCCGGACGTCGCGCAGCGGCGATCCGGAACCCAGCGACTTTATTCGCCGCAAGGCGCTGCATTTCGCGCCCCGGACCATGGCCGACGCAGGCATCGCGCCGTGCGGGGCACCATCGCCCTGCAGCAAATCGAACATCCCACCTTCGACATTTCGATTCATCATGATCACTGTTTCGCAAGATTCTTGTGATGCCACCAACCGCCGCCCAGCGCCTGGTACAGCGCCGCGGTGTCGGCGAAACGATTGGCTTCGGCTTCGACCCGCGCAATCCGCGCCTGTTGGTACGACTGCTGGGCCGCCAGCAATTCGAAGGTGCCGATGTAGCCGTGCTGCAATTGCAGTTGCGACAAATCCAGCGTGGTCTTTGCCGCGCGCTCGGCCTGCGCGGCGGCCTGCAAGCCCTCGGCATCCTGATCCAGCGCGACCAGCGTGTCGGCGACGTTCTGGAACGCGATCAACACCGTGCCGCGGTATTGCTCGGCGGCTTCGACGTAGGCGGCTTTCGCCGCGCGTTCCTGATGCATCAATTGCCCGCCTTCGAAGATCGGCGCGGTCAGCGACGCGGCGATGCCCCAGAAACCGGTGCCCGAGGTAAATACCTTCGAAATCGCCAACGCGGTGCTGCCGGCATTCGCAGTCAGATCGAGGCTCGGCAAGCGCTGCGCGGCCGCGATGCCGATCGCGGCACTGGCCGCGTGCAGATTGGCGCGGGCCTGGCGCACGTCGGGACGCTGGGCGACCAACTCGGACGGCAGGCTGACCGGCAGTTTTCCCGGAAGATGAAGGTCGGCCAGCGTGAACGCCCCCGCCGGCGCTTGATCGGGAAACGCGCCCACCAGCACCGCCAATGCATGTTGTGTTGCGGCGAGTTGCTTCACCAGCGCCGGCAGGCCGGATTCGGTCTGCGCCAGTTGCGATTGCTGTGCGGCCACATCCAGCTTGCTGGCATCGCCCTTCTGGAACCGGAGTTGCAGGATCGAGAGGCTCTTCTTTTCCAGCGCAACGAGCTCCCGGGTTGCCCCCACCTGCTCGCGCAGTGAGGCCTGCTGGACCGCCGTCACCACCACGTTCGACGCCAGGGTGGTCCAGGCGGCGATCATCTGGAAGCGCGCCGCCTGTTCCTGCGCCTGCAGCGACTCGCGCGTGCGCCGGTTCAACCCGAACAGGTCCGGCGTGTAGCTGATGGCAAGTTGCGGCGTGAACAGGCTGTAGAGATACGCGTTGTTGCTGGGCACCGGCGCCAAGGCCGACGACGGATCCTTCTGGCGGCTGGCGTTGAAACCGGCCGACACCGCGGGGACGAACGATCCGCGCTGCGCCAGCACGTCCTCATGCGCAACCCGGAGCGCGGCCTGCGCGGCTTTCAGATCGTGGTTGTTTTTCAGCGCCTGGGCGACCAGCGTACTCAATGCGGGCGAATGGAACAGCGTCCACCAATCCCCCGGAATATCCGCGCCAACTTCGAACGCTTGCGCATCGCCCCCCGCAACATTCGCCGCGGCCACGGTCGCACCCGGCGGATGCGGCAGATAGCCCTTCGCGGTGGGCGGCGCCGGAGGCTTGAAGTCCGGGCCCGCCGCGCAACCTGCGAGCGCGAACGCGAGCATCGCGAGGGGGACGGCGCGCCGCCGGAACGGTCGCAGCAATTCGAAACCCATGCGGGAACGATTCTCTTGCGGACGGGCCAGCCGGGACCGGTCCAGACGAGTTCTATCCGGCGCGTCCCTGCCGACGGAAGCCGCGGCAGCTGGACGCGAATTGCAATGTTATATCATTTCGACGGAAAAAGTGAACCACTGGATGCGCGAGGGAGACGGCTTGTCAGCCGCCCGCCTTCGGATTCGGAATCCGGAATTCATGCGGCGGCATGTCGTCCGCAAGATTCCGCACGAACCAGTCCCAACGCCGCCGCGTCACGTATGACGAATCCTCGCCGTAGCCGTGGTGTTGGTTAGGCAGGATCAGCATTTCAAAATCCTTGTTCGCCTTGATCAGCGCATTCACCACGAGGTAGGTGTTGCTGATCGGCACGTTGTCGTCGATCTCGCCGTGCACCAGCATCAGGTGACCCTTCAGGTTCTTCGCGAGTAACTGGCTGGCCTGGTTGTCGTAATTGGTGGTGCCGTCCGGGTTGGTCACCAGCAGGCCCTGGTACTTCTCGCCCCAATCATTCTCGTAGTTGCGGTTGTCGTGGTTGCCGCTCTCCGCCCAGCCGGCCTTGAAGAAATCCGGATAGCGGAACATCGCGGCCGCGGTGGCGTTGCCGCCGCCCGAATGGCCCCAGATGCCGACGCGATCGAGGTCGATCCACGGATGCCGCTTGGCCAGTTCCCGGATGCCGGCGACCTGATCGGGCAGCGTGTCGTCGCCCATGTTGCCGTACCAGTAATGATGGAAACTCGTCGAGCGCCACGGCGTGCCCATGCCGTCGATCGCGACCACGATGAATCCGAGTTCTGCCATCGCCTGGTGATCGGCGCGCGCGGCCAGGAAACTGCGGCCACGCACCGAGCCGGTCTGCGGACCGGGATAGATGTAATCGATCACCGGATACTTCTTGTGCGGGTCGAAGTTCGTCGGCTTGAACATCATGCCGTACAGCGTGGTCTTGCCGTCGCGCGCCTTCACGGTGATCGGAATCGGCGGTACCCAGCCCACCGCTTCGAGGCGTGAAATGTCGGCCTTCGCGACGCTCGCGATCACATGGCCATCTTCGCTTGCACGTAACACCGTCACCGGTGGCGCGGTCGGTGTCGAGTAGCTGTCGACAAAATACTTGCCGTCCGGCGACATCGTGATGGTGTGGTCGGCGTCTTTCGGCGTCAGCAGCGTGGTCTTGCCGCTGTCGATGTCGACCTTGAAGAACTGCTTGTAATACGGATTCAAGCCCGGCGTGCGCCCCACGCCCACGAACCACAGCGTGCGCGTGGCGCGGTCGAGGTGCAGCACTTCGGCGACGTTGCCCTCACCCGAAGTCACCGGCCGCAGTTGCTTGCCGGTCTTGAGGTCGTACAGGTACAGGTTGTTCCAGTCGTTTTGTTCGGATGGCCAGATCGCCTGATTCGTTTTGGGCAGGTATTGCCAATTCACCCGGCCGTGGCCGCTTTCGTAGTAATCCCTGGCGGTGAATTCGAACGCGGTGCGCGTCGCGCCGGTTTCGGCGTTGGCTATGCGGAAGGTTTCATGCTGACGATCCCGTGAGGTTTCAACCAGCGCCAGCGTGTTGCCATCCGGCGCCCACTTCACGTCACTCCATGCATACGGCTCGCCGTCATCGCAGGCCAGCGTGTCGCATAACGTGGACAGGCGCTGTTCCGGCGCCATCTTCAGGCGCACCATCTTGTTCGTGGCGACATCGATCACCACCGGCTCGATCATGAATACCTTGTCGTCGCCCGGCAGCGGGTATTTCCACGCATCCAGCTTCGGGTGCCCGACCCGCGTGTCGACGGTGTACATCTCGCCGACTTCTCGCTGGTCCTGCCGATAGGTCGCGATCTTTTTCGAATCGGGCGACCAGCGCACGATCGCGCCATCGCCGTGGATCCAACCCGCGTTCTGCGTCGCGTAGCCGTAATCCTTGACGCCATCGCGCGTCAATTGCGTTTCCTTGCCGGTCGCGAGATCGCGCACCCACAGGTTCCAGTCGCGCACGAACGCGAGCAGCTTGCCATTCGGCGACAACGCGCCGACTTCGCTGCCGGTCTTCAGCATCTTGTCGCGCGCGGTGCAAACGCCGACTCCCGCCAGGTCACAGCGATACCATGCATCGCCAAGCTGCACGTCCAGATCGCCGCCCGGCAAGACATGGAAGTCGAAGCCGCGCGCCGGCCACTTGCTGGCGTCCGTCGGCTTGCCGCGCGCCCTGCCCAGCGCCCCGGCGAGCTTCACCTGATCGAAAGCCGGCACGATCTTGCCGGTCGCGGCATCCATTTCCATGACGTGATCGCCCGACGCGTCGTGGTCGCGGTACCAGAAATGCGTGTCGTCCAGCCAATTGACGCGCTGCACGTCATGGTCGACCAGCGGGTCGGCATTCTGCGGAAGAAACTTGGCCGCCCGCGCGTAATCGGCATCGGCAAGCTGCCGTGCATGCGCCTGCGCCGCGCCGAACGTCAGCGCGCCCGCCAGCAGCACGCACGCTATCCCGCGAATCGATGACATGGCTATCTCCCGGTCACAAAGCTGGTACGCAACCCGTCGATGCTAGCCCGGTCGACGCGTGGCAGCCCCTGCCAAAAGTTGGGATGCGCGCCTCAGCCCCGATAGACGCGTCTGCGGCCGCTGGCCGGCGACAAATCGATCAGCAACGCAATCACGATGCCGACGATCGGCCACAACGTCCACTGGCCGTGGAACCAGTGCTGCACCGCGGTGTACCAGAGCAGCGTGGTGGGCAGGAAGATGAAGCCCAGCAACGGCCATAGCGCAATGCTGAAGATGCCGCTGAACCAGCTCGTGAACAGCCACAGCAGCACGATCACCACGCGGGGGACGAACAAAGCGAACAGCACCATCAGGCAGGGCATGCGAATCCTCCTATCCTTTTGCCGCGATCAGGTTTTGCCGTGGACCCGCGAGCCGGGTATCGGCGGGCCTTTCAATTCCACCACGTTGCCCTCGGGGTCCAGCACGTAAATCGACGGTCCCTCGCCTTCCGCACCGTAGCGCATCCCGATGTCGCCCACGCGCGCGCCATGTGCCTCGAGGTGCGCGACGATCACGGCCTCGTCGTAGCCTTCGACGCTGAGACAGATGTGGTCGACGTTGTGGCCTTCCGCACCTGGCGCCGCGCCGCCCTGCAGGCCGAGCTTGCCGTCGACCTCGACGAGGTCGATCAGCGAATCGCCGGCACGCAACTGGAACAAGCCGATGCCCGGCTGGTCCAATTCGGGCGTGCAACCGAGCACGTCGCAATAGAATCGCCGCATCGCCGCGACGTTTCGCACGCGCAGCACCACGTGGTCGAGCCGGCGCAGGCGGAAGGGTATGGGCATCAGGAAGCTCTTCGCTGAATGCGAAAGGCGATGGTAAGGCATCCTCGAAAGGGACACCTGTATAATCGCCAACGTGGTGGAAGAAGCAGCCCTGCTGCTGCCGAAGGCGCAACGCCCGTAATCGCTCAGGCCCGATACCACCACATGCAAAACTCTGGAGAGACCGGCTTTCGATGCATCGGAAGAACCGGCGCCGAAGGGGCAAGAAGCGCGATTCGAGTGTCGCGCTTTCAAACTCTCAGGCAAACGGACAGAGGGGCATATTCGTGCGATCGTCCATGATCGCCGCATCGTTGCCACTCGATAATCCACCTTGCCCTTCCCAGTCCACAAAGACCAGAACGGCCATCCCTGGCCCGACTTTCCACAACAGCCGCTTCGAGCGAGACGCTGTCGTCAGCGCTCGTCCAAAATACGGACCTCTTCGCCATGACCCAGCACGTCCCTTCCCTGCACGAACTCGAACAGCACGACGCTTTCATCGCGCGCCATGTCGGCCCCGATGACACCGAAATCGCACACATGCTGAAGGCGGTCGGATACGACTCGCTGGACGCGCTGGTCGATGCAATCGTGCCCGCGACGATCCGCCAGAAGAACCCGCTGGCGCTGCCGCCGGCCGTGACCGAAACCGAAGCTCTGGCCAAAATTCGCGCGATCGCGGACAAGAACGAGGTCTTCAAGAGCTTCATCGGCCAGGGTTATCACGGCACCCACACGCCGCTCGTCATCCTGCGCAACATCCTGGAAAACCCGGCGTGGTACACGGCGTACACGCCGTACCAGGCCGAGATCTCGCAGGGCCGCATGGAAGCGCTGATCAACTTCCAGACCATGTGCGCCGATTTGACCGGCATGGAGATCGCCAACGCCTCGCTGCTGGACGAAGCGACCGCCGCGGCCGAAGCAATGACGCTGGCGAAGCGCTCGTCGAAATCGAAATCCAACGTGTTCTTGGTGTCGAAGCGCGTGCACCCGCAGACGATCGAGGTGCTGAAGACCCGCGCCGAACCGCTGGGAATCGAATTGCACCTCGACGACGAAGTCAACGCGGCGAACATCGATTGCTACGGCGCTCTGCTGCAATATCCGGACACCTTCGGCAGCATCCGAGATTACAAATCGCTGTGCGATGCGCTGCACGCCAAGGGCGGGCTGGTCGCGGTCGCGACCGACCTTCTGGCGCTGACGCTGATCACGCCGCCCGGCGAATGGGGCGCGGACATCGTGGTCGGCAATTCGCAGCGCTTCGGCGTGCCGTTCGGCTTCGGCGGCCCGCACGCGGCATTCATGGCTTGCCGCGACGCCTTCAAGCGCTCCATGCCGGGACGCCTGATCGGTGTATCCAAGGACGCGCAGGGCAACAATGCCTACCGTTTGACCTTGCAGACGCGCGAACAGCACATCCGCCGCGAAAAGGCGACGTCCAACATCTGCACGGCGCAAGTGCTGCTGGCCGTGATGGCGGCAATGTACGCGGTGTACCACGGTCCCGAAGGCTTGACCCGAATCGCGCGCCGCACGCACCGCCTCGCCGCGATTCTCGCGGCCGCGTTGCACAAGGCCGGCATCAAGGTCGACGGCGACTTCTTCGACACGCTGCATGTCACCGGCATCGACGCCCACACCATCCACGCGATGGCCAATGCCGCGCACGTCAATCTGCGCCGCATCGACGACCAATCGCTGGCGATCGCGCTGGACGAAACCACCACGCGCGAAGACGTGCACCAGCTTGCCGCGCTGTTCGGCGCGCGCATCGACGATATCGACGCGCTGGATCGCGAAACCGCCGACGCACTGCCGGCCTCGCTGAAGCGCACGTCCGCGTTCCTCACGCACCCGGTGTTCAACAGCTACCGCAGCGAACACGAGATGTTGCGTTACCTGCGCCAGCTTGCGGACAAGGACCTCGCGCTCGACCGCAGCATGATCCCGCTCGGTTCGTGCACCATGAAATTGAACGCGACGGCCGAGATGATACCGATCACCTGGCCGGAATTTTCCAACATCCATCCGCTGGCGCCGGCCGAGCAGTGGCGCGGTTATCGCGAACTGATCGACAGCCTCGAAGCGCAGCTCATCGCGATCACCGGCTACGACGCAGTGAGCCTGCAGCCGAACGCCGGCGCGCAGGGCGAATACGCGGGCCTGCTGGCGATCCGCGCGTACCACCACGCCAACGGCCAGGCGCAGCGCGACGTGTGCCTGATTCCCGAATCCGCGCACGGCACCAATCCGGCCTCCGCGCAGATGTGCGGCATGACGGTGGTGGTGACCAAGTGCGACGCCAACGGCAACGTGGATGTCGAAGACATCCGCGCCAAGGCCGAAAAATACGCCGATCGCCTGGCCGCGATCATGCTGACCTACCCGTCCACGCACGGCGTGTTCGAGGAAGAGATCGCACAAATCTGCGAGATCGTGCACCAGCACGGCGGCCAGGTTTACACCGACGGCGCCAACTTGAACGCGCTGTGCGGCGTCGCACGTCCCGGCCGCTGGGGTTCGGACGTATCGCACCTCAACCTGCACAAGACCTTCTGCATCCCCCACGGCGGCGGCGGCCCCGGCGTGGGTCCGTGCGCGGTGAAATCACACCTCGCTCCCTACCTGCCGCGTGCTTTTTCCCTTCCCCCGCCTGCGGGGGAAGGTGCCCGAAGGACGGATGGGGGAAACACCAGCGAAGCCGTGGGCGGCATGGTTTCCGCCGCCACCTTCGGCAGTGCGTCAATCCTGCCGATCTCGTGGATGTACATCACGATGATGGGGCGCGAAGGCATCCTGAAGGCCACCCAGGCCGCGCTGCTCAACGCGAACTACCTGTCGAAGCGGCTCGCCGATTACTACCCCACCCTCTACACCGGTCGCAACGGGTTGGTCGCGCACGAATGCATCCTCGACGTGCGTCCGCTGGAAAAAGCCAGCGGCGTCAGCGCCGAGGACATCGCCAAGCGCCTGATCGATTTCGGCTTCCACGCGCCGACGCTGTCATTCCCGGTCGCCGGCACCTTGATGGTCGAGCCGACGGAGTCGGAATCGCTGCACGAACTCGACCGCTTCATCGATGCGATGATCCAGATCCGCGACGAGATCCGTGCGATCGAAGATGGGCGCCTCGACCGTGAAGACAACCCGCTGAAACACGCGCCGCACACCGCTTCCGCGGTGTCAGCCAGTGAATGGACCCACGCCTATCCGCGCGAACTCGCGGCGTACCCGCTGGCCTCGCTGAAGCAGGTGAAATATTGGCCACCGGTCGCGCGCGTGGACAACGTGTACGGCGACAAGCACGTGTTCTGTTCGTGCGTGCCGATCGACGCCTTCAAGGAAGCCGACGAAGCGGCTGAAATCTGAGCGCGGCACGCAACGTTCCAGCACACCCTCTTCACGAGAGGGTGTCGCACCGGAAAGCGCGCACTTGATCCGCGCGACGTGCTGCGCTCACGCGCAGATCACGCTGAAACCGCCGTCGTTCTCGAGATACATGCGCTTGACCTGGTCCAGCCGCTCCAGGCCCTTTTTGCGCAATTGCGATTCCACCTCGTCGAGCGTTATGTGCTCACGCCGCATATTGCGTCCGATCACGCTGCCATCGCGCACCAGCAGGATCGGCGGTGGATCGGTCAGGCGCGACGCCAGTGGAAAGTGGGCACCCAGCCAGTCGAGAAGGTAATTCCATGCCGCGAGCGTTGCGATCAGCATCGCCCCATCGGCCACCGTGTTGCCGGTGCCGATCATCGCGTTCTGCGCCGCGTCGCCCAACAGCACCACGAACAGGATGCCGGAGATGCCGGCCGAGCCCGTGTCGCGCCGCAACAAGAACCGCAGCAGCAGGAACAGGAACCAGTACATGATCGTGCCGCGGATAAGGATTTCCAGCGGCGACATGCTGAAGCTGAGGAAATTGCCGAAATGGAGTGCGTGCATGGTCGGTCCTTGCCCAGGAAAGTTCGCCTTGAATCTACCGCAAAGCCGGCGCTTTCCACATCATGCGCGCTCGCAAGAACGCTTCGATCGCACCTTGCAGCACCGCGCCGCACTCGCCTTCCAGCTTGAACGTGAACAGGTTGTCGCCGCGGGTGCGCCCGCGATTGACCGCGACGACTTCGATGCCACGGGCCGCGGCCGCGCGCACCAGTCGGAAGCTCGACCACACCATCAACGACGATCCGGCCACCAGGACGCCATCGGCGGATTCCACCGCGGCCAGTGCTGCTGCCGTGGTTTCACGCGGCACCGATTCGCCGTAGAACACCACGTCCGGTTTCAACATGCCGCCGCAAATTTCGCATGCAGGCACGTTGAACGCGCTGAAGTCGATGCCTTCGAGATCGGCGTCGCCATCCGGTGCGATGCGCGCAGGTGATGCATCCCAATCGGGATTCGCGTCGCGCAGCCGCAGCTGGAATTCGTCACGGTCGAAGCGGTGATTCAAGGCCAGGCAGCGCACCACGTCCAGCCGGCCGTGCAGGTCGATCACGTTGCGGCTGCCAGCGCGCTGGTGCAGGCGATCGACGTTCTGGGTGACCAGCTGCGCGACGCGACCGAGTTGCTCCAGCCGCGCCAACGCCGTATGCGCCGCGCTCGGCCGTGCTGCCACGAACATCGGCCAGCCCGCGAAGCTGCGCGCCCAATAACGCTTGCGCACCGCCCCGCTTTCCACGAAATCGCGATATTGCACCGGCGGCGAGCGTTTCCAGTTGCCGTCGCCGTCGCGATAATCGGGAATGCCGGATCCGGTACTGACGCCGGCGCCCGTGATCACAGTCACGCGCGAGCGTCCCGCCAGCCATGCCGCAAGGCGCTCGCCATCCGTGACAGCCATTCCCGCTTCGAAATCCATGTGGTCAATGTAGCGCGTGGAAAAGATCGCCGTCACGTTTCGCAACGGCAACGCCATCAGTTCGCTCCTCGCCGGCGCCATGGTGCACGCGGCCTGACAACGATCCAAAGCGCGATCACGTACACGAATACCACGACGTAGGCGGCCGCGAACACCCATAGCGGCAGCGACCAGTAGATCATCCGCTCGATCCAGGACGCAATCAACGGTTGCACGTGCGATGCATCCGAGACTCCACCCTGCCAGATCGTCAGGAAACAGGCGCGTCCCGACAGCGCCTGCGCCGCGACCACGGCGAGGCCGAGAAGATGCACCAGCCGCCACCAGAATTCCCGCACCCAGCGCCATCCGCGCCAGGCGCCGATCGGGACCAGCACACAGCCCGCGACATTGAACGCGATGACGGCAAGGTGCAATGCCAGCACTGATGTCGCCGCCATGCGCAAGTCCACCGACCGTCAGGTCATCGTCACGAATTCTTCCGCGGACGTCGGATGGATCGCGACTGTCTTCAGAAAATCCGCGTAGCACGCGCCCATCCGCACGGCCACCGCGAAACCCTGCAGCACTTCGTCCATGCCCGGCCCGACGCCGTGCAAGCCCACGACGCGCTCGTCGTCGCCGACGCAAATCAACTTCATCATCGTCTTGCCTTCGCGGCCGGCCAGCGACCACAGCATCGGCGTGAACCGCGTCGAGTGGACTTTGACGGCATCGCCATGCTGCTCCCGTGCTTCGGCTTCGGACAGGCCGACGGTGCCGACCGGCGGATGTGAAAACACCACACTCGGAATGCACGAGTAGTCCAGGTGCGCATGCGGCTTACCGCCGAACAGCCGGTCGGCGAGTTGCCGACCCGCCGCGATCGCCACCGGCGTCAGCGCAGGCTTGCCATTCACGTCGCCCAATGCGTACACGCCGTCGACCGAAGTGTTTTCGAAATCGTCGGTAACGATCTCGTTGATCCTGCCGAGCTTCACGCCGGCATTTTCCAGACGTAGCGATTCGACATTCGGCAGTCGACCGATCGCGCTGATCACCTGGTCGCAGGGGCCATGCGGCTCGTGGTCCGTACAATCCAGCCACAGTCCTTGCGCGTCGCGATGCACGCCACGCACCGCGCAACCTTCGTGGTGACCGATCCCTTCCGCCTTCATCATCCGGCCCAAAATATCCCCGAGGTCGGCATCGAAACGCGACAACAATCCGCCGCGCGTGATCAGTTCCACGCGCGATCCCAATGCGCGCAGCACGCCGGCCAGTTCCACGCCGATGTAGCCGCCGCCGATGATGCCGACGCGCGTCGGGCAATGGTCCAGCCTGAAGAATCCGTCCGAGTCGATCGCGAGGTCGCCGCCGGGCAGTTCGAGCCCGCGTGGGCGCGAGCCGGTCGCGATCACGATGTGCGGCGCACGGTACTCCGCGTCGCCGGCGCGCAAGACATGCGCTTCGACAAAATGCGCCGGCGCGGGCACGACCCCGATGCCCAGTTCGCGCACCCGATTCGCGTACGACGTCCGCGCGCGCAGCACGTACGCTTCGCGGTGGCCGATGAACGTGGCCCAATCCAGCGGCCCCGGCTGCACGTCGAAACCGACGGCCGCAGCCATGCGTTGCGCATCGGCCAGTTCGGCGGCCAGCCACATGGCCTTCTTGGGCACGCAGCCGCGATTGACGCAAGTGCCACCCAGTTCGTGCGGCTCGAACAGCACCACCTTCGCGCCGTGCCGCGCCGCCCGGATCGCGGTGGCCAGCCCTCCCGAGCCGCCACCGATCACCAGCAAATCCGGATCGTTGTTCATGCGCTCACACCTGCTTCGCGACGGGCGCGACGCCATTCTCCACAATCCGATAGCACGGCACGTACTTGCTGCCCGGAAGCTTCATGCGCTGCTGCGCGACGAAGCTTTGCAGCAGCGTGTCGAGCGCGCGCATGAATTCCGGATCGCCGTGGATTTCGTACGGGCCGTTCCGGTCGATTTCGCCCATGCCCTCTTCCTTGACGTTGCCCGCCACGATGCCGGAAAACGCGCGCCGCATGTCGGCAGCGAGTTCATGCGGCAACCTGCCACGATGCAGGTCCAGCGCAGCCATGGCCGCGTGCGTGGGCCGGAACGGCTGCTGGAATGGCAGATCGATGTTGATTTCCCAGTTGAAGAAGAATGCGTCGTGGGTCTCGACGCGATGGTTGCGCACGACCTCAATGCCCTGCTGCATCGCGTGCGCCACCGCAACCGGATCCTCGATGATGATCTGATAGCGCTGCGAAGCGGCGTCGCCCAGCACCAACCTCAGGAATTTGTCGATCTGCTGGAAATACGGCGCGGCCGATTCGGGTCCCGTGAACACCAGCGGAAACGGCACGCTGGCGTTGGCTGGATTCAGGAGGATGCCGAACAGGTACAGGATTTCCTCGGCCGTGCCGACGCCGCCCGGAAACACGATGAAGCCGTGGCCGACACGCACGAATGCTTCCAGCCGCTTCTCGATGTCGGGCAGGATCACCAGGCTGTTGACGATGGGATTCGGCGACTCGGCTGCGATGATGCTGGGCTCGGTGAGGCCGATGTAGCGGTTTTCGTAGTGGCGCTGCTTGGCGTGCGCGATGGTCGCACCCTTCATCGGACCCTTCATCGCGCCCGGCCCGCAACCGGTGCAGATGTCCATGCCGCGCAAACCAAGTTGATAACCGACGGCCTTGCTGTAGTCGTATTCCTCGCGCGAAATCGAATGACCGCCCCAGCACACCACGAGATTGGGATCGAAGCGCGCGCGCAACACGCGCGCATTGCGCAGGATGTCGAAGACCGCGTGGGTGATGCCGCTGGAATCGGCGAGATCGAATTCGCCGGCGTCCAGCTTGGTAGACACGTACACGATGTCGCGTACCACCGCGAACAGCAGTTCGTTGGTGCCCCGGATGATCTTGCCGTCGACGAACGCCTGCGCCGGCGCATGCTTCAGGTCCAGCTTGACCCCGCGGTCCTGCTGCAGCACCTGGATGTCGTAATCCGGATACTGGTCCAGCAGCGCGCGCGCGCTGTCGTGCATCGCACCGGAAGTGAGCACTGCGAGCGTGCACGAGCGCAACAACGTGTGCAACCCGGCGGTCGTGGCGTCGCGCAGCCGCGCGATCTCGTCACGCGACAGCACGTCCAGCGTGCCCGCCGGCACGATCTGGGCGTTGACGGTTGCCGGCCGTGCCAACCGATGAACATCATTCATGCGCAATGCTTCCTTCGATCAACCCGCTTTCAGGTACGCTTCCACGCCGCCCAGGATCATTTGCGCCGACAGGGCGATCAGCAACATGCCCATCACGCGTTCCATGGCGGCGAGCACGCTCTCGCCCAGCAACTTGAACAGCCACGTGGAACCCAGCAGGATCGCGGCGGTGGCCAGCCACGCGATCAGCAGCGCCAGGCCCCACTCCACTTGGCGACCGGGCTGCGCGCTGGTCATCAGCAACAGCGTCGCCATCGCGGACGGACCGGCGATGCCGGGAATCGCCAGCGGCACGATGAACGGTTCGCCCTGGCCCACGGGCCCGAAAATGCCGCCGTCGCGCGGCGGGAACACCATCTTGATGGCGATCAGGAACAGCACCACGCCGCCGCCGATGCTGATGGCCTCCTGCCGCAATTGCATGATCGACAAAAGTTCGCGCCCGCCCAGCAGGAACGCGACCAGCACGCCCAGCGCGATCAGCAGCTCGCGGATCATCACCCAGCGCCGCCGCTTGGGCGGCACGTCCTTCAGGATCGACAAAAAGAACGGCACATTGCCGGGCGCGTCCAGAACCAGGAAAAGCGTGATGCACGCCGACACGAGGGTCATCTGCTGCTGCATCACTCAACCCCCGTTGTGTTCGCCGCCACGCAGATCCAGCACTTTGCCCCGCGCCGAACGCGCCTCCGGGGCCAGCAGATACAGCACCGCCTGCGCGGCCGCTTCGGGTGTCGCGACCGCGGCCGGGTCTTCGCCCGCCCACACGGTGCGACGCAGCGCGGTGCGCATCGGCGCCGGCAACAGCGCGTGTACGCGCAAGGATGTCTCGTCGGTTTCCTCGTGCAGGATCGAAACCAAGCCTTCCAGACCCGCTTTCGCCACGCCGTAGGCGCCCCAGTACGCGCGCGCCATCCGTTCCGGATCGTCCAGCACAAACACGACCGCGCTGTCCTCGCGCGCCAGCAACAGCGGCATGCATGCCTGCGTCAACAGGAACGGCGCCGACAAGTCGACGTGCAACGTGGTGATCCATTCCTCGGGCGACAGCATCCCGAGCGGCGTCAGGCCTTCGCACTTCACCGCTGCATGCACCACGCCATCGAGCCGGCCGAGCTGGCGCTCGACCGATTCGGCAAATGTCTGGTATTCCAGCGGCGATGCGCCTTGCAAATCCATCGGCTGCAACACCGGCCGCGGCGCGTCGGCGAGGGCAGCGATCTCGTCGTACACCGGTTCCAGCGCGCGTGCCTTGCGATCGGCCAGCAACACCGTGGCACCGGCTTTGGCGCACGCGAGTGCGGACGCGCGGCCCAGGCCACCCGCGGCGCCGGTAATCAACACCACACGCCCCGCCAGCGAATCCGCGGCGGGCATCCAGTCCGCCGGAAGTCGCGTGACGGGCAGCGTCACGAGGCGGCCGTCTGCTTGCCGGCCTCGCCGACCATGCGCTGCAGTTCACCGGATTCGTACAGCTCCAGCGTGATGTCGCAGCCGCCGATCAGTTCGCCATTGATGTAGAGCTGCGGGAAGGTCGGCCAGTTGGAGTAGCGCGGCAAGTTGGCACGAACCTCCGGGTCTTCCAGCACGTTCACCGAGAAATACTCGACGCCGGTGGCGCTGAGCGCCTGCGACGTGCGCATGGAAAAACCGCACATCGGGAAGTCGGGCGTGCCCTTCATGTACAGCACGACCGGATGTCCGGCGAGCGTTTGCTTGATGCGTTCGATGACGTCCATAGTGATTTTGAAACCTGCATGCGTGATGGGTGAATATCCGCGCAAACCCATCCATCGTGGAAGTGAATCGCCGATGCGGTGCCGGCGCCACAGCTTTAATGAAGCCGAAACCCGGGCTCGCGCGAATCCGACAAAAATGTGCGATGGGTCTACAATGACGGATGGTGTCTTGCGGACGTCGCGCATTGTATCAGGCGCGCTTTACACGCAGGCTGCCATTTCTCCCGCTTCCAAACCTCCAAGGAGCACTCCATGGCGATCGAACTCCCCCCGCTTCCCTACGAACGCAGCGCGCTGGCCCCGCATATCTCCGAGGAGACCTTGGACTACCACTACGGCAAGCACCACAAGGCCTATGTCGACAACCTCAACAAGCAGATCGAGGGCACCGACTTCGCCGACATGAACCTCGAGGACATCGTCAAGAAAGCCACGGGCGGCATGTTCAACAACGCCGCGCAGGCGTGGAACCACACCTTCTACTGGAATTCGATGTCGCCCAAGGGCGGCGGCGAGCCGTCCGGCAAGCTGGCCGATGCGATCACCAAGGCCTTCAAGGATGTCGCCAAGTTCAAGCAGGAATTCGGCAAGATCGCGACCGGCACGTTCGGTTCCGGTTGGGCGTGGCTGGTGCAGCGCGCCGACGGTTCGCTGGGCCTGGTCAGCACGTCCAACGCCGGCACACCGATCACCGGCAGCGATCGCCCGCTGTTGACTTGCGACGTGTGGGAACACGCGTACTACATCGACTATCGCAACGCGCGCGCCAAGTATGTCGACGCGTACTGGAACCTCGTGAACTGGGATTTCGCGGCCAGCCAGATGGCCTGAAGCCGCGCTCGACGCGCCCGCGGATGATCGCGAGCGCGCCGGTTTCCTTTCTTTGGTCCGGGGCCCGCCCGCAAGGGCGGCCCATCCTCCTCGTCATTCCGGGGCAGCCGCCAAAGGCCGAACCCGGAATCGGTTTCAGCGTAGGGCGGCGCGCTTCAGTACGCGCGGCAAAATTCGCGACTCCGGGCGTGCATCCACAGCCACGGCACCGCGCCGAATGGGCCGCTCCGCTCGATCGCGAAAGTATTTGCCACCGCAGCGGCGGCCCGAAGGCTATCGGCGCTTCGCCATCCCCCAGCCATTCCCAGGCCCCTGTCCATGCGGGCTTCAGTACATGCTGCACGACTGGCGCAACAACCAGCACGAGTTGAACCTGCAGCAGCATCGCAAGCACGCCGAGCATGTTCGCGTCGAGGAAATAAATCGCGAACGTCCATGTCGCGGGCTGCGTCAGCATCATCACCAGGCGGCGATCGCCAGCAACTTGAACGCGCGGAACAGCCAATCACGCGTGTCGTTCCGCATCCGTCACGACCCCTGATTGCGCGTCGCATCGGCCGCTGCGGCCGTCACCGCGTCCGCCAGCCGCGCGGCGAGCGCCTGCACCTCGTCGGCGTTCTCGCCCTCGATCGTGACGCGCACCAGCGGCTCGGTGCCCGATGGTCGCAACACCACGCGGCCGCGGCCGCGCAATGTATCCTGCACTTCCGCCAGCGCTTCCTGCACGCTCGACAGGCCCACCACGGATTTGGCGCCCGCCACTTTCACGTTGCGCGTGATCTGCGGCAGCTTGGAAAGCCCGGAACGCGCCTGCGACAGATCCTTGCCCGCGCGCGCCAGCGCATCCAGCACCGCAAGAGCGGACACGATGCCGTCGCCGGTGCTGGCGCGGTCGAGGCACAGGATGTGGCCGGAGGTTTCGCCGCCCAACATCCCGTCGTGTTCCTTCAACTGTTGCAACACGTAGCGGTCGCCGACATTGGCGCGCAGGAACCGCACGCCCGCGCCGGTCAGCGCACGCTCAAGGCCGAAGTTGCTCATCAGCGTGCCGACCACCGGCCCGCGAAGATGCCCTTCGGTCAACCAATCGTGCGCCAGCACGTACATCAAGTCGTCGCCGTCTGCGAGTTCACCGTTGCGGTCGACCATCTGCACGCGATCGCCATCGCCATCGAAGGCGATGCCGAGGTCGGCGCGTTGTTCCAGCACCGCACCGCGCAATGCGGCCGGATGGGTCGATCCGACTCCGCGGTTGATGTTGAAGCCATCGGGTTCGCTGCCGATCCGGGTGACCCTGGCGCCCAGCGCGGTGAACACCTTGGGTGCGACCGTGTAGGTGGCGCCGTGCGCGCAATCGAGCACGATGTGCATGCCGGAAAGATCCGGCGGCGTCGACAGGGTCCCGAGGCAGAATCGCGCGTAGCGTTCCACCGCGTCGTCGATGCGGCGTGCCTTGCCCAGACGCTCCGGCGCGGCGGTGGTGAATGTCGCATCGATTTCGCGTTCGATCTCCGACTCCACGGCATCGTCCAGCTTCTCGCCATTGGCGGAAAAAAACTTGATGCCGTTGTCCTGGTATGGATTGTGCGAAGCACTGATCACGATGCCGGCACTCGCGCCGAACTCGCGCGTCAGCTGCGCCACCCCCGGCGTCGGCAATGGACCAAGCAAACCCACGTTCGCGCCCGCCGCGACCAGGCCGGCTTCCAGCGCGGACTCGAACATGTATCCCGACACACGGGTGTCCTTGCCGATCAGCACCAGCGGCTGCCGACCGTTGCCCAGCACCACGCCCGCGGCGCGACCAAGCTTCAGCATGAATTCGGCGGTGATCGGCCATTCACCGACGCGACCGCGCACGCCATCGGTGCCGAAGTATTTGCGGGGTTCGGAACTCGGGATTCGGGATTCGGACATGGAATAAAGGATCTGGAAATGGGAGAAGGCCAACGAGCCACGTCGTCATTTCGGGACCGTTCGCGGCCTCATCGCGAATGACCCCCGGAATCCATTTTGATTCACTCGACAAAGCAAAATGGATTACTCGCACCATCCATGGCGCTCGCGTTTGCAATCCGCAAACGCAGTCCAGTCTTCGCCGGAATGACGGCAATCTTATCAGTCGTCCCCGAACCGCTGCGAACCGAATGGCTTGGGCTCACGTTTCGCCGGTGCATCGCCTTCATGAACAGCCTGCCAGACCGCCAGCGCATCGCGCGTCGCGGCGACGTCGTGCACGCGCACGATCATCGCGCCTCGTTGCACCGCAATCAGCGCTGCGGCAGCGGAACCCGTCGCGCGGTCGGCGCCCGCATTTCGACCGGTCAAGGTGCCGATCATCGCCTTGCGCGACACGCCCGTGAACACGCCGGCCGCGAGATCGCGGAACCGAGCGAGCGAGCGCAGCAGCGCGAGATTGTGTTCCAGTGCCTTGCCGAAGCCGAAACCCGGATCGACCAGCACCCGGCGCTTGTCGATGCCCGCCATCTCGCAGGCGAACACGCGTTCGGCGAGAAAACGGTGCACCTCGCCCACCACGTCGTCGTAATGCGGATCATCCTGCATCGTGCCGGGTTCGCCCTGCATGTGCATCACGCACACCGGCACCTTCAACTCAGCCGCCGCATCCAGTGCGCCTTCGCAGCGAAGCGCACGCACGTCGTTGATGAACCCCGCGCCGGCCGCCACCGCGGCACGCATCACATCAGGTTTGGAGGTGTCGATCGAAATCGGCACCGCCACGCGCGCCGCCAACGCTTCGATCACCGGCACCACACGCGCGATTTCGTCCGCCGCTTCGACTGTGGTTGCACCCGGACGCGTGGATTCCGCACCGACATCCAGCATGTCTGCGCCCGCCTCGACCATCGCCACGCCCTGCGCAATCGCGGCCTCGGCGTCGCCACGCAAGCCATCGCCCGAAAACGAATCGTCGGTGAGATTGAGGATGCCGCAGATGCGCGGGCGATCCACCTTCAGCGCGCGGCCGGCGCAATCGAGCGAGGGAGTTGTGTCGAACATCGGCACAGTTTATGGTACGGCGCGACCCGATGCCGCTCGCCTCGATGCCGCGGGAAAGTGCTTGCCCAGAGAAACCAAGGTCACTCCCACATGTATTCACCCGTCGCATCGCGGCGCGCGCCATCCGGTGGTCCGTATCGGTCCCACAAGGCAGTCAGCCCGGCATGGCGCACGAACGCGCGGAATTCCGGCGTCCCGCGCATCGACCGGAACGAAGGCATCCAGAACCGCGTGAAATAGATGACGACGGTGATCGAACGAAAACGCATTCCGAGCTCCAGCGCGCGCATGGTTTGCCCCCTTACCAGCAGCACGTACGGGATCGCGCCCGGCAGCCAGCGTGGTTGCGTGGCGACGATGCCGTCGATCAGTTCTTCCATCCGCGTGTGCGCCGCGGCATCGCCATAGGCGCCCTGCGCGAGGATCGTCAACTGCTCGCCAGACAACCCCTCCGCCAGCATCACCAAGCCGCGCGCCAGTTGCGTGGCGGCCTCGTCGAGCTGGCCGCGCGCGGCCAGGACGTCGTGCATGCCCAACCCCGCGTGTGCCAGACCAAGGTCTGTTGCCTTCCGGAGCAGGCCTTCGGCACGCGCAAGATCGCCTTTGGTGAGATGGCCGACACCGCGCCAGAGCATTGCAGCCGGATACAACGGGTCGATCTCCAACAGGTGATCGAGATGCGCGCATCCCCAATCCACGTAGCCAAGCATCATTGATGGCGAGCCCGCCCAATACCGCACCGCGGTGTCTTCCGGCTGCACCCGCAGCGACTGTTCCATGGCTTCGCGGCTTTCGATGTAACGGGGCTCGGCATTCGTGAACACCAGGGCCTTCGCCGACCAGGGTTCGCCCAAGGTCTGATCAAGCACGCTGGCGCGTGCCGCCGCCGCCGTGACGTTCGCAAGCGCCGTGTCCGCCGCTTCCGGCGAATAGTTCGGCTGGATCGCATAGGCAGCGGCCAGCCGCGCGTGCGCGCGCGCGAACCCGGGATCGCGCGCGACCGCCTGCCGCAACAGCTCGATCGCCCGTGCCATGTGCACCATGTCGCGCCGGTTATGGATGTCATTGGCCTGCAGATACAAGCGGTAGGCTTCCGGATCGGTGGTCGCCACCGGCACCAGCCGTTGTCCGCCGTGCAGGATCACATCGAATTCGCTTGCGACCGCGCGGGCGATGCGTTCCTGCAAATCGAACACGTCGGACAGGTCGCCGTCGAAATTTTCCGACCACAGGTGGTAGCCGTCGCAGGTCTGGATCAACTGCGCGGTGATGCGCATCCGCTCGCCGTGCTTGCGCACCGAGCCTTCCAGCACGTGCGCCACCGCCAGCGTCCTGCCAATGTTGCGCATGTCCTCGTTCCTGCCCTTGAACGAGAACGACGAAGTGCGCCCGGCGACCTTGAGGTCCTTGAGCTTGACGAGCGCGTTGAGGATCTCCTCCGCGATGCCATCGGAGAAATATTCATGGTCATGGGCCGGTGACAGATCGACGAAGGGCAGCACCGCGATGGACTTCTGCGGAATTTCGGGTGGCGTTTCCACGTTGGTCGCAGTCGATGTGAGCGCTGCCGCGACATCACCGGGCATCGTGGGCCCCGCCCCGACAATCTCGCGAATTTCGCGCAGGATGCCCTCGAAGTTCCACACCAGAACCAGTGCAATCGGAAAACCGATCGCGCAGGCGATCAGGAACGCGCGCGTCGCCCAGTCCGGCAGATCCAACGCCGGCGTCAACTGCGAAATGCCCTGCGACAAGGCCCAGGTCGCGGCGACGTACAACACCGCAACTCGCAGCACCCTACGCCGCCTCAACTCCGGAAAAAAGGACCGACGATCAGCCACGGCATGCGAAGCTCTCGCCGGCAACACGCCGGCCTCCGGGGCGAAGTGTCCCTGTCTGTGTCGCCCTTTGCAACAGGGACGCCAAGGGCCCTGAAGCGCCAGGCAGCTGGACCCGACGCTCACGTCCGGCAAGTCTGCGTCCGGCCATGCGACACCAGCACACGCGAAGACCACCTGGAACCAGCCAGGCCTTACGCAGCGCGACCAGCCAAGCGGGCATGCACCAGCTTGCGAAGACTGTCGCTGCAACTGTCGGCATTGTTCCGGAACCAGTTGGCCCAGCTCTCCTGGGCCAGCCAGCGGGTCAGCGAGCGTTCGTAGATGTTCCACATCTCGCGATCCAGCGTGCCACTGCGGAACTGGTAGTACAAATTGTCCCAATGCCTGAATACGGTCAGCATCACCGCGTCGAAGCGCATCCGCTCGGCGGGCGTCAACGCGTCGGGCTGCGCGTGCGCACGATGCAGGAACTCCGCGAATTCGGGACTTCCGGTCATGGGCGACAACAACGCCAGCGAATTGGAGGTTACCGCGTTGTAGGTGGTTGCCATCAGCGCCCGCGTGTTGTGCCGAAGCTGCACACTGGCGTAGATCAGCGAAACCACCACGGCGATGCTGCTGACGATCGCCGCGGTTTGCGTCAGGTCCTGCAGATTCATGCCGTCTCCCCGTTCAGGTGGATGCCCGCGACCCGTGCTGCCCGAAAAGGAGGCAAAAAAATGGGCCGCAGATGCGGCCCATTTTCATGCTTGGTGAACCACCGTCAATGCTGCCCGGCCGGATGGCTGGACGGTGCCGGCGCGACACCCGGCACGGTGGCCGGCTTGCCGCCGCCCATCCCGGTGTTGCTGTCGCGCGGATGCCAGTCGCGCGGCGGGCCGGGCTCGCGGCCTTCCATGATCGCGGCGATCTGTTCCCTGTCGATGGTCTCATACTGCAGCAGGGCCGCGGCCATCGCGTGCAGCTTTTCGATGTCGTTGTTGAGGATCTGGCGGGCGCGGTTGTAGGCCGTGTCGATGACTTCGCGCACCGCGACGTCGATCTTGCGCGAGGTTTCATCCGAGACATTCTTGTGCTGGCTCACCGAGCGGCCGAGGAACACTTCTTCCTCGTCCTCCGCGTAGGTCATCGGACCCAGCGCCGACGACAGCCCGTACTTGGTGACCATGTCACGCGCGAGCGCCGTCGCGCGCTGGATGTCGTTGGACGCGCCGGTGGTGACCTTTTCGCTGCCGAAGATCAGTTCCTCGGCGACGCGGCCGCCGAACAGGCTGGCCAGCTTGCTTTCCAGCGACAGCTTGCTGTGGCTGTAGCGGTCCTGCTCGGGCAGGAACATCGTGACGCCCAGCGCACGGCCGCGCGGGATGATGGTGACTTTGTGCACCGGATCATGATCGGGTACCGACAGGCCGACGATCGCGTGTCCCGATTCGTGATATGCCGTGAGCTTTTTCTCGTCCTCGCTCATGATCATGGAGCGCCGTTCGGAGCCCATCATGATCTTGTCCTTGGCGCGCTCGAAGAAATCCATGCGCACGTCGCGTGCGTTTTCGCGCGCCGCGAACAGCGCGGCTTCGTTGACCAGGTTGGCGAGATCGGCGCCGGAAAAACCGGGGGTTCCCCGCGCGATGGTCAACGGATCGACGTCGGCACCGACCGGCACCTTGCGCATGTGCACTTTCAGGATCTGCTCGCGACCCTTCAGGTCGGGCAGCGGCACCACAACCTGGCGATCGAAGCGACCCGGGCGCAGCAACGCGGGATCGAGCACGTCCGGACGGTTGGTGGCCGCGATCACGATCACGCCCTCGCTGCCCTCGAAACCATCCATTTCGACCAACAACTGATTGAGCGTCTGTTCGCGCTCGTCGTGCCCGCCGCCGAGGCCGGCGCCGCGATGGCGGCCGACCGCGTCGATTTCGTCGATGAAGATGATGCATGGCGCGTGTTTCTTGGCCTGCTCGAACATGTCGCGCACGCGCGCCGCGCCGACGCCGACGAACATCTCGACGAAGTCGGAACCGGAGATCGAGAAGAACGGCACCTTGGCTTCGCCCGCGATGGCTTTCGCCAACAGCGTCTTGCCGGTACCGGGCGAGCCGACCATCAGCACGCCGCGCGGAATCTTGCCGCCCAGCTTGGTGAATTTGGACGGATCGCGCAGGAAGTCGACCAGTTCGGAAACCTCTTCCTTGGCTTCTTCGCAACCGGCCACGTCGTTGAAGGTGACCTTGATCTGGTCCTCGCCCTGCAACTTGGCGCGCGAACGCCCGAAGCTCATCGCGCCGCGGCCGCCCGCACCCGATTGCATCTGGCGGAAGATGTAGAACAGCAGGCCGAACACCAGGATGAACGGCAGCCAGTCGATGATCAGCCGCATCAGCGAGAAGCCGTTGTCGCCCGGTTCCTGGGTGGTCTTGACCCGATGCGATTCAAGCAACGGCAACAGCGCGTTGTCGCCCACGGCCGGCAGCACGGTGTGCAGGGAACTGCCGTCCTTCAACTTGCCCGTGATCACGGGCGGCATGTTCGCGCTGATGGAGATGGACGACACGTTGTCGTTCTTCACCTGCTGCACGAATTCGGAATACGACATCTGTTGTTCGCTGCCGGCCAGGCGCGGGCTGAGGCTCTGGTAAGCCAGCACCACGATCACCGCGACCACCAGCCACAGCAGAATGTTCTTGGTCAAATCGTTCATCGGAGGTTTCATGCTGCGGTTCCTGCGCCCGCGTCCGCACGTGCTTGTGCGGCCTTCTTGCGAACGACTGTATTGAGATGCGTGTTCAGGTGATTCATGCCGCTTTCTTCCATCCGGTCGCCAAGGCGTAAACCTCGCGCGAGCGGGCCCGGGATGCCTTGGGCTTGCGCAGTGTCACCCGCGCAAAGCCCGCGCGCAAGTCGCGCAGGTACTCATCGAAGCCTCGGCCCTGGAACAGTTTCACCAGCAATGATCCTCCGGGTTTCAAGCACTTGGCGGCGAAATCTGCCGCCAGTTCGGCCAGGTGCATCGCGCGCGCCTGATCCGCCACTTCAATACCGCTGATATTGGGCGCCATGTCCGACAGAACAAGGTCCACGGGCGCGCCTTCCAGCTTATCCATCAATGCGTTGAATACGGCTTCCTCGCGGAAATCGCCCTGGATGAAGCCGACCCCGCCGATGCCTTGCATGGGCAGGATATCCAGCGCGAAAACCTTGCCCGACCATTCTCCATTTTTCTGGCCCAGCCGCTGCCGCACCAATTGTGACCAGCCACCGGGCGCGGCGCCCAGGTCCACCACCACCATGCCGGACTTCAGCAGGCGGTCGCGATCCAGCAGTTCGTCCAGCTTGAACGCTGCGCGCGAACGAAAGCCTTCGGCCTGGGCGCGCTTGACGAATTCGTCGCCGAAATGCTCCTTCAACCAGCGCGCGCTGCTTTTGGATCGGGCCACGGCTTCATTTCCAGCGACGGCAACACTTGCCGCCCTTTCCACGCAAAACAAGCGTGGTACCCATGATACCCTGACTGGCTTGTCGAACCCGCGTCCGCGCTGAACACATGCCGCTGTCTTCGTCACAAACCCGTTACCTGCGCGGCCTTGCCCACCCGCTGAAACCCGTCCTGCTGCTCGGCGGCAAGGGCGTCACCCCGGGTGTACTGAAGGAATTGGAGCAGGCGCTCACCGATCACGAGCTGATCAAGGTCAAGCTGACCGGCGACGACCGCACCGCACGCACGGCCGACCTCGCCAAACTGGTCGAGTCCAGCCGCGCCGAAACCGTGCAAACCATCGGGCACATCGCGGTGCTGTATCGGCGCAACAGCGACAAGCCGCAGATCGCGTTGCCGCGGTAGACCATGGACGAGAGCGCCACACATTGTCGTCACTCCGGACACGGCGCAGCCGCGATCCGACTGCGTTTGCAGGATCGCAAACGCGAACGCCGAAGGCGGCTCACAGAGCAAGCGCCACAGCTGGCGCGAGTCTACCCAGCGACTTTCAACGGAAACCAAAGGCACTGGGTTCCGGTTCAGCCCTCCAGGCTGCCCCGGAATGACGAGTGGATGGATTCGCCATGGAACTGAATCTCGAACGCCCGCGTGATTATCTGTTCGTGCGCCGCGCAGACGCGCACACGGTCACCATCGTGGATCGGCCGTTCACCGCCAGCATCATCCTGGCTCGCGACAAGGTGATCGACGATTGGGGCGTCAGCGATGTCACGGCGATGACACCCGCGCACGTCGAACCCATCCTCGCGCTGCAACCCGACGTGGTCCTGCTCGGCACCGGCGCCCGCCAGCAGTTTCCTTCGCAGGAAGTACTGGCCACGTTCTTGCAACGGCATGTCGGCGTCGAAGTGATGAACAACGCCGCCGCCGCGCGAACGTGGGACATTCTCGCCAGCGAAGGCCGCAACGTCGTCGCAGCGTTTATTCTGGAGTAGGGCGGGAGCAGCCGCGTAGCGGCATACCCCGCCGAAATGGCTTCTAAAGGCGGCGGGATACGCTGCGCTCCTCCCGCCCTCGCTATTCTCGTGCGATCGTCCGTGACCGCTGTGCCACTTGCGATACCGCCACCGGAATCGTTTCGCTGTCGGGATCACGAGAACGGCCATCCATCCATGGCCTGACTTTCAACAACAGCCGCTTCGGACAAGCAGCGGCGCAACGCATCCACAAATCATCGCGACGGCAGGTAGCCCAGCGGATCGACGGGCTTGCCGTCCTTGCGGATCTCGAAATGCAGTTCCACGCGAGGCGCGCCGCTCGCACCCATCAGCGCGATTTCCTGCCCGGCGTCGACTCGGTCGCCTTCCTTCACCAGCCGCTTGCTGTTGTGGCCGTAGGCGGAAAGATACGTGTCGTTGTGCTTGATGATGATCAACTCGCCGTAGCCGATCAGGCCGTTGCCGCTGTACACCACGGTACCGGGCGCGGCCGCGCGCACCGGATCACCCACGTTGCCGGCGATGTCCACGCCGGCGCCATCCCCGCCGCTGCCGGCCTGGAACCCACCGAGAATCTTGCCGCTGGCCGGCCATTGCCAGGTAATGCCACCCACACTGCGGGTCGCCCCCGGCGGCGGTGTCGGCGTCGTGACAATGGGGGGTGCGGCTTGCGCGGGCGGCAGTGGCGCGGTGGCACCGGATGCAACTGTGGCGGTCGTCGTCGCGGGGGCAGGCGCCGATTCGGCGGGCTCCACTCCATTCGCGGTCATGGTCTGCGTCGTCACCGGGCCGAACACCGGTTTCGAAGGCTGCGTCGGCGCAGATTGCAGCTGTGTCGACGGCTGTGCGGTCGTCATCGTGTTGGTCGTGATGACCGTGGTGCCCGCCGCGACGTTCCCGGCCGGAGGCACGGACGATGTCGACGACGCCTTCAACTTCAACACCTGCCCCGGATGAATCATGTAAGGCGCCGGGATGCCGTTCAATGCCGCGAGCTGGCGAACGTCCACGCCATGCGCGAAGGCGATGCTGTACAGCGTGTCACCAGGCGCCACGGTGTAACCGGCGGTGCCGACCGTGCCGTTGGCATGACCGCCAAGGCCGAAGGTCTGGACACCTCGCGTCGTCGCCGCGGGCGGCGAAGGCACTGGCGACGACTGCGTGGGCGGCTGCGGACTGCTGCCGCCGAACGAGTGATTGATGACCGGCGCAGGAGTGGATGCGCAACCCGCCAGCAACAGCGAGAACACGGCGACGGCGAGGAATGGCTTCAGGAAATGTGTCGTTTGCATCATGCGCGCAAGGATAACTGATCCGTGCGATGGTCCATGCGCGCTGCACTACTCCAACGAACAGGCGGCGTCGGAGGGCTGTCGCAGGTTGGTGCCGAGCGCCGTGAAGCCCCACGACGTCGCGGTCCGCACCAATTCATGGCCTGCTCGGCTTCTCCGGAACAAGCCCGGGATCAACCCAACCTACCGCAGATAGAAATACAACCCGAGCACGACGATGATCGCGATAATCACCCAGCCGGCGGTTTCGATGTGCTTGTGCAGCGCCCGCTCGGCGCGTTCGCCGCCGAGGCGGATCACGCCGGCCACCAGGAATACGCGCTTGCCGCGGCCGATCAAAATGCCGGCGAGGAACGGCAGGATCGGCATGCCTACGATGCCGCAGGCCCAGCTCGCGACTTTCATCGGGATCGGCAGGAATCCGGCCGCAACCAGCATCCAGAACGCTTCCCATGGGTGCTGCTTGGCGGCCGCGCCGAACTTCGTGACCATCGCATCAAGGTGTTGCGACCAGCCGATGTCGGCAAGAAACGGTTGCACGTAATGGAATGCGTAATGACCGAGTTCATAGCCGATGATCGAACCCGCCAGCGAGCCAACCAGGCTGATCGTGGCGAAATACCACCAGCGCTTCGGCCGCGCCAGCGTCATCGGCGCCAGCATGATTTCCGGCGCGATCGGGAAGATGAAGGCCTCGAAGAAACTCAGCACGCACAGCCACACGTCTGCACGCGGCTTGGCGGCCCATTCGAGGGCTTTTTCGTAGAGCGGGCGGAAGAGTTTCATGCCGGCAGCACGCCCGCTGGATGGAATCGTGATTTCACGAACACCTTCCAGGTTTCGCATCCCGGCGCAGGCCGGAATGACGATCAGAAAACATTGGCACTCGGCGCGTATTCAACCCAGGCCGCCCAGCAGCGGTACGAAGCTCACGGACTCGAGTTCCTCGGTGTGCCATTGATCGCCCTCGCGACGAACGCGCACCAGGCGTTGCGCGCCGGCCGGTCCCAATGGCGCAATCATTACGCCGCCATCGGCGAGTTGGTCGTGCAGCGCGCGCGGCAACGATTCGCCGGCGGCGGTCAACACGATCGCGTCGAACGGCGCCTCGGCCAGCCAGCCGACGTTGCCGTCGTCATGCCGCGACCGGATGTTTTCGATCTTCATGTTGCGGAACAGGCGCCGCGCCTTCCTCAGCAGTTCCTCGATGCGCTCGACCGTGTAGACAGTCTCCACCAATGATGCCAGCACGGCGGCCTGGTAACCGGAGCCGGTGCCGATTTCCAGCACCCGTTTGGGTACACGGTTCTCGATCAGCAACTCGGTCATCCGCGCGACCACCCACGGCTGCGAGATGGTCTGGCCCAGGCCGATCGGCAGCGCGTTGTTCTCGTACGCGCGCGCCGACAACGCCTCGTCGAGGAACAAGTGGCGCGGCATCGTGCGGATCACGTCCAGCACGCGCGCATCCTTGATGCCTTCGTCGCGCAGTGTCGCGACCAGCCGATCGCGCGCCCGTTGCGAAGTCATTCCGCGCCCGCCGACCGATGCCGCTGCTGCGCCAAACAGCTTGCTCATGCCGCCTGCTCCCCCTGCAATTGCGCGGTCAGGCCGCCGATCCAGTTCGACACTTTCTCCAACGCCTGGAAACGCGTCAGGTCCACATGGATTGGCGTCACCGAAACGAATCCGCGCCGCACCGCATCGAAGTCGGTGCCGGGGCCGGCATCGTCGGCTTCACCCGCGGCGCCGATCCACCAGACCGTGCGCCCGCGCGGATCGCGCTGCGCGATGCAGGGCGATGCGCGATGGCGCCTGCCAAGACGCGTGACCTCGAAGCCTTCGATGCCATCCCACGCGCGATCGGGCACGTTGACGTTGAGAATGGTGTCGGCGGGCAACGGATCGACCAGCAGGCGCCGCATCAGCAGCGACACCGCGCGCGCGGCAGAATCGAAATGGTGACCATTGCCGTCGTGGTGCTCGCCCGGGCCGGCCAGCGAGACCGCGATCGCCGGCAGCCCGAGGAAACGGCCCTCCATCGCGGCCGAAACGGTGCCGGAATAGATCACGTCGTCGCCGAGATTGGCGGAATTGTTGATGCCCGACACCACGATGTCCGGCTCGTCGTCCAGCAATCCGGAGAGCGCCAGATGCACGCAGTCGGTGGGCGTACCGGCCACGCGAAAGCGACCATCGTCGAGCCGCACGACGCGCACCGGCTGATCGAGGGTCAACGAATTGCTGGCGCCGGAACGGTCGCGATCGGGCGCCACCACCGTCACCTCCCCCAACTCGCACAGGTGCTCGGCAAGCACGCGGATGCCCGGCGCCTCGACGCCGTCGTCATTGCTCACCAACACCCGCATCGCCGTTCGAACCCCGAAACCGGAAAAGGATTTTTGCGCAGCCCACAAGTTTAGCCGATCAGGTCGGCCCGACCGTGCATCAATGCCCGGAATCCGCCGCGGAGGTTGCGCTGGTTGCGGAAACCGGAGCGACGCTCGCCGCCGGGGCCGGCCCGGTGACCACCTGATAGAAGACTTCGCCGGGCTTGATGAGCCCGAGCTGGGAGCGGGCACGCGATTCGACCGCGTCGCGGCCGTGCTTCAAGTCCTCGACGTCGGCATGCAACGCGTCGTTGCGCTGCTTGAGCTTGCCGTTCTCGGACTGCTGTTCGGACACGCGCTCGCGAATCGCGCGCAAGTCGCGCATGCCGCCATCGCCGACCCACAGCTTGATCTGCAGGCCGATCAGCAAGGCGATGAGGATGAGCGCAAGCCATTTGAGCATGGTGAACCTCTGATTTTGCTCGTCATCCCGGGATACTCGCGCCATCCTTGGCGCTCGCGCTACGCGCCGCCTTCGGCGTTCGCGTTTGCAATCCTGCAAACGCAGTCGCGAAGCGATATCCGGGATCCAGGGCCTTTACCAACCCACATCTCACAAAGACAATGGATTCCTGCCTTCGCGGGAATGATGGCGTTCGAATTTGATCAGAAGCTCCACAAACAGCAATCTCAGCGTGGTAGTGCCGCGAGATTCGGATACGCGTCGCGGCCAGCATACTTCGCGGCGGTCCCGAGTTGTTCCTCGATCCGCAGCAACTGGTTGTACTTGGCGATGCGATCGGAGCGGCACAGCGAACCGGTCTTGATCTGGGTCGACGTGGTCGCGACCGCGAGATCGGCGATCGTGGTGTCCTCGGTTTCGCCGGAACGATGCGACATCACCGCCGCGTAGTTCGCCTTGTCCGCCATCGCCACGGCTTCCAGGGTTTCCGAAAGCGTGCCGATCTGGTTCACCTTGATCAGGATCGCATTGGCGATGTGGTTGGCGATGCCTTCGCGGAAGATCGCCGGGTTGGTGACGAACAAGTCGTCGCCCACCAACTGGATTTTCTGGCCAAGCTTTTCGGTGATCAGTTTCCATCCGGCTTGGTCGCCTTCGGCGAGGCCGTCCTCGATGCTGATGATCGGGTACTTCGCGCACCAATCGGCGTACAACTCGACCATGCCGGCGGCGTCCAGCTTGCGGTTTTCCCCTTTCAGGTCATACACACCGTTCTCGAAAAATTCCGATGACGCGGGATCGAGCGCGATCCAGACCTGCTTGCCGGGCTGGTAACCCGCCGCGTTCACCGCTTCGAGGATCACCTCGATGGCTTCTTCGTGCGAACGCAGCGCCGGTGCAAAACCACCCTCGTCGCCGACCGCGGTGTTCATGCCGCGTTTCTTCAATTGCGTCTTCAGTGCATGGAAAACCTCGACGCCCGCGCGCAGCGCATCAGAGAACTTCCCGAAGCCCGCGGGCATCACCATGAATTCCTGCATGTCGAGCGGATTGTCGGCATGCACACCACCGTTGATGACGTTCATCATGGGCACCGGCAGCACTGGGAGAGCAGGCGCGTTTAGCCGTTGCCCTATCGGCAACGGCTGCGCCTGCGAACCCCCGGCCAAGGATGGCCGGGCCGGGGCACCGGAATGAGAAGGCGCCTCGCCATGGATGGCAGCGAAAAGGTATTGCCACAGCGGCTGCTTGCGCGATGCCGCCACCGCATGCGCGGCCGCGAGCGAGACGCCCAGCGTCGCGTTGGCGCCGAGCCGCGACTTGTTCGTCGTGCCATCCAGCGCGATCAGTTTTTCATCAAGACCCTTCTGGTCGGCAGCGTCGAAACCCGCAAGCGCCTTGGCGATTTCGCCGTTGACATTGCCGACCGCTTTCAGCACGCCCTTGCCGAGATAGCGCGCCTTGTCGCAGTCGCGCAGTTCCACCGCTTCGCGCGTGCCGGTGGACGCGCCGCTCGGCACGATCGCGCGCCCGAACGCGCCATCGGCCAACGTGACCTCGGCTTCGAGGGTGGGGTTGCCGCGGCTGTCCAGCACTTCGCGGGCGTGGATGGATTTGATGATGGTTGTCATTTCTGCTGTAGCCAAGTTGATCGAAACATGTCGTCATTCCGGGGTCGTTCGCGGCCTCATCGCGAACGGCCCCGGAATGACGACATTTTATTTGTCTGTCGCTTCAAGGAAACCGGAGTGCTTCGTCACCTCGTCGAGCTTCTTCAACGTTTCCAGCAACGCCTCCATCTTCCCCAGCGGCCACGCGTTCGGCCCATCGGACAGCGCCTTGTCCGGATCGGGATGGGTTTCCATGAACACGCCGGCGACGCCGACGGCCACGGCCGCGCGCGCCAGTACCGGCACGAATTCGCGCTGGCCACCAGACTTGTTGCCCTGCCCGCCCGGCAATTGCACCGAATGGGTGGCGTCGAACACCACCGGACAATGCGTTTCGCGCATCACCGCCAGCGAGCGCATGTCGGAGACGAGGTTGTTGTAACCGAAGCTGGCGCCGCGCTCGCACACCATGATCTGCTCGTTGCCGACCGCGCGCGCCTTCTCGACGACGTTCTTCATGTCCCACGGCGACAGGAACTGGCCCTTCTTGATGTTGACCGGTTTGCCGGTGCGCGCGACCTTCTGGATGAAATCGGTCTGGCGGCACAGGAACGCCGGCGTCTGCAGCACGTCGACGACCTCGGCCACTTCGTCGAATGGCGTGTATTCGTGCACGTCGGTCAGCACCGGCACGCCGACCTGTTTCTTCACTTCGCCGAGGATGCGCAGGCCTTCCTCCATCCCGAGGCCGCGAAAACTTTTGCCCGAAGTGCGGTTGGCCTTGTCGAAGCTGGACTTGAAGATGAAGTTGATGCCGAGCCTGCCGGTGATTTCCTTCAGTGTGCCGGCCGTATCGACCTGCAACTGTTCGGATTCGACCACGCACGGGCCGGCGATCAGGAAGAACGGTTGGTCGAGGCCGACTTCGAAGCCACAAAGCTTCATGCCGCAAGCTCCGTAGCAGCGCCGAAGTTCTCCTCCCCCTTCAAGGGGGAGGTCGGGAGGGGAATGGGGTACACGCTGCCGAGCCTTTCAACCCATCCCCACCCCGGCCCTCCCCTTGAAGGGGAGGGAGCGAAGCAATAGCGGCCCGTCATCCCGCCGCCTCTTTCGCAAGCAGCGGTGCATCACGCATGGCCTTGTACTCGCGCGCGGCACGCACGAAGCCGTTGAACAGTGGGTGGCCGTCGCGCGGAGTCGAGGTGAATTCCGGGTGGAACTGGCAGGCCAGGAACCACGGGTGCTTCTGCGCCGGCAGTTCGATGATCTCCACCAGATCGTCCACCGACAGACCCGCGATCACGAGGCCCGCCTTCTCCAACCGTTCTCGATAATGATTGTTGAATTCGAAGCGATGGCGATGGCGCTCGCGGATGGTGTCGGCGCCATACAGTTCGCGCGCGAGCGTACCGGCCTTCAGCCGGCATTCCTGCGCGCCGAGGCGCATGGTGCCGCCGAGATCGGACGCTTCGTCGCGACGCTGCACTTCGCCCGCACCCTGCGTCCACTCGGTGATCAGCGCAATCACCGGGTCGGCACAATCGCGATCGTTTTCGGTGGAACCCGCGCCGGGGATCCCGGCTATATCGCGCGCGAACTCCACCACCGCCGCGTGCATGCCGTAGCAGATGCCGAAATACGGGATGCCGCGTTCGCGCGCGTACTTCACGGTCTGGATCTTGCCCTCGAACCCGCGCTTGCCGAAGCCACCGGGAACCAGGATCGCGTCGGCATCGTGCAGCACTGTGTCGGCGCCGTGCGTCTCGATGTTCTCCGAATCGATCCATTCAAGCTGGACGCGCGTCGCGTTGTGGATGCCGCCGTGGCGCAGCGCCTCGCCCAGCGATTTGTAGGCATCCTTGTGTTCGACGTACTTGCCGACGATATAGACGCGCACCTCGTCCTTGGGATTCTCGATTGCATCGACCGTGCGCCGCCACTCCGCCAAATCGGTGGGCTTGGCATCGAGGCGCAGACGCTCGACCACGATGTCGTCCAGCCCTTCCTTGTGCAGCCACAACGGCAGCTTGTAGATCGTGTCGGCATCGGCGGCGCTGATCACTGCGCTTTCCGGCACGTTGGTGAACAGGGCGATCTTGCGGCGCTCGGATTCCGGCAGCGGTTCTTCGCAGCGGCACACCAGGATGTCGGGCTGGATGCCGAGCGCGCGCAATTCCTTGACCGAATGTTGCGTCGGTTTGGTTTTGATTTCGCCAGCGGCCTTGATGAACGGCACCAGCGTCAGGTGCATGAACAGCACCTTGTCGGCGCCGCGCTCGATGCGCAGTTGGCGCGCGGCTTCCAGGAACGGCTGCGATTCGATGTCGCCGACGGTGCCGCCAATCTCGACCAGCGCCACGTCGAAACCGCGCGTGGCCTCATCGATCACGTGCTTGATCTGGTTGGTGATGTGCGGGATCACCTGCACGGTGGCGCCGAGATAATCGCCGCGGCGTTCCTTGCGGATCACGGCTTCGTAGATCTTGCCGGTGGTGATGGAATTCTTGCCCGACAGGCG